>CAZBBA010000092.1:0-11043 GCA_964490015.1 uncultured Rikenellaceae bacterium
CACCTATAATTTTATGTCTTTGACCTGGGGTAACAGGTTTTAGTTTTCTTACAGCCATTTTACTTAAATGTTGCTAAAAAAGTCAATCTGTTCACCTTCATTTAACGTTACGATAGCTTTCTTGAAGCTAACTGTTTTACCCGCGATAACGCCGGTACGAGTGTAGCGTGATTTACGCTTCCCTCCGTAACGCATTGTATTCACATCCTTTACGGTTACCCCGTAAAGCTCTTCAACGGCCTTTTTTACCTCCAAGCGGTTGGCTGTTTTTTCTACGATAAAGCCATAACGATTCAGCTTCTCGCTCAGCCGCTCCATCTTCTCGGTTACCAGTGGCCTAATAATAATATTCATGGCTACAGGGATTATGCTATTTTAAACATCTTGTTCAAAACATCAATTGAACTCTCAACCAGCACCAATGTACCTGCATTCATAATTTCGTATGTATTTATGTTAGATGCAGTTACGATTTTTTGCTTGGGTAAATTTCTGGACGACAAATATATATTATTATTTGGTTCGCTCAGCACAAATACCGACTTTTTGTTGGTTAAGTTGAGATTCTTGCAGATGTTTACCATCTCCTTAGTTTTGGGAGCCTCAAATGTGAAGTCTTCCAGCACAAGGATTGAGTTCTCCTTCACCTTGTAGGCAAGGGCGCTCTTCCGTGCTAACTGCTTCAACTTTTTGTTCAGTTTGAAGCTGTAGTCACGGGGTACAGGGCCAAATACGCGTCCTCCTCCACGGAAAAGGGGCGACTTGATAGAACCCGCACGGGCAGTTCCTGTTCCCTTCTGGCGCTTGAGTTTCTTAGTGCTGCCAGCAATCTCGTTACGCTCTTTGGCTTTATGAGTTCCTTGCCTTTGGTTGGCTAAGTACTGCTTCACATCGAGATAGATGGCGTGATTGTTAGGCTCGATACCAAAAATTTGATCATCTAAATCAATTTTTCTCCCGGTATCCTGGCCTGCTGTATTAAGTACGCTGATTTCCATTACTTCTCAATGATTAAATATGAACCTTTAGGACCGGGGATTGAACCTTTCACTATAAGCAGGTTGTTTTCGGGGATAACCTTAATTAACCGCAGGTTGATAACCTTAACGGTATTACCACCCGTTCTGCCTGCCATACGCATACCCTTGAACACCTTGCTGGGGTATGAACTTGCACCAAGCGAACCAGGTGCACGAAGACGGTTGTGTTGACCGTGGGTTTGACCACCAACACCACTAAAGCCATGGCGTTTAACAACACCCTGGAAACCTTTACCTTTAGTTATGCCAGTAACGTCAATCCAGTTGTCCTCAAGGAAAATCTCTGAGGTAATTACATCGCCTAGCTGGTACTCCGTCTTCCAATCCTGAATCTCATAAACCTTACGCTTGGGCGTGGTTTTGGCTTTCTGGAAGTGACCTAGCATGGGCTTACTGGTATGCTTCTCCTTTTTATCGTCAAAGGCAAGCTGTAGGGCCGAATAGCCATCCTTCTCTACAGTTTTCACCTGAGTAACAACGCAGGGACCAGCTTCAATAACAGTGCATGGTATATTTTTACCCTCGGCACTGAAAACGGAAGTCATTCCGATTTTTCTTCCTATTAATCCTGACATTGCAATAACTGATTAATTTGTCACTCTCATACTTTGATTTCTACTTCGACTCCACTGGGCAATTCGAGCTTCATTAGAGCGTCGATTGTTTTGGGGGTGGAGCTGTAGATGTCGAGTAGTCTCTTGAAAGAGCTAAGTTGAAACTGCTCTCTCGATTTCTTATTCACAAACGTGGAACGGTTCACGGTGAAGATGCGCTTGTGCGTGGGGAGGGGAATTGGCCCGTTTACCACAGCACCTGTCGATTTAACAGTTTTCACAATCTTCTCGGCCGATTTATCCACTAGGTTGTGGTCATAAGATTTCAGCTTAATTCTGATCTTTTGGCTCATTTTACAACAAATGGTAAATGATTAATCGACTTCTTTTACTATTTTACCACTGGACTTTTCAACAACCTCCTTCGCAATGTTGGCAGGAACCTCAGCATAGTGAGAAAACTCCATAGATGAGGTAGCCCTTCCGGAAGTGAGTGTCCGTAGTACGGTTACATATCCAAATTGCTCGGACAATGGAACCTTGGCTTTAATAACGCGGGCACCGCCTTTGGAATCCATGCTAATAACTTGTCCCCTACGCTTGTTAAAATCGCCAATCACATCACCCATGTACTCCTCGGGGGTTACTACCTCCACAGTCATAACAGGCTCCAGTAAAACTGGCCTTGCCTTAGGGGCTGCATGGCGAAACGCCTGGCGAGCCGCAATTTCGAACGAAAGGGAATCGGAGTCAACTGGGTGGAACGATCCGTCCTTGAGAGTAACCTTAAGATTAGTTAAAGCAAACCCGGCAAGTACGCCATTCTTCATAGCCAATCCAAAACCTTTCTGTACAGATGGTATGTATTCCTTGGGGATGTTTCCACCTTTAACCTCATCTACAAACTGCAAGCCCGAAACGCCTTCGTCGGCTGGCCCCATTGTGAAGATGATGTCGGCGAATTTACCCCTACCACCCGTTTGTTTCTTGAACACTTCGCGGTGTTCGGTTGCTTGGGTGATAGCCTCTTTGTAGGCTACCTGAGGAGCGCCCTGGTTGATATCAACCTTAAACTCCCTCCTCAATCTGTCCACAATAATTTCAAGGTGTAGCTCACCCATACCGTTGATTACGGTTTGGCCGCTATCCTCGTCGGTACGAACCTGGAATGTGGGATCCTCCTCAGCAAGCTTGTTTAGTGCAACCCCAAGCTTATCGAGGTCTGCCTGAGTTTTGGGTTCAACTGCAAGCCCAATTACAGGTTCGGGGAAGGTCATCGATTCAAGAACAATCTGATGTTTCTCATCGCAGATGGTATCACCTGTGCGTAAATCTTTAAACCCTACTGCTGCGCAAATGTCACCAGCATCGCAGAGATCAATTGGGTTCTGCTTGTTGGCGTGCATCTGGTAGAGGCGACTAATGCGCTCCTTTTTCCCGCTGCGGGTATTGAAGATGTAGCTTCCACTGGGCAACTGTCCTGAGTACACCCTGATAAATGCTAACCTTCCCACGTATGGATCGGTAGCAATTTTAAAGGCTAAACCACAGAATGGTTCCTTTGAGTCAGGGTTACGAACAACCTCTTTGTCTGAATCGGGATGAGTTCCGGTTACAGCTCCAATATCGAGGGGGCTGGGTAGGAAACTCACCACGGCATCCAACAAACGCTGGATCCCCTTGTTTTTGAATGATGCACCACAAAGCACGGGTACAATCGACATGTCGATGGTTGCTTTGCGGATTGTTTCAAGGATCTCGTCCTTGGTAATGGAGTCGGGATCGTCAAAAAAGCGTTCGAGCAGATCGTCGTTGTACTCAGCCACAGCCTCGATCAACTTCTCACGCCATTCGTTAACCTCGTCAACCATATCCGAGGGAATATCCTCAAGGCGATACTGGGTGGTTTTGGTCTTGTCATCCTCAAACCAAACCACTGCCTTGTTTTCAACTAGATCAACTACACCGGTGAAGTTTTCCTCAGCACCAATGGGTAGTTGAATGGGAATTGGTCTAGCACCAAGACGTTCCTTGATCTGACCCACTACAGTTAGAAAATCGGCACCCGACCGGTCCATTTTGTTAACAAAAGCCAACCGGGGTACGCGATATTTGTCTGCTTGACGCCATACGGTTTCGCTCTGGGGTTCAACTCCGCCCACCGCGCAAAACACGGCAACAGCGCCATCCAATACTCTCAACGAGCGCTCCACCTCAACGGTAAAGTCAACGTGACCAGGGGTATCGATAATGTTTACCTGATACTGCTGGTTATTGTAGTTCCAAAAAGTTGTTGTTGCTGCAGATGTGATAGTAATACCCCTCTCCTGCTCCTGAACCATCCAGTCCATGGTAGCAGCTCCATCGTGCACCTCTCCTAGCCTATGTGTTTTACCCGTATAAAACAGGATCCGCTCGGTAGTTGTTGTCTTACCTGCGTCGATATGGGCCATAATCCCAATATTACGGGTAAAATTTAAATCTCTGCTCATCTAATTCTCTGCCTCTATTAATATAAGGTATTCAAAACTTAAAACCTGAAATGGGCAAAGGCCTTGTTTGCTTCTGCCATACGGTGCATATCTTCCTTACGCTTGAATGCAGCACCTTCCTCGTTGTAGGCCGCCATGATTTCAGCAGCTAGTTTTTCGCTCATCCCTTTACCCGAGCGCTTGCGCGAGAACAAGATCATGTTCTTCATGGATAAAGAAACTTTGCGGTCGGGGCGAACCTCCATGGGAACCTGGAATGTTGCTCCACCTACGCGGCGGCTTTTAACCTCAACTTGAGGGGTAATGTTTTCGAGGGCCTTCTTCCATATTTCGAGAGGGCTCTTCTCTGCGTCTTTCATCTTCTTCTCAACGATATCTAGGGCATCGTAAAAGATGTTGAACGCGATACTCTTCTTCCCGCTGTACATCATGTTGTTCACAAAACGGGTAACCTCCACGTCTTGGAACTTAGGATCGGGTAAAAGTATCCTCTTCTTTGGTTTTGATTTTCTCATTTCTTAAACAAACTGTTTAATTGTTAATTAACTCTTTTTCTTAGGCCTCTTGGTGCCATACTTGGAGCGGCGCTGGTTGCGACCTTCAACTCCTGAAGCATCAAGGGTGCCCCTGATTAGGTGGTAACGAACACCGGGCAGATCTTTTACCCTTCCGCCGCGGATAAGCACGATTGAGTGCTCCTGCAGGTTGTGTCCCTCGCCAGGGATGTAAGCGTTTACCTCTTTTCCATTGGTAAGCCTTACCCTGGCAACTTTACGCATAGCCGAGTTCGGCTTCTTGGGGGTAGTGGTGTACACGCGTACACATACCCCACGACGCTGTGGACAAGCATCGAGAGCGGGCGACTTGCTCTTCTCTACGATAACAGTCCTTCCTTTTCTTACTAGTTGCTGAATAGTAGGCATATATACATCTTGGTTTAATTAAAAAGTTCCCTGTAAAATGGGTTGCAAAGGTATTCTTTTTTATTGAATACCAAAACATTTTACCCCAAATAATTTGTTCTGAGCCATTTCTGTTTCCGGAAATTGCGGGCGCAAAGGTACGTGTTTATTTTTTAAACTCCAACACATTGAGACAATTGTTTATGCAATGGATAAATAAAAATATTCACGCTGAAAACAACTCGATGTAGAAGGCTTTGTTAATCTCCTTTTTTTGCGTACAGCATGTTTTGAAACAGACAAACTTACTATACCGCACTAATTACATGCTAAAGTTTGTTTAAACCAAATTTTTACTATTTTTGGGGGCTTTAAATGAATAAAAGGCATCAACAATAGTACCTCATTCAGGAAAAAGTAATTATCGTATTGTTAAACAGCAGTAAAGCAAGTTTACATGAAAACTTATCAATCAGAACACATTAGGAACATCGCCCTGCTGGGCAACAGCGGTTCAGGGAAAACCATTCTGGCCGAGAGCATGATGTTTGAAGGGAAAGTTATTGACCGCAAGGGAACTATCGAAGGTAAAAGTACCGTTTCGGACTACACCGAAATTGAGCAGCAGAACCAACGTTCTATCTTTTCGACCGTTTTATACACCGAGTTCAAAGACCATAAGCTCAACATTATTGACACCCCAGGTTCCGATGATTTTGTTGGAGCGGTTATCTCCTCAATGCGTCCAACCGATTTAGCCGTTATGGTGATTAACGCCCAGTATGGGGTTGAAGTAGGTACCGAGATCTTTGGCCGACATGCCGAAAAACTTGCCAAACCAATGGTTTTTGCCATTAACCAACTCGATCACGACAAGGCCAATTTTGAGCAAACGCTGGAGTCTCTTAAGGTTAGCTTCGGATCTAAACTTGCTATTGTTCAGTACCCGGTTAATGCAGGCACGGAGTTCAACGCCTTTATCGATGTGCTTATGATGAAGATGTATCGCTTTAAGGGTGATACTGGCGAACGCGAAGAGCTTGACATACCAGCCGACGAAATGGACAAAGCTGCCGAATTGCAGAATGCGCTAATTGAAACTGCTGCCGAGAACGACGAGAGTTTGATGGAGAAATTCTTCGAGCAGGGAACCCTAAGCGAGGACGAAATGCGAGTTGGCATTAGGGCTGGGTTGTTAACCAGAGGGCTATTCCCAGTATTCTGCGTATCAGGGAAACGCAACATTGGCACAAAAAGGTTGATGGAATTCATTATTAACGTATGCCCAAGCCCCGATAAACTTCCTGTACCAAAATCGACCGAAGGACAAGAGATCAAATGCCTTGCGACTGAACCGGCTTCGCTTTTTGTATTCAAAACGGCTGTTGAGTCCCACATCGGTGAGATAAACTATTTTAAGGTTATGTCGGGGAAGATTACAGAGGGCATGGATCTTATCAACACCAAAAATGACGGGAAAGAGCGTCTGTCCCAGCTATTCGCCGTAGCCGGCAAGAAAAGGGATAAAGTAACTGAACTTGTAGCAGGAGATATTGGTGCTGCTGTTAAGCTAAAAAACACAAAAACCAACCACACACTCTGTGCCCCTGGCAAAAGCATTTCTTTCGCCCCACTCACATTCCCCAACTCTAAATTTAGAACTGCTATTAAGGCCAAAAACGAGTCGGACACCGAAAAGATGGGCGAGTACCTAAACAGGGCTCACCAAGAGGATCCAACAATTATCATAGAGTACTCGAAGGAACTGAAGCAAATTATTGTTTACGGTCAGGGTGAGCATCATTTAAATATCTTAAAATGGCAGCTACTCAACCTTTATAAGATTGATGTTGATTTCTTGCCTCCGCGCATCCCCTACCGCGAAACTATTACCAAAATTGCTCAGGCCGACTATCGTCATAAGAAGCAGAGCGGTGGTTCGGGACAATTTGGCGAGGTTCACATGGTTATTGAGCCATACACCGAGGACGCTCCCGATCCCGTAAAATACAAGGTAAATGGCAAAGAAATTAACGTTAGCGTTAGGGGTAAGGAAGAAATAAAACTTGACTGGGGAGGAAAATTAGTTTTCTACAACTGTATTGTTGGAGGCTCCATCGACGCGCGTTTTCTTCCTGCAATTCTTAAAGGTATTATGGAAAAAATGGAGGAAGGTCCACTTACTGGATCCTATGCCCGCGATATTCGCGTTGCCGTGTACGACGGTAAGATGCACCCCGTTGACTCAAACGAAATTTCATTTAAATTAGCAGGTAGAAACGCCTTTAGAACCGCCTTTAAAAACGCGGGGCCAAAGATTATGGAGCCTATCTACGAGGTTGAAGTTTTGGTTCCTGGCGACAAGATGGGCGATATAATGAGCGACCTGCAGAACCGCAGAGCCATAATACTTGGTATGGATAGCGTTAAGGGTTTCGAGAAAGTAAATGCTCGTGTACCACTAGCCGAACTAAACAAGTACTCCACTGCTCTTTCGTCTTTAACTAGTGGCAGGGCAACTTACAACATGAAATTCTCAAGCTACGAGCAAGTTCCTGCTGATGTTCAGGACAAGCTGCTTAAAGCATACGAAGAGGAGTCGGAAGAGGAATAGATATTCTCCTTCTAATGAATTTAGCCCCGGATCTACTCCGGGGCTTTTTTTTTTGTGCTTCTAGTGCAATTCCAAAAAGGGTTGAGGAGATGTGGTCGTGTTGCTTTGCAAAAAAATATACCCACCCAAGCCGATGGGTATAACTTTTTTTCATAAATTTAGAAGAAAAAACATGGAGAATCTATTTCTACACTACATGCACGAAAGGGTTCGGCGTGAGGAGGAGGATGCTCAGCCCGAACATGGGCCTGTTATTACCCTCTCCCGTGAGTATGGATGCTTTGGAAGCGAAGTAGGCAAAATGCTTGCCGCCAAAATTAACGATCAAGCCCAAGGCAAAGAGAAGGAAGAATGGTTCTTTGTGAGCCACCAAGTACTTCACGATGCTGCTGAAACCTTGGATACCAAACCCCATGAAATATCCCATATTTTTGGTGCCCAGGAAAAGTCGATGTTTGGCGATATCGTTTCGCTATTCTCCAAGGATAAATACCTAAGCGACATTCAAATTAAGCGGGCTATAGCACAGATTGTTCGCTCCTACTCCGAGCAAGGCCATTCAATAATTGTGGGCAGGGCAGGCTGTGTAATCGCAAAGCACATCAAGCGATCGATACATGTTAGGCTAATAGCCCCATTTTGTTGGAGGGTAAATGTTATAAAGAGCAGATTTAACCTTACCCCCAATGAGGCGATGGCTCTAGTAAAAGAAACCGACAAACGCCGCGAATCCTTTATGGATTTTTTCAGAGGAAACAAACCCGACAGTGAATTATTTGACCTAATACTTAATCGCGCAACGCTATCAACCCAAGAGATTGTAGACCAAATCTACACTCTTGCTCAAAGTAGAGGCTTGCTGTAAACTTTTAAATTCCTAAATTTGCGCAGCTTTTGTTGCCAGTATACTTTGCGCATTAATCACTTTTTAACAAAAACACATATGAAGAAAGCAGAAATACACACCCCAAAGGGTGTGATGAAGGTTGAGTTTTACCATGAAGATGCCCCAAATACTGTGGCTAATTTTATCAAACTTGCCGAATCGGGTTATTACAATGGACTCGCTTTTCATCGAGTTATCCCCAATTTCGTAATTCAAGGAGGTTGCCCGTTCTCAAAAGACATGACCGACAGACGGGTTGGAACCGGTGGGCCTGGCTACTCCATTAACTGCGAACTATCGGGAAACAACCAGTATCACGACAAGGGTGTGCTCTCCATGGCTCATGCAGGAAGAAACACTGGCGGATCGCAGTTCTTTATCTGTCATAGCCGCGACAACACTAGCCACCTAGATAGAAACCACACCTGCTTTGGAAAAGTATACGAAGGTGTTGAGGTGATTGACCAAATTAGACAAGGTGACAAAATTGAATCTATACTAATTGTTGAGTAGTATCCATCTAAGCAAAGGGCTCCGAATTTCGATCGGAGCCCTTTGTCTATAATACGAACAGGAAACTTAGCTGTACAGGAATCGCTTGATACTGCGCTTAGGCGTTTTGGCAAACTCCTCCGCTTGTATTAACACCTGCGAAACATTCATATAGCCGGGTAGCTGATCGTTTATCTCCTTTTTGTACTCATCGAAGAGCGCTTTTAGAGTATCTGGTGTTTGGTTCTCCTTCTGCACAAACTCTTGATCGGGGAAAATTAGAGCCACCAGCTTATCATTGCGCTGAACAACCACGGTTTCGGCCACTCCAAACTTATTGTTGAATAGCGATTCAATCTCCTCAGGGTAGATATTTTTACCGCTTGGGCCAAGTAGCATACTTTTAATCCTCCCTTTAATATAAATATTCCCTTTCTTATCTATAAGTCCCAAATCGCCCGTGTGAAGCCAGCCATCGGCATCGAGCACCTCGTCGGTAGCCTGCTGATTTTTGTAGTAACCGTACATCACATTCTCGCCCTTAACCATTATCTCACCAGCGACATTCTGAGGATCGGAAGATTCAATTTTAACCTCTAAAGTATCTACAATTCGACCTGAAGCGCCGGATGGATTCTCGCGCCAATTAATGTAGCTAATTAGCGGTCCACACTCGGTCATCCCATACCCAACCGTAAATGGGAACTTCAGTCGTTTAAAGAAGCTCTCGGTCTCCTGATTAAAGGGGGCACCACCTAAAACTAGCTCGCGGAAGTTACCACCAAAGGCCATCTCAAGCTTAGCCCTAATTTTCTTAAGAATAATTCTATTAATTCCAGGGATATTTAGCAATATCTTCATGGAAGGCTTACTTACAGCTGGCAAAACCTGCTTCTTATATATTTTCTCTATCACCAGAGGCACCGATAGAATCAGTGAAGGTCGAACCTCCTTAAACGCCTGTAGAATAATTTGAGGCGATGGCGTTTTGGTTAGGATTGTAATATGGCATCCAAGAGTGAATGGGAAAAGGAATTCGAAAGCGCAGCCAAATGTATGCGCCAGCGGAAGGAACGACACTATTCTATCGCCCGGGTTTAATGGCATATTCCTTTGCGCATAGCGAATATTTGCTGCTAAGCTATTGTGAGGAATCATTACACCCTTGGCAAAGCCTGTTGTTCCTGAAGTGTAACTAATTACCGCCAGCTTTTCATTTTCAATCTTGGGCAAGGCGAAACTCTCAACCTTTGCACAGGCCTTATCGATAGGTTTATCAATTGTCGATTTCTCCCAGGCATCAACCAACTTGTCATTTCGCTGGGCTTGGATTGTATTTCCATTTATTCGGAGCGATCCCATTAGGTTAGGCATCTTCTCAAAGTCTAAACTCTCAAAGATACTCTGCTCCGCAAAAAGCAAAATGGAATCGGAGTGGTTCACTATTTCGTGAATATCAGCTGGTTTAAAATCGGGCAGAATTGGAACTACAACTGCTCCGTAGGAAACAACCGAAAGGTATATCGAACACCAACGAGCCGAATTTTTGCCAATAAGAGCAATTTTATCGCCCTGCTGAATACCTGCGAATTCAAAAAAAGTGTGCAGCCGCACCATGGTGCAGGCAATGTCGCCATAGGTGAAATTCTCGCCTTTGTAATCCGAAAGGGCCTGGTATTCCCAATTCTGACGAATACTGTCCTCAAGATACTGACTTACTGTTTCTTTTAGCATAATAGTTTGTTTTTAGTCCCAACCAAATTTATGAAATATTTGATAGATATGCTGTAAAACAGAACTGAATTGAGCCTAATACGACTACATCCCTTTATAACAATGTTTTGCGTAAAGGAAATTTCTATATTTAAACGACTGATTAGTTGAATAGAAAAGAGTAACAGGCTTACCTGTAAAGGTGAAGGAATCCCTTGTACTGACCATCGCGGTACCGAACGCCATCCCATCCAACGGCATCAATTACAAAGTAGTAAACACCCGAAGGGGCATCACCCTTTGTCCCATCAACTTTACCATTCCATCCCTCCCACTGCTTGGGATCACCA
>CAZBBA010000092.1:11143-12964 GCA_964490015.1 uncultured Rikenellaceae bacterium
GGAATGATGAATTGGCGAACTCACGGTAACCTTAGGGTTTAGAGACTGGAATGAGTTGGCAGCAAAATACCCACTTGAACCAAGAATCGAAATCTCCTGATGAGCTTCACGGGATATATCGTAGTAAGCAAACTTGGAATTCACATCGAAGGCAGAAACGGGCGCGGTTCTGAGTATCAGCTGCAGATTTGAACATGTATTACTAACCAAATCCAACGACTCAATCGTAATATCATCAACCATTACCCAGGCAATGTAGGTCTCTACGCTATCGTCGAGGGTTCGCTTTACATCTACCATGTAACCGCCTGTTTGAGTACTGGGAATTATGGAGTCGTTGAAACTTGCTAGGGGCCTAAATCTCTGCATTAAGCTAGTTCCAGAGGGAACCGTGAAATCCCTATTGTACTTGTACCAAGTATAGGTCGATGCCGAAGAGTCGGAAAATTGGGCTCTAAGGTTCGACAAGTTGCTTTCGAAGAAGAGAAAAACAGAATCCTGATGGGCAGAGCTGGCGTAGTTGGTAGGCGAAACCCAGCTACGATTGGGAGCGTAAATTTGCGCGTTAGCATTCACCCCAATAAGGGTAAGTGATAGTAAAAGTAGAGTAAAACAAAAATATCCACGCATGGGAATTGGTTTTTCAAATCGACTACAATATTACTGCTTTTTGGCTAAAGACCACTTGGTTTTGGCTCAAATGTAACGCAAAGATTGAGTAAGTATTGTAAATAGGCAACAATGAACAGTGAAGAAGAGATACCACATAAAATGAAATGAAATTGTAAGGGTAATAAATACATCTGTCATCTTTTCAAATTCCACCACAATAATCAACTAAAATTTGTGGCCAAGTTTTTGCAACAGTATTATGGAATCTGTCAAAAATTTTTCTAAGTTTATGGTTCTTTGTACAGTCCAAAATTCCAACTCTACAAAAAGTTCAAAAAGCATGAAAAGCGCCTTCAAAATATTTGGGTTAGCCCTTTTGTTACTATTGACCAACAGCGTATTGGCTCAAAACTTCCAAATTGGTGAAGTTGCCAAGGACATAGTACTTTCAACCCCCGATGGGGTTGAGGTTAAGCTATCGGATTTGCGGGGGCAAATGGTTTTGGTCGATTTTTGGGCCGCCTGGTGCGCCCCTTGCCGTAAGGAGAATCCCATACTCGTACAAGCATACAATAAGTACAAGGACACCGAGTTTAAAAATGCCAAGGGATTTACTGTGCTTAGCGTATCGTTCGACACCAACCGCGACACCTGGCTTAGAGCCATTGAGGAGGATCAGCTACAGTGGCCCTACAATGTAAGCGATTTACTTGGCTGGAAAAGCAAGCCCGCACTCGACTATTCTATCCGAATGATCCCCTCGAGTTTTCTGGTCGATGGCGAAGGGGTTATAATTGAGGTAAACCTAAGAGGCGATAAGCTGGAAGCGGCACTGAAAAAGCACCGGGTTAGTTGGTTCAAAAGCCTCTGGAACTAAACAGCAAAAAACAATATTTCCACATAACAATCATCGCGTAAAGCATCTATTATGAAAATTACACGCATCCTTAAGAGAATTGGCAAAATCCTAGCGTACACAATACTCACCATTATGCTACTGGTGATAGTTCTAATTGTAGTTGCGTTACACTCCGAGAATACAATTACCCGGCTTGCTCTTAGGGAGGTGAGCACTATGATAGAAGCACCTGTTAAGGTCGATAATGTTTCGCTGCTCCTTTTCCGTAAGTTTCCCTACGCCACGGTTCAGTTCGATGGTTTTACGCTGGGTGCACATCACAAAAGTACAATCGAGCCCAACCAGGATCC
>CAZBBA010000092.1:13064-14149 GCA_964490015.1 uncultured Rikenellaceae bacterium
CAGCAGATGAGGGCTTCGGCAAGGATTCATATCCCAGAGCTGAATATCGAAGGGAAAGTGCTCAACGAGTATTACGCAGGGAAAATTGATGGTAGCGTTCTACTTTCGAACCTATCCTACGAGGACTATAACGTACACCTAATGCGCGAAACCGCACTGAACTTCAACATTGGGTACGACGACGGGAACATTAACATCGAATCGGCAAACCTGGTTACCGATGGAGCAAAAATGCAGGCCAGCGGAAAGGCAACTCTGGGCGATTCCATTTATGTTGACATGGAAATAACGCTTACCGAGCTAAATCTGAAAGAGATGAGCAAGTACGCACCCGAGGAGATGCTTAAGGAATTTGGACTAATAGGCATAACCGGGCAAATGGATATGGAGGCAAAAATTAAAGGATATGTTTACGACACATTGCTCCTGCCCCACGTTCAGGCAACTATGGCACTTAAGCGCGGCAGCGTTATTACCGCCGATTACCCCGAGATTAGGCATATCTCCTTTGCTGGATCGGTAAATGTTCCTAATCCCAACGATTTCACAACTGTAAGCACCCAGTTCACCGACTTTAGGATTGCTACCGCAAAGAGCCATTTCGACGTTGCCTTTAGCGCTACCAACCTCGATAAGCCCAGCTACAATGTTAAGGCGAGTGGAAAAATTAACTTCGATGAGTTTAGCAGTTTTATTCCCGACAGCACCGTTGAATACCTAACAGGTACGCTAGCCTTTAACTTTGCCACTCGGGGGGTACTTCCCGACGACATTGGCATGGAGAGCGCCGACTATTTCCTTGAGCGCACCAGCCTCGACCTAAAAGTGCGCAACTTATCCACAGCGCTCGACTCCATAGATGAGGTAAAAAACCTCACCGTCGATTTCTCCTACAAGCCCAACAAACAAATCGTTATCAAGAATCTTTCGCTCCAAGCCCCAGGCTACGGGGTTGCCCTACAAAACTCCTCGCTTAAGGGAACTATTCTGGGCTATGTGCGCGATATGGATAATATGGGAATGGACATGGAGTCGTACTACCTGAAAATGGGCAACAATATTATTGAGGGAAAAACCTACGTGAA
>CAZBBA010000093.1:0-14121 GCA_964490015.1 uncultured Rikenellaceae bacterium
TTACTCGGCATACTTATTAATTAGTCTAACCAGCAAGTTGTTTAGCAACTCCACCTCGTAATCGCCAACAGTAGGCTCCAAGTGGCTATTGCCCACACCGCTGTGGTCGGTAATAAACACGTAAGTTCCATTGGTGGCAATGGCAAAAAACCGCATCAGGAACTCGGTCTCCTTATTAATACCGCTGGCGGTTACGGGAATAATCTTTATACCCTTGGCAGCAGCACCGGCTATGGAAGATTGCAGACTCGAGACAACATCGGTTCGATAGTGCGGGGGTGCATCGAGCACCAGAAAAAGCAAACGAGTACGAGCCGAGTATGCCCATTGCAACTCGTTGATGGCCTTATCGAGGGCGGTATGCACGGCCTCGGGATAATCGCCACCACCCGATGCACGCTGATCCTTAATAAAATTAATTGTCTGTTCAACATTATCGGTAAATGCGGAAACGCGGGTCACATACTCGTCGCCCTCGTCGCGGTAGAACACCGATGAGGTGTACATCTGCACATTGGGATTATCGACCTTCACCCTATCTATAACATCGAGCAGCTCGGTTTTCAGAAACTCCAACTCATCGCCCATGGAACCTGTTGCATCGACCACAAACGATATCTCCACCCTATTGCTGGCCTGTGTGCCAGCAAGGGTAATACTATTAATTCCGGTATGGAAAAACTTAACATCCGAAAATTCAAACTCACCACTATTAACATCGATACTCAGGGATGAGGCCTCCACTGAGTTGCTGTACTGAAAAAGGTCAGCCCATAGCTCGGCACGGCCGCTGTTGTCGGTTCGGGCCGAGAAGATTGTGACACCACTCCGTTTCAAATCGACCCTGGCATCAACTATTGGGTTGGATGTAGCATCGAGTATTTGAACTGAAACACGATTGTTGGTAAAAAAACTCCAGTAAGCAGGCATATTGGAGTACTCCTGATTATTGAGAATGCTGGTCCAAAAATCCCAGTTGGCAAGATCGTTCCACTCGCCAGCGGTAAGCAATCCGGGCTGACCAGTATTACTATCACCTTCGCCTTCAGATAAAGTGGGATCTCCATCGAGGCTTTCGTGGCTACAACCATAAAATAACATGGCGATTAGTGCGATTGGATATAAGGATTTCTTAATCATATACAATTATTTTCTGAGTTTAAGGTCTAACCAATTCTCTAGAATATCATAAATGCTGTCCTGCATTGCAGCAGGGAAACTATAAATACGGGTTGTATGATCGCCCTTAGGGTTAAAAAATATTGCCGATTTGGTATCGAAACCAGGAACCACAGCGGTTGCACTCCAGGGATCGTACTCGCCGTAGATGTATAGCATGTAATTACCCTCGGTTTGTATCCACTGGTTTACCTTCTGCATCGACTCGGGGTTAAAAACAGCTGCATGCCCTTTGGGCATGGTAAAATCGAAGGTGATATTGGCAGTATCGGCAAGAAAATCGCTCCACGATTCCACCTCGTAGCCATACATTCCAATCTCGGTCATGGCCTGATAAAAGAATGGCTGAGACTCCCACACGCCGTTATCCTCAATAAAATCGAACGATGCAACCCTAGCCCAGTGGTTAAAGACCTCGGTATCGGAAGCGCTAATGGGAGGAATTTGGGAACAATCCATGCCGCTCCATTGCCAAAAGGCAAAGCTATACTCTAGCACATTAATATCGTAAGCACGGTCTAATCCAAATGCGAAAGTGTAATTCTTACTTGCAGCCAACTCCTTAAGCATAGGCATCAACCTACTTTTCCGTTTAAAAAGTTCCTTCTGAAAGGATTTTACACGTTCACGGCATTCGGTTGTACCCACATTATCTAGGAAATCGTAAACTCGTTTGTCCTCGCTGCTAAAGTTTAGGGGTGCCACGTACGGAATGCTAACATCAACATCATTGGGATAGAAATATCTGTGGAAAATGGTGGCCTGTCCGCCCTTGCTAATCCCAGTGCTTACCCATTTACTGTTAAAGAAAGGTTTAAACGATTTAATTACCCTATGCTGGTCGGTTGCCGCCTGGTAGATATCGAGATATGCCCAGGGGATGCTATCCTTTGGCCTACTATTCTCGAAAAACCGATGCTCAATGTTTATCTGGTTGGCGTTAAGCAGCAGGGCTGGTTCGGTGGCCCAGTGCGAGTAAATCTTATAACCCTCGATGGCCACAACCACAGGTTTGTCGAATCCCATGTGATTGTATACCACGCGCAGGGGAAAGTGCTCACCCTTGGGATTCTTATGATCAAGCGGCTGAGAGAACCAAAGCTCCCAGGTTTCGGCGAAAAGGGTATCGCCCTGAATTTGCTTTAGACTATCGATGGCGGAAATTTTTGAGAACATCTCCTCAACCGATTTGGGCTTAGGTGAGCACGCTCCAACAAGGAGCGAAAACGCCAGGATAACGAAAATACAAAATACTTGCCGATGGATATAAAATGCTTTCATAACCTGCCTTATTTAAAGAGGTTGGTAATAGCTAGCAATATAAAACTAGAAAGTTAACTGTAAATTTAGCACATAATTGTTATCAAATCGTCCAAAACCCATCTCAATTTTCTGATTCTTTAGATATGGCTTGGCAAAAATGTAGGAGCTAAAAATACCCACCGCCGCACCACCAACAACATCCCAGTAGTCGTGCTTGTTGGCGTGAATCCTTGTGTAGCCTGTATATCCGGCCAGCAAGTAGGCTGGCACACCAGCCTTCCACCCAAACTTGCGGCGGATAAACTCAGCACCCATAAATGCCCTAGAGGAGTGGCCCGATGGGAACGCATGGCTTTCGCCATTGGGACGCTGCTTATCGATGGCGTACTTAAGCGCATAGGTTGCCACCGTTGACACTCCGGCAGACCAGATAAACTCCTTGGATCCCTTGTGGCTTTCCTCCTGCCAAATCAACGTTGATGTAAAAGCGGCAGCGGGCAGCGCCAGATGTAGAATGTCGCCCGATAGCTCAATCCAATCGGTTTGTGCCTTTACAAAAGGAATATTAATTATTACTAGAAACGCTATAAGAAGAACCCTCATATTTCAGCGATTATCTGATTAACTAAAATCCATTGAGCACAAGTGTTACCAAAAATGGTACCAGTATAGTTAGCACAATTCCATGAAATAACGAAACCATGGCAAACTCCTTACCCGATGCCTGCGAAATAATGGGTAGCGTGGTGTCCATACTGGTTGCTCCACCCGAAGCTATTGGGGCAATTTTCCCAAAGAATACTGCAAACATTGGAGCAGCCAAAAGGGTTATTACCTCGCGCATTACGTTGGCAAGCAGTGCCACAACGCCCAGCTCCTCGCCCCGCAGCTCGGTTATAAAAATGCTCGACAGGCTGTAGTAGCCAAAACCATAACCAACGGCCAAAATATCGTAGAAGTTAACATCGGCAAGCAAAAGGTAAACCCCGCTAACGCCAAGCGTGGTACCAACTACCGTTACCAGTGGAACAACCAAAATTTTAACATTGAGCTGTGTTAAAGCCTTAAGCGAGTTTGGGTCGGCACCAATGCTAATGCCCACCAAAAACATCAGAAGGTAAAGCGCCCAGTGGCTAAAATCGTTGTGAATAAGAATATCGGGAATAAAATGGAAAAGACCAAGCACCACGCCTGCAGTAAAAAACGATAGAATGATTAGGCTACCCTTCATGCTCGCTCTTTTTGGATGCAAACCACAACCTGTAAGCCAGCCATGCCACCAATACGCTTCCCAGCACTCCCCCAAGCGAAATCAACAAGGCCTTTAATCCAAGTTTTGGAAGACTTTTTACTATCACCTCGTTGGCACCAATGGCAATCCCAAGCAGAAAAAGCAGAAGGTAAATTGCCCACATGGTGAGCTTATCGGCCAGCCTTACCCATCGGTTATAGTTGCGGATTAGGTAGCCAATAATAATACCAATGGCCATAACTAATATTACGGTGAGCATGCTGTAGCCAGATTAGAATAAGGGTGAGGGATATTCACCTTTTTCAACCAGCTGCTTTAGGCTACTCATCACCACGGGCTTATCGCCGGGGTAGGTAACGCCAAACCACTGCGCCGTGGTGGGCAGCACCCTGCAGGTTGCCTGATTACTTTTTATTAAACGATTTACCACCGTTGGGATGTAGAACTCGGCCTTGGGATTGGCCAGCGAACCGCTAAGAAACTCGCTTAGCATTGAGTCGATATGCCCAAAGAAATTGGGGGTAAAGCCCCAGAAATTCATCGATACCAGCGAGTTTTCATCCACGGTAACCATTTCGCCGCTCTCGTTTTTAAACTTTACCACATTGTCGATTCGCTCAATGTGTGTGCGCTCAACCACATCGCTTAGGAAAGAACTTTGATCAACGGTGCAAACACCCCTTGACACTGAGCCCTGCTCGCTTAAAGTGTTTTTAAGATGATAGCCTACCATAAAGTAATCGCCCTGCTTCAACTCAGGATTTGTAAGGGCTTTGGCCAGCACCTTAAACGAGTCGGCTCCGTAAAAATCGTCGGCATTAATAACCGCAAACGGCTCTTTTACTGCATTCCGACAAACCCACACTGCATGAGCAGTACCCCAAGGTTTTACCCTATCGGGGGGACAAGTAATTCCATCGGGCAACATGCTTAGCTCCTGAAAAACTATCTCGTAGGGCACCTTGCCATCGAATCGCTTACCGAAAACCTCCAGAAAATCCTTCTCGATATCCTTGCGGATAACGAACACCACCTTGCCAAATCCGGCGCGAAGCGCATCAAAAACGGAGTAATCGATAATGGTTTCACCATTGGGGCCAACAGCATCAACCTGCTTAAGGCTACCATAACGGCTGCCCATGCCGGCAGCTAAGATTATAAGAGTTGGTTTCATCAATATGCAGTTTTAAAATTGTACACAAAAATGGGGGAAAAGGGGGAATAATAAAAGTTGGAATCAATATTTTTAAATATCCAGCACTTTCACTCCAGCTTTGCCCATAAAACCCCTAACAGCCATCACTGCCTCGCGGTGATTTCCGCAGGGAATAAGGGTTTCGTTGAGCAAATCAATTGAGTTATCAACAAACTCGGGATTGAAATACCCGTAGCCCTCAATTTTTCCATTAACTACCTTCACAAACGAGCGCTCATCGGCATTTCGCCCCTGATCGACCAGAACAAAACTTCGGGTTCCAAGGGTTTGGCTGGCAATGGCTTTTTCGACCCGCTCATTGTACAAATCGGCAGGCTCCTCGCCAATGCAAGCACCCTTACATTGGCCTATTTGATGATGAAAACAAGCATTTGGAGAAGAGTACAATCCGCTAAGCTTTTGGCAAAGCGAGAACTCATCGACCATGCGGTACAGAAAAGCCTGAGCCTCGGTTTGATTATCGAAGCTGGCAATGGGCGAACCATTATCGGACGATAAACCCTGAATGCCAAGATTTATGTAGCCATTCTTGTCGGTCTTTGGAAATACGCCCATTTGCGTATTCCGTCGCCTTCCGCGTTTGTTGTACTTCGGAAGATGTTGTTTAATTGCATCGGCCTCAAGTATAAGTGCAATTAGCTCGCTACCCGTAAGTTCAAATCCAACATCGGCAATATGCGTAAGCATTTCGGCAGCTCGCTTGGTTGTTGGGCGTGCAGTATGATCGAGCACCCGCTTTCGAATATTTACGCTCTTTCCAATGTAAATAATTGTGCCCTCGCTATCGTAGAGATAGTAAACCCCCGGAACCTCGGGCAAATCGGAAATAGTCTTGGGGTTAAGATTTGGGGCAGGAGTCGACAGCATTTCCTGTCCCTGATTGACTAAGTTGGGTGCAATATGGAGCAATTTCTGGAACAATGTAACCGTGGCCAGGGCATCGCCAGCGGCTCTATGCCTACCGCTAATGGCAATATTCAAATCCTGGCAAATTGAACCCAAACTGTACGATACATGTCCGGGAATATGCTTACGCGAGAGTTTTACGGTGCAGAGCGTATTTCTGTTATAGTCGTATCCCAAACGCTTAAACTCAGCCTGCACAAACCTGTAATCGAATTGCACATTGTGGGCAACAAAGGTTGCGCCCTCGGTAATATCCACAATTTTGCGGGCCACCTCGTAAAATCGCGGTGCACTGGCCACCATCTCGTTGGTGATGCCAGTTAGGCGTGTAATATTTGGTGGAATGTAGCACTCGGGGTTAATAAGCGAAGTAAACTCGTCCACAACCTCCTTCCCATCGAAAAGGAAAATGGCAATTTCGGTTATTCGGCTGCCCACAGGACTTCCGCCCGTGGTTTCAATATCGACTATGGCATACATTGATCCAAAATTTTATTATGTTTCTAGAGATGAGGCCAAACGGTTTGACGCAAAAAGAGTGGAAAGATAGCTTAAAAAAAGATGGTTTGTTTGGCTCTATATACTAACTTTCAACATTCATAATGCGGGATAAAATCCTAGCATAGCCAAAGTATCTTTCACAACAAAATCCTGAGGCGTCAAAACCATTATTACTAATAGTAACTATGCAACCCAAGATTAGTTGAATCATCTGTCTCAAACCACACCCCTTTTTATCTCTTTTCAAAGCATGTTAACCAAAAATCATTTGCTGGTTTCAGGAGAATAGTTAACTTTATTAAACATTTACCCTATGAAATTAACGTAACTCAGATAACGATGAATTTCTTCAAATTAAACATTAGAACCAAGCTAACGCTGATATTTGGATCGCTCTCTACCATTGCCCTTCTAGCCGCTGGAGCAACATTTCTGAGCTTTAATCAGATTAACGGGATAAGAGCCAAAATCCTTGACCTACATTTGGCCGACAAGGCCCGAATCTCGGCCGACAACAACTTTCTGATGTTCCTTCGTAACCCAGATAATGAAACCCTACTAAGGCTCGAGAGTAGCATTATGGACGTGGAGAAAGTGCTTAATGATTTTAAGAGCAATCCTCTTCAGCAATCGAACATTAGAGTGATTGATGAGATGCTTAACGATGTGAACCAGTACAAAGCATCAACCACCAAGCTGAACGAGATAAGCACCCGAAGAGCACGAATTTATAACGAATCGGGTGTATTAAGCGATCAGATTATTTATGAATTTCCTAGTCTTGCTGCTCAGGTTTATCAGATCCGATTCCTGGGTCAACGATTTGTTTCCTCAACACAAAAAACGGATTACAACGCATGGGCTCAAGCTGCTGAAAAGTTATTGCGATCGGTGGATAATAGCGCTGGTAAAAACCTACTGGGCAAGTACGTTAACCTTGGCAATGAGTGCTGGAGCGCCATTGAGGAAACCAATGCCGTTTACCAAGGAATAACGGGGGTTGCCAATAACCTAAAGTCAAATCTAGAGGTAATTATTGACAGCAGCACCGAAATCTTCAACAAACAGCGTAGCCGTAATATCCTATTCATCATCACCATCCTTTTCATTCTTATTGTTGGTTCGGCGGCCGTTTCGGTTGTGTTTAGCAAAAAACTATCCGATAATATAAAAAGGGGTGTTCGGTTTGCCGAGATTATATCATTGGGCGACCTAACCGTAAAACTCGATAACGATCTGCTAGTTAAAACCGACGAGATTGGCGATTTGGCCCGCAGCCTAAACAACATGGGTGATGTGCTTAAAAATATTACCGATTCCATTGTTGAGGGTTCTGAGAACATTGCCCAGGCTAGCATTATGTTTAGCGATAGTAGCCAGCAGATTTCAGTAAGAGCCAACGATCAAGCCTCTTCTACCGAGCAAATATCATCGAGCATGGAGGAGATGGCGGCCAATATTGATCAAACCTCTGAGAACTCCAAGCTGGCTGAGGATGTTGCCATTGAAACCGAAGTTGGTGTGGTTGATGGTGTAAATGCGGCCAACAATGCGCTACATTTGGTAGGACAAATTAGCGAACGAATTGTGGTTATCCGCGATATCTCATTCCAAACTAATATTCTTGCACTAAATGCCGCCGTTGAAGCGGCACGTGCTGGCGAGCATGGCAAAGGGTTTGCTGTGGTTGCCGCCGAGGTTCGCAAGCTGGCCGAGCGCTCAGCGTCATCGGCACAGGATATTGAGGCTATGGCTAATAAGTTGCGCGACGCGTCGGACAAGGCTAACGAGAAGCTAAAGAATGTAATACCTAAGGTTAAGGATAACCTGAAGCTTATCCAGGAGATATCGGCTTCAACCCTAGAGCAATCATCGGGTGCCGAGCAGGTAAACAACGCCATTCAGAACCTGAACAAAACGGTACAGGACAATGCATCGATGAGCGAGGAGCTAGCATCAAGCGCCGAGGAGGTGAAAAGGCAATCGGAAAAACTGGCCGAAACCATTTCGTTCTTTAAAACAACCGATAAAGTTGTTTATCAAAAGAAAAAGCAGAATGTAGCACCCAAGATTGCCCCAAAGGTTGAGACAAAAAAGGTTTTCAACACAAAACCGTCGAACGGCAATGACAGCAAGGGGTTTAACTTTATTCTGAGCGATGCCGAGAAGGACAAAGGGTACACCACCTACTAAAGGATTTAAGTATACTATTTGAATAAAAAACGGCTCTTTCAAGGCCGTTTTTTTTACTCCCTTATTTGCATCCCCAAGCTGGAGCTTGAAGATTATTCTCCTTAGATTTTTTAGAGAATTGTCTTTTGTATTAGGAACCAAAGGTAAACTCTAATTAAGGTATATTGTTTCGCCTACTCCTATGGGTAAACCTAGATAATACCACACCAGCAGAAGTGCAATCCACATTACAAAAAGCACAATCATGTAGGGAACAAGCAACGACACGATGGTACCAATTCCAATATTCTTATTGTACTTATGCACCCAGCCCAGCAGTAATGGGAAGTATACGTAAAGCGGGGTAACGCAATTGGTAATTGAATCGCCAATTCGGTAAAGCAGCTGAACAAATGCTGGGCTGTAGTTTAGTTGAGCCAGCATGGGTATAAAAATAGGAGCAAAAATTGCCCATTTGGCCGAACCGCTGCCTAAAAAGATATTCAGAAAGGCCACCAGCGCTGTAAAAAGTATAAACATTACAGGCCCCGTTAGCCCAGCCGATTTCAGCAACTCAGCACCCTTAATGGCCAAAATAGTATCCAGATTACTCCAGTAGAATAGGTTAATAAACTGTGCCACAACAAGCATTAGCACTATATACCCCGACAAATCCTTCATGCCCTGCTCCATGAACTTTAGTACATCGTTTGCCTTGGTAATTGTTCCAACTGCACGGCCATAAAAGTATCCCGGAATGGCAAAGGCAAAGAAAAGTATGGGAACCAATCCCCTTAGAAAAGGCGATGGAACAATCAGTCCAGTTTCGGGATGACGCAGCGGTGCCCACGGGGGAACAACGAGCAAAACTATTATTGCGGTGTAAATCAAAAAGGCTATTCCGGCATTGCGCTTCCCCTTTCGCTCCTCGGGCGAAACAATGTGTTCCTGGGCAATGCTAACATTCTCCGCACCCGAATCTAAACCTATAGTTGAGCAACGTGGAATGGTAAACCGTTTTACCACAAACGCGCCACCTACTCCCAGAAGTAAAGTTGAAGCAATCATAAAGTACCAATTGGCCGTTGCGCTTACTTCATCGAGATGCGAGAAGTGCTCGGTTATCTCCGAACTGATTCCTGCCAGCAGCACATCGGTTCCGGCAATAAAAAAGTTCGCGGTAAAGCCAGCAGTGGCTCCGGCATAACCCGCAATTAGTCCGGCTATTGGGTTAATGCCCATCTGCGCAAAAATTAACGCTGCAATTGGGGGCACTATCACAACTCCGGCATCGGAGCCAATGTTTCCACAGGCACCAATTATAAATATTACAGGGAAAACAATAGGTTTGGGAACTGCAAAAACTAACGACTTAAGAATGGCCGGCAGTAATCCCGATTTTTCGGCAACCGAAACGCCCATTAACATAACCAAAACCAGTGCAAAAGGAGCAAAGCTGGCAAAATTGGTTACCATGTTCTCCAGGAATAGCCTTAACCCTTTTCCTGAAACTAGATTTTGGGCAAGGATTGTATCCCCCGTCGATGGATCAACGGCACTTACGTTGAGCAGGGCGGCTATGCCGCTAAATGCAACAATCAGTATGCAAATCCAGATAAAAATCCAGAAAGGATGTGGCAATTTGTTGCCAAACCTTTCTATCCATCCAAGTACGCCCGTGCTTTTGTCGAGTGCATTAGTAGCCTTGTTTTCCTTCTCCATCGTTATCGTTTTTGGTTAACTATCACAAGAACAAATAAATTACCGCGGGCACAAAGAAATAATAATTTAATAACTCCCTGCATATTCCATTTTTCAGCGAAGCTTGCTTTTGTGCCAAAAAGATAAAAAAGACCAAAACAAATCTTTGAAAATTAGGTGTTTTTAGCGAAGTTTTAAATAGTGTTAAAGTGATACTAATGGAAATGTGTTTACCGATAAACCAGTAATGGGCTATTCAACCAAAATTGTAATATGAAAACCCGAGTGTTTGCGGAGGTTAATTACATTTCCCCCCTCAAAAATCAGATACTGGCCTTTAATCCCCATAAGTGTTCCCGACAGGGTTGGTTCTTTTTCCAAATCCTTGGAATTTACCTTGGAGGGGAACAAAAGGACTGGGTACTCAATGGCATACTCAGCATCTTCGGCCTGCATGTATTCTATGCCCTGATGCTGGAGAAAATCAATAGCCTTTGCTTTTTCGATAACCAGCGATTGAGGGGCATCGTTTCCCATCAGCATTTTTCGCCAGTTGGTCTTATCGGCTAAAATCTTTTTTAGCGCTACCTCTATAACACCTGCAGTATACCTATTTTTGGCGATAGCCAATTTTATTGCCCGATTCGCTCCCTGATCGACCCACCGGTTGGGAACTTGATGAAAACGCGTAACTCCAACCTTTAAACCTCCCGAACGAGCAAGATAAACAACCTGATCGACCAAGCAATTCTCACGGGCAAACTCCATGTCGCGGGCAATGCCCTCGTGCGCCTTGCATAGTTCGGGCCTAAGCACGCACTCCTCGGTTTGGGGAATCGATATAAAGCATGGGTAGCAGTATCCCTGCCCGTACGATTTTTTTGTCTCTCTCCCGCAGGCAATACAAGTAATCCTACCCGCAAATTCAATCGATACGTTCTTGCCAATTATATCGTTAAGCACAATCCTTTTATCGCCTTGCAAAAGGAAATACTCGGGCTTTACAAGATATTCTGTGCCACTGTTGGCAAACTGCATTTTGAGTAGTTGCCCCCTAAAGAGTTCTTTCATCCGCTTTTTTTTATAAAAGTATGCCTTATTCCGAAAAAATCCAAAAATTGGATCCTATTACAAGTGCCAAGAAATCAGCATTAAAAAAAATAAAACGAAAAAAAATATTAGATATTTATAAAAAAACACATCTATGTATTGCATAGTAGTGTTTTAATGTATTATATTTGCAATTCAAAACATCTATCCTAAACAATGTACTTAAATGAAAAAAACAGTAACCGTTAGCCTTGGGGGAGTAGTTTTCTGCCTCGAGGAGGATGCATACTTCAAACTCGACACCTACCTAAGGCGATTGGAAAATGGTTTTGCCAACGAGCCCGATAGGCGTGAGATAATGAACGATATTGAGGCAAGAATGGCTGAGCATTTTAAGGAGAAGGCCCCCACTTCGGAAAATGTGATAACTCTTGTTGAGGTTGAGCGGGTAATCGGCATTATGGGCGATCCAACCGATGCAGCCGAAGAGCAGAAAAGCAGAACTTACAGCGGACATCCCTTTAACAGCGGGGGCAAGCGTCTGTATCGCGATCCAGAAAATGCTGTGTTTGCGGGTGTAGGTTCAGGATTGGGCTACTACTGGAATATTGATCCGGTAATAATCCGAATATTCTTTGTTATTGCAGCCCTTTGGGGTGGTGGCGGAGTGCTAATTTACATTATCCTGTGGATTGTAATCCCCGAAGCCCGAACTGCAGCCGAAAGGCTCGAAATGACTGGAGAACCTGTTACCGCCGAAAACATCGGAAGAAAGTTTCAGGGGACAAATTATCAACGTAAATAAACAAAGTGACATGAATACCGAAAACGCCAAGGCCCAAATGCGGAAAGGGGTGCTCGAACTGTGTATCCTTTCCATTCTATCGCGGGGCGATGCTTATACAACCGACCTAATAAACAGGCTAAAAGAAGCGCAAATGCTTGTGGTTGAAGGAACGCTTTACCCCATGCTTACCCGCCAAAAGAATGCAGGACTACTAAGCTACCGCTGGGAGGAGTCGCCGCAAGGCCCTCCACGAAAATACTATAATCTAACGCCCGAGGGGCGTGAATTCCTCCAAAACCTTGAGGAGGACTGGGACTCGTTGGTTGAAACCGTTAATGCAATCAGGAAAAATAGCTAAACATGAAAAAATCACTAAAAATAAGCTTGGGTGGAATTGCTTTCACCATCGAGGAGGATGCATACAACGCGCTGGAGGGCTATCTGAAATCGCTTAGAGATCACCTAAGCGGAACGGCCGAAGCCGACGAGGTAATACGCGACATAGAGGAGCGCGCGGCTGAACTTATAAGCGATCTTTTGGGCACAAAGGAGATTGTTACCATCGACATGGTGGAGCAGGTTATTAAAACGCTTGGTAAGCCCGAGGAGATAACCGATCAGGAGTCCTCATCAGGTTCAAACACATCCTCGTCCTCAACTGAGTTTACGCAAAAACGTAGGTTATACCGCGATCCTCAAAACGCCATAATTGCAGGGGTTAGTTCGGGCCTTGGAGCCTATTTTAGCATCGACCCGCTGGTGTTTCGAATTCTATTTGGTGTGCTAGCTTTTGCCAATGGCCTAGGGATTGTTATTTACCTAATTATGTGGATATTTGTACCACGTGCCGAAACCGTTAGGCAGCGAATGGAGATGAAGGGCGAGGAGATCAACTTCTCCAACCTCGAAAAGAATATCAAAACCGAATTTGAGGAGGTTCGTAAGAATATGGAACGCAATAGAGTTTCTGGTGTATTCGAGAGGGTTTTTAGCGCATTTGGCCGCATTTTCATTGCCCTTGGTGGCGCAATGGGCGTTGTGGCAAAGGTTATTGCGGCTATTTTGGCCGTAGTTTTCATCAGCATTGGACTGGTTGGGGTTATGGCATCTGTGGTATCGCTTTTCTTTGGCGAGATCGTTACCACCCTAATACCCTCTCACAGCGGAATAACCATTGGTCAACTCCTGGCAACTACCTTCGATTTGGGCTCAATGCTTTGGATTACCATCCCCGTTTTTCTAATTGTACTAATTCCATTCCTTGCTCTTATTTTTATAGGGCTTAGGATGATTTTTAGGTTTAGCGTTAGGGGCTCGGTGATATTTGCCGCGTCAGCAACAGCCTGGATTATTGCCGTGATGATTCTGGCAGGAGTTACATTCCTGCAGGCACGTAGCTTTACCATTCGCGAGAGCGTTAAAGAGCGATCCGAAATTACCCTAGCCGACTCAACCATTTCGACCCTTAGGCTTATTGCCGATGAGGATTTTGATTACGGCGATTTCAATCCCAACCGAATTGTGAGCATCGACGATTACACTATTGCCCGCAATGGAGGGATGACTAAGATTGTAGGACGGCCCAAGGTACTCATTGGAAAGAGCAGCACCGATAAGTTTGAGATGGTGGTTGTAAAAAAATCGCGGGGAGCAACCCGAATAACGGCTCGGTCGAGCGCCGAAGCGGTTACCTTGGAGTACACCATTGTGGACAATTCCCTTATTATTAGCCCTTACTTCTATGTGCCATATACCCAAAAGTGGCGAGTTCAAGAGATGGAGATAACCATAAACGTGCCCGAGGGCAAGAGCATTTACATCGAGCGGAACATGGAGGATTTGCTTAGCAACGATCAGGAGTACTGCCTTTGCTGGCCCGACGAGATGGTTGGTAATACCTGGCAAATGCGCAACGATAAGCTGGTGAAGAGGTAAGAAAAATAATTTTTCGAAAAAAAGTTTTTGCAACTAAAAAAAATCTTTTACCTTTGCCACGCTTTACCAAAAAGCGCATACGGTATTGACCTATGGTGTAATGGCAGCACAGCAGATTTTGGTTCTGTTAGTCTAGGTTCGAGTCCTGGTAGGTCAACA
>CAZBBA010000094.1:0-13858 GCA_964490015.1 uncultured Rikenellaceae bacterium
GCACTGGTAATAACCTCAAACTCTACGGTAACAGTTGTAGTTTGGGTTAAATTCGACAAAGTATAGGTTTGCTCCTTGAGTCCCTCAATCACAGCACCATTTAACTTCCACTCCTTAACCCGGTATCCCTGATTTGGGGTGGCGGTAAAATCGATATTGCTTCCCTGCTCCACCTGAGCACCCGAGGTAATACTTTGCGAAGCAACCGTTGCGGTTAGTGTTCCATTGGTTGCGCCACCTACCTCAATCACATTAAAAGTTAATGAATAGGTTGTGGGAGGTATTGGTTCAAAATTAACCGTGACACTAACATCGGACGTGAGGCTAGCTATGCTATAGGTGTTGGATGTGGTGCCCGTTACATTCCCATTTAGCCTCCACTCCATAACCCTAAAGCCCTGATCAGGTGTGGCGGTAAAGGTAAGTGCACTCCCCTCGGCAACCGTTTGACCCGATTCAATGCTTGATCCATTGGCCGATGCGGAAACTATTCCGTTTGCCTGATTACCAACCTGAACAACAGAGAAAGATACCGTGTAGGTAGAGATGACTATCTCCTTAAACCTAACACGTACATCGATGGCCATACTCAGATCGGGATAGGTGATTGCGAGCATCGATATCGAGGGATCCTCGTCGCCATTGAGAATCCACACATCCAGCTCAAACCCCTCGTTGGGCATCGCATTAAACACAATAGAAGAGCCCTGCTCTACAAAATCGCCCGATGCAATGGGATCGTCATTAACCGATGCCGAGATTGTACCATTAGTCTGACCTGCCACCTCAACCACGCTAAAAAGAACGGGATAGCTAACTGTTTGGCTTTCGGACTCAAACTCAACCCCAACCTCGATATTATCATCTAAATTACTAACCGAATAGGTAAGTGCTGTATGACCGAGCACCACCTGACTATTTAGAAACCAAGCCTTAACCCTATAACCAGCCGAGGGTGTGGCAGTGAAAATTACCTCTTTCCCCTGCTCTACCTCATCGCCCGAGGAAATAGGCGTACTGTTTACGGTGGCAGTGATGGTTCCATTGGTCGAACCATCAACCACAACTACCGAAAATTGAATCGAGTACATGGTTGGTGGAATTGGCATAAATTCTACCGTAACTGTAATATCGTGAGAGAGATTTGTCACAGTATAGGTGTTTGCTACATTGCCAGTCACCACATTCCCATTGAGCGTCCACTCCTTTACCTGGTATCCAGCCGCTGGGCTTGCTGTAAAGTTTACATCGCTACCAGCCTCGGCTTCATCGCCCGAGATGATACTAGTACCATTTACGGCAGCAGTAAGCGTGCCATTGGTTAAACCACCCACCACAACTACGCTGAAAGTGACCGTGAGGTTTGTTGTGAAGATTGAGGCTGTAGTTGTTGGCGCTCCAGCAAGCGAAAGACTGTAGTTGAACGCATCGGCACCTGTAAGATTGGCAGATTCAATGGCTACCAGAATATCGTTGCCTATTTCAAATGAGGTAAATGCAGCAACCACGTTGGTTAGAGTTACAACATCATCACCAACTATTCCGTTCAACGATAAGGCGTTACTGCTAATAGCTGCGGAGGTAGTTCCATCAAACTTTTTATTATCAACAGTAAACGAACCGCCGATCGTTAACTCCTTGGGCAAAATGGTGAAATTTGCAGATACAAATACGAGGTTGTAGTTGCTACCTGCAGTTAATGTTCCCTGGGTAATTGCATAGGTGTTCACATCCTCTCCCGCTGCTCGGTTTAGCGATCCCGAAAGAGTTTCATCACCAACCAGCGCTCCAACAGTAATCTGGTAAGTAAAAGCTGGGTCGACCTGACCATAAACTTTAGAAACTGCATCGGCAGTGATGGTAAGATTAACGGGGGTAATATTGGCCTTTAATCCTGTGGGTTGAACCAGGCTATAGTTAGCCACATCATCACCCTTGACTGTTATTGCCGAAGTAACAGCAATATCATCTCCCACATCCTTTGAGGCAAAGTTACCTACCGCTTGATCGATTTGAACATCATCATCTGCTAAAACACCTAATAATGATGCGCTGGAAATTACTGCGCTGGTTGTACCATCGTATACCTTATTCTGTGCTAGTGCTCCAGTAACAGTAAGCGGCTTGGGTGTAATGGTAAGGCTTGCCGAAACAAAAGTGATACTATAATTGCCACCAGCGGTTAGGGTTCCCTGATCGATTGCGTATGTACTTACGGCTTCTCCCTCGGTACGATTTAGGCTTCCAGAAAACTGATCGTCGCCAACCAAGGCTCCGGCTGTTATCTGGTAGGTTAAAGTTGGATCAACTTCGCCGTAAATCTTGGTTTTAGCATCGGCAGTGATGGTTATGGGAATAGGTGTAATGTTGGCAACTAATCCCGTTGGTTGATTAAGCCAGTAATTTCCAACATCGTCGCCCTTTATGGTAAAGACTGCGCTAACCGAAATACCATTACCAACATCTTTAGTGGCAAAGGTGGCGGTTTGGGTATTGATCTCCACTAAATCACCCGAGATTAGGCCACTTAGTTCTGCCCCCTGCATAGTAGCAGTAGTAGTGCCGTCGTATACCTTATTCTGCACCTGTACACCAACTATTTCAATTGATTTGGGCGTGATACTAGCTGTAACCAAGTTTATTGAGCCCAAAATGTACTTATTAGCATCGGCGCCTTCAAGGGTAAATCCTGAAACATTAACCACCTTATCAACTCCAACAACCTTTGAACTAAACGCAGCCATAACACCAGTAGTATTTAATGACACAACATCGCCATCGACAACCCCATTAAGGCTTCCATAGTTGGAAATTGTGGCGGTAGTGGTTCCATCGTAAACCCGATCCTGAGCAGTAACCCCCGAAATTGTTAGAACGGTTTTATCGGTTACGCTCATGGTGCCATTCACGTAGCTAATAGTGTAATTCTCGAGACCATCGCCCTGGGCATCGCTAGGCACAATATCGTAATCGCCCACAACAGCCTCGGCTAAAGCCCCATCGCTTGTAAAGGAAACATCGGTTACACGATCGCTTCCCCAAAGCCCGCTCACATCGTACTCATCACCCACAAATTCGTAAACGGCTCCTAAGATTTTTACAATATCCTTGGCAGTTATGGTTAATGAAGCCTTTCCAACAATCAAAGTACCTGAAGCAGACCCCTGATAGTTGGTCTCGTCTACTGTTGCTACCACCTCGTAGCTTCCGGCATTAACGGGTACAGTGGCCGACCCGTTGTACGTTACATCAACTGTGAGCCCTGCGGGCACAGTGGTAATACCAACAGCGCGTGGGGTTGCATTGTAAGTTGGGGATAGATTTGAAAGGGTTACACTAGCCGTAGCTTTTGTGATGGTTACAGTCGCTTCGCCAAAAACTGAACTACCAGCCTCCTTGGTGGTTGCCCTAACAGTAACAGTACCAACACCTGTAGCGGTTAATAGCCCGGTTTCGGAGACGGTTGCAGTGCCCGTTCCACCCTCGGTAATACTCCAGGCAACTCCCTTCTCCAATGCACTTGTTGGACTAATGGTTGCCAGCATTTGCAGGGTTTGACCAAATACCACCGATGATGAGCCATCTCCAGAAACCCCGATGGTCTCCACCAAAATCGGGGTAAACTCCACTGTTACCTCAACATCCGATTGCAGATTGAGAATTGTAAACACATTATCAGTCTCATCAGCCTGTACGGCACCATTTAACTTCCACTCCTTTACCCGGAATCCGTTGATAGGTGCAGCTGTGAACTCAAGGCTCGATCCAATAATCACCTCATCGCCAGAAGTAATGGCAGTTTCTCCAACCTTGGCGCTTAGTGTGCCATTGGTTTCCGAATCGACCTCAACAACGCTATAAGTTACGGTGAATTTGGGAGCAACCATGGTGGTGAAAACCGATAATAATTCAGTAGTTGAATTGTTGAATTGATCCTCAACAGGAGCTAAGGTAATACCATACTCGGTCTCATAATCGAGAGTAGATGATGGGATAATGGTGATTACTGTTTTTGCCGAGTTGATGCTGGCTGTAAAAGGCACATCAACTCCACCGCTTTGGAAATGGATAAGGTCGGTTATATTGTCATCGGTAATTTCACTATTATCAATATTGCGAATGGATTCACTAAAGGTGATGGTTGGGTTAATACTAACATCCACATCAACCTCGTTGTTTGCTGGAGTAACAGAAATAATGGGAGGTTCAGTATCGTTATAGCCAATCCACTTAAAGTTATCGACCATAATCCTTTCGGTGGTGCCCGTGTTGGCAATCTCGATTTTAATATTACTGTGTGCCTTATCTACTTGGCCATTATACTCATACCAATCGCTGGTTTCTAGAAGACTCCCATCAATATTGGGAAGGCTATTCCAATGCGTGCCACCGTCGTAGGAGTACTTTACCGTATAGTTTGGCATTGGGGAATTATCCCAGCGACGAACCATTAACGAGAAATCGGAAACACCTCCCTCTGCTACGGTAATGGTTACCTTAGATACTGCGGTGTTTCCAATCCTTACAGAATGTGTACCCAGTGCTCCAGGGAATCCATCCTGCGCGGATGTGGTATTGCGCAGCACATTGGTACCCTGCACCATCACGCCATGGTCGGCGTAAGCATGATTTGCATACGAGGCTAGGGAAGTTGCTCCATCCTGAATCCAGTTAGCATCAACGTCAAAGCTGACCACTCTATCGAGCACGGTTACTGTTGTTGTAACTTTAAGTTCTGTTTCAGGATCGCTTTGGATTACGCCAGTAGGTAGAGTAAATGTTCCTGTTGCGGAGTAATCGCCAGGGACATTGCCATTATAGTCGGAAATTGTCCAGGAAAGATTAACAGGATGCGAAGCGTCATCGCTATCGGTAATGCTTGTCTGGGCGGGCAATGCCGCAATGGCATCGGCCAAAAGGGTTTCGTAATCAACGCTAATGGGCGATACCGATGAAATGGAGACAATATGAGGATAGTTTAACGTGGTAAACTGATGTTGGGGAATTGTCCCGTCTATTTTGTAGTTAATGTTTACCCCAGCATTGGTGTACGGGTAAACTACCACCGTGTATTCAACATTGGGCACTAGACCAGCAAAACTAACACTATTTGCCCCACCCATATGCTCAACATTGCTGACTAGCAGTCCATCGGCTAAATCGTTATCATTGGCAATGGGGGTTCCATCAACGGGAGTTTGGAATTCGCCCGTTGCATCCTTTAGCATAGCCAGATAACCATCGGGCAGAATGGTTCCAACCGCATCGGTCCAGGTTACGGTAACGCCTACACTTGAAATATCAGTAGCGGCAAGCCCTGTAACATGGTTTGAGGGCTCTTCTTTATTCTGCCAAATAGCAGTAACCCACTCGGGATTATCGATAAACGGATTTCGGTTTCCCTGAATGGTGGCAATGGCATTGTTTCTATCAACCTCTTTTTGAGAAACGGGATCGTTATGATGCCACTCAAGCAGCATATCAACCACCCATGGCTCGAAGGCCGGATAGCTGGTTCCGTTTAACGCATCGGAATAACCTCCCCAGTCATCAATTTTAGCGTAGTATCTGGTGGCCATATAGAAGTACGACCGAGCCAAATCGCCCTTGTACTCCTCTATAGGTTCAAAGGCTGTACTAGTATAAACCCCACCAAAAGAATTACTACCCAACTTGCTTCCATTGGTAAAGGTTGTAGAAGGAGTACTAACCACGCCAAAAGGCCAATTGCTGCGCTCGGCGTTAATAAATTTATCGGTTGGGTAGATATGGAAAATATCCATGTGCATGGTGTCTGTTTGACTTCCGCCCCACCAACTCTTAGGGAATGAGTGCTCGCGGTTGTATTTTTGCCCCTCGGCTGTGCCCTCTGTTCCTGTATCCTGATCGTCAACAAAGGTAAACTCGTAGTTGGGCGCCCTGTCCTGACTATCGGAGTAGATATCCCAAACCTTCCCGTTGTACTTTTTATCGGTGCTCTGGAAATGTGTCCAAATAGCATCGTAGGTAGATACACTATGTCCCCTGATTAGCTTATGGAGCTGTACCATAAGTTCCTCACCTCTGGTTGCCGATATGGTTGAATAGTAGGTGCCCAAATCCTTGGCGACTCCTTTGGCCTCCACGGCTAGGTTTTTTGTTTCTGCACCAGCCGATGTATGGGTAATGCTTCCGCTAACACTTCCCGCTGATGTTGGGTAAAAGCGAACATATATCTTTTTACCCGAAATTACCCCGCCCACGGGCGTTAGGCTTAAGCTCTCCTCAAAATTATTGTTATAAATCTCTGAGATTTTAAACCCAGCGGGCGCAGTTATAACCAGATTCTCGGTAAGTCCCTCGGCATCGACGGAGTAGAACTGCACATTGGAGAAATGATCTGTATAAACGTTGCCAAAATTGGTTAGAGAATTTTCGCTAATAGTAATAGAAGGTTCAATATCTTCTATTTCAATAGCTGTAATGCTAACATTAGAAACCCCTATCTGCCTTCTTGAACCAGTAGTTCCAACGTTTCCATCAGATGACCATTCGATAGTAATTGCTTCACCATTAGCAATATTTAATCCAGTTAGTATTACAGTTTTTTCCTCATCCAAACCAGATGCTGTACTATATGCTAATTCAGGAACTATAGAATTATTAACCTTTACAGTCCATTCTGGATGTCTTGCTTCAGTTGTTCGGGCAACTTTTCCTAAATAGTCAATTTTTAGGTTTTCTACTGAACTGCCTGTATTGTTTATTAATGTAAGAGTTGTACTAAAAAAATTAGATGCTGCTGTTAATTGAAATCCAAAAACGCTTGCATTTCCTCTGAGTCCTGCACCTGTTCCTGTCCCCCAATCGCCACCATAAGTTTGGTCGCTAGGATTCCACCCGTTGGGTATTGTGCCAGCGCTATTAAAAGCGCTAAAATTTTGTTCGTAAGCAACACCAATTGCTGTTAAACTGGGGGGAGGTGATGAAACTGTACCCGAAACAGTAACGTTAATGGATGATGCACCTCCACCTGAAATCTGAACTACCTGATTATTGAAATCACCAGCACTTAAACCTGCCTTTAGCCTAACCCAAACCGACACTTCGGTAGCGGCACCATCAGTATAAGGTATTGTTACTGTTGAACTAAAAGTGGAATTACTGAGCGAAAGCTCATAATCAGTTCCGGCAGCACTAACTGAAATATTACCTGCCGAGGGATCGAGATTAGTTCCTGAAACTTTAAATTCCTTGGATGCTGATGGGCCATTGCCTTCTATGTAGCTTAAAGCGGATAGGGTTGATGGTGTAACGCTTAAAAGCGGAGAGTTTGCATCGATAATATTAATATTATCAATTTGCCAGCTTCTATATTTTCCAACTTCGTATCGATACTTAAAAGCAATCCACACCGATGTGCCTTCAATTGCTGAAAGATCAATATTTCCAGAGGATGTCCATGCCTGTGCTGCGGATGGTTTCGTAAAAGTTAACTCTTGCCACGTTGCTGAGCTTGGATTTCCAATGCCCGCATAATCTGTAGAATATTTTAACTTTAAAAAGTTATTCTCATCATCCGTACCGAAATTGTACCACGAATCGAAAGTTAGCCTTGGGTTACCATAAGAATCCAAATTTAAACCTGGTAAAATAAGCCAATCCTCTTCTGTATCGCCCGAGTTGTGACCATTCATGGCAGCGTAACCATTTCCGCTTGCTGAACCATAAATCCAGAACTTTGAACTACCAGAAACGCTGTAAGTATAGCATTTACCAAGATTCGCATTAAATGTTTCCTCGTACGGAATGGTTGTTGTTTGCGGATCGAAAACGGAGTAGTTACTGATAATTGATAGAGTTGATGCCGACTCATCGTCCTCGGCGAAAATCCTGTAATAAACCTTGGCACCATGTGCTTGGGCTGGGATGTTGGAATCGGTTGTGTATGTATCACCAGTTCCTTTAGCCATCGTAATTGTATTATTCAACGCATCAGATGCTAGCCCCCAGCGAAGTTCAACTAGCTCAACTGCCCCATCGCTATCGGTAACATCTGCCGAAACAGAAACAGTTGTGGTTGAGGTAATATCGGAAGATGGGGTTTGGGTGATGTTGGTAATTGAGGGAGCAATGTTTGAACTACCACCATCATTCACTGTTACCTTAATATTGTTAAAGAAAGCCGTTTGATCTGCTCCAGTCGAACCCTGCCAGTATCCTCCAGTAAAACTTAAATCAATACCTGTATACGTGTTATCTATTGCAGTCCCTTGTGAAATCAATGTGCCACTAGAGGGATCAACAAACGAAGATGTTCCATCGTTTCTAATAAATAATTCCCATTCATTATTTAATGGGTTATAAGTAACCTTTATGCTTAAATACTCTGTTCCAAAATCGGTTAAACCTGAAGTATTGCTACTGATAATGTTTGTGAGACCTGTAGATAAGCCTCCTGAAAATTTGCTTAGACGGATAGGATCTGTAGATCCACTTTGGCCTAAAACTATTGCATAGCCTGTACCAGAATTGTTTGCAGTAGTGTTTGTTGTACCAAGAACAAATGCAACGCCATAACTACCTGCGCCAAAGCCAGCAGGATCAGTTCTCGCCTGGCGCATATTAAAATACCATGTAATTAAACCACTATTAGAACTTAAAGTTGTACTGTAAGGTGATTGAAATGATGATGCAGACGTATATGCAAAAACCCATCCATTTACATTAGTGGAAGTACTTGCAGTGTTTGTTAATTCAAGTTGCATTGGGGATGTATTTCGTCTTGCGCCCCAATCAACTCCAGATCTACTTACTGACCAACTGCTAGAACCAATACTACCGCTTGTTGTCCAGATAGCATTTGTGTTTGTAGTAAAATCATCATTAAAAACTGTTGTTTGCCCCCACCCCAATCCACTCCAAAGCGTAAAGGCAATTACAACAACCGATCTGAGTAAAAATCTTGCTCTCATAGCATATAGTTTTTTATGGTTTTTTCAACTTTTCGTTCGGGTTTCCCAGCATTCATAGTATTTACCTGCATAACCTTTATTCCAAAAAATCTGCCTTTCAAAAAAAGGAAATGGGTTCGAAGTTACGTTATAATTTCTTCTCCATCAACTATCCTTCTGTAAAAAATGGGTTAGCAACTAAACGCTTATGGCATAAAAATGGTTTTACCATGAGCCATAATAAATATTGGGAAAAGAGGTTATAGTGATCACATATAGGAAAAAATCTATACAATATTAAGCTCTACTTGTGGGTGGCACCCAGATTTTCCTGTAGGTTCAATTGCCCTTTTCCTCACACCGCTTCTCCTTACATCCATATGCCTATTTATGGAACGCTGATACTTGGAATGGGAGGATTGTCAAAGTGGGTTTAAATTTCTGCGGATATAAGTTAAATCAGGAAAATCCGTGTACAAAATTTCGCAATCCATCTCAAAAAAAAATCCGGCTGGATTATCTCCAACCGGATTCGTACTATATAAAATTACCTGTTTACTGCAAAGGCTTAATCACCTCGATAAGCTCGGGCAGATCCATTTTTATGTTCTTCAGATGCTCAATGGTGGGAACACCATTGGGGGTCCAACCGCGGCGCTTGTAAACTGCGTCGAGCAGCTGCTCGTAGCGGTTCTCGCGGTACTTGCGCAGCGCAGCAATCTTCTCGTCGGTGCTCATGTTGGTGGGATCGATACCTACCAGCTCCTTTAGCTGCTTGTCGTAGCGCTCTTGACGACTCTCGTACTCCTCGCGGGTAACGGGGCCAGCAGCACGGTAGGGCTGCGCATCGTGCTTGCGCAAACCATACCCACGACGGATATTGAAGATACGCTGGAAGTTGTAAACGCGTTCGCTCTGGGTAATCATCTCCTCTTTAGAGAATGGTTGTCCAGTTACTCCTTTATATATGGCCACATAGTTATCAACGTGTCCGGGTATTTTGTGGGGCTCGGCATGCTCGGCGTTATCCTTGGGCACCACGTCGTTCCAAGGCAGCTTACATAAGCCTTGCAGGCCAAACCAGGTACGGAACATGGGGAAGTAGTGAAGCGCCTCGGCCTTGTCCTCAAAGGTAGGCAGCTGGTTGTTCACCATATCCATAAAGATTAGCCAAGCCTCATCGTGCTGAGGACCCTTGTTGGTCATGGCGTAGCCACCCTGCTGGGCAAGCGACTCCTTGGATACGTACTGCGAGTACTCAAGGCCCTTGTTTTCCATTCCAATATCGTTGAGGAACTTCTCGTCGGCACCAAAGTGCTTCACAAAGTGCTCCTTCATCTTGCGAACACCTTGACCAACGATCATTCCAAACCCTTCGCCGCGAGCCAGCTGATGCATCACCTCCATCATATTCTCGAACTGGCCAAAGTTAAGGTCAAGCCCGCCGGTACGCTCCTTGTTCAAAATGCCATTCTCGTAGCACTCCATCACAAAAGCCATGCAGGTTCCCCAGGTAATGGTGCAGATACCGTAGGTGTCGCAGTAGAAGTTAGCCTCAATAATGGCCTCGGGGTCAAAAATACCGAGGTTTGAGCCTAACCCAGCTACCGTTTCGTACTCGGGCCCATCAACAATAACTGCTTGTCCCTTGTATGGCCCAGTTTTCACGATAAAGTCGTCAACTCCCTTTGAGCAGCTCATGGCGCAGCCAATCCAGCAGCCATCGGGAATATTTTGAGTAAAATATTTATCTCTAAAGATATTGCTGTGGATTTTTTGACCATCCACCGAGCTACCAAACTTGAAATTGTGGGTTGGAAGCAGGTCGTAGTCGTTCATCACGTTGGCGATGTTGGCTGTACCTTTCTTACGCATCTGGCACTGATGGTCGTCGAGCTCGCGCATCTCCTGCTGGTAGCTACGGCCACGAGCAGAAATTGCCTCCAGGTCGGCCACGTTGTTCAGGTTCCCCTTCACGCCCTCCACCTTGGCCACAATGGCCTTGATCTTCTTGTCGCGCAAAACGGTTCCAATGCCACCACGACCTGCCTGCTTAAGCCTGATTTTTTTCCGCTTTGGATCGTAAAAAGTGAAGTTAACCATTCCAATTAGGGAATTCTCGGCAGCCGCGCCCATCGACACGATTCCAATGTTCTTGTAGTCCTTCTCGTCGTCGGCAAAAATCTCGGAGAGTTCCTCGGCCAGGATATGTGAATCCTTAGCCAAACCTGGATCTTCGTAAATCTCAATCTTACCGTTTTTGCCATCAATCAGGATTATCACGTCTTTATCGGCTTTGCCCTGCAGCTCAAGCGCATCGAATCCCGAAAATTTTAGGAATGGCCCAAAGAATCCACCCACGTTGGAGTCCATTACCGAATCGGTTTGGGGCGAAAGGCTTACCAGCAGCGATTTTCCGGTACCCGAGTACTGGGTTATCCCACCAATGGGCCCCGAGCTGATGATTACCTCGTTCTCGGGATCGTTCCACTTTGTGTTTGGAGTAGTTGCATCCCAAAGCAAGCGAAGGCCGTAGCCTTTTCCTCCCACAAACTTCTCCTTCATCTGGGCGGGAACATCCTTCTCCTTAATCTCGTTTCCCCCTACATTAATGTAAAGGATCTTGTCGGTGTAGCCTCTATAAAGTTCCTTCTTGGTGTACTGCCACGCGTTTAACTTTTTCGCCTTGGCAAACATCTCCTTTGCATTCATACGCGGATATTTTTTTAGTTTAGTTATCTATTCTCTTTAATGGGGTTAAAGTTACTAATTATTTAAGTTGATGTAAAATGACGATTATCAATATGAAAGCAATTGCATAATGGGTAAGACAACGGGAAGGGAGAGGTGCAAAATTCGGACATCGCTTAGCCAACAAGGCAAAACAGAGTGGTTATTGAAACACTTTTGAACCATCGATCTCAATTATAGAATGTTTAATAACACAGGTTGTAAATACGACGAATGGTTTAATGCTTTACAGGATTTTTAAAAAATTATAGCCTGTTCCCTTCCCCTCGGGGAAAAATGCTCAGATTCGCTATAATAACATCACTAACCTTCGATCTTTCGTCGAAATTGGCCAAGGGTTACCCCCTCTTGCCCCTGAAAGACTCGGGCAAGCGAGTTCACCGATCCAAACCCCGAAAGCTCTGATATTTGTTCGTTGGTTAGGTTTGGATTACTCTTTACCAACGACTTAACATGCTCAACCCTATAGTGGTTAACGTGGGAGCAAAAGTTACGGTTGTACTCGCTATTAATAATCCGCGACACGTAGGTTCGGTTTGTTCCCAGCATCGAGCTAATATCCCATATTTTTAAGTCGGGGTTCTTGTAAACTTTTTCTTTCTCGAACAGGGCATCGAGTTTCGACTTGAGCCTAAGAGGCGGTTTCCCCTCGTCCTGAGCATCTTGCGTTCTGTCTATCTCGGTGAAAATTGCCCGCTGGTAGTTTCCTAATAATCCTATAACAAAAAGCATAAGCGTAAACACAATGGATGGGATTAAGAGGTACATGCTATTATTGAGGAAAAAGTTACGGCCCAATGCCGCCAGAACTGCACTCGACATTGAGGTCAAGGCAAAGCTGATGTTGAAAAATTGAAGCCAATTCAGCTTTCGTTCATCCAAATTCGAATAGTAATCCTGAATCTTAATGTTATTTCTCCTAATTAGCACAAAGCTTAGAACTAGGTAAAAAGCAGTTTGAGCAAGGAACAGAAATCGGCCTACGGTGAATACAATCTTCATATACTTAAAAATCCCCTGAGGAGTTCCTCCTCCAACCAGTATCTGCGTTACGTACTCCATCCCCCTAGATTTACCCATTGCAAGGTACCCCACCAGAGTTAATAGGAATATGACAACCGGAACTACCAAGAACTTAAAATGCTTTTTCAGCGAGAAACGAGAATCGACTGTAAGAAGCCTTACGTAGATATGATACATTGGGTAAACGAGCAGATAAGACAAGGTGTAGATACTATCGAAAAAGTAGTAAACGTTGTAGTTTTGGGTGAAGTAAAAAAAATGCGATAGGTAAACCTGAGAAGCCACAATCATAAACCAACCCAAAAAAATCTTGGGACGATGCGAACTTTGGCGGTGCAGATGCAAAACCAACGCCCAAAAGAGGGTGACATATATTGGGTTTAACAGTAAAATTGTGGTCATAAAAAATTGAATAATGCTTAATCAAAACTAGCATTAAACTTTAAAACAAACAAAGCAAGTAATAAAAATAGCAAAAGACCGAAGTTAAGGCCTCGATCTTTTGCTATAGATACATCACGGGATGAAAATTCAACAAACTTAATATTAAATTAATCTTAGAAATAGAAGTTAACCCCTCCTCCAATAAGGTGGTATGCTGGTGCGGTAAGACCGATTTCCGCTTCGAAAATAAAACTCATATTTTTCCGAAGCCCAACCTCAACCCCAATAGGAATCCAAAGAAGAAAGTTAGTCGAATTGCCAAAGTTGACATCTAAATCGGCTCCACTAAAAATTCTTACGTCTCCGCGAATGGGGAAGGTAATGAGGTATGTTCCATCCAACCCAAAACTTCCATAGTTATGCGCACCAAACGATAAGGACATCTTTTTGCCTAAAGCAAACTCAACATCGGCACCAAAGTAATTCCCAGGCCCCAAAACTCCAACAGTAACTCCCAGGTCAATACCACTCTTTATTCCATATCCTCCGTGTAAGAAAAGCATAAAATCAGCATTTCCATTAATTATTACAGAGGGTTCAATACCCACGGAAAAAGTTTTTGGCTTCAAAGTGCTGCCAGTATTAAAAACCTGAGCATTAATCTCACCTACAATTACTAGAAACATTATAACTATTAGTGACTTCCTCATATTAGTATATTTTAGTTAAACAGTTGAGTAAAACTAGTAAAAAATATAATCTTGCAA
>CAZBBA010000095.1:0-13769 GCA_964490015.1 uncultured Rikenellaceae bacterium
CACTCAAAATTTGCAGACTTACTATCTATGCTGCTAACAATGGCTGCCCTGGTTGATAAACGTTCGAGTCGGGAGAGCGAAGAGTCGAGCATTCGGAAAACATCCACTAACCCATGATCATCTATCTTGTACTTAAGAAACTGCATGGGCCCCACAAAGCCGTTGAGCAGCGTTCTGAGCTCAAAGTCGAGCCCCTCGAGCAACTTTTGCCCAATGGTATGGTCGTTATTTGGTGATGGATCAGACATGGTCGCTAGGATTTGTAGTTAACAAGAGCATTTGATTAAAAAAACGGTTACTTCAACACGTTTAATTGTCTGAGGATATCGAGCAACATGTCCTTTTTTACGGGCTTAGCAATGTATGCGTTAAATCCTCCCGCGCTAACTTTCTCCTGGTCTTCCTTGCTGGCGTAGGCTGTTTGGGCAATTATGGGCTTTACAAAACCTAACTCGCGAATTGCGATGGTTGCATCAAACCCATTTAATACGGGCATCTTCAAATCCATTAGGATAAAGTCGATGGTTTCGCCTTCGGCATTTACCTGGTTAACGGCCTCCTGACCGTTACGGGCAAAGGTAATGTTTAGCCCCATTTCCTTGAGGATTTCGTTGAGCAGTAGCCGGCTTACCACGTCATCCTCTACCACAAGAACCTTTGCAACAGAACCCTTACTATCTTCTTGATTTGTCATAATTTCAGCATCTATATTTAATGTTATACTTATGGTTTTATACAACTATTTTATACTGGCACTGATTGGTAGTGCGAACTTAAAGGTAGAGCCTCTCCCTGGTTCACTCTCGACCCAAATATTTCCTCCAAGTTTCTGAACGTAAGCCTTAGATATGGAAAGACCTAATCCCACGCCCTCGTAGCCGCGCGAGATGGATGTATCGCCCTGGACAAAACGTTGGAAGATAATGTCAATTTTATCAACGGGGATTCCAATACCCTGGTCGGAAACATAGTACTCTAAGGAGTTCCCCACAATTTGGCATCCGAATTCTACTGTTCCCTTCTCGGAAAATTTAATGGCATTGCTAATCATTTTCGACAGTATTTGGAAAACTTTTTGCTTGTCGCTTACCACAGTGCTATGCTTTACATCGGGCTGTTTGCCTACTTGAAGATTAACCCCCTTTTCCGTTGCAACTTTATGGAAATGCCTGAAAAGATCCAAGAATAGGTCACTAATTTTAAACTCCTCGGGCGAGACGATGAGCTGGCCTGTTTCAATTCTCGAAATATCAACCAAATCACCTATAAGGTTCATTAAACGCTCTCCCGATACTTCTATCATCTCGAGGTACATCTCGCTAATCTCAGGATTATCCTTTTTCTCTTTCAGCAGCTGGGTAAAGCCTATAATTCCGTTCATTGGAGTTCGAATCTCGTGGGAGAGATTTTGGATAAATGCGGTTTTTAGCCTATCGCTCTCCTCGGCCTTCACCTTAGCCTCGTAGAGTTCCTCGTTAAGCACTCGATACTCCTCGTTTTGGGCCTCTATCTCATACTGCTTAACCAAGATTTCCTTCTCCGCCCTCTTTCTATCCGAAATATCTAACACCATTCCGGAGATTGTGGCACCCGATAAATTTGCGCTTACCAAGATGCTTTTGGAATTGCCCAAGGCGGTTACCATTTCTAGTTCGTAGTTCTCAATCTGATCTCTTTCGTAAAGAATGTTTAATATTTTCTCCCGTTCATTGGCATCCTTGTATAGCGAGTAAATATTGGACTTCAGTAGACTATGAATTGAATCAAATTCAAGAATACTGCATAGTGCATTGTTGGCGAAAATAAAATCACCCTTGGTGCTGGTTGTATACACGCCTACCAACGAGTTTTCCACTAGGTTCCGATACTTAATCTCGGAATCCTGAATGGTTTTTTGCGCCTGGTATCGCTCGGTAACATCCCGAATAAATCCGGCAACGCCAATCTTGCCATTGAGGAGTTTGAGCTTAAACTTTCGGGTTTCAAAAATGCTATCACCAAACTTTTCGGTTGAAATTACAATATCGTCCTTTCCGATACTTGCCTTGTCGCTCAGCAACAGGTTATGCGCATAGCCGTGTTCGAGCAGTTCAAAGTCGGTTTTGCCCAGAATCTCATCGCTGTTTCTTCCAAAGAAATCGCAACCAGCTTTGTTGATGAGAATATACCTTAATTTGTCATCCTTAATAAAGGCGATATCGTTGGCTGAGTTTAGGAAGGTTCTGTACCGCTCCTCGCTCTCGCGCACAGATATTTCGGCAAGTTTTTGAGATGTGACATTCTCGTGGGCAATTACTACGCTATTGATCTCCTTATTGGATGTTTTGAATGGGGTTACCCGGCCAACAAACCAACGCTTTTCGGTGGGCGAATGGCAATCGTACTCCAGCTCAAAGTGTCCCCTTTCGCCCCGGAGCACTAGGTTAATTCCCTGAAGAAAATGAAGGGCAGTGTCCCTGTCGGGCAAAATCGTATTCTCGCAGACGCTGAAGTAGTTGGCACCAACTCCTATGCGGCTAGTGTCACCTTCGTTCGATTGCGCAAATGTCTCCCACGATTGGTTTGTGGAAAGGATTACTCCCTGCCTATCGACCACGCAAATATTGGCGCTAATGGAGTCGAGCGTGGCTTGCGCCATCTGCTGCAGCTCTTTAAGCCGTTCGGTAAACTTAAGCTCCTCGGTGATATCGTGCGCCAAAACAAGCCTGGCGGGTTGCCCATCGTATTCAACTTGATGGGAGGTGATGTTAACATAAATAATTGTACCATTCTTATATCGATGCTTCCACGGGCCTGACCTCTGAATAGGGCTAATTTCCTCATGAAGATTATTAACAAGTTGTTGAACATCTTCTCTCGGTCTAATATCCAAGATGCTCATCGATAAAAACTCCTCGCGGGTGTATCCGTATTTTTGGATGGCAAAATTGTTTACAGCAATAAACCTAAGGGTTTCTAAATTGTACACCCACATGGGATTGGGATTGCTCTCGAATAGCAGCCGATACTGTGCTTCGCTACGGGCAAGCGCAACCTCTGCAAGCTTACGATCGGTTACATCGCGGGTTATTGCCTCAAGGGCAATAGCCTTACCCTTAGCGTCCCTTATAAAGGTGTTTATCTGCTCAACATATACAATCCGACTATCCTTCCTTACAATCCTGAATGTTATCCTGAATTTCTCAGTTTGACTTTTACGTAAGTTCTTAAAAAGGTGAAGATCCTCAGGGTGTATTATACTTGTGCTAAGATTTGGGTTCTGATAAAAATCCATCGGGGTATAGCCTGTAATGCTTTCTGAGGCAGGACTAGCGTACGAAAACTTGAGGCTGGGTTCATACTCGAGGCGAAAAATAAAATCCTGCGCATTCTCGGCAAGGTTCCTAAATCGCTCCTCGCTACGAATTAGCGCTTTCTCTGCTTTACGCTTTGCAATTTTTGCCTGAGCCTGATGCAACGCCTCCTTTACTGCATACGGAAGACGTGCCATGCGCTCCTTAATCACATAATCGTTGGCTCCCGATTTCATGCATTCCACGGCTGTTTCCTCATTAACCGAACCTGTTAGTAGGATAAACGGAATATCAGGGGCTAGCTCCTGCACAATCTTTAATGCCCTCATGCCATCGAAGCGGGGCATAGAGTAGTCGGAGATAAAAATATTAGGCCTGAATTCATTTATTTCCCGGATCAAATCCTCGGCACAATCCACACGAGTATCGGTAAAAAGAATTTTTTCCCTTTTCAGAACACTCTTGGCCAGCTCGTAATCGGAGAGTAAATCTTCAATAAAGAGAATCCTTATTGATTTATGTAGTGTATCCATTGCGTAATGAGTTTTGGTTCATGAATAAATGCATAATCAGAACTCATGAGAATATATTGGGAAATTAATATACAACAATAAACAAATTATTTCCAGTTTTGATTTTAACGCACAAGAGGTAATGAGAACCAAATACTTGATCCTTTACCCAGCTCCGACTCGACCCAAATTTGCCCATTATGCAATTCAACAAAGTCTCTACAAAGGGTTAGCCCAAGTCCTGTACCCTGCTCGCCCTGGGTTCCAGGCAAGGATCGAACCTTGTTTATGTAGAACAAGTTCTTAACGGTTTTGGAATCCATGCCAACGCCGGTATCCGATATGCAAATATGTATAAAATCCTTAACAAACTCACTGGTTATGTTAATCGATCCACCATTCTCAGTAAACTTAATGGCGTTGGAGATTAGGTTGCGGATTACAGTACTTAGCATATTTCGATCGGCCCATACCGCATTATCATTAAGGGTTAAGTTATTAAATCGTATTCCTTTGCCTTTAGCGTTTCCTGCCAAGGGCTCAAAGGATGTATCAACCATTTCTCTTAAGTTGATGGTTTCAGGGTTGTAAGGCATTATGCCTCTTTGCACCGATGCCCAATCGAGCAGGGTAAGTAGAAGGTCGTTGGTGTTTTCGGCAGTATCGAAAAGATGGGTAACTATATCAGGAATAAGCTCAGTATCGCCTATGTCGTACTTAATCTTCAGCAGGCGGGCTAACTCGAGTAAGTTGTTCATTGGGCTTCGGAGGTCGTGCGCTATAATGGAGAAAAATTTATCCTTGGTAGCATTAAGCTCCTTAAGGTTTTTCTCACTCTCGCGCAGCGTTTCGGCCTGCTCCTTAAGTAACCGCGACAGCTTGTAGAGCTCAATATGGGAGTTTACCCTGGCTATTAACTCCTCCTTTTGAAAGGGTTTGGTTATGTAGTCAACCGCGCCTAGTTTAAAACCCTCCACTTTTATACTTAAATCAGAAGTAGCCGTAAGGAAAATGATTGGAATCTTGGCCAGCTTCCTGTTCCTGTTAATCTGCCGGCAGACCTCAAATCCATCAAGGCCGGGCATAGTTCTATCGAGCAGAATTAGGTCGGGGTGATGATGGGTTAAATAGGAAAGGGCATCCTCGCCCGACTCAACGGAATGGGTTGTATACCCCTCAGCTTGCAAATACTCCGTTATCAGGGACAGCAAGGCCTTGGAGTCGTCGACAATAAGAATGTTTCCGGTCTTCTTCATGTTGTGATATTTAAATTACCACAGGTTATAAATCAATCAGGTACTAAGTTACAATTTTTTTGCTTAGTGCTTCTTAGTTTTCTTAGTGTCCAGCCTGTAACTCTTAGCTCTCTGCTCTTGGCTATTGGCTATTGGCCCTTGGCTTCCCTGCCCGACTGCGTCATTCAGGCGGGGGTCTTCGAACTTCACATTTTCGTCAATCATCCAATCATCCAATCATCCAATCGTCCAATCGTCCAAGTAATAACACATAGAAACATAGATTGCACTTAGGCACATAGCTTCTTGCCCTTGGCTATTGGCTATTGGCTCTTAGCTCTTTGCCCCTAGCCCTTGGCATTTTCACCACTAACCTTCATGCTCATTACTATTTACTCTTTACCCTTTGGCAAGGTGAACCAGAACGTTGCACCCACTCCAACCTCTCCATCGGCCCAAACACGCCCACCATGCCGCGAAACAATCCTGTGCACCACCGATAGGCCTACACCAGTCCCCTCGAACTCATCGGCTCGGTGTAACCGTTGAAAGGTATCAAAAATCTTATGCTTGTAGTTAGGATCAAAACCAACTCCATTATCCTTTATGGAAAAAATATGCTCTTCGTTACTTGATGTTCCTGAAATTTCGATACTAATACGCCCCTTGGGTTTAGAGTATTTAAGGGCATTACCTATAAGGTTCTGCCATACAAGTCGCATCAGGGTAGTATCGGCATAAACCTCGGGGAGCGGATTTATGGTTAAGGTGATATTGCTATCGCTTTCGGCGCCCAACACCTCGTGATACATGGAGTTGGCCATGCCGGCCATATCAATTCTGGAAATCTTCATCTCCAGCCGAGTAACCCGCGACAGGGAAAGGAGGTCGGATATTAGCTTATCCATTTTCAGGACGCTATCGCGAACAATCCCAAGTATTCGCATGCCCTCCTCGTCCAGCGTTTGGCCATAATCCTCCGAGAGGATTCTAGTAAATCCCTCAATGGCCCTTAGAGGCGCCCTTAGGTCGTGCGAAACGGAGTATGAAAAGGCCTCCAACTCCCGGTTCGAGACCCTTAAGTTTTCCCGCTCCTTTTTTAGCTCGGAAGTTAAAACATTTAAGTCCTCGACCATATGCAGCATGGCCTTTTGGCTCTTATTGAGCTTTTCCACCTTTAGGTTTAGCTCGTTTGTTCGCTCAACCACCTTTTGCTCCAGCTCGGCCTTTAGCCTGAGCAGCTCCTCCTCAGCCTGTTTTCTGTCTGTGATATCGATGGTATATCCGGCCAGGTAGCGGGGATTTCCACCGATAAATATGGGGAATTTGATGGTGGTGTAGAACCTGCCGTTGAGCTCCTCATCCACCATTATGGTTTTCCCCTCGTGGAGAATTTTCTGGTCATCGGCAATCATACTTTTAGCCAAGTCGGAGGGGAAAAGCTCGTCCATTGTTTTACCTAGGATTTGGCTAAGCGGCATGTTAAGCATCTGCTCGTAATTCTTGCTGAGCATAATGGGTCGGATATTCTCATCCTTAAAGAATACGTAAATTGGGCTTTTCTCCATTAGGTGGTTAAAAATGGCGTGCTGCTCGTGCAGCTCGGCCTCAATCCGTTTACGCTCGCTTGAGTCCCTTACCACTGCAAGAATTCTATCTCGATTACTTAACTCGATAAACCGTAAAGACACCTCAACCCAAAACGTGCTTCCATCGCTGCGTTTGGCTATCCACTCAAAGGTTTGCTTCCCTTTATCTCTAGCCGTTTGGATCTTCTTATAAGCTTCAGCCTGATCGTAGGGGTGCTCATTAAGGCTTATATCGGCTACACTCTTCCCAATGAGACTCTCCCTTGTAGAGTATGCATATAGCTCAAGTGTACTACTATTGCAGTCTAGAATTTCTCCCGTAGCGGCATCGTGTATAATTATTGCCTCATTGGTTGAGTTAAATATCTCGCTCAGCTTAAGCTCGCTTTCCCTAAGGGCATTTTCGGCCATTTTGCTTTCGGTGATATCTAGTACGCTGCCAAAAACCCTTACAATTTCCCCATCTTGATACTCGGCCTGCCCAGTTGTTCTAACCCATTTATGTATAGTATCGGCTTCCATAAGCCTTAACTCCAAATCGTAGGGTTTCCCGGTTTCCAGAATTTCATTAAATGCTTTCTCCAACTGCTCTTTATCGTCGGGGTGATAGAAACAAATATCTACATCCTTATTGGAGGGGTCGAACTCCTCGGGCGAAACCCCATGAATGGCATACACACCCTTTGTCCAGCTGACCCGTTTTGTACTAACATCATAATCCCAACCACCTATGTCGCTTGCTTTCTCCATCTTCTCGAGGAGCAGATTGGTTTTCTGATGCCCCAACACCTCCTGCTGAAGTCGCTGCGTGCGAGATTTCACCATTCCCCGTAGGAGAACAATCTGTATAACCCCAAGAATTATAAGCAATGGAATTAAAACCTTTAAACTAATGGTAAGCAGTTCGCGTACCGATAGCTTCTCCTTATGGGCTGGTCCAAACCACTTGAGATGAAGCTCATCGTATGTTTTGTTGGCAATTACTATGGAAAGGCCCTCGTTTAACCTCGATAGCAACGCGGTATTACCTTTTTGCACAGCAAAACAGAAATCTTGTCGAAAATCGGGAAACAGGGAGTTAAGGGGCTCGATATGCTTCAACCCTAACGACCTTATGATCTCGAGACCAACCACCTTTTGTATAACCACCGCATCAACTTCACCTTGGGCAAGAAGTCGAAAGGCCTCCTCAAAGGTGTGGGTTGTAACCAACTCGTGGAATAATCCTTTTCGTTTTAGATACTCCTCTGCATTGTCGCCTTCCATTACGGCAACCCTACTTAACCTTAGATCATCCTCTGCTTTTATCCTATTATTATTTCTGTTTACAAAAATGGCACCATGCAACCGCTGGTAAGGCATGGTAAAGTCGAATAGGACTTCGCGCTCGGGAGTTCTGCCAACCAGGGGCAGGGCATCAATTCGCCCCTCAGCCAGATCCTGCATAATTTGATTCCAAACCCCAATCCTGATATCCGCTTCAATACCTACCGCCCTTGCCGCAGCCATAAATAGTTCCACGGAGAATCCATCGGCAACGCCATTCTTGTTAACAAAGCTAAATGGTGGGTAGTCGGGTTCAGAGGCAATGACAATTCGTTTAATGTCGAAGTTAAGCGTGTCGGGATTATGTGGATGCGGATGAGCAGAGGATGTGAACCCAAAACCAATGAAAAGCACCAAAAAGGCGCACAATGCTAAGTGTTGAAATGGTAAACGATTCCGCATCGCCATACAAGTTTAGGTTTATGGTGCAGGAATGCTACGCCTCGCCCTTTAGCCTCCTAATTTCATCCCTAAGTTCTTTCATACGCAGTTCACGGTCGATGGTTGCCTCGTGGAAGCGTTCAAGCTCAACTATTCGTTCGCTCAGCTCCATGGTTTTGTCCTTTACCCGTTGCTCCATCTCTTCGTAAAGGGTAAAGTTTTCGAAAGCCCTCTCCGCCGCATCGGCCAGGGTTTCAATAAGCTGTATCTCCTCACCGGTAGGAGAATATGGGTTTGCCCAGTAATTCCCAATGGCCCCCATAGGGTTGGTTTTGCTCAGGGGAACCATCACCAAACTCTTTACAAATGTGGGTTTATACGCATCCACAGGGATGCGGCTATCGGCATAGATATCGGGAATAATCGCCGTTTTGCCATTCAGCATCACCCACCCGCTTATGCACTCGTCAACGCGGAACCGCCTCCCCTTCCATAGCGACGCGATGGCATCCTCGTCAATGTAGTAACACTGGTTTCCATCGCGGAGAACAAAGGTGCAGCCATCGGAATTTACTAACTTGCGCGAAGCTATTGTAACAATCCGCTGAATATCCTTAGTCGATTGCGCTAATGTAAGCTGGCTTAAGGTCTGAATTAAGTAGTGCAGCCGGTCGTTGAGTCTGATGATTTGCTCCTCGTTTTGGCGCTGTTCGGTTACATCCCAAACTGCTGAGATAACCAGCTTCTTCTCGGGCAAGGGGATATTTCGGGCGTTTATGTATCGTACTACCTTACCTTCGTGGTTGGTAATGGGGATATTCTCCCAATGCATCCGCTGGGGATCATCGCTATCCATATCGGCTTGCACCCTGCTTCTGATCTGCTCCCTGTAAACAGGATCCTTGTATACCGCCTCCCAGAACGAGTTGGGTTTGCTGATCTCCTCGCGCGTTACACCATAAAACTTGGTGAAGTTGTCGTTCAGGAACTGAAACTGTACGGGAGGGGAAAATGAGTTAACCCCAATACCTATGGGCATATTGTCGATTATGGTTTGAACCAAGGCCTTGCTCTTCAGCAACTCATTTTCGGTATTTTTACGGTGAGTTATATCGGTCGACATACCACAAATGCCCCTAAGGCTGCCATCGGGGTTAAACAGGGGAAATTTGGTGGAAAGGAAGTACCGAACGCCCTGACCGTCGAACATTGATTCCTCACCATCAACTACACGTTGGGTGGCTATCACCTCCATATCCATTTGCCTAAATCGCCTGCCAACCTCTACAGGGAACACCTCCTCATCGGTTTTCCCCAGCACAACCTCGCGCTTAATGCCAGTTACCTCCTCCCATTTGCGATTTATCAGCTCATACCTGCCCTCAATATCCTTCACAAAAACTAAGGCGCCACTATTCTCGATTAGATCCTGCAGGAATCGCTTTTGCGTGATGAGCAACTCCGCGTCCCTTTTCTGCTGAGTAATATCTATGGAAAGAATAAAAGCCCCTTCGGGAATTGGCTGAATGCTTAGATTAAACCACCCCCTACTCCCATCGGGGAATACAAACTCGTTTTCCATATTCGACGTGACACCCTCCTCTAAGCAGGCCTTGATCCGCTGATAAACCTCCGTGGTTTCAACACCCGGCCACATTTCCTCGTACCTATTCCCCAGAAGGTCCTCCTTTGGTCGCTTATTATGCGCAGCGGCAGCGTCGTTTATGTAGAGGTACTCCCAATTGTAATTCAATATTTGACAACCCTCGAGCATGTTATTCAACGTGGAGCGGTAACGCTCCTCCTTCAGGGCTAGCTCTCGCTGCTGCTCCCGCTCCTCGGTTTGGTCGCGGAACACCAGAACAACACCAGCAATAATTCCCCTGCTATTGCGGATTGGAGAACCGCTATCGGCAATGGGGATCTCCCTCCCGCTCTTGGAGATAAGGAGCGTATGGTTGGCAAGCCCAACCACTCTCCCCTCCCGAAGCACTTTGGCCACGGGGTTCTCCACCTCCTGCCGGGAATCCTCGTTGATAATGGCAAACACCTCACGAAGGGATTTCCCCTTGGCCTCCTTCTCGGACCAGCCCGTAAGTTCTTCGGCAACCGGGTTCATCTGCTGAACCATTCCATCCTTATCGGTAGTAATAACCCCGTCGCCAATGCTGTAGAGGGTAGCTCTAAACTGCTCGTGCGACTGGTGAAGCTGTAACTCGCGATCGAGAAGCATTTGGTAAATCATCCGCTGCCGATTGGCATAGTACCAGGCCAAGGTAATTCCTACCAAAAGAATTACCAGTGCAGTAATGGCGATAATCAGCCCAGTACGGAAGTACAAATCCTCAAAAATCTCACCCCTATCGATCTTGGTTACCATAAACCATGGAGTATTGTTCACCGGATACATCACCGAAACCACTTTGTGTCCACGGTAATCAACACCCTCGTAAAGTCCCTTGTGACCTAGAATGGCCTGAACGGCGGGAATATCTTTGCGCGTAAGGGAAAATCTAAGGGTTAGGGGGGCATTATCTATATGCCTTAGGGTATTAATAAAAACCACGCTATCGCCATCGGCTCTCACCAGCAGGGTTTCAGCGGTTTTGCTAGGCGTAGGCCAATCCTGAATTATGGGGAAAATATAGTCGTTAGGGTTTACACGAAAAACCAGCGCGCCGAAGGGGGAACCACCCTCTACGGCTAAAGGGGCGATTATGTCGAGATGGATGCTTTGGTGAAGTCTGCAGCTGTAGAAATCGGTGAAAAGAATTTGGCGCTGCGCAACTACCTGCTCCGAGAGCTTGCTGGTTTCACCATCGACCTCCACAAAGCTGCTATCCAGCGTAAATACAATTCTTCCCCGCGTATCGAGGATAAAAATATTCTCGTACCGGTTGTTGGACCGAATATGGGTGAGCGATTGGCGCAGGTACTCCTCTGCTCCTTTATCGCCATTGATTATCCGTTGCGCACCCGCTATCAGTGGCTGGTTGGTGGAGAAAAAAACGGCTTCCGATAGCCGCTCCTTCTGCCACTGTTCCAGCTGGCTTACCTTTAGCAGGGCAATAGCTTTTAAATCGGACTGCCTGCTTGTTGCGAGGCTCTTCCTCTCGCTCCTGTAGAATTGGTATCCACCAAAAACAACAAGAACAACTGCAAAGCCCAAAGCCACTAACATTGTTCTGGGTTTTAGCAATGAATTAATCATGCTTTTCGGTTTTGAAAAGGCAAGTTACTAATTTAATGCAACATAATCAATAAACAAATGCCATTTATAATAGTTCTAGATCGATACAGTTTTCATTTTACTAGGGTGAACGCCTCCGATGATCAGGCTGAGGCAGTAGGCCGACGTAGCTGGGTAGCCGCTAACCTGTTAAGGACGGGTTTAGCCGACCCCATGCACCTTTACCTGGCGTAGGTTTTGACCCAGCCAGTGCTTGTCCAAAGGGTATGATTAGCAAGGCGAGCCGATGGGGTTCGCCATCGGCTCGCAGCTTTGTACATAAATGGATATGGATGGATTTGAACGCGGGGTTACGTGTTGTTGTCTCCCTTGGCGTTACGGCCGCGGCGCTGAGCGATAATGTCGGAGTAGCGGTCCACGCGAACGTTGAGCTCGCGCACAAAGGGTTCGTAAGCCGCCTCGCCGTTTATCAGCATCAGGGCGTCGAGCCTATCAGTGATGGCGCGGTACACGGTGTCCACCTCCAGCCGCACCTCGCGCATCCGCAGCTCGGTGCGGGCCGAAGTCTCGGTGTAGCGGCTCTTCATCAGGGCGTCGAAGGCCTGGTTGCGGCGGTCGAGCTCGGCGAGCCACTCCGTGAGCCCCAGCGTGGCGATATCGGCGGCCAGCGCGCCGCCGGCTTCCCCCACCAGCTTGCCGATGGCGGCGGTCTCCTCGTCGTAGGTCTTGCGGGCGATGTTGCCGTACTGATCCAGCACCACGCGCAGGCGCGCGGCGGCCTCCTGCTTGGCGGGGTCGAAGTGGTTAAGCAGGCCGCGGACGGTGTCATCCAACCCGCGGAACAGGGCATCGCGCTCGGTGTCGGCAATGGTGAGCTGCTCGGTGGTGGCGCTCTTACGGATCACCTGCAGCGCTTCCAATTCCTGGGCAAAGAGCGTTTGGAACTGGGCAAAGCCCTCCGTGATGTTCAGCGTTTGGGCGTTGAACTGGGCCACCGAGTCCCTGAACTCAGTCATAAACTGGAAATGTTCCTCGTTGCGGAGATCGTGGAAGTTGATTTTACGTGTTCTCATCTGTAAGCTGCTTTTAGGTTAGTAATAGTCTTACTTGTTGACTTGCAATTGAAAAATAGATTGAATATTGAGATGTTATAACTTTCAGGTTTAACAAGACTTATTAGTTAAAACCGTGACACTTCAAGGGCGATGATCTTGCTGCACCCCTGCGGTGAACTTGCCACATTGGTGGTACTCCTGCTGCACCCCTGCGGCGGACTTGCCACATTGGTGGCATCCCTGCTGCTCCCCTGCTGCGGACTTGCCACATTGGTGGCAACCTTGCCGCACCTCTGCAACGGACTTGCCACATTGGTGGCAACCTTGCCGCACCTCTGCAGCGGACTTGCCACATTGGTGGTTACCTTGCCGTAGCTCTGCGGAGTAAAAAAAACATCTCGTGGAGCCTTCTGGCTATGGGTTTGCCCTACATGCTGAAACCCGAAACCGGGAAAGAAACCCTCCCATGCCCCAGGAGGGTTTCGATCCCCGCCGGCCTAACCCCCGCAAGCTGCGTACTACAGCCTGGGTAAACCCTTAAACATCATGGCAATTACATCGAATCCAACGCAAAGTTAAGCTGTTGAGAATGCGATGTCAATACCCCAAAAGGGTGATAAAATTAATATCTAGCTATCTACCTGCACTTTAGGTCGGTGATTTTTTTTGAGCAGAGGGCAAAGGGCGAAGGGCGAAGGGTAGAATATCGAATATCGAATATCGAATAACGATTTAAGATTTAAGGACAACGAAACGTTTTGTGTGCTTTGTGGCTGCCTTAGTGACTTAATGGTGAAGTCTTAGTTACGCAACCTAACCACTTAGGCACTAAGAACACTTAGAACCACTAAGAAGAAAACTTAGTGAAACTTAGTGCCTTAGTGGTGAAAATGGCAAAGGCCAAGGGCTAAGGGTAGAATATCGAATATCGAATATCGAATAACGTAAGATTTGAAGACAACGAAACGTTTTGTGTGCTTTGTGGCTGCCTTAGTGACACTTAGTGGGCTTTGTGTCTTAGTGGTGAAAATGGCAAAGGCCAAGGGCGAAGGGTAGAATATCGAATATCGAATAACGATTTAAGATTTGAAGACAACGAAACGTTTTGTGTGCTTTGTGGCTGCCTTAGTGACACTTAGTGGGCTTTGTGTCTTAGTGGTGAAAATGGCAAAGGCCAAGGGCGAAGGG
>CAZBBA010000096.1:0-1331 GCA_964490015.1 uncultured Rikenellaceae bacterium
CAAGGTCGGTTCCACGATGTCCATAACTGTCAAGAACTCCCGGATCCATACCCAGCTGCTGCTCTAAGTCTTTCCAATCCTGATCGGAAGGTACATGCCATCCATCGGGGCAAAGATCGTTTGTAACTGCATAAAAGTTATACAAATACCCATAGTCACCACCTTTTGTGCCATTAGCCACGTATGCGCCCTGTGTTGTTGATTGCCACTCGCTAGAGGACAATCCCGTGGTTATGGGGTTTCCATTGCGATAATGAGAGGATCGGAGGTTTTGCCCCATCACCTTCTTTGTCCCCACCTTAACAATGGAGTAAATATTACCATCAAAATCGGTGGCAATATCGTAGGTGAAAACAAATGGCGAAGCCATTGTTCCGATCTCGGCCTGCGATGTAAACTGGTGACTCTCCTTAAGGTCGACCACTATTCCCTCATCGGCCAACCAGGCTTTGTACTTAACCTCCTCGCCATCGGTAAGATTTGAACCAACGGTTAGAAAAACTACGCCATTATAGCTGGCATCGGGGCTAGCAACACCACGGCATTCCTGCCCAACAAAGGCTGCAATTATATCAGAAGGATTGCTGGATAAGACTCCGTTGCTATACATCAAACGTGATGTAACCTGCATATTAAACTGCAAGTTTTGCATTGGTACCCACTGTGGTTGACTGCTCGCAACAAAACCAGAAAACACAATGCACCACAGAAGCAGCATTCTGCCCGGGATTAAGCGAAGTTTAGAAAAAAGTAGTTTCATAGGAAAGGCATTAGGTGACTAGGGATATCAATATTTTGTTAGTAATCTTATCATTAACCAAAGTTATGAAAAAAATTAATTGGAGCAGAACAATTTAATTAACAACAAATCGTCCGTTCTTAACAATCCGTTCCGAACCGTATGTAATCACAACCGTGTAGAGATATATACCTGGCTTTAAATCGCCTCTACTAATTTCAACGCTGTGCAAACCGGCATCAAAACTCTGGATGCTATTTTGCTTCAACAGCAAACCGGCAGGGCTATAAACCCTTACCTTCACCATCGATGGCTCTACTAACACTAAAGGTATGGTGGTGAAATGGGTAAATGGATTGGGTTGGGGTTCGCCAACCGTAACGGTTTCGGAGAGGATGGTTGAATTATCTGTTACCCCCTTACCAACTTTTAGCAGGGTTGGGTTGGCTAATGATCCCAACTCTTTTAGGGGTTGGAATGTAAATACCTCCTCAACATCAAAAAAAGTGGATGTTTTTGAACTCCATAATCTAAAGTTGATCTGTTCGGCAGGCAAATTGCCATTGGAGCCTATGGACATAAAAATCAGTTT
>CAZBBA010000096.1:1431-13607 GCA_964490015.1 uncultured Rikenellaceae bacterium
TTTAGCTTAATAATATACCCTTCGCCTGGGCACAATTGAGTCAAATCGCCTGTCCATAAACCCTGACTATAATCGTAAACGGCAAAGCCGTTTTGACCAATAATGCGCTCGTCGCCTGTAAGCTGATTCTGGAAACTGGAATTTGCTAAAGCATCGTTAATGGTTAAGCATTCCTGTGGCAAATATCCCAACCATGTATACCCAGAATTAAGCTCAATTGGAACAATTGTAGTAGGTTCTCCACCCAAATTGAAGTTTAAAGGTTGATCCAGTTTTAGCTTATACATCTGATAGCCCGATATGCTTGGCAGCGAACCAACCCAAGTCCCATCGTAAAAGATTGAATACTGGGTTTGGCCAATTATCCTATCGTTATTTATAAAGGAGTATCCACTGAAAACTGTGTTGGGCAGGATAGCCTCATCGCTAAGGTTAAACGAGAACCAGGTGTAGCCAGCGGCAAACATAAAATCTCGGTTAGTCCACGATGAAGCCGTAGAAAAGCTTTGCTGATCGCCATAAGCTGTACCTGCCACATTGATGGCAAAGGCTCTTGCATAGTATAGAGTAGATGAGGATAGATCGATAATATCACAACTAAAATCGCCCATCCCTTCTCCACAGTAGGAAACACCTAAGTGGTTGTCGAGAGTAGGGTACTCACTTGTGCTCCAAACAACTCCTCTACTCAGAATATACGCACCACCGTCATCAGCCACATTACCCGACATGATTGCTGAATTACTTGTTATTTCGGAAATTGATAGCGTGTAGACAGATGGAGTTTCAGGAGGATAGTTAAATTCCCAAGGGCTATTCTGCCACTGCAGGAATGGATATGTTGATCCCTCGACATTAGTCCATATTGATGAGAAGTTCCACTCCCAGTAAGTAAAGGTACCCGATTGCAGCATTTGTGCTGTATTTAGCGGAGCCCCCCTGTGATCATTATCGGTTTTTCCTGAAGTTTCGGAGTTGTAAAAGCAGTATACCAATTCACCCGAATTTGCCCACCCGGCAAATCCACCATAATCATTATCGCAACTAACGTGACCAACCGAGTAGCAGTTTACAACAGATTGGGTTTGTCCTGAATCAACCGAACCCATAAATCCTCCTGCATATTGATTGCCTTTTACATTACCGGTTGAGTAGGAATTGCTGATTATTGCAATGGACCTGTTACACATAAATCCTCCCACAAAAATATTGCCCTCAACATGGCCAGTTGCAAAACACGATGAGATACTACCGGCATTGGCATATCCAACAAATCCACCCACATAATTTGTATTGGGTGCAATTACCATACTTCGCGAATAGCTATTAGTTATTGTGCCACCGTTACAATAACCAATAAAACCACCGGCATAGTAATTCCCGGTTGCGGTAACACTTCCTAGCGAAGAGCAGTTACTAATGGTTTGAGTATAGTTTGGCGAGCCCTGCTCTCCAATTAATCCTCCCACTGATGAATAGCCTGTTACATTGCCCGATGCGCTACAATCGGAAAGCGATGATGTTTGATAGTTATAGCCAATTAAACCACCAATCCGACTACTCCCCTGAACATCACCCGATGCAGAACAGTTAATAATTTGGCTACTTTCGGTTGAACTCCCTTCGCTTCGGCCAACCAAACCACCAACATCAGCAGATCCTGTGACTGCACCTGATGAGTAACTCGAGGTAATACTAGAGACTTGGTTAAATCCTACCAATCCACCCACATAGTTACCCTGACTGGTAACCGAGCCTACCGATGAACACTCCGAAACTGAGCTGTAGTAGCTATACCCAACAACGCCCCCAACGTAATAATAGTTTCCGCCTGTAACCGTACCACTAAATTCGGATTCTGATAAACTTGTAATCGATTGAATAGAGCCAACCAATCCGCCTACAAATCCCCTTCCCGAAACATTAACATTGGAAAAAGTATAAGCAATGTTCGAATTATTAATGCTATAACCAACAATTGCACCAATATAATCGCCATAACTAGCAGTATTACCTGTAACCTGTCCCCCATACACATGGCAATTATCAATAATTCCCTCTATTAAGTAACCCGTAACGGCGCCTACATTGTAATCACCATTAATGTTTACATCGGTTAGCACAAGATTTCGGACTTCACCTTGGATTATGTACCCAAAGAGTCCAACATTGTACATGGTATTTCTATTAATCTTCAGGTTCGAAACAGCATGACCTTCGGCCAGAAGTTGACCTTGGAATGGGTTCGCGTCTGTTCCAATGGGCAGCCACCCAGGGCCAGTTGCGGGGTAATTATACAGGTCAATATCATTGATTATCATGAAATACTTATCAGAATGCGCTGGACCCAGGTAGCGCCTTAGGCTATCGAGCTGCTCGCGGGTTGATATTTGCCAGGGGTTGGTGGGTGTTCCTGCTCCACCAGCAAATGGGCCCTGAATATCTGATACAAAATTGTGGTCGCCAGGCTGGCTCTGCCAGAGCAGGTATGGGTATGTTTGGTACTCCTGAATTGCCCAAGTTTCGTTAAAGTCCCAACCTGAGTACAACCCTTGCTCTACCATATACGGTGTACTTTTACCTTCGCCACCATAACTACTTGTTTTGCCAGATGTTTGGATATCCCAGTAGCTACTCTGCACACTTGAACTTCCGTGGCCAATCAACCCCCCGGTATAGTGTTGATAACCACTGGCCGAAATCTGTCCTGTTGAGTAACAATTAATAACATTTCCTCCTTCGCCATGACCTACTAGACCACCAACAAACTCATATCCTGAAATATCTCCTGTTGCATAGCAGTTAGCTATATAGGAGCCACTGATAAATCCCGACAGTCCACCTACATAGTAATTCCCAACAACAGATGCTGTTGAGTAGGAATTCTCCATCTCCAATCCACTTCCCGTTAATCCAGCTATTCCTCCTGAATAATTATACCCAACAACATAGCCCGATGAGCTACAGGTTGATATGGAGCTGTTACCAGCATTACCCGCCACCGCACCCACAAAATCATGTGCAGTGATATTACAATTCTCTATCCTTAAACCACTTATAGTTGACTGGTCAATATTACCAAATAATCCCTGATACCCATTTTCGGGCCTATTGATGTATAGGCCATTTATTGAATGGCCATTGCCATTAAAATGCCCTACAAAGGGACTTCCATCAATACCAATAGGCATCCAACCCTCGCCCTCGTTCCAGGGCGATTGGTTAAGGTCAATATCGGTTATTAGATTAAAGTAGTAACCACCATCTTTAAAATTCCTAATATTATCGAGTTGCGTAGGAGTGGCAATTTGCCATGGATTACTTTCTGTACCAGCACCTCCCTCAAAGCCCTGAGTAACATTGGCAATATTATGAGCGCCAGGACTGCCCTGCCACTGCAGGTACGGGTAGGTTGTACCTTCGGAGATAGCCCACATGGAATTGAAGTCCCAGTTCTCAAAGGTTGCCTCCTGGGCCATGTCCCCGGTAATTAGCCCCACCCCTCCTCCATTACTATTAACTACGCCCGACGCTAGAAAATCCCAGTAGCTGTATAATACGCTACCGCCATTTCGTAAGCAAATCAATCCTCCATAAGTAGTTTCAGTGGACCCAATTGAGTAGCTGTTGGCGATATTGCCCTCCGAGGTGTATCCCACTAAACCACCTGAATAGGAACCATGAACAGCGCCTGTTGCATAGCAATTGTTGATTATTGAATAATTATTGTACCCGACCAGCCCCCCAGTATATAGGTAACCAAAAACCTCGGCGGTGGAATAGCTCGATTGAATCTCGGCAAAATTGCTCGACATTCCAACTAATCCTCCCGTATGATTTTCTGCTGATGTTACTGTACCACTTGTATAACAGTTTATCACATTCGACTGGTAAATAAATCCTGCCAAACCCCCTACATACTGATAACCCGTTACATTACAGCTAGCAACCCCAAGATTGGTAATTGTAGCATCGGTAACATAACCAAAAAGGCCTATAAAATTTGTACCCGACCGCTGGCTGGTTAGCCCAACAACCTTAAACCCATTTCCATTATAATTACCTTTAAAGGGATAGCTTGCATTACCAATGGGTTCCCAGCCCTCATCCTCATTCCAAGGCCATTGGTTAAGCTCAATATCGTTTATCTGCCTAAAGTAACGACCCGCTTCGGGAGAGTAGCGCACCAGATTAAGCTGCTCGGGTGTGGCAATAAGCCAGGGGTCGGCTTCTGTTCCTGTTCCACCTGCATAGGGGTTTTCTTGCTGATATAATGATTCAACCTCCTGGGCGCTCAATGCAGAACTGTAAACACTTACATCATCAATTTTACTATTAAAGTAGCGATAATTCCCATTCTGATCGTTCCACCTTCCAATGCTTGTCTCAGCACCCTCGTCAAGGGTAAAATAGTAAGCCCTTGTCCCTACTTGCTGGCCATTAACATAGAGCACATCCTGCGAGCCATCCGAAACATAGGTTACCATATTCCAACCAAGTGGCATAATGTAACCAGTATTCCATAACGAGCCCCAGTGGTCGACCCCCAACTCCCGATAAGTTCCAGATATTGAAACGCAAAGTGAAATATGCTTGTCGTTTTCGGCAGTTTGGCCGGAACCAAAGAATGCTCCCCAGGTATAATCCTCAATATATATCCACTGCGAAATAGTAAACAATGGATTTGAACCAGCAGGCAAAATGCCAGGTATTGAGATATAGGAATCTGAACCATTGAAACTCCATGCCGAGTTATCGGCATAGTAGCGATCGGGGGTGAGTGTTGCTCCGCCGTATACGGTTCCATGGAATTCGTTACCGCTCTCGTCGTTGGCGGTGCCGTTAAAGGGGTAGTGGGCAATAAGCATTGGTTCATTCGAAGATTGATCCTTAACACACCTTACGGATTGACCATTAACCTTGGTAGGGGAGTAATCGTTAAAATAACCATTATAGTCAATATATCGATTTAAAGCCATTGACGAAGACCACTCTGTTGATGTCCACCAATATGCATAATTTCCAATACCTGCAAAAAGGCCATAACCAAAAAGCGCACCACCATATTCCCTTTGTCCTCCTGGCAATGCAGTAAAACTAGTCTCGTTAGTTGCGCTTTGATTTGGTGAAGGCCAATGAGCGATGCCCATCTCCATTAATTTGCTGCCGGTAACTTCCATGCCGCCTAAGTAATCTGATAATTCAGTCCATTCTTCATTACTTGGAACATGCCAGCCAGTAGGACAAATGCTACGAGAATCGACAACTGCATACCAATTATAAAGTGCTCCATAAATGCTACCATAATTGCTAAAATCGTTGTCGTACCAACAGTAAGCCCCTGTGGTTAAGCCCGCCCAAGTATTGTTATCGGTAACATTACTAATACTTTCTCCATTAGCGTACAGAGTTGTTTTAAGGTTGCAGGCCATCCACTCCTGATTGCCAATAACAACAGTATAGTATGTGTTGCCATCTATATCGTTAACAGTACTTTTATAGGTTTTAAACTGAATCTCGTTGCCGTAGGAAGTGCCTTGGCTGTTGATAGCATAAGCCCGCACGTAATAGGTGGTACTGGGTGCAAGTCCAGCAATACCAATTGTGAAACCGCCAACCTCGGTAACCCCATCGCTCTGGGCACTATCGGTTCCCACCGTAGGGTTACCCGTGGTATTCCAAACCACACCCCGCTCAGTAAGGGGTGCACCGCCATCGTTAGTAATATTGCAGCCAACCGAAGCACTTGTTTGTGTTATTGACAAAACTGCATTTGTTGTTATTGTGGGGGTTGCAACTGTAACATCCTTGATGCACCTAACCGAAAAACCGTTCATTCTATTTCGGTACTCATTCGACAATGTGGCTGATGAATAATCAACGTAACGATTAATGGAGTAGTAGGTGTCGTACTGGGTTGAAGTCCACCAGTAGCCATAGGAGTTAAGGTTTTTGAAGAGCCCATCGTTACCATAACGATAACCTCCGGGAAGAGCGCTGAACCCAAAGTCGTCGGTTGCCCCTGTATTTGGATCAATCCAGTGTGATAATCCAACTTCCTTTAACTTGCCTCCGGCAACATTTACACCGCCAAGAAAATCGGAAAGAGTTGTCCACTCCGCATCTGAGGGTACATGCCAACCACTGGGACAAATATTTCGGCCGTCCATCACGGCATAAAAATTATATATGCCCCCGTAAACATCACCATTAGATTGCTGATTATTAAACCAGCAGTAGGCATCTGTGGTTAAACTCGTCCATGTGGCATCAGCTGTAATGTTTGGAATTGAGCTGCCATCCTGATATCTTGTTGTTCTTAGATTCTCCTTCATCCATTTCTGAGAGCCTATCGTAATTACGCCGTAAACATTCCCATCGATATCGGTAACAATGCTATTATAGGTTGTAAAGCTAATCTCGCTGCCGTAGGAAGTACCTTGACTATTCACAGCAAATGTCTTAAAGTAATACGTAGTATTGGGACTTAACGAAACCGTGGACTCAAAGTAGCCCATCTCAGAGTTATGGTAAATTGCAGTACCTGTGCTTTCGGGATTTGGTTGGGTGCCGTAGTAAAATCCTTTCTCCCAAAGTGAACTTCCACCATCGAGAACAACTTCACCTGTAAGGATTGCCGAATTATCGGTAATATGGGTTGGGTTATGGGTTAAAACAGTAGGAGTTGTTTGAGCTGTATAACCCAATCCATTTAAACCATTCTGATAATGTTGAAGTATTTCAGTGGCAGTAAGGGCTCTATCCCAAATGGCTACCTCGTCAATTAAGCCCGTATAAGTATGGTTTGATGTTGCTGGTTTTCCAATATACACGTTACCATCAGTAGCTGGCAATGGCCCATAATCAATTACGGCATTGGCTACCTCGGAGCCATTAAGGTAGTAGCGAACAATATAACCATCGTAGGTAAAGGCCATATGATACCACTCGTTCATGGGTATTGGGTTGGTATTACCAATATTCCAAGTGTAATTAAGTCCAAATGTTCCAGGAACTGAAGTATCCTCTAAAAACCAAAGTTGCCATACCACATAAGGTTCTGTCCATTGACTAAGGAAGTAGTTTTTGGTAACCATGGAGGTGTAGTATCCATATTTACTTGATTTTACCCATGCCTCAACCGAAATATATTGCAAATTTATGCTGGGTATTTCTACGTAACTTGAACCCTGAGAGAACTCAATAGCGTTGCCAACCATTCCCTGGGCAAATGAAATTCCCGATCCAACCATTACGCCATGATTTCCACCAGCAGCATCATTTACATCACTACCATTAAAAGTCCAATAGGATACCAATCCGTCATTACTCTTGGATTCTTTAGAGAAAAAATCATTCTCGTTTGGTAACTCTTTTGAAGGAGAGTCATTTGATTTTGAAAAATCAATGGAATCAATAGATCCTTTCCCTGTTAAAGGGTTTTCTGCAGCCAATATATCTAAAGGCGTGCTAAGAAACACTACAACACTAAGGATGAGGGAGGTAAAATTCTTTATCATAGGATTTAGGGTTTACAATTTGATCATACTATTAGAAAAAGGCACTAAACACAAGAAAACTCGGGCTATTCGAAACCAATCTTTAAAAATCTAAGATTGATTGCTAAAAAAGAATTTTCAGAAAACTTGAGGCCCATGTAAAATTATAAAAAAAACACGGTTAAAAGCAAACAAAAACCCAGAAAAGAAAGGTAGAAAAAGGAAGAATAATCGGCTAAATTCAGTTTTAAAATCAACCCATACATTCACTGCCGATTAGCTCTAGCCCACTAAATCAAGAAACAATTGAAACAACAACAAATTTATTCAAAAACTATTCCACAGAGAATTAAGGCATTGATCATTTAGTATTTGATTGACTGGATTTTGATAAATGACATCATATTGATGACCAATACATGTAACCTTTACTACAAAATGGACAAAACAGATGATTAGCATTAAGTTGCTCACATAAAATAATAGGCAATAAAAAACCCGCACCAGAAAGCGATGCGGGTTATAGAAATACTCTGCTTTGGGGTTATTTCTTCAATATCTCCTGCTCAATAAAACGCTCAAGCGATTCAACGCCGATGCGTTTGGCTACGATACGCTTATCCTTATCGAGCACGTAAATAACAGGAGTGCTATAAATATCGTAAAGTTTGTGGTAACGCGAAGCGCGGGCAGGATCCCAAACATTTATCCACCCTAAGCCGTTGCTATCAACGTACCCCTTCCACTTCTCCATATCGTCCTGGGTGTATACTGCAAAAACCTCCATTCCTTTTGACTTGTACTTTTTGTACACCTCGTTTAGCTCGGGGGTAACCTTTTTGCAATGGCTACAACCAGGCTCCCAGAAGTACACCACCAGTACATCGGCCTTAATCTTATGCAGCTCGCGGGCAACGCCCTTCATGTCGCGCATGGTGATATTTGGCGCTTTACTGCCTATAAGATTTGGCTTTAAGTCGGCAACTCGATTGGCAATTTTGGTTTTGCTCTCCTCATTAATCCAGTCGGCTTGCCCGGTAAGGTAATACTTCTCTGCAAGATGTACAAACACGGCATCCATTCCCATAATGGAGGAGTTGGAGAATTTGGTGAAAAGGTGATTCAGAACAAACCGGAACATCAACGGGTTTGAGCGCGATTGTTCAATTACCTGGGTGGCGTATAGAATTACGGTATCGGGTGCAGGAATTAGCACACGATCGAAGTAGTTATCGATTCTTCCCTGAAAGAATGGGGTGCGAACCAGCCCAGCCTCGGCAAAGTTGATATTATCGAAGTAGTGTTTCTGGTTATACCTAATGCTGGTGATCCACCGGAGCGAGTCGGCATTTGGGGCATTGTCGGGGATGTTGAAATCGGGGAACTCAACCGCCCTAAGGCTTTTGATAATGCTTGCCAGTAGCGATTTTGGATACTTTGCAATAACCTCATCGCCTTTGGCCTTTACCTCGGCGTCGAGTTTTTTAATTTCATCGAGCAGACTCTGATCAACCTCGCCTGTTTCGCGTTGCTCCTGCGCTTGTTTCTGCAGTTCGCCCATGCGCTGCTGCCTTTCGCCCATAAACCGGCGATAGGTGGCAAACTCGGTGTTCTCGGGCGATTTGGTAAAGGTAATATCCTCGTTAACCTTTTCCAATGATGTTTTTATACTAAACTGCTGGTTATCGCCTAAAAGGAGTTCGAAATAGTTTCCCGGCAGCACCACAAAGTACATCCCCCTATCGAGCAATGTGTCGCCCTTAAAAACCGCCACACCGTTGGAGTTTACCGGTGCCGTATCGGCCAGCAGGGTTTTCTCGCCAAAGTAGAAACCCAGCTGAATGGTAGTGTCCCTAAGCCCATCGATTTTAAGTTCGATTCGATACCCCTGGCTAAAGGTGTAAATTGATGAAATAAACAGAAATGTTGAAATAGCAATTAATCGTCGCATAGTTAAGTACTTGTTAATGGTAGACAAAAATAGGAAAATAGTGTAACAGAGTTTTATCAATTTTAAATAATTTAACAACAAATCGCATGTGTAATTGTTAAATCAGCATTATCAAACATTATACCTAAACCAAATGAGTCACATGGTCAATCGCCTTTCGAAAGAAACAAGTCCTTACCTGCTACAGCACGCCACTAACCCGGTTAACTGGTACCCCTGGGGCGACGAGGCCTTTGCCAAGGCCCAGGCAGAGAACAAGCTTATGCTTATAAGCGTGGGCTACAGCAGCTGCCACTGGTGCCATGTGATGGAGAAGGAGGCGTTTTCGGATGCTCAGGTTGCTGAGTTTATGAACGACCATTACGTTTGCGTTAAGGTTGACCGCGAGGAGCGTCCCGATGTGGATAAAATTTACATGACCGCTATTCAGATAATAACCCGTTCGGGCGGTTGGCCGCTAAACTGCTTTGCCCTACCCGATGGCCGTCCTGTTTTTGGGGGTACTTACTTTAAGCCCGAAGCCTGGCTCGATATTCTTAAAAGTTTGCATTTTACCTGGATGACTGAACCCCAAAAGGTAATTGAGGTAGCCGATGAGCTTACGCAGGGAATTGCATCAACGGAAATTATTGATAAAAAGTCCGATCACAAACCCTTAAGTTCCGATACGCTTAAAAGCTATGTTAAGGGCTGGAGTAAATACTTCGATAGCCGGTATGGCGCCAATAAGGGCGCACCTAAATTCCCGATGCCGGGATCGTTGCAATTCCTTATGAATTACGCTGAAGTTGCAAACGACACGGAGGTAAAAAACCATATAAAGCTAACCCTCGACAAGATGAGCAATGGCGGGATTTACGACCATCTGGGTGGAGGATTTTTCCGCTACTCGGTCGACGAGCAGTGGTACGTACCCCATTTCGAAAAGATGCTTTACGATAACGCGCAGCTGGTTTCGCTCTACACCAACGCCTACAAGCACTTTGGCGACGAGAAATACCGCTCGGTTGTATACCAAACGGTAGACTTTATGCGACGCGAGCTGCGAATGGCCAACGGTGGTTTCTATAGCGCCATAGATGCCGATAGCGAGGGTGAGGAGGGAAAATTTTATATCTACTCCAAGGATGAGATTGAAAGTATTCTTGGACCCGATGCCGAACTATTCTCCATAATTTATGGGGCAACCGCTTCGGGTGTACATATGGGTAAAAATGTTCTTAGACTTGCCTCATCGATAAACGAAACGGCTTGTCTTATGGGGCTTTCGATTGATGAGGTGGAACAACGGCTTAAACTGGCCCGGGCAAAGCTTTTAAATGCGCGCCAAACGCGCATAAGACCCATTACCGACGACAAAGTGTTACTCTCGTGGAATGCCTTAACAATCTCGGCTCTTGCAAATGCGTACAATGTTTTTGGCGATAAACGTTTTCTAACCGATGCCATAAGTATAGCTGAATTTATAAATGATAATCTTATCGATAATTCTGGTAATCTTTTGCGTGTTCACTGTAAGGGAAAATCGTCTACACCTGCTTTTCTCGATGATTATGCTTTTCTTGTACAGTCTTACATTAACCTTTACCAATCGACCTTTGAAGAGCAATGGCTAGTAAACGCGCAGCTATTAACAGAGGTTTCCATCGGTAAGTTTTTCGATGTTGATTCGGGCATGTTCTTTTTCACCTCGGCTGAGCACGACTGGAATGTGGTTCGGAAAATGGAGATTACCGATGGGGTTATCCCCTCATCGGGGGCAACCATGGCCGAAAACCTGATGAAACTTGGCGCTTACTTTAGGGAAGAGAAGTACACCCTTATGTCGGAGCAAATGATTCAAAATATTACCGATCAGGTTGAACGGGGTGGCCCCTATGTGTACAAATGGGCGCAGGTGCTTATGCAAAATCTTGTAAAATTTGCCGAGGTTGGTGCGGCAGGCTTAAAAGCTGCGGAGCAGCTTAGGGCAATTTCGCGCGACTCACTTTTCCCAAACGTAATCCCCTACCTTTACGCTGAAAACTCGAAACTACCAATTTCAAATTATCCTATTGAAGAGGGAAAAATAAAACTTTGCCTTGGTAAAACCTGTCAAAGTCCTGTGGACAACCCTTCGGAAATTGTGACGGTCCTAAAAGCCGAAAGGCTCTTTGGGTAAACCGCAGAGCCTTTCGTGAGTACGATGATACTTTCTACCAGATGGTAGGGCGCACCTCGGGGGCACGGTAAAGTGGTTCGGATGGATCGATCTCAAACGCGTCATAAAACTCGTTGATATTGAAAACAGCGCCATTAACACGGAATCGTCCGGGCGAATGTGGCCCCTCTTTTACGCTACGCATTAGCTCCTGATCGCGAATAACCTGACGCCATACGTTGGCATACGACAGGAAAAACCGTTGCTCGGGGGTAAACCCATCGATGGGCTCGGGACGAGGTTTTCCTTCCATGGCCTTTTGCAGCGCATGGTAGGCTATAGTTAATCCACCGTAATCGGCAATATTCTCGCCAAGGGTTAACCGGCCATTGAGGTTCATGTCGCCAATGGCTACAAACGCCTCGTACTGGTCGATAATGGTTTGGGTAAGCTGATTGAATTTCTCCGAGTCGATGGGCTCCCACCACTCGTCGATATTCCCATCCTTGTTGTACTTACGCCCCTGATCGTCGAAACCGTGAGTCATCTCGTGGCCAATAACCATTCCAATGGCGCCATAGTTAAC
>CAZBBA010000097.1:0-4318 GCA_964490015.1 uncultured Rikenellaceae bacterium
TGGCTTATAATCCAGTTATTCTGCGAGTTGTGGGTTCTTTACACTTGGCGGTAACTTGTTTGTACATCCACCAAAAGTATCCTTTAACACGATTATCTGCAGAATATAAACACAAAAGGTAGATTATATATCCTGCCGGGATGTTTTAGTAATTAGCCCTAAATTTAAAACAAAATAGCTTACGCTGCATCATTAAATTTTTTTTTGTGGGGGGAGAGGGTTGGGAGCCGCCTGGAGTTGGCTGTTTATAGTTTAGAGCCTGCCTTCCGGCAGGTAGGTTTAGGGTTTTAAAGTTAAGGGTTGTCAGTTAGTATCGGTAATCGGTAGGCAGTTGCGGGTTACGGGTTGCGAGTTACGGGTATAAAAAGCAGAAATACTATCTGTATTGCAAAACAACAGGGTTGTATAAAGAAAAGAGGGTGTATCGTATGTCCTCAGTGATGATCATTCTCCTGAGGCTGATACACCCTCTTTTGTGGGGTGTTTAGCTTACGTAAATAGTAAGAATAGCGAGAACCCAAGAACAAGGGTTATGATAAAAGCCTCGTTGTAAAAGTTTGTGCTTTTAACGCCATCCTTTTCCTTGGCAGCCTGTAGGTACTTGATGGGAATAAGCAGAAGCAATGCCAAGTTGCTGATGTAGATAATAACTCCAGCGCCATGCCAATGCATCATTTTAAATAGAAAACCTGCAGGAATAAGAATCATAGCCAGCAGAACAAACAGATTGCTGATTTTTGAGATGGATGATTTTGCGCTTTTCTGCCGATCGATGAAAAGCAGAATGGCGTAGATAGCCGCAAAGCTAGCAATTCCTAACGTTAGGATTACCCCAGCACCGGGCCAGTGCAGCGTTTTAAAAATCACGCCCACTAGGATTAGTGAGGATGATATAATCCCTAAAAGCTTTGTTGTTTGTTTCATGGGTTTAAGTTTTTTGGCGCCTACTCTGTTTACCTTTTCAGGAGGGATTTTGGGCATTTGTCCTTAGGTGAATTAAAACGATCAAAAAAACTATCAAAAGGCGGTTAAACTTCTCAATAAATAGAAGTGATTTAGAATATGTAAGTAGTTTAAGTGTATTAAAGTTACAAAAAAACTAATACACACAACTTTTTCTCACTTAAAAGTACAATAGAGAAAATTGTGAAAGCGCTTCGGGAGTATTAGTTATACTGATGAGATAGTCTTCGCCACCTCCTCGGGGCAATCGGTGGTGGCATCGATAATTTTAACGTTGGAGAGGTTCCACTTAAGCATCACCTCGTTGACAAACGGGGTGCGAACGGCTATAATAATTGGGTTTTGGTTTCGAGAAATAATCTCGGAAAGCGCATCGGCCCAGAGTTTCCCATCGAGTTCAAAGCGTCCCACCTCATCGATAATAACTACTGCTCCTGCGGGAGCATTGAGTAGGGCTTGTTTGCCCATTTCTACGGCAGTGGGATTGAAGTAGTACGATTCGTGTTTTTCCCAGCTTGCTGAAATCCTATCGCATAGCGTTTGCGATTTTTTCTGGGGAAATGTTATCAGATTAAAACCCGAACGGTTACCCTGCGCGTCCCATAGTCCCTCGGAGATAAAACCGGCAATGGGAATATGTTGATTTTCGAGCCAGGCAATTATCTCCTTAATAAACGTTGTTTTACCGGCATGCCTGTCGGCGGAAACAATGTATATGGGATGTTGATTTTTTGCTTTGTGCTGCTGATGGGTAAACTGGCTAAACATCCTCTCGATAAGGGGAATGGGCTGAAATATCTTTCTTGATCCACCCTTTAGTGTGGTAAGCAGCTGCGGGAGCGCGCCATGCGCTTGAATATATGATGTGGCAAGTGGCGAGAACAGCTTACCCTGAAAATGGCGCGAAACGCCTTTGCTCATCAGCTCGATGCTGATGCACGAGAACGAAATAATTACCACCGATGCTCTAATGAGTATGGCCAAAATCTGCATAAAAAACTCGGTAGATAGGATAAAGGAGTTATGTTTGCCCAGCGTAATAAATACTGATGAGAGGATCGAAACCATTACTATGGCAATCCAGAACGTGGGTCGTGACATTAGTCGCCGTACTCTTCCGTATCTGTATAGACAGAGAAGCAGGTAAATTGCTCCGCCCGAGAGCCAGTAAACAGGCGGTATATAGTTTTTGGTGAATATAAAGATGATTAGCCAAGCGATATGGAAAAGTAAAAATCCTACTCCTCCCTTATATCCCTTAACCACAGTGGGCATATACCTGTTTTGAGGGGGCAGCAGCTGAATAATGTCAACATCATACTTTTTCCTGATGGAGTTACCTCCACGGTACCCGGTGAGTGCTGCAAAAGCACCAATAGCTAGGTAAATCAATACAAGTATAAGAATGGGGATTAGGTAACCCTTTGTACTTAAAACTTCGTTGCTAAATGCAAAGCTAAAAACCGATCTGTAAGCCTCCACCAGGTCGGTGCCATAAATCATAATTAATCTAACCAGCTTAAAACCCAGTATTGAAAGCACCGCTAACCCACCTCCAAGCAAATACCCTGCAATGCCATTGCCCAGCAGGAGAGTGCCCAACTCCATTAGCAATCCCTCGAGCGTAATGCCAATCATGGGCGAAAGGATAACAGGACTTGGCGAAACTGTTTTAAGCGCAGCGCATACCAGCGCCGAGCGCCAAAAAATTCCCTTACCACCAAAAACCCTTGCTCCGGTAACCATAATAACCACTCCCAGCGCCGAAAGGACAGTACCAGCAACTGTGGGGACTGCCAAATTGTGCAGCAGGCTGCCCGCAACAATCTCGAAAGCGCCCCAAACGCTTCCAATAATCGATGCGATTTGCCAGGGTGATGGTTGGGTTTTCATTCTTTTCCTCCTAAACGCTAAAACACAAAGTCGCTAAAATAATTATTTGCGACTTCGTGTTTTAGCGTTAGTAAATTATTACTTCTGAGCGTAAAGCTCAATAATTTTTAGCATTACCTCGGTGGCCTTCACCATGCTCTCCACGGCAACGTACTCCTGTTTCCCATGGAAATTCTCGCCTCCGGCGAATAGGTTAGGGCAGGGTAGACCCATGTACGAGAGGCGGGCGCCATCGGTTCCGCCACGGATGGGTTTAACCTTAGGCTTAACGCCTACCTGCTCCATGGCTTTCACAGCAGTTTCCACCACGTGGTATACTGGTTCAACCATTTCGCGCATGTTGTAGTACTGATCCTTTAACTCCAGCGTAACCACTCCCTCGCCATACTTCATGTTGATAAAATCGGCAACTTTTGATATAAAGGCTTTGCGAGCCTCAAACTTTTCGCGGTTGTGGTCGCGGATAATATACTGGAAGGTTGCATTCTCAACCGAGCCATCCATCTTAATAAGATGATAGAATCCCTCGTAACCCTGCGTATGCTCGGGGCGTTGCTGCGATGGGAGTAGGCTGTTAAACTCCATGGCCACCAGAATTGAATTGATCATTTTATCCTTGGCGTAGCCAGGATGGATATTCCTACCCTGGATTATCACCTTGGCTCCGGCAGCGTTAAAGTTCTCGTACTCCAGCTCGCCAATGGCTCCGCCGTCGAGGGTATACCCAAAATCGGCGTTGAACTTTTTAACATCAAAATGATCGACTCCACGACCAACCTCCTCATCAACAGTAAAGCCAATGCGGATGGGGCCATGCTTAAACTCAGGGTTGCTCATCATGTACTCAATGGCGGTCATAATTTCAGCAATTCCAGCTTTATCGTCGGCACCCAGCAGGGTGGTTCCGTCGGTAACTATCAGAGTTTGTCCCTTGTAATTCATAAGTTCAGGGAACTCAGTTGGCGAAAGGGTTACGTTTAGCTCCTTGTTTAGGACTATTTCAGAACCATCGTAGTTCTCTACAAAGCGGGGTTTCACATCTTTTCCGCTCATATCGGGTGCGGTATCCACGTGGGCAAGGAACCCAATGGTTGGTACTTTTTTGTCGATATTGCCAGGAACAGTGGCCATAATATAGCCGTACTCATCGATGGTAACATCCTTTAGTCCAAGCTCGTTTAGCTCCTTAACCAGTAGGTTCGAGAGTTCGAACTGCTTTTTTGTGCTGGGGAAGATATCCGTAACCGTATCGTCGGCCTGGGTGTCGATCTTCACGTAGCGCAAAAAGCGATCGATTAGTGATTTTTGGTTTATCATTATTGAATGATTGAATGATTGAATAATTGAATAATTGAATGATTGAATGCCTGCCTTTGGCAGGATTGGTTGAATAGTTGGAAGACCGAAGACGGAGGTTAGAAGAATTAATACATCCAACATCCAACATCTTTCTTCTTTCTTC
>CAZBBA010000097.1:4418-13291 GCA_964490015.1 uncultured Rikenellaceae bacterium
GACGGAGGTTAGAAGAATTAATACATCCAACATCCAACATCTTTCTTCTTTCTTCTGTCTTCCAACTTCCAACTTCTGACTTCTGACTTCTGACTTCTGACTTCTCTACTCCTCCTCAGCCTTACCTCTTAGCGATTCCCAAACAAGGTATCCGCAGATAACCAGGAACATGCCAAGACCTAAAACCTGGGCGGGATTCGACTCGAACCACTCAAGGTTAACATAGTTTATTCCCGAGAATTTAAGAATTGCGCTAATTACCCCCATAAGTGCTCCACCTGCAATAAAACCAGAGGCAATAAGTGTTCCGCGCTCGCGGCGGGCTTGGTTAACCTTTGCATCCTTGCTACGGGTCGAAACAATATGAGCAATAATACCACCCACAAGTAGAGGTGTGTTAAGGTGTAACGGGATAAACATACCCAAAGCAAAAGCCAGTGCGGGTACCCCTATCATGGTAAGAATAAGCGAAAGCATAGCGCCAGCTCCGTAGAGCAACCAGGGAGCAGGCTTGCCGCTCATCATGGGTTCAATTACTGCGGCCATGGCGTTAGCCTGTGGGGCCACTAGTGCGCCCTCGCCAGTAAAACCATAGGTTTTATTTAGCAGGATAATAACGCCACCCACTGTTGCAGCAGAAACAAGCGTGCCTAAAAATTTCCAGCTCTGCTGTTTGTATGGCGATGAACCTAGCCAGTATCCAATTTTTAGATCGGTAATAAAACCACCAGCCATCGACAGCGCAGTACAAACAACACCGCCAATTACAAGCGCAGCAACCATTCCGCTCTCGCCCGATAGTCCAACCGATGCAAGAATTAGTGAGGCAATAATTAATGTCATAAGGGTCATTCCCGAAACGGGGTTAGTTCCCACAATGGCAATGGCATTTGCAGCAACTGTGGTAAACAGGAATGCCACAACCATCACTATGGCTAACCCTACAAGTGCATGGGTAAGATTGTGAACAACGCCAAACTGGAAGAAAACAAATATCAGGATAGTTGTTGCAAGCAATCCAATGCCAATAATCTTCATGGGTAAATCGCGACGGGTACGGAGTTCCTCCTTGCTTACACCACCTTTACGGCCAACCGTTTCGGAAACGGCTAGACCAATGGCCTGCTTAATGATTCCCCACGATCTGATAATCCCAATAACCCCAGCCATGGCAATACCACCAATTCCAACGGGTCGAATATAATGCGAGAATATCTCCTCGGCGCTCATATCGCCTATAAGCGAAAGGGCGTTTGTGCCCACGGCAACAGTCATTCCCTCGGCAAAGTAGTTGAGAAAGGGGATTAGGACAAACCATCCCACAAACGATCCGGCGCAAATAATAGCAGCGTATTTTAACCCGATGATATATCCAAGGCCAACAATGGCGGCTCCCACATTAATTTGGAAAACCATTTTGGCCTTATTGGCCAGCATATCGCCAAAGGGGATAACGCGGGTTGTGAACACCTCGCTCCACCAGCCAAAGGTGGCAATGATAAAGTCGTACAAACCGCCAATCAGACCACTTACTAGAAGTAATTTAGCTTGCGATCCTCCCTTTTCGCCCGAAACCAGCACTTCGGTTGTGGCGGTTGCCTCGGGGAATGGGTACTTGCCATGCATATCGGAAACAAAGTACTTGCGGAAGGGAATAAGGAAAAGAATACCCAACACACCACCAAGCAACGAGGAGATGAAAACCTGGTAGAATTCGGCCTCGAGGTTTAGGATGTAGAGTGCAGGAAGCGTGAAAATGGCTCCCGCCACAATTACACCCGAGCTGGCTCCAATGGATTGAATAATCACATTCTCGCCAAGCGCATTCTTGCGCTTACTTACCGACGATAATCCGATGGCGATAATGGCAATGGGTATGGCTGCCTCGAAAACCTGTCCAATCTTTAACCCTAGGTAAGCGGCAGCAGCCGAGACAACAACGGCCATTATTAACCCCCAAGCCACCGAGTAGGTGCTAATTTCGGGCACAATCTTTAGGGGCGACATTACCGGTTGGTACTCCTCGCCGGGGTTTAGCTCCCGATACGCGTTGTCGGGTAAACCCTTAATCTTGTCGTGTTCGTTGTGATGTGACATTGTTCTTGTTTTAGGTTATTGTGTTGATTTAGTTGATTATTCTTTTTAAGGAGATTGGTTGATTGGTTGATTGACGGTTTAGGGTTCTGCGTTCTGCGTTTTGCGTTCTGCGTTTATAGTTAATAGTTTGGGCGTGACCTTAAAACTTTGACTTTCGACTTCTAACTTTCGACTTCTAACTTTCGACTTCTAACTTTCGACTTTTAGACCTTCGACTTTTAACTTTCGACTTCTAACTTTCAATTTTCAGACCCTTCGACATGTTCAGGTTATGCTTTCGACCTTTTTAACACATAGAAACATAGAACTAACATAGATTCGTGGTGCTTTCAATCCTGCCAGAGGCAGGCATTCAATCACTCAATCAATCACTCAATCAATCATTTGCACCAATTCTTCTTCTAACCAGAAAAACAGCTGATATGCTTATAATATGCGAAATCATTGTTTGGTCACTTAAAATTGCTTCGCAAAATACAAAAACCAAAATATTTATTGAATTACTTCAAGAATATTCCTGCCACAAAACGCTCGGCATCGCCCCTGCGGGCAGAGAAGAATATGTCGTTCTGCGATATGGTGCATATACCTGAAGTTTCAATGTTTTCAGGCAGTACTCCCGATTCGGCGAGGGTTATTCGGTTGGCTTCCCACATATCGAAAATGGTTTTCCCGTTGATGTTTTTAATCACTTTTTTAAGGTCGAAATATTTCTCAACCTCAGCAATTACATCCTTGCCCACCTCGTAGCAGCATGGCCCACCCGATGGCCCAATGCCTACTACCAAATCCGCAGGATTGGATCCAAACTCGGAGGTCATTCGCTCGATAAGATAGGCTGGAATTCGAAGTGCAGTTCCTTTCCATCCCGCATGGGCAACGCCAATGGCCTTTTTCACGGGATCGAAAAAGATTATTGGCACACAGTCGGCTGCAAAGGCTATTAGGCAAAGATTTGGAACATTGGTGATAAACCCATCGGTTTCCTGAAACGAGTCGGCTGCGCTTAGGCTACCTCGTCCCCGATCGGAATCGTAAACCCGTGGAGTGTTTACCCCATGAACCTGTATTGGGAAAACGAAATCGTTAGTCGATAAACCCAATATGCTGGCTAATGTTTCTCTATTATCGAGAACATAAGCTGTATTGTTATTCTTATCAAGATTTAGGTTGAAACTAATGCCATTTTCGGGGCTATGCCGAGTGGTTACAAAATGGGTTACCTGGTTTTTGTATAGCTGTAGGTTCTCGAAATGTGCCAGTTTCAAGCCATCGATGTTAGAAAATATCATATGAATAATTATTTGCAGGTTAAATCACTTCATCTTTTCCTCATTAGTGACAAAAATATGAAATTGTTTTGTACTTTATGGGAGGTTTTATAACCTCTGTCAATAAATTGAAATGAGGTGAAAGCAAATAAAAAGAGTCTGGTTTAAAAAGCAACCAGACTCCATAGATATCAAAAAAAAACAGGAGGTTTAGTCCCATTCAATGGTAATTAGCGTTTTTAGGTCGTTGCCTTTCTCTTCGTTTTTAACCTCCACGCTTAGGGCTTTTTTAAGAGTGATTTCGAGGGTTTGCTCAATCCAACCCGCAATGCGGTTCATAATAAGCTTTTCGCTCACATCAAATTGGGTAAGTTCAAGAACACAACGCTTATCCTTACTTTCAGTAACTTTTATTTCGGAAGGTTTGTAGTAAGCCGAGAAGATGCTTGAGGCTCTGCTTAGCACAAAATGAGGACTACTAACCCTAACAAAAATTTTATAAATGCCCTTAAGGGCAATTTCGGCGCTGTACCGTCCTAGGGCATGAGCGGCAGCTACATGATTTCCCTCGAAGAAAAGGTCACCCACCTTTTTGGTAGGGATAATTACGGCGTCTATAAGGTTGTACCAGCTAGTGGCATAAATTGGCTGTTCAAATATCTTGCGCGAGGTGTCGGGCATCGATTGTAACCATTCCAGAAATCGCCCCGGGAATTTCTCCTTCACAAAATCGGGAGTTGTTTTTACGGCGGTACCTTTTATTTCCATAAAATTTAAGTTACAGGGTTAAATGTTCAGCCAAAGTATAAAAAAAATACGATAATTCGATATTCGTATCCTATTTTTGAAACATTATGGGCTTTTGCTAAGTATTGTAGATACTTGTTGTTGTGCAAACAAACCGGTTCAATTTTCTGATAATGAAACAATTTAATTAAGTAGACACCTCAATTATCCGATGCAATTCCGTTCTAAATATCTAGTAATTCTATTCTTTCTAACAATCTCGCTAGGTTTAACCGCGCAGAGAGAAGAGCCAAAGAGTCTTTCCGATGGAAATGTTGAGTTAGCCCAATATCTTTGTCAGCAAGCCGAAGAACTATTTAGCCAGGGCGAATTTGAACAGTCAGTTACCATATCGAGGTTGGCAATTGATGCATGCGAGGAGGTAGGTTTGCTTCAGGGTGTAGCGCAGATGCTGTTGAATTTGGGGAAGATAAATAGGATTATCGGTGATTTTCCTCAGGCACTAAAGCACTTATACTCTAGTCTTGAGAATTTTCAGTCGCTAGGAAATTTGGGCGGGCAATCGGCGGTATTAAACCAAATAGGCTCCATTTACCGATTACAGGGTAACTATCCGGGGGCATTGGAACTATTCCTTAATTCTCTTACCCTCTCCATTCAGGTTAATGATAGCCTTGCCCAGTCGAGTGCGCTGAACAACATTGGTATAGTGTATTTCTATCAAAATAATTTTCCCAAAGCATTGGAGTATTACATGGCCTCGTTGGGCATTGAGCAGGCTATGAACAGCGAGTATGGAGTGTCAATCTCCTACATCAACATTGGGGAAGTGCATAAAAAGATGGGCAACTACGAGCAGGCGCTCGACTATTTTCTGAAAGCACTCGTGCTGGCCAAAAAACACGAGGATCTCGATTCCGATGGCGATGGGGTGGGCGTTTTATATAACGAGATTGGCTCAATTTACCTTGCCCTGCACGACTATGCTTTGAGTAGCACTTTTTTACATCGAGCCTTAGGCATTTTCGAAAGCCTCAACAACCAACAGCGACTAGCTGAGTGTAAACTATATTTAGGCGATTTAAACCTAAAGTCAGGCAACCAGGATCAGGCACTACAATTATTTAAGCAAGCATTAACCCATGCTAAGCGAGTTTCGGCAACCGATTTAATTGCCGAAGCTAACAAGTTTCTGAGTTTGGTATACGAATCAAGAGGCGACGAGTCAAACGCTTTCAGGCATTTCAAACACTACATTCAGGCTCGCGATAGCCTATTTAATGAGGAAAGTATGAAGCGCTTGGTGCAGACTGAAATGCTTTACGAGTTTGAAAAGCAGCTTCATGAATCGAAGATAGAGCAGGCAAAACGGGATGTTAAGACCCAGGAGGTTGCCCAAAGGCAAAGGGCTGTTCGCAACTTACTGATTGTGATTTTGATAATTGTGCTTATGGGTTCTGGCTTAACCTATAAAGCATACAAGAATAAGAAAGCAGCCAACCTACTTTTGGCTCAACAGCAGGATCAAATACTGGAGAAGAACGAGGAATTACTCCAGCAGCAGGAGGAGATTGTGGCGCAGCGCGATGAGATTGAGTCGAAGAATTCTATTCTGCTTCAATCGCAACAAATTATCGAATCGAAGAATGAGCGAATTATCAGTAGCATAGAGTTTGCGCAAACCATTCAGCAGGCAATTTTACCCAACCGCGAGCAGGTAGGCAAGTTTTTTCCCGAGCACGTTGTTCTTTTCATGCCTAAGGATATTGTTTCGGGCGATTTTTACTGGTTTTCGGCAGTAAACAATTCACTAATTGCTGCCGTTGTCGATTGTACTGGTCACGGTGTGCCGGGTGCTCTTATGTCGGTTATAGGTAATACACTTTTGAATCAGATTGTTATTGAGTGGCAAATTGTTAATCCTGCACTTATACTAGAGCAAATGAATAAGCAGGTGCGCCTGGCCCTTAAGCAGGATACAACAGATTCAAAGGGGCATATTAGCCTAGATGTTTGCATAGTTTCCATTGATAAATCAAATGGTAAAGTCACTTTTGCCGGAGCCAGTAGGCCGTTGTATCTTGTGAATCGAAAAGGAATTAACCGAATTCCGGGTGATCCCCGATCAGTGGGAGGTTTCCAGCGTGAGGACATGCGCTACTTCACTAACTACTCCTTCGATTTAGATGAGATTAAAGCTATTTACCTAACAACCGATGGGTACATTGATCAGATGGATCCTGACTTTAAAAAGTTTGGTCAACGGCGTTTCTCCAAATTACTAAACGATATTTATAGTCATCCTACAGATATTCAGTATCAAATCTTACATTCGGAGCTAATTAAACACCAAAAATCGCAGGATCAGATTGACGATATTTGCATCTTGGGTTTAAAACTTTAGCTATTTTTGTCGTCAAAGAAAATGGGATGACAAAATACATGTGAACTGCCTCTTTAAATTTTAAGAGACAGTTTTTTTATGGGCAAACACTAAAATCAAATAGTAATGACAGAGAGAAAGAAGAAATCGCTTATCGACAGGTTTTTGAACATTGTCGAGCGTGGGGGCAATGCCTTGCCTCATCCGGCCTCGCTTTTCGGCATTTTTGCCTTGTTAGCGCTGGCCTTTTCTGCCATTGGCCATTGGCTTGGCTGGGAGGTTATTCACCCCGCAACTGGTGAAGCCATACGTACCGTTAACCTGCTTTCTAAATCGGGGTTAGAACGCATTATTGATGATATGGTGCATAACTACACCAGCTTTGCACCGCTGGGTATTGTTATGGTTGCCATTATGGGTATTGGAATTGCCGAGGGTAGCGGTTTAATTGGCGCGGTGATTCGCAAGTTGGTTCTTGCCTCACCAAAACGAATTCTAACATTTGTTATCGTTTTTGCCGGAATTCTGTCGAACACAGCAAGCGATATTGGTTACGTTTTGCTGATTCCTTTGGCTGCAATTATTTTTATTGCTGTAGGAAGGCACCCTATTGTGGGTATGGCTGCAGCTTTTGCTGGTGTTTCGGGTGGATTTAGCGCTAATCTTATCCTGGGTACTATTGATCCACTAGTTGCCGGACTCTCGGAGGAGGGTGCGCATATTCTCGATCCCAATTACCATGTAAACCCAACGGCTAACTACTACTTTATGGTAGTTTCCACTTTTCTAATTGCATTTCTAGGGACATGGATTACCGAGAAGTTTATTGCCCCACGTTTTGGTAAGTATACCGGCAATGAGGTAGGCGAAAAGCTAGAGCCTTTAACAACAACCGAGCGCAAAGGTCTTAGATGGAGTTTTTACACCATGCTCATCTGGATAGCCATTGTTCTTATTGGAATTATTCCTGCAAACGGAATTCTGCGTGGCCCCGATGGGGGCATTCTCTCATCGCCCGTTATAAAGGGTGTAATTGCATTTCTGTTCTTGGTGGCAGGCACCATGGGGATTGTGTACGGTGCAATTACCGGTAAGTATAAGAACGATGGCGATGTGGTAAAGGGGATGACCGTGAGTTTAAAATCCATTGCCAACTACATGGTGCTGGTTTTCTTTGCCGCTCAGTTTGTGGCCTACTTTAAGTGGAGTAATCTGGGGATAATTTTTGCCATCAGCGGTGCCGAAATGCTGGTTAAGGCCAACCTGGGCGTAATTCCGCTAATGCTGATGTTTATTGTTCTAGCCGCGATAATCAACATGTTTATGGGAAGTGCCTCGGCTAAATGGGCTATAATGGCACCCATTTTTGTGCCCATGTTTATGCTGCTGGGCTACTCACCCGAATTATCGCAGGTGGTGTATCGCATTGGCGACTCGGTAACCAACGTTATCTCACCCATGATGAGTTTCTTTGCGCTAATCATTGCCTACTTCCAAAAGTACGACGAGAAGGCAGGCATAGGAACCATAATCTCAACTATGTTACCCTATAGTATTCTGTTCTTTATTGGTTGGTCAATCCTATTGGTAGCGTGGATTCTATTGGGACTGCCCTTGGGGCCAGGTGCAGAGCTGTTCTACGAGCTACCCGCTGGAGTACAAGGTTTTTAAAATTGATTTTATGATATAGTTCGAGCCGTAAACCATGCATTTTTAATTATGTTTACGGCTCGCTTGCTTTCTGAGGCTATTTATTGAAAAGTGAAAAGTGAAAAGTCGAAAGTGTAAATGTAGAATTTAGAATTTAGAATGCTGAACACTGAACACTAAATCTCGTCATCCAGCCAAAAAATCGGCTGTCTTACGAGACACGGCGCTAAACGCTAAACGCTGAACGCAAAATCTCGTTAGCTTGGCAAAGAACGCCAATCTCCCGAGACACAGCGCTAAACGCTGAACGCCAAACGCCAAACGCCAAACGCCAAACTCTAAACAACCCCTCTACATATGAATAACTTCCCCATTACAGACCCAAAAATTCGAGCCATTGCCAAGGAAATCAATCTGCCCGAGATAAAGAAAACGACCAATCTTTTCATTGATTTGGTTGAGGATATTGTTGCGCAGCAGCTTTCGGGTAAGGTGGCCGAAGTGATTTTCAAAAGATTTTGTGCCCTATTTCCCGATAATATGCCATTACCCGAACTGCTAAGCAAAAAATCTACCGAAGAACTTAGGTCTGTTGGTCTATCGAATGCCAAGGCCAACTATGTGAGGAATATTGCAGATTACGCAATGGGTAATAACCTTACGGTTGAGAATTTCGATCACTTAAGCGATGATAAGATCATAAAGGAGCTTACCAAAATTAAGGG
>CAZBBA010000098.1:0-13181 GCA_964490015.1 uncultured Rikenellaceae bacterium
GGTGAATGCGCTTAACAGCTACGATGTTCCGCTGGTGCTGGGATCGGTAATCACAATGTCCATTGTATTTGTTGTAGTTAATTTTTTGGTAGATATTGCCTACTCCCTTCTCGATCCAAGGATTAGGCTTACCCAGTGATAAGGGAAAAAGTTGTATATTTGAAAGAAGTCAGAAGTCAGAAGTCAGAAGTCAGAAGATGGAAGACGGAAGCAAAGGGCAAAGGGCTATGTGTAATCTATGTTTCTATGTGTTATTACTTGGATGATTGGATGATTGGATGATTGGATGATTGACTGGAAGACAGAAGACAGAAGACGCCTGCCTCGTAAACCGACGCTTTTTGGAGGTTGACGAGGGAAGACAGAAGACGGAAGCTAAGGGCCAAGAGCCAAGGGCTAAGGGCAAAGGGCTAAGAGCTAAGAGCTAAGAGCAAATAAATAACATTGTTCACAATAAATAACAAAAACCATGAGAAAGAAAATTGTAGCTGGAAACTGGAAAATGAACACCACCCTTGAGGAGGGAATGAGCCTTGCCGAAAAGGTAAAGGATTTATCGGCAAGCGTACCCGCCGATGTGGAGCTAATAGTTGCACCACCATTCACTCACCTTTTTGTGGTAGCCTCAAGCATTAAGAATAGCCGCGTTAAAGCCAGCAGTCAGAATTGCGCTGCATGGGAAAAGGGCGCATATACCGGTGAGGTATCGGCACCAATGGTGGCTAATGTGGGCGCTAGCCATGTAATTATTGGCCATTCGGAGCGCCGCGAGTATTTTGGTGAAACCAGCCCAATACTTCTACAGAAAGTGAAACTGGCGCTAGCCAATGGGCTTACCCCCATATTCTGCTGCGGCGAAGTGCTTGCCGAGCGCGATGCCAACAAGCATTTTAGCGTGGTACAAACCCAAATTGAGGAGGTTCTTTTCAGTCTAACCCCACAGGAAATGGGCAAAGTAGTTATTGCCTACGAACCCGTTTGGGCCATTGGCACTGGTCGCACTGCATCTCCCGATCAGGCTCAGGAAATGCACGCGCACATTCGCAAGGTTTTAACCGATAAGTTTGGTTTCGATCTGGCTCAATCCATCAGCATACTCTACGGCGGCAGCTGCAAGCCCGATAATGCCGTTGAGATTTTTGCCAAGTACGATGTTGACGGCGGTCTTATTGGCGGCGCATCGCTTAAAGCCGAAGATTTTATTGCCATTGCCAAATCGTTTCCCAAGTAGATGAACTACACCGAAGTTAACATTGAACTTAATCCATACAGCCAGCAGAACGCGGAGATACTAACCGCCCTGCTGGCTGAGCTGGGTTTCGACAGCTTTACCGACACCCCAAATGGGCTATTGGCTTATATTCCCACATCGCAGTTCAACGAAAAGGAGTTGACCCTGCTATTCAGCAATCTTCCCATTGAGGCAGAAGTGAAATACGTTATTACCCACATTGCCGACCAGAACTGGAACACCAAGTGGGAATCGAACTTTGAGCCCATTACCGTTGAACATTTCTGTAGAGTTCGCGCACCATTTCACAAGTCCGAGCAGGGCTATAGCCTCGAGATAGTGATTGAACCCAAAATGGCGTTTGGCACAGGCCATCACCAAACCACCTGGCTGATGATTAGGGAGATGTTCAGCATCGACCTAAAGGGCAAAACTGTTCTCGATATGGGCTGCGGTACGGGAATCCTAGCCATTGTTGCCGAAAAGTTGGGCGCAGCAAGCGTTACGGCCATCGATAACGATAGCTGGGCATACGAGAACTCCATGGAGAATGTAACTGCTAACGGGTGCTCAAATATTAACGTAGTGCTAGGTGATGCGTCATCGATAAAGGATGAAAACTATGATGTTATCCTGGCAAACATCAACCTAAATATCTTGCTAAGCGATTTGCCAATCTACCGAAAGCACCTCAACGCCAAAGGCATACTCCTGATGAGCGGCATCCTTACTACCGATATTCCAGCAATATCAGAAGCCGCCAGCAGAAATGGTCTTACCGTTGTTGCCACTCAAAGCAAAAACGATTGGGCGCTTGTGCGTACCCATTCCGATTAAATCCGAAACTAAATCTAACGCCCTATGACAAGATCGCACATTGCAAGAGCCCTTATTTGCCTTAGCTTGTGGCTGGGTACACAATCGGTTTTCGGCCAAAGGATCACCTCCTTTTCGGCACAACCTGAGCTCTTTCCCGGTGAAGTAAACGATCTTGTTAAAACCCAGCTCACCAAGGATGAGGGTGATATCCCGAAAGAATTCGAAGTTTTTTGGACTTCTGATACCTTGTCGATTGAGCACAAGGAGCGAATTATTGGGATATCGAACCTAATCCTAAAAAAAACGGCTGTAAATACCCGACACTTTATCACCCTAATAAAAACGCTGTCACTTTATAGCAAGCAGCAAAAGTTCCAGAGTGAGATGCAGGTTTGGCTCCAAGGGCTTGAAAGTTTTGCCCAAGCCGATAATATTCAAATTTCGTGGATAAGCCAATTTCTTGAGAACTCATACGCACTTTTCACACGGGGTGCTTTTACCATTTACCCAGCCTATGAGTGGAAAGTAAGTAATAGCAATTTCAACTACGTTTTCGACCAAACACTCACCATCAAATTTTTCGAAACCAACCTTATCAGCACCAACAAAACCGATTCCATTGCCATTCTCTCCACCCAAGGGATATTCTACCCAACGCAGGATAAATGGGTTGGTAAGGGAGGCAAGGTAACATGGATTCGTAGCCGTTTTCCTGTTGATGAAATTTTTGCCACTTTATCAAACTACACCATTAACACCACTCGCAACGAGTACGAGGCCGACTCGGTGCTGTTCACCAACCTCGATTACTTTTCGGAACCCTCGTTGGGCCGAATAAAAGATAAAATATCGGGAGCCACAAACCCCGATAATGTGAATTACCCCGAGTTCCACACCTACCACCAGCGACACAAAATCCCCAATTTTTTCGATGGTGTCGATTTCGATGGCGGGTACTTTATGCAGGGTACCCAGTTTGTGGGCAATGGCACTCGCGAGAATCCAGCAGTTCTTGAGATTAGAAAAAACAACAAGGAATTTCTAAGAGTGGAATCGCAAACCTACATCTTTAGGCGACTAACCGTAATATCTGACTATGCCCGGGTTCGATTTAAATTTGATAACGATTCGCTGTACCATACTGGCCTTAACTTTACCTACAACGACCAGACCCGCACCGTAACCATTGCCCCAACCAACCTACTTACCACCCAAAGCCCAATCCTGAGCACCTACCACAACCTCTCCATAAACTTTGGACAACTTGAGTGGAAGCAGGGGCAAAACGAAATGGTCTTTAGCGCACCAATCGGTTCGTCGCAAAGCCGGGCGCTGTTTGAGTCGAATAACTTTTTTAACGAGCACATTTTCGACGAGCTAATGGGGCGCGATGAGCAGCACCCGCTGTTTGCCGTTTCGAACTACACCCGACGAATTCAATCCAAGGAGTTTAAGGTGGAAGAGTTCGCCCGCTTCGTTCGCAAAAGCACCGAGCAGGTTCGCATTCAGATAATGCGGCTGGCTATGCTTGGCTACCTTCTCTACGAATTCGAAACTGGCGATATTTACGTGCTGCCAAAACTCTACGATGCTCTACGTGCCAAAGGAAAATTTATCGATTACGATGTAATTAAGTTCAGTTCCTACGTTCAAAGTGGTGCCAACGCTGTACTCGACCTCACCTCGTTGGAAATGGCCGTGCGAGGAGTTGAGAACGTGTCGGTGAGCGATTCGCAAAACGTGTTTCTCTACCCAGCCCGAAGGGAAATAGTTCTCAAGAAAAATAGAAACTTTGCTTTCGATGGCATGGTGGTGGCCGGAATGTTCACCTTTTATGGAAAAAACTTCGAATTTGATTACGACAACTTCAAAATCAACTCCGAGTTTATAGATTCGCTAAGGCTAAACTACCAGACTAAAAACCTAGACTTTTACGGGCGCAGAATCCTCGATAGGGTAACCAGCACGCTGGAGGTTATCTCGGGCGAGATAGTGATCGACAAGCCCAACAATAAGTCGGGGCTGGTTATCAATGAGGAGTATCCCATTTTCAACAGCAAAGGGCACTCATATGTATACTATGATGATGTTGATATTTTCAATGGTGTATACAATCGCGAAAAATTCTACTTTAAGATAAATCCATTCACCTTCTACGGCATCAATAATTTTGAGATAAGCGACATGGCCTTTACGGGCGTGTTCTTCTCGGCCGATATTTTTGCCCCGATTACCGATACGCTAATACTTCGGCCCGACAACTCTCTGGGTTTTCGCAGAACATTCCCCTCCGAGGGATACGCAATCTACCAGGGCAAAGGCCGATACTACAACCAAATCGACCTTAGCAATAGCGGCCTTAGAGGCAATGGTCGGTTCGATTACATAACATCAACTACCTCATCCGAAGAACTATTTTTCTTCCCCGATTCGCTTACTTCCATAAGCAACCAATTTGCCATGAAGAGGCAGGATCAGGGAATACAATACCCCGTGGTGCAGGGCAAGGAGCATATTGTGAAATGGTACCCCTACCGCGAAAAGCTATTTGCATTTAAGGGAAAAGAGTCGTTCCAAATGTTCGAAACCAGAGCAAAACTGCTTGGAAACCTAACGCTTGAACCGCTTGGATTAGTGGGCAATGGATTACTGGATATGGGAAAAGCTCGGTTACGATCGGCAAACTACAACTTTAACGCCATCGATTTTAACACCCAGCTGGCCGATGCCGAGTTTGATGTCACCACATCAAACGAGCTGGCATTTACTGCGCCTACGGTAAAAGCACATGTCGATTTCGACAAGCAGCAGGGAGAATTCTACAAGGTGAACGAGAGCATCTTTGCCGATATTCCCCCACTGATGTACAAATCGTACCTCGATCAGTTTATTTGGGCAATGGACAAGAGTGAGCTTACCATTATCACCCCCACCCGGCAAAAGTCTGTGGAGCAGGGCAAATTCTATGTAAGTGGAATGCCCAGGGCCGATAGCATCCCCGTGGGATCGGCGTTCTTCTCGCTACACCGCGACGAGGATTCGCTATACTTCTTCTCGCCAAAGGTGCGATATAATCTCAGCCAGCCCAACCTTAAAGCCGATTCGGTGAAATACCTACAAATTGCCGATGCGCTGATCTACCCCGGAAATCAAAAAATTGAGGTGGATGCTAAACGGCGAATGCTACCCTTTGCCGAAGCCAAAATTGTGGCAAACCTAATCAACAGATATCATAACTTTTACGATGCCAATGTTACGGTAACCAGCCGAAAACGATATGCCGCCAGCGCTACTATTGATTACGTTGATGAGAACGAAAACATTCAACCCATTAAGTTGAAGGAAATTAAGATTGACACGCGCGGAAACACCTATGCTCAAAGCTCAGTTACCGAGCCCGACAGCTTTAGGCTAAGCCCTCAGTTTGGGTATGTGGGCGATTTTGAGATTTTCGCCCAGAATAAGCACTGGCTATTCACCGGAGGAGCCAATCCAATACATCCATGCAATCAGCTTAAGACTAGCAATATTGCCTTTAAGGCTGAGATTGACCCCAAAAATATTTACATACCCATCCCGCAGCTACCCCGAAATATTAACCAGAATATCTTGATTTCCGGGAGTGTGGTTACTGTCGACTCAATTCACCTTTACCCCTCATTCCTATCGGGACGTAAAGACCATCCCGACAGAACATTAGTATCAGCCGAGGGCTTTATGCATTACAACAAAAATCGGAGCAGGTTCCTTATTGGTGAGAAATCAAAGATTAACAACCCCGATACCACTGGAAATCTCATAAGCCTGTCGAAAGATTTTTGCATGCTTTTCAGCGAGGGGCAGGTGAATATCCCTGTAAACTTGGGTCAGATGAAACACACCTCATCGGGAAACCTAACACATCTACTCGCCGATAGTATTTTGAACATGGATCTGGTGCTTGCCCTCGATTTCCACTTTAACCAGCCATCGCTCGAGGCTATGGCAACCGATATTTTGGCACATCCAGGCCTGAGCGGAACAGATCAGAGCCGAAAGGTATTCCACAAGTATTTATACCAAGTGGCCGATCCCAAGGATGCCCAAACTGCAATTAACCAGATTAACCTGTTTGGAGCAATGACTCAACTTCCAAAAGGGCTTGAGAGCACCATAACTTTCTCGGAGTTAAAGCTTCGCTGGGATCACAAGAACACCTCGTTTGTTTCCAACGGAAGGATTGGTGTTGGTAGCATTGGAGGTATTCAGGTAAATAAAAAGGTTGATGGTTTTGTCGAGATTATCAAACGTAACACCGGCGACTGGATGATGATTTACCTGGAACTTGCGCCCGAGAAATACTACGTGTTCTACTACGTTCGGGGTGCGCTGCAAGTATCGTCGCACAATAGCCTGTTTACCGATCCCATAAAGGAGATGAAATCGCGCGACCGAAGGGTTAAGGTTAAGGCAGGGCAAATCCCCTACAACTTTGTTGTGGGAACCCGTCGCGAGCTGCAGCGAGCTCAGGAGCGCTACAACCAGCTGTTAGGCCGACCAGTTGAGGAAAATTCGGTAGAATCGGTTGAGCCAAATCAGGAACAATCCGAATCAACCGAGGAGGAAACCGAAGCAGCAGCGGAAACAACACCAAAACCGTAGTTAATTCAGAATACCATATTTTTCGTGAACAATCAATTACAAGTAACTTCAGATAACGAAGTAAGCAATACTAAAAGATGTAGAAACTGCAATACTGAACTATTGGATCAGTATTGCCAGCACTGCGGCCAAAAGGATGTAGACCTAAGTAAGCCTTTCAAGAGCATCGTTCATACACTGCTCGACAATTGGTTTTCGCTCGACAACAAGCTGGTAAAATCCATCCCACTACTTCTGCTAAAACCCGGATTTCTCTCGCGCGAATTTGCTGATGGGAAAAGAGTTCGGTACTCCTCGCCGCTAAAACTCTTCCTTTTTGCCTCGTTGGCATATTTCTTTCTGCTCGGATTATCGGGTAACAATGTAAACGTCAATAGTAATGTTCAAGATAGTAAGGTTGCAGCTAGTAAACAGGCAAACCCCGATACCTTAGCTGTTCCTAAAGCAAAACGAGACCGTGAAAAAAGCCTATTTGAGGAAAGAATTGACGAAAAGGTAAAAACCCCAGAGCAGCTGAGTAGCATGATTATTAAAGGCTTCTCCTACATGTTTTTTCTGCTTATGCCTTTGTTTGCCCTTTTGCTAAGCGGCCTTTTGAAGAAAACCAAAAGAATGTATGTTGATCACCTTATCGTTTCGGTTCATTTTCACACCTTTGGATTCTACATTTTTTCTATACCTCTCATTTTTAAGCTAGTTTCTGGCATTGAACTACCCTTTCAAGATCTTATGGGATTAATTATTATTCCTGGATACTTAACTCTCGCCATAAAAAATTTCTACAACATCAAATTCTGGAAAAGTGTTCTAAAAACAGTTCTAATTCTTGCTATTTACGCTATTGTATTTACAGCAACACTCGTAGCCTGCGTTGTGGTGGTAATCATTATTTAGGCTTAGCTAACCCCTTGGTATTTCTAATATCTCCAAGTCCCTCATGGCTTCGCCATCGATGGTTAACCGCACAGCTGTGCGTACATGGTGAAAGCCCGACTTGCCAGCAGCACCGGGATTTATGTGTAGCAAATTGTACTTCTTATCGTAAATCACCTTAAGAATATGCGAGTGACCGCAAATAAACAGCTTTGGCTTTTGCATTTTGATAATGGCCAGGATATCACTCTCGTACCTATTGGGGTATCCCCCAATGTGGGTAATAAGTATATCAACCGCCTCGCATTTAAACTGAAGAATCTTAGGATAACCCGACCTCACCTTAAAATCATCAATGTTACCATGCACCGCTTTTAAGGGTTTAAGTTGGGCAATGATGTCGGCAGTTTCAATATTGCCAATATCGCCGGCATGCCATACCTCATCGCACTGAGCAAAGAAATTTGCCAGCTGCTCGTCCCAATGGCCATGGGTATCGCTTAAAACTCCAATTCGCTTCATACTTGTGCAATATTAGCTACTTTTGCGTAAACGCAAAGATATATGCATATTTTCTATATCCCACAGATTTCGGGCAATTCCATTGTGCTCCCCGAAGATGAGTCGAAGCACTGCGTGCGGGTGTTACGGCTAGGCATTGGCGACATCATCCATATTGTGGATGGACAAGGTGCCTTGCTTACCTGCAGCATAACCGATGCCCATCCAAAACGCTGTGCTGTTGAGGTTACAAGCGCTCAACACGAGTTCGGCAAGCGCAATTTCAATCTCCATATTGCCATTGCCCCCACCAAGAATATCGATAGGTTTGAGTGGTTCCTGGAGAAGGCCACTGAGATTGGGATTGATGAAATAACACCATTACTCTGCGAGCACTCCGAGCGAAAATCCGTAAACCTCGATAGAATGGAACGAGTTGTGACTGCTGCAATGAAACAATCCATAAAGGCATATATGCCCAAGTTAAACCCGTTAACACCATTCAACGATTTAGTGAATAACAGCTCATATAGCCACAACCTAATTGCCTACTGTGGCGATTTTAACGAGCCCCACGCTAAAACGTTAATCGAAAAGGGTAATAGCATTCTGTTTCTGATTGGACCCGAGGGCGATTTTAGCCCTGCCGAATTAGATTTAGCTCAACAAAACGGTTTTTTAACCACTGGACTTGGCCCTTCGCGTCTTAGAACCGAAACAGCAGGCGTAGTGGCATGCACCATTGCCAACCTTCGAAACCAACAGTAAATTACTCCTCGAAGAACTCCTCGGCACCCGGAAAATTTAGCTTCTGCTTTGCCACTTCGGGAGGATAAATAAAATACTGAACCTGTGCCTCGGCACATAGTTCGTCTTTTACATTGAAGAGTTGTGTCTGGATATAGGCCAATCTTTTCTCAGTGCTTATCAGCCATGCTTTCATCTTTATTGGCCCGTCGGTGATTTGCACCGGCTTACGGTAGCGAATTTGCAACTGTGAGGTTACGCCTCCTGTTCCCAGAATGGTATTCACTGCCCATCCACCAATCTCATCGAGAAGGGTAGCCTGAATCCCACCGTGAATCACATTCACATATCCCTGGTAATTTGGGTCAGGTGTCCACTCCCCAAATATCACTTTATTTGCCTCATCAAAAGTAAACCTAAGTTTAAGCCCAAAGGGATGGCTGGGATCGCAGCCAATACAGCAGTAACCTTTATGGCCAACGTAAGGATTCCGAACTCTCTTCATAAACTCTTATTTACTGCAATAATAGAGTTTTTAAGAGAAAGCAACAAACTGATGTCAACTAAAAGTGTTTTCAAATCTGATGAAGGAGGTTGAATAATCACTTTTGTCACTCGTCACTTTAGCCACTCTAGTCACGTGCCTGTCTCGTAAGACAGCCGCTTTTGGGCTGGATGACGAGATCACTCTAGTCACTTGTCACTTTAGTCACTCGTCACTCGTCACTCTAGTCACTTACCTGTCTCGTAAGACAGCCGCTTTTTTGGCTGGATGACGAGATCACTCTAGCCACTTCCCTCAATTTACTCATACTTCAACGTCTCCACCGGATTGGTTCTGGCGGCTTTTAATGTTTGAAACAAGATTGTTGATACTGAAATAATAATAGTTGCAAATGCTGCAATGGCAAAGATACTTAATGGTATAGAAATTCTATAGGCAAAATTTGCAAGCCATTCCTTTGCAAAATACCAGGCAACAGGCCATGAAATAATTGTACCTAGCAAAGCCCAGCGCGTAAAATCAAGTGAGAATTTGGCAATAATTGAAACCGTACCCGAACCTAAAACTTTCCGAATACCAATTTCACGCAACCTATTCTCAAGCATAAAGCTCGATAAACCCAAAAGGCCAAGACAAGAAATGAAAATAGCAAGTATAGTAAAGTACACGAATAAACTTCGAAAGTTGTCCTCTGCCCTATACTGATTGTTGAATATATCTTTTACAAAACTATAGCCAACCATTGGGCTTCCCTCAACCCTTTGCCAAATGTCTTTGGTTTTCTCTAACCCACTCTTAACCAAACCATCCTTATATCGAATATGTATATTAGGGTTCCAAAAATTTAGATGATAACCAAAGGGAAGGAATACAATTAATGGTTCTATGTCTTCGTGTAGTGATCTGAAATGGAAATCTTTAACAACTCCAACTACAGTAAACTCCTTTTCACCACCTCTAATAACTTTTTTACCTATAGGATCATCCCAACCTGCTAACTTTACCAATCTTTCATTCACAATTGCGCCCGACTCATCAGTAGTAAAATCCTTCGAAAGGCTCCTTCCGTAGATAAAAGTTGCACCAATGGACTTTAAGTAGGTATGGCTTGTCGCAAGGGTTCTTATCATCACATAATCCTTCATACCCTCAACCTTATAACCATTCTGTGTAAAAGTATATCCTGGAATCTGATTTGACACATCCACTATATCTACCTCAGGCAACTGTTTTATTTCATCCATAAGTAGTTCAGCTCTTTGCCATTTATTCTCACCCATTACGCTTACAACCAGAAGGTTTTCTGGATTAAAGCCTAAATCCTTTGTCTTAATATAATTTAGTTGAAGGTACACGATAGTAGTTGAGATAATGAGCAATGAAGAAACAACAAACTGGATAGTTACCAGAAAATTACGAATGCTCGCTTTAGATTTTACGCCTCCAAAATCGGCCTTTAAAACCCTTATGGGTTTAAATGATGATAAAAAGTAAGCTGGGTATAAACCGGCAACGAATCCAAAAAATATTATTACGACAGGTATGGAAAGACATACTATGGCAGCATCGGCATTGTACAAGCTTAATCTAAGCCCCAATAAATTATTGAACCAAGGCATTAGTATCTCAACAATTAATAGCCCAATAAGTGCCGATACAATACAAAGAACTATAGATTCACCTATAAACTGAAATCTGATCAACCCTTTCGATGCGCCAACAGTCATTCTCATTCCAACCTCCTTAGCCCTTCTAGTGCTGCGGGCTGTAGTTAAATTAACAAAATTGAAACCAGCAATGAAAAGAATGAACAAAGCTATAGCGGATAAAAGATAAAGAACCTTTGCCACACCAGGTTTTTCATATATCAAAGTGTTATATAGATGCAAATCCCTCAGCGCTTGTAACCCCATTATATACTTCACATTAGCTTGAGCCAATTTCTGATTTATGCCCTGATCAGCAAAATCATTTGACTTTCTAACAACCTCTTTTACATCGGCATCCTTGCTTAGTAGCATTAATGTTCGGTAACTAAAATTCCCATCCCATTCGGTCATTGTTCCCCTTTGCATTTGATATAAAGTTGAGAATGAGATAAACCCCCTATACTTCATTCTTGTATTGGTAGGACAATCCTCTACAACTCCTGTAATAGTGTATGGAATCTTTCCATCCAGTAAAACAACCTTACCCAGAGGTTCATCTTCCCCAAAAAAAGACTGTGCTAGACTTTCGCTTACCACCAATGAGAAAGGATCTTTTAATGCATTTTTCGAATCACCCAGAGTTAGCCTAAAATCTAGAAAATCCCATAGCGTTGAATCAGCAAAAAGTAAAATACCTGATGATACCAGCTTGTCGTTTACCTTGAAATTCCCGCCACCAAAGCCAATTCTCAAAATCTTCTCAACTTCAGGTATATATTCTAAAAGGTCTTCGCCCATTTTGGGAGTAGTAACTGGTGAATTATCTAACATTTCGCCATTACGTTCTGCGCCTACTGTTAGCTGAAAAATTTGTTTGGAGTTTTTATGAAACCTATCAAAGCTAACCTCATGGTTGATATATAATGCAATAAAAATGCAACAAACAATTCCAATGGCTAATCCAAGTATGTTTATGGCAGTAAACCATTTATTTTGATACAATACCCGGAGGGTTGTTTTTAGAAAATTTTTAAGCATAAGGTATCATCTTTAGTATGTTCAAAATCAAATTTCAATTTGTATGCCATAATTTTTATATTCCTCTATATCTGATATATAAGTATATTAATTTAAAAAAACGTCATTTTTTTTTGTTTCAAACTGAAACATTTGTAGTTTTGAAATGAAACAGCTAACGTGTATTGTAAGCGTAAATATCAAAAAAATAAACATAATCGAAGAACTCTCAGATCAATCACTCAATCATTCAACCAGCCTGCGGCAGGCAGGTCATCCAATCACTCAATCACTCAACCTTGCATGTCCAAAATTTTAGCCATCGACGATAATAACGAGTTACTAATCTCTCTCCGAATAGTACTTGGGAAACATTTTAACCTGGTTGATTGCCACGCTCAGCCATCGCTTGAGATAGAAAAAGGGATTGCAGATGGCGCCTACGATCTAGTACTTCTCGACATGAACTTCTCTCCAGGCGCTACATCGGGAGCCGAAGGGCTTGCCTTTCTGGAGAAAATTAAGCAACTCGACCCAACCCTTGCAGTGGTTATGATGACTGCTTACGGGGATATCGACCTAGCCGTAAATGCCATGAAGCTGGGCGCAAGCGATTTTGTGGTAAAACCTTGGGAAAACAAGAAGCTGCTTGCCACTGCAATATCGGCCAGCAAGTTTACACAATCGCAGCGCGAAGTGTCGCGCCTTAAGGAGACCCAAAGTGTAATCTCATCCACATCCGACTCTCCCTTTAGCCATATTATTGGTACGTCACAGGCAATGGTTCGAGTTTTTAACGCTATCGAAAAGGTTGCCAGAACCGATGCCAACGTGCTAATTCTTGGCGAGAATGGTACGGGTAAGGAGCTGGTTGCCCGGGCAATTCACCGCCAGTCGCTACGAGCAGGCAACCTCTTTGTAGCTGTGGATATGGGCTCCATTGCCGAATCGCTATTCGAGAGTGAGCTGTTTGGCCATGCAAAAGGGGCCTTTACCGATGCTAAGGACGATAGAGCAGGCCGCTTTGAGGTGGCAAACCAGAGTACTCTATTCCTCGACGAAATAGCAAACATACCGCTCAATCTACAGGCTAAATTGCTCAGCGTTCTGCAAAACCGACAGGTAACCAGAGTTGGCGCATCCAAACCCATAGATATTGATATCCGGTTGGTTTCGGCAACAAATGCCAATATAAGCC
>CAZBBA010000099.1:0-12900 GCA_964490015.1 uncultured Rikenellaceae bacterium
AGGCACCACAATAAATAGTATCCCCTAAAGCGAGAACCGACCTAACAACCGATGAGTTTGGTACCGAGTAAGTTTTCCAGTTAGTACCATCGTACTCCAAGATACCATCATTATTCCCAAAATACATGAAGCCCTTTTTACTTTGAGCTATGCTCCAATTTTGGGTACTAGCATTATACTTGCTACGGCTATGATTTACAATATTAGGTACTCCAATGCTTTTTATCTGTGTAAATGCAGATAAATTGCTATCCATTAGAAAAACAAGAGCAACAAAGTAGTATAATAACCTCCTGTTGGGCATAAAATGCTTTCTATTTCTCAGTTCAGAACAAAAATACGCATTTAATTGAATTTGAATATATATTTTTTAAAGTACAAGAATTAAACGCCCAGCCATAGTTAGTCCACTTCAAAAGTCAGACTGATAGGCAAACATAAAACGTATGTTTATTTGTTGTATATTTGTTCCAAAACTTATAATTTAAAACTTTTCAAGCATGGAATCGAACTTCATTACCGATATCTTACTTCCCATATCGCTTGGAATTATTATGCTTGGCATGGGACTATCGCTGGTTCCCAACGATTTTAAACGGGTTGCCTTGTACCCCAAGGCAGTTACAATTGGTATTATCAATCAAATAGTTCTCCTGCCATTAATTGGTTTTCTATTACTTATGATTATTCCCATGCGCACCCCAGAGCTTGCCGTTGGAATAATGATTTTGGCCGCATGTCCAGGAGGTCCTACTTCAAATCTAATAACTCATATCTCTCGTGGCGATACAGCTCTATCCATCACGCTTACTGCCATTTCAAGTTTAGTTGTTGTTTTTACCATCCCGTTAGTTGTAAACTTCTCAATGGGTTATTTTCTGGATCATGGGGAGTACGTTCCGCTTCCAGTTTTAGCTACTATGGTTAAGGTAATAATTATTACTCTTTTCCCTGTTGCTATTGGAATGTTCATTAGGGCTAAAGCAACAAAATTTTCAGAAAAAATGAGTAAACCCGTGAAAATAATGTCGGGAATTCTGCTTGTAGTAATTATTTTTGCTGCCATTTTTAATGATAGGGAGAATTTCTTTAACTTTTTTGCACAAGCTGGTGCTGTTGCCTTAGGACTAAATGCCGCCATGCTTTTAGTAGGCTTTTACTCAGCACGTTTATTCAAGTTAAGTGTAACCCAGAGCATTACAATATCCATTGAGTCTGGCATTCAGAATGGCACACTAGGTATTGCCATTGCAGCAACTCTGCTTCATAACCCAACAATGACGATTTCTCCTGCAATATACAGCCTAATAATGTTTGGTACAGCAGGGATGATTATTGCCTGGATGAATCTTAAGGTAAAAGGAAGTAGAGTTGTGGTTCGTTAGATGTTGAATGTTTTTCGAATTTTTTATGGTTTTTTAAGAGTATTTCAAACAAACGTACAATAATAAAGAATACCTTTGTGCGGAACTCAGAAATAGAAATAAAGGATTTTTTGGGGTTCTTATTAATAGTATTAATAAAAAATTGAAAGTATGAACCCCTTACGAATTGGTAGCTTTGCAGTACCTGTCCCAATTATTCAAGGTGGAATGGGCGTTGGAATCTCTCTCTCTGGAATGGCTTCGGCCGTTGCTAACGAAGGAGGGATAGGAGTGATATCAAGTGCTGGATTGGGTGTGCTTTATAAAAATCTTGCGACCGACTACATTGAAGCAAGCATTGAAGGTTTAAAGGAGGAGCTGCGAAAAACCCGCAAAATGACAATGGGTGTTATTGGGGTAAACGTTATGGTTGCCATGTCGAATTTTGCAGATATGGTTAAAACAGCAATTGCTGAGAGGGTTGACATAATTTTTAGTGGAGCTGGATTACCCCTCGATTTACCAAGTTTTCTGAAAAGTGATAGCAAAACAGAGTTAGTCCCTATTGTCTCTTCAGGAAGAGCAGCAAAAATTATTTGCGAAAAATGGAAGAAGGAATACAACTATTTGCCAGCTGCAATCGTGGTGGAGGGGCCGAAAGCTGGTGGGCATCTTGGCTTTAAGTTAAATCAGATTGATGATGAAAGTTTTTCACTTGAGCATCTAATTCCTGAAGTAGTTTCAACAGTAAAAGTTTTCGAAGATCTATATAACGTAAAAATTCCAGTTATAGCTGCAGGAGGCATATATTCCGGGCAAGACATTAAAAACATTCTAAAACTCGGAGCATCTGGGGTGCAAATGGGAACTCGTTTTGTTACCACTACTGAATGCGATGCCTCCGATGCTTTTAAGCAAACTTATATTAATGCAAAAGCGGAGGATATACAGATTATTAATAGTCCCGTTGGAATGCCTGGCAGAGCAATCTACAATTCTTTTCTTGACAAGGTTAGAATGGGATTCAAACAACCTGTTCGTTGCCCCTTTAAGTGTATCAGAACGTGCGATGTCTCAACCAGCCCCTATTGCATAATTAATGCACTAATTAGCGCTTTTAAAGGAAAATTTAATAATGGATATGCTTTTGCAGGCTCAAACGCCTACCTTGCAAGCAAGATTATATCAGTAAGGGATACTTTTAGGGATATTATGAATGAGTATATGGAAAGCAAGTAGTCATACCAATGATAATTTAATTATTTTTGGGACAGCTCATTACCTAATACTTAAGCTTAACCAATTGTGCAGGGGTTGTTGAACTTCTAGAAGGTTGAAGCAATCCTATTGCATAATCTTTCTGAAAAACTAACTCTTCAAATCGGTAGTTAAGGCTAAGGGCGAAGTTTGGAATTTCAAAGTTGGCTTCTGCCAAATTTGTACCCTTACCATCAAATGCGTAAACCCTGAATTTATGGTCAACGTCTTCATCGGTAAACTTAAAAACTAGCAGATTTCCGCTTGGATCGACAATGATGTTGTAGTATAAAGGCATATTTTTTGGGAAGAAATCTTTTTCGTAAATCGGTGAAATATCACTTTTGCTAAATTTCTCATCGACAACCATTCTCTCCATCTGTGTGGTGAATTCTTTTCTAAGATCTTCTGGATATAAAAGGTTTGTGAGATCTAAATCAAAACTTTTGGCTAGTTTACCATTGGAATTATAGATTTCAATCCGTTTGCTATCGGTTACACCTACAATAATATTCCCATCTGGAATAGCTCTGATTATTACATTAACTCTTGACACAATTGGGCTATAGGAATAAAGATAGCCGTTTTTATTAACACTAAGGCTAACGTTTCTATCAAAAATATCGTCAAATCTTCTTATTATTTTGGTAGCTCCAGTTTCAGGATCAATAAGAGTAACCACATATCGAACCTTTTCACCCATAGGAACATGCCCTACTACCGCAATCTTGTTCGATTCTAAAGCAATAGCTTTTAATGGCATATAATCTAGTAAGATATTTTTTACAAAATCTCCATTTAGGGTAAATAGTTTAATATGACCATTATGCTCATGGGTGAAAACGTACTTTCCACCCACAACTCCTCCAAGTGTAGGCCGTTGCTTAAAATCGGCGTCGGCATTACCTCTTTTTCCAAAAGTTTTAATTAGTTTTCCTTTGGCATCGAACTTCTGTATGGTGTAGGAGCTGTAATTTCCCACAAAGATGCTACCATCGGGTGCAACGGCAATACTTTTATATCTACCAATTGGATTTCCGTAGGAAACTAGGTTGTAGTCGGGAAAAACTTTTTCCCAATCGGTTCCCACAGCAAACTCCGAATCTGGAGTTAACTTCAAGTTTCCTGTTCTGTAAATATCGAGCAACGATTGACCACTTGCCTGAAGGGCAAAGATTACCATCATTAGAAACACACATAGTCTTTTCATAGTTTTGCTTTTTAAAATTGTAATTACTATTTATGGATTGGCCAATCCGCTATTTGTTAGTGTTACATTCTTTTGCAAGTGTTGTTTTGCTTAGCTGCCCATCATCACTAACCCTTGTGATTTCTATTACCCTCATCTGGTAGAGCCTATTGGGAGAAATGAAATCTGCATGAAAACCAGAACCATCTACCTCAACCCATTGGCAGTTTTGCTCAAGAGCAAGGGAATTGTTTGAGTTAGGAGAATATAATAAAGCGAAAATTGATACAATTACTATAACCGATGCTGCTACACTTACCCATGCTAATAAATAAACAAACTTTTTATTTGCTTTGCTGTTAACTAAAGAAATCTTTTCGGGTAATGGCTGTTTATCTGCAAGTTCCATCAGATCAAGTATCTGCTTTGATTTGACTTTTCTTGCCTCAGTTCTCGCATTACAATCCTGACAGATATGTAAGTGATTTGCAATTGCGGTTGAATTTTGCTCATCGAGCTCACTATCAATATATGCTTGTATTTCCCACTCTTCTGGACACTTAGAATAGCTAAATCCTTTTTCTGATTTCATCTCACCCATTTTGAAAGTTTGTCAATTGCTCGAGTAAGCGTTTTCCCCACTGAAGCAGGATTCATCTCAACAACCTCGGCCATTTCTGCATACGAAAATCCATGTTTATATAGTGTAACCAATGCTCTTTCCTTGTCGTTAAGCCTTGTAAGTGCTTTTCTCACCGACTGAACTCGCTCAACATGTTGGATTTGTGTATTATCATCCGTTCGCTCTGCAACTAACCCTGCCTTGTTTCCAATAAATCTCCGTTGATATTTATGGTGATTAACGCACCTATTGTATGCAACTCTGTACAACCACGACAAAGGTTTTTCAATTGCTTCGCCACTATTAAGTTTTTGAAGAAGCGCTGTGAACGATTCCTGCGAGATATCGCGCCCATCATCAATGTTGCCCGTCCACCGTGAGCAAAACACCTGAAGCTTCTCAAAATTCTCTTTGTAAAGGCTGTTAAAATCCATTAATACCAAAATTCAACTATAAGACAATTGAGATTTGGGTTTGTGACAAGTTTTGGGAAAAACATAGCAATTTATACATCCTTCCACGAAACCACCTCTCCATCGGTTCTGGCATGGGAATTGTTTCCTCCGAAAACCAGTGTTTTAGTAATATCTTTCTTACCCGATAGTCTCTCAAAATAGTTTAGCTCCTGAAACATATCAGGCATAACTGTTTGACTTGCCTTGAATTCAAGCAGATTTAATTTAGCCCCATCCTGGATAATTAGGTCTATTTCGTGCCCTGCTGAATCGCGCCAAAACCAGAAATCCATTAATTCATTGTGGTGAAAACTCCTTTTCACGCATTCAGCAATCATCATGTTTTCAAATAGATTTCCCTTAAATGAGTGGGTTAGAATTTGATTAGGATGCCTAAATTTCAGCAGATAACAAGCTAGTCCTGTGTCGTAGAAATATAGCTTTGGGGTTTTAACAATTCGTTTACTGTAGTTCTCGTGGAAGGGGTAGAGTTGAAAGGTTATGTAACTGTTTTCTAATGCTGATAACCATGATTTTGCGGTTGGTTGCGAGATACCACATTCGTTGGCAAGTGCGTTTAAATTAAGTAGTTGACCCGTGCGGGTAGCGCATAAACCCAAAAAATTCTGAAATAAGCGAATATCTTTAACAGCTATTATCTCGCTAACATCTCGTTGAAGGTATGTTTGGATATAGTTAGAGTAGAAAGTTGTAGGAGGAATATTTCTATCGAAAATTGCTGGATAGAATCCTTTTAACATACACTCAATAAAACTATTGCTTACTAGGTGATTAGCCTTTAACTCATTGAAATCAAAGGGGAAGAGTTTTAGTATTGCTACCCTTCCAGCTAAACTTTGCGTAATGCTTTGCATTAGATGAAAATTCTGTGAACCAGATAGGATATATTGTCCCATTTTGCCACTCTCATCAACCTTAGTTTGAATGTATGAGAATAAATCTGGCGCTCGTTGGGCTTCGTCAATAATCACAAATCCTGAATACAAATCTAAAAAGGCATTAGGGTCTGTCTTGGCGAATTCTCTATTGTCGGGATTCTCGAGACTTACATAAGAGTACTTTGAGAATAAAGTTCTTAAAAGAGTTGTTTTTCCCGATTGTCTTGGTCCTGTTAATGCTATAACGGGATACTTATCGGCAAGAAAATCTATTGCTGTTTTAATTGATCGATTTATAAACATAAATTACAAGATTTTCATGCAAATATAAGTAATCTATTTTGAAATTGCAAACTTATTATTTTGAAATAACATGCACTCTACTTTGAAACAGCATATACACAACTTTGAAATAACATGTTTGTAGCTTTGAAATAATATGCTGTCAACTTTGAAATAACAAGAATTATTTAATGTATTCTTGATGTAATGGAACTAGTTACAAAACCCCACAAAAAAAACCACAAACTCACAGTAATAATCTGTGAATTTGTGGCTTATTTTATTACGATAAGATTTAGAACTTATACTCGTTATCCTCGATTAGTTTTGCAGCAATGTTTCTTCGGGCAGCCATAACGTTAACACCCTCCACACGGGTAAGTGTCTTGATGGCTTTAACCAGCTTCTCAGCCTCTTCGCCTTCGGCGATTGAGTAGATGGCATCCTTAGCATTCTTGCGGATAATGTGTGCAGCATCATAAACGAACACATTCAGCATATCGCGGTAAACCTCACGGGTTCCGTTCAAACCCTCAAGTTTCTCGATTCTCAAAGCCATCGATTCTGCCTCATAAAGTTCCATTATCATGTTCGACAGGTTGTTAACCACTTCCTGCTCGCTCATAAACTTCTTGCCAAGTTTTTCCATCGAAGCATGAACAGTTAGCATGATTGCCTTTTTGAAGTTCTTCATGTACCTACGCTTCTGCTCGAAGTACCCTTCCTCAGCGTTAGCTCCATCGGTTATACTGTCAAGATTCTCGAATAACTCTTTGGCAGGGCCAAATAGGTCGTACTCGCCTTTTAGAGCACGCTTGGTAGCTGCTTCAACCACCAGCAAACGGTTGATTTCATTGGTTCCTTCGAAGATTCTGTTGATACGCGAATCGCGATAGCCACGGTCGCAGTTCATCTCTGCCGAGTAACCCATTCCTCCATGAACTTGAACGGCCTCGTCAGCAACAAAATCGAGCATCTCAGATCCCCAAACCTTAACAATGGCATCCTCAACAGCGTAATGGCTAATACCATCGATGGCTGCTTTACCTTGGTCGCAATCTTCCGATTTGTACTTACTGATTAGAGCATCAACATCCTTGCTCACCCTGTAAATAGCCGATTCGTGGGCATAGCACTTTACTACCATTTGTGCCAACTTGTGCTTTATGGCACCAAAATTCGATATTAGTGTGTTGAACTGCTTGCGCTCGTTGGCGTAGCGAACAGCGTCGGTAATGGTTTGCTTGGCTGCGCCAATAACGTTTGCTCCCAGCTTCATACGTCCCATGTGCAGAATGCTTAACGCAATACGGAAGCCTTCCCCACGAGAACCAATCATATTCTCAACGGGAACCTTCACATCGTTGTAGTAAATTTGAGTGGTTGATGAACCCTTGATACCCATCTTATGCTCATCGGGGCCAATTACCACCCCAGGCCAGTTGCTCTCAACGATGAATGCGCTGAGAATACGGTCGTTATCAACCTTTGCGAAAACCACTTGGGTGTCGCAGAAACCACCGTTTGTAATCCACATCTTCTGCCCGTTGAGGATGTAATGCTTGCCATCCTCGCTCAGCTTAGCATTGGTTTTTCCTGAGTTGGCATCGCTTCCTGCACCTGGTTCGGTTAGGCAGTAAGCACCAATCAGTTCGCCAGTTGCAAGACGTGCAACGTACCTTTGGCGCTGATCCTCGTTACCATAATACATTATTGGCATGGTGCCAATCCCGCAGTGACACATGTAGGCCACAGAGAAAGAGTACCCTGCACCCGTTGTTTCGGCCACAAGAATTTTGGTTACAAAATCCTGCCCACAGCCGTTGTACTGCTCGGGAACGGCAATACCCAGCATCCCTAGTTCACCTGCTTTGTGTAGGATGCTTTTCATCAATTCTCTATCTCCCTTGTCAATCTTATCAAGATTTGGGAATACCTCGGCTTCCATAAAGTCCCGACAGGTTTGGGCAATCATACGTTGCTCCTCATTGAACTCCTCAGGTATAAAAACGCTGTTGGCATCTACTTCCTTTACAAGGAATTCGCCGCTTTTTAGGTTTACAGTTTCCATTATTTTCTTAGTTAGTAATTAATTTAGAACGCTGATTACACGGATTAAGCAGATTTTCACGGATTAGTATTAAGTTTTAATGGAAAGTTATCTATTTTAGTTGTCATTTGAATCTGATCCGAGCATTCAACTGACAACCTGTCTGTCCTGTCTGCCGACAGGCAGGCGACAGGCAGACCGATAACAGAAAACTTCCCTATCTGCGTTCATCTGTTCAATCTGCGTCATCCGCGTTCAATTATAATCCCATTGATAATGCTATAAGCTCTGCAATATCGTAATTCTTAATCTCTTCCTCTTTATTCTTGTACTTCAGCCCGTCTGTCATCATGGTCATGCAGAAAGGGCAGGAAGTTGCGATAATCTTGGCGTCGGTTTTCAGCGCATCTTCAGTACGTTCAAGAAACACTTCTTTATCACCCTTTTCTGCCTCCTTGAACATCTGCCCACCACCTGCACCGCAGCAAAGAGCGAAGCTCTTACTACGTTCCATCTCTACAAGATTCTTTGTCAGCGACTTTAGGATTGAGCGTGGCTCATCGTAAATATTATTAGCTCGTCCAAGGTAGCAAGGATCGTGGAAGGTTATTTTGGTATCGGCAAACTTGCTGATATCCAACTTCAACTTACCCTCAATAATCATGGTATCAAGGAAGTGAACGTAGCTGATTACCTCAAAATTTCCACCTAAATCGGGGTATTCATTCTTAAAGATGTTGTAGCAGTGGGGGCAAATTGTTATGATCTTTGCGACCTCGTACATTTTGAGGATTTCGATTACCTGCATTGCCTGCATCTGATAGAGCATCTCGTTTCCAGCTCTACGTGCCGGGTCGCCTGTACAGGTTTCCTCCTTGCCAAGCACTGCATAGCTAACATTTAGATGAGTAAGGATTTTGGCAAATGCTCGCACCACCTTTTTGTACCTATCATCGAACGCTCCAGCACACCCAACCCAGAAAAGGAACTCAGGTTTTTCGCCCTTGGCGAACAGGTCAGCCATTACAGGCACCTCTATTTTTACAGTTTCCATATTGTTTTTTCTTAACTTTTACACCTACTCGCAGCAGGCAAATACTTCATTTACTTTTTTAACCAACCTGACACAGCCTATCGAATACAGACTAAACAGGTTCTGTTGATTACCACTGACTACTCTACCACCACCACCTGCTGCTCGCTGTAGCTACCACGACGGGCGTGCAGCACGTAAACCCCAGGCTGAAGGCCCTGCACGCTCAGGGTTTGGGGCAGGGTGGTGGTAACGTTCACCATCACCGCACCCTGTTGGCTCATCAGGCGCAGCACCCAGGGGATGTTCTCGTTGGTTGGCTCTATCTCCGAGATGGTAATCTCCACGCTGGTGGGGTTAGGGGCGATGAGCAGCCTGGGTCCACCACCCGATCCTCCACAGGTATTGCCTGTTTGGCAGTCAATCACAGGAAATCGGAGCTGGGTCTCCTGGCTCCAGCTACATCCGTCCATCTTCTGCCTAACTCCCATGGTATGTGAACTAAACACATCCGTGCAATACATTTGGGTATTACTTGATGATAAAATTTCCCACCACGAAGAACTTGTGGGGGTTATTATCCTCCATTTGTATGCAATAACCCCTTGGGTTGTGGGCTCAACCTTAAATAAGTACTCCTGACCAAGGCAAGCTGGGCCTGTATTGCCATTGCCATCAATTGGACCCTGTAGGCTGTTTTCCGAAGGTGGGGGCGTCCCAACATACAGTTCTTTAGTGATAGTAACGGGGTCGCAATTCCCATTGCTTATTGTGGCTTTCACCCAGCCTGCACCATTCGTAGTAGAATTTGCTGCTGTCACAGTGTAGTTTGTTGTGTTCTGCCCATTTATGTAGCTTAGGTTGGAACTTTTTGACCATGAAACATTGCAGTTCTCAGGTAAACTATTTAGAGTAAAAGTTGTATTTGAGGAACAAACTATGCTAGATCCAATTATTGGACCAGTTGTACCAGCAATGTTTATCTCACCAATGGCTGTATAGGCAACTTTCGATTGAGTGATATTCGCTGGAACCCACTTATTGATTGTTTGGTTAGCAGAATTTTTCCTTACATAGTAAACGTAGTAAGTAACATTAAAGCCAGTTTCAGTTAAGTTAGTTATTTGTACCCAAGGGATACCGTCATTTGGATTTGCTGCGTTTAAACAAGCGCTTTGCCTTTCCCTTAACCAAATTGTGGGTGGAGAGCAGAATGGCGCATCAAAAACAACACGTTTTGTAACTTTATAGCGATCAACATCATAGTAGGTACCAGCAGCAAGCCCCAACATCCAGTCGCTTCCTGTAAAGACCCATTGTTGCAAGTTCGTTTTTGTGGTGGAGCCCCCGTTTGATATCCCATGAACAACCTCGTTGGGCTCATTTATGAAGCTAAGCGCATTGCCGGCATTTATGCGGCCGTATCCAAATTCAGGGTCGAATCCAGGCGTTCCTCTATCATCAGCAGTCAACCTGATAATCTGCCTGATATCATCGTTGGTTAGGTTGCTGTTAAACCCCTTGAGCAGCGATGCCAATCCTGCCACTTGAGGTGCAGCGAACGATGTGCCATTGACAAAGGTATATCCTCCACCAATTGTAGTGGTATAAATATTTCGGGCATTGGTATTATCGGAGTTTACACCACCCGGAGCTACAAAATCGATATGCGTACCCATGGTTGAGAAGGGGGAGCGCTCATCGTTGTTTTGGGTTGCACCAACCGCAATAACATTCCGATAACCGCTCGGAAATCTTTTCTCTGTAACGCTTGTATTGCCCATTGTGGCCACTACTACTCTGTCCATTTGGTAAGCGTGATCAAAAGCCATTTTTAGGGTCGTACTAAGGGTGTTTGAGAAGCTCCAGCTACAATTTAGCACGTTTGCCCCTTCTGCAATTGCATCGGTAATCTTTTGTGCAGCAGTATTGTCACCACGCCATGAACCATTAGAATTAAATACTCTTTTCGAAATAATTTGGGCATTCCAATCAACACCTCGTATGCCCTCTTCGTTCATTGCGTTGGCTGCTGCTACCCCTGCTACCAGAGTACCATGATAATGACCATTTTGTGCATCACCAGTAACCCTTCCGATAAACTCATCATGGGCTAGGTCAATACCCGAGTCAATAATTGCTATTTTAACCACAGAGCTACCTGTGAAAATGCCCCAAGCATCTTCAACATTTATATCGGCACCCACAACACCACCCAGCCTACCATCGTTGGCCAGATACCATTGAGCGCCATCCAAATAGGAAGGGTCGTTATCGAGGACGGGTTCAGAATGCCTTTCGGCAAACTTAACTGATGGTAGTTTGCTAAGAACAGAAATAGCATTTTCAGCCGCCCCCTCTGACTCGAAAGTAACAATAAATATCCTGTGGAAAGCAGGAGCGTTAATCTTTTCGCCATCGCTGCGTACCACTACGCTATCTTTTGTAGCCCATTGAGGAAATGCGCGCCCTATTTTAATTACATTGGTAGATATAAGTGCCGAGTGTAACTGCTTTGACCCTATGCTTTTACCAATGCTCTCGATTGAAACTAACCCTATTTCCATTTGAGGGAGTTCAAGAGAATCGGGTAAGATGTAAACCAGTAGTTCGGTTTTTAGGTTACACTCCTCCTGAGCGGAAAGCGTTGTTCCAAATAGGGCTAACGAAAGAATAAATGTCAGGAACAAGTTGTTTCGTAAAGATTTTTTCATTGTTTTGATTTTTTGTATTAGACAAACAGGTCTCAAGTTGTTTCTTTAAAAATGATACTCAAAAGTAAGTTGTCGCTTGTTGCTACCATCGGCGTTCATAATCCAGAGCCGGCCGTTTACTGAACGTGCATCGGTGTAAACGATATAGTTCCCGCAGGGACTCCAAGCATTATTGTACGACTGCTTTTGTGTTAGCTGAGTTAGTTGTGAGTTATCGAAATTCATTGACCAAATATTTATAAAAGGAAATTTGGGATCTTGTGATGTAAACACTATTTTTAAACCATCTGGTGAAAGCTTGGGGAATTGTTCAATATTACTGTTGTAAGTTAGCCTCTTAAAGTTACTACCATCGCTTTCCATAATGAATAATTCAGAGTAGTTTGTACCTAGAATATACCTAATATGTATAATGCTATTTGAATTTGACCAAAATGGCATTCTAAAATCACCATCAAAATCAGAAAACCCAATTTTGATTTTACTTTCACCTTCTTTCTTCATTTTCCAAATAGCATAAAAATTGCGATTTACTCCTTGAATTAAAGCATCATAAGCAATCCAATGCCCGCAAGGACTCCAGCTTGGGAAAAAATTTCTCCCCTCAAACGTGAGTTGAATAAGGCTATCACCATCAATCTTTTTTTTCCAAATCTGTGCACCCTGCGAGAAGGCAATCCATTGCCCGCAGGGACTCCAAGCAGGGCTTTCTGCATAGCCCTGGTGCCATAGGTGTAAGTTTTCACCATTGGGGTTAATAAGATAAATGCCATCGTTGGGCATACTGCTGTGCACAAATGCTATCCACTGCCCATCAGGACTCCATGCTGGTTCACAATCAATGGTGCTGAAATCGAAGGGCTCTTCGATGAAAGGTTTCTCATTTCTTTCACATGCTAATAAGGTGAGCAAGATAAGTACAAGAACAAGGTAAAGTAATCTGAGTTTCATTTTGGGGTTTATCTATTAGATTTGCAACATTTAATTCTACTTTAACAGATTTAAGTTTTACAATATGAGTAATTTATGTCACGC
>CAZBBA010000100.1:0-5544 GCA_964490015.1 uncultured Rikenellaceae bacterium
ATTGATTATTGTTCGTAAGGACGTATCGTTTTGGGGTTTAACACTTGCATACAACTTACTTGTAACATCACCAAAGGTGGATATATACGACGGAAAAGTGTTGTTAAAGTATACCTTTGGGTGTGTTGTGACAAATGTAGTTTAAAGATCCAAATCATCAAAGGGGGACTTGATGCGCTCCAACGATTTTTGGGAAACATGGGTGTAAATCTCGGTGGTGCGGCTGCTCCTGTGCCCCAGCAACTCCTGAATATAGCGCAAATCGGTTCCCGACTCGAGCAGATGCGTGGCGTAGCTGTGCCTTAACCAGTGCAGCGTGGCGGGCTTGCTGATGTTGGCATCGGCTAAAGCTACTTTTAAAACCTTGGAGAGCGACTGCTCCGAGTACTGCTCGCCGGCATACTGCCCCTCAAAAAGCCAATCGGTGATCTTATACATCTTCTGATACTGATCGATAAGGGCTATAATTTTATCGGAGAGCGGAACCATCCGATCCTTGCGGCCCTTGGAGTTTCGGATGATGAGTAAATGCCTGTCGCGATCCACATCGTGGGGCTTTATTGCGAGCAGCTCGCGCCGGCGCAATCCACAGGCATAAACTAGTGAGAGCATGGCCCTGTGCTTAATGTTCCTGGGGGAGGAGAGGATGGCCTGCACCTCGTGCTTGCTGAGCACGTTGGGCAGCTTATGCTCGCGGCGTGGTCGCTCCAGCTTCTCGATATCGATGCTCGAGTCGGCCATCTCCCTGAAGAAAAGCTTGAGCGAGCTAACCAGATGATTCTGATAGGTGAAGCTGTAGCCATCGGCAATAAGCTTGGAGTGTACAAAGTCGATCACATCGCTATTGTTTACCGACGATAAGCTTTTGCTATCGATATGGCGGGCAAAAAGGTAAAGTATTTCGATGTAGGCGCGTACGGTGTTCTCGCTGTACCGCTTGTGCTGCAGCCATAACCGGAACTGCTCAATAAACTTTGCGTTCTCCTCGGTGGGCTCTGGCCGCAGCGGGACTGGGTTCGAAACGGCAGGCTTTGGTGTGGCCGGCCGTATAGGCTTAGGATAAGCCCGGCTAACTATTGTTTTTGGCAGCGCACTGTAATCGACCCAAAACCCATGAAAGGCGTTGTAAACCGTGGAAAGGTCAAAGAGGTTGGTGTTAATGTACCACGCCTTGTTGGTGCTGCTCCATCGTGCCCCCTTAATCCCTCGGATAATGCTAATTAGCACGTCGTCCTTTGGAAATCGGATGAATACCACATCGGCCTCGCGGTGATATCCGGGTTCAAGTTTGATATTTATCTGTGCCATTATTTCTCTTTTTGGTAAAGCTTCGCCCCGTCAGTCACAGGGCTAGCTGCATTGACAAAAAGAATTTATAAATGTAGAAAAATTATTTTTATATCCACAACTGCAACCAATGAAAAAACAAGAAAATTTACTTTGCTAGAATTGATTTTGCTTTTGATTTTTTAAATATCAGAAAAACAGGCTAATGGGTTTCGTGGAGGAATTATGATGGCTCTAAATTTTATAATTTTACTTCAATATAGTTACGATTGTTAATATATGAATATTTTGTTTTATGATTATCCGTGGACATACCTAATGGCTTCTCTAAAACGTACTGTTTTGTTTCTGAGGGCATGGCATGAACGGGAACAATCATATATATCAGTTGTTTTGGTTACACAAGATTTTCTGCTTAACCTTTCAACGGAATACAACCAAATGCGAATATCATGCTGGGCATAAATATTTAACTGATAGCAAATGATTTTGAAAACTAAAGTAGATCACTTGTAACCATCAGTATCATTGATGTATATGTGTTTTATGGGGAAATTTCCAAAAAAATTACTATCTTTGCCCATCGATTACCATTTTGGCTCATCCCATGGGTAGGGCAAATGCTGCAGAAGTTAGCTGAAGCGCTAGTGGAATATCCGTTAAGATGAAACCCAGAGCCAGATTTTTCATGGCTTTTAGCCAGCAAATCAACGAAAAAACTACGCTTATGACATATTATCCAGAGAAAATTGCGCTGTCGACTAAGTCGCTAACCTTACTAAGAAAGTTGATGCGAGAGAACCCTCGGCTGCACGAAATATACAGCAGGGCAAAATCATCGGAAGAGGCAACTGCCAAAATTAGCGACTGGGCCACGGAGGTTCTTGCTGAAAATCCACATGCGGTAAACTATTACAACGGCCAGGGGAATGGCCGTAAGGGATTTGAGAAGCTGCGCTGGCAAGATTTTGCCGCAATCAGAATACTCGATTATATTGCTAACTCGGGACGGGAGTTCGAAAATCCTTATCGAAATGGAGAGAAAACTCTTAACGCTCCATTCGAGCTGCTATGGATGGGCGTTAAGCAAGGTGCTGGTGGTGCCAAGCCTCTTTTCTTTGAGGATATGATACAGCTTTTCCGTCAGTTTAGTAATCAGCTGGCTCAGGCAAAACCCACGGCACAGCAGGTAGAGAGCTGGATGAGTAGATGGCACGATGGCCTTGATCCCGAAATTGTGAAGATTAGGCAGGAAAATAAGGAGCGTATAATCAGTATCCTCATGCGAAACATCGAGAGCTGCGAGGTGGGTGAAAGCCGATTCTGTTTTAAGGAGGATATGAACGAGCAGGAGAAACTCGAGCAGATGCACAAGTGGTGGGACGATCACAAGTTTCACCTGCGTTTTGCCGTGCGTTCGCCCAGCTTGCTGAATGAGCTGCTCGACTACTCGCTCGATCTGGAAACTCAACGAATTCTTGAGAAGGCCGATCAGAAGGGGATTCCCTTCTTTGTAAATCCTTACTATCTCTCGTTGCTGAATGCGAGAACACCCGATTTTGCGGTGGGATCGGATCTGGCCATTCGTCACTACGTGATCTACAGCAAGCCGCTTATCGATCATTTTGGGAATATTCAGGCATGGGAAAAGGAGGATCAGGTGAAACCGGGTAAGCCCAACGCGGCTGGATGGCTACTGCCATCGCACCGGTGTGTTCATCGACGCTACCCCGAGGTGGCCATCCTAATTCCCGATACCATGGGGCGCGCGTGCGGTGGACTTTGCGTGTCGTGCCAGCGTATGTACGATTTCCAAAGGGGAAATCTGAACTTTAATCTCGATAAGCTAAAACCCAACGAGACGTGGGAGGAGAAGCTTAAACGGCTTTTACTATACTGGGAAAACGACACGCAGCTTCGCGATATCCTAATTACCGGCGGCGATGCGCTTATGAGTCAGGATAAATCGCTTAAGAATATCCTGAACGAGGTGCTGCAGATGATCATCAGAAAGGTTGAAGGCAACAAGGGTAGACCCAATGGACAAAAATTTGCTGAGATACAGCGAATACGCTTGGGATCGAGACTGTTGGCCTACTTGCCCCAACGGGTAACCGAACAACTAACGCAGATTTTGGGTGATTTTAAATCTGAGGCGTCAAAGTATGGGGTAAAACAGTTTGTGATACAAACGCATTTTGAGTCGCCCATGGAGGTGACTCCCGAATCGGCGCAGGCGGTGCAGCGACTAGTGTCGGTTGGATGGACAGTAACCAATCAGCTGGTCTTCACATCGGCGGCATCGCGTCGTGGGCACACGGCTAAGCTACGGAAAGTGCTTAACGATATTGGCGTTATCACGTATTATACCTTCTCTGTTAAAGGTTTTCAGGAAAACACCTTTAACTATGCCACCAACGCCCGAGCCGTGCAGGAGCAGGTGGAGGAAAAAGTGATTGGGAAAATTCCGTCGGAATACCTTAAGGAGATAAAGCGGTTCCCGCTTGAGGCCGAGAACATGGTGCAGAATTTGAAACAGCTCCGCCAAAAGGCTGGGATTCCGTTTATGGCATCGGATAGGAATGTGATAAATCTGCCGGGAGTGGGCAAGAGTCTAACCTACAGAACAATTGGGATAACGCGTTGGGGACGACGAATTCTGGAGTTCGATCATGATCATACGCGTTGGCATAGCCCAATTATCGACAAGATAGGGAAAGTGGTGATTATTGAGTCGAAACCCATGGGCGAGTACCTGCACCAGCTCGAGGAGATGGGGGAGGATAAGCACGAATACGCTAGTGTTTGGGGTTACTCCATTGGCGAAACTGAACCGCGATTGTCGATTTTTGAGTATCCGGGTTACGATTTTGATATCACCGAGGAGTTAACAAACTACGAGATATAGGGGGATTTGTGGAATCAGGGTTTGGGCGGTGATAATTTGGCATGAGTTCGATTTTAAGGATTTTACATCGGAACACAGAAATCTCGTCAACCTCCAAAAAAGCGTCGTTTTCTCTCGTTAACCGCAAAGAACATCGGTTCCCGAGACAAGCTGAGACACAGCACAGAGACACGACTTGCCCCGCAGGAGGCGGGGGAGGCACCGGGGGGCTTTAGCTGAGCACTGCCTATATCGGCGATATGTTTTTATACCGATATGATGTCCCTAGCGGGACAATAGAATACTAATGGCATTGTTTTCTACCGATATATTGTCCCTAGCGGGACAAGGGAAATTTCGTTGCTATGCTTTCTACCAATATATTGTCCCTAAAGGGACAATGGAAACCTCATGACAAGATATTTTGTCCCTGTCTCAGCAGGCAGGCCTAGCGGGACAAGAGGAAGATCCATGCAAGGTTTTTTCTACCGATGTTTTGTCCCTGACGGGACAAGGGAAATTTCGTTGCTATGCTTTCTACCGATATGTTGACCCTAGCGGGACAATTGATCTGGAAGGTTTGAATAAGTTCTTCTTAGTGGGCAAACTATTGTCTTTGAGAGTTTTTTCAAAATTTACCCATGGAGGGGAATGTGTCTTGAAATCATTTGGCTTTTCATATATAGTCCCGTAGGGACTGAATATCGGTAGGGTATGGTTTGTATTAATCAATCCGTGCCGTTAGGTACGGAATAATCCACTGGCTTAAAAATAAACCTGTTGTCAAAATCAATTCCGAATTCATCAAGGAAATCTAGGTATTCTTTTGTAAATGATTTAATACGATGATGTTCCTTCTGCTTCTCGATGTAATCTGCAATGGCGCTTACCTCTCTCTTGCTGTAGGAGAATGCACCATAACCCTCCTGCCAGGAAAAAGTTCCCTTTACAAGTCCCTTTAAGTTGATCCATTTAGAAGAATCGCCTTTTACATCCTGCATCAAATCGGATAGGGGCTGTGTGGGACGGAATCCAAAAAGAATGTGGATATGATCGGGCATTCCATTAATAGCGAGTAGTTTGTGGTTGTTTCTTTGAACTATTCCGGTTATGTATTTGTATAGTTCGGTTTGCCAACTTTGTCGAATTATGCAGTCGCGGTTTTGAACTGCAAATATGGCTTGAATGTGGATCTGGGTGTAGGTGTTTGCCATTGGCTGATTTTTGGTATGTTATTAAAGACGAGTAAAGTTATGGATTTTAAAAATACATATGCGTAATGTGGGCATTCTGTTTTTTATGCAATGTTTTGCTACCGATATGTTGTCCCTGACGGGACAAGAAATTCCGTTGATGTGTTTTCTACCGAT
>CAZBBA010000100.1:5644-12542 GCA_964490015.1 uncultured Rikenellaceae bacterium
TATTGTCCCTAGGGGGACAAGAAAATAATCATTGCAATGTTTTTCTGCCGATATGTTGTCCCTGACGGGACAAGAAATTCCGTTGATGTGTTTTCTACCGATATGCTGTCCCTAGCGGGACAGGGGAGTGTTCGTTGCAATAGTTTCTACCAATATATTGTCCCTAGGGGGACAAGAAAATAATCATTGCAATGTTTTTCTGCCGATATGCTGTCCCTAGCGGGACAAGAGAATATTCATGGAATTGTTTGCTACCTATATGTTGTCCCTGCCTCAGCCGGCAGGCCTGACGGGACAGGGAATCTACGTTGTCAACCTTTTCGGGTGTGACAGCGTAGATCGAACCATTCAAAGAGTTTGTAAATGATGGACTTATTTACGCTTTTGTAAATATGGTTTTTAATCAATTCACTTAGGCGTCAATCCCGTACTTTTTCAGCTTTAGGTAAAGGGTGTTGCGGCTAATTCCCAGCCTGCGCGAAGCCTTGCTTATGCTGCCATCGAAGGCGTGGTAGGCCTTAATAATTAGCTCTTTCTCGTGCTCCTCGAGCGAGGTAACACTTTCGACTTCCTTTAGCTGCTCCAGGTAAAGATTGCGCCGCTTGAAATCGCGCTCATTCTTAAATGTTTTAAACATATTTCCCTTATCCAAGATAATACGTTGCGAGAGTTCAACCAGCTCCTTAAAGTTTTCGGGCCACTCGTAGCGGCGAAGGATCAGCATAATCTTTTTGGGAATCTCCAGTTTTTTCATATCCAACTCCTTGGCCTTAAGGCCAAGGTAGTGATTGATGAGAAGAGGAATGTCGGCCCGACGCTCCCGAAGGGGAGGGATTCGGAGCGAAGCACTGCTGAGGTCGTAGAATAGGTCGATTCGAAATTCACCCGCCTCAATTTTTTGGCTTAGATCAATGGAACTGGTGCATATTATTCTTACATCAACAGTGGTTTTAAAGGATGAGCCAATTCGGTTTACCTTACCCGAATGGATAACATCAAATATTTTGTTCTGAAGCGACTGGCTTAGTAAACCTATCTCGTTAATGTACAGTGTACCCCCGTTGGCAAACTCAAAAGCGCCAGGCTTCGGGGTTTTCTTAGGGTTGGCTTTTCCGCTTTCGGTATATCCCCAGAGAACTTCCTCAAGCCTTTCGGACGACAGGGCGGTAGCATCAACCTGAATAAAACCGAATTCGGAACGGGAGCTGTGGTTGTGAATAGCCTGCGCAATGGCCAGTCGGCCAGTATATTTTTCGCCCAGCAGCATAACAGGCATATTAGTTTGGGCTATGGCTTTAGCCTCCTTTATCACTCGCTTAAGCTGCGGTGAGGTGCCTAACAGATCGTCGAACCAAGCACGGGCGGTGTTGCCCATATACTTATTGGTTTCATTCAGCACCTGTTTCAAACTCCGAATATTGCAAATCTGCTCGTCAATCCGGTTCGAAGTTCGTGATATGGCCTTGCTGTTAATGAGATATAATCCGCTGTTTGGCACATTGGAGATTTCCACTTCGGTGTTCTCAATCTCCGTCCATTTGCCATCGGTATAGGTAATGGCCGGCCAGCTGGGAATAAATTTTGAGATAGATTTATGTTCAATCTCCGCTCGTGTAATGCCCAGCATATGGCATGCCTCATTGCTTACAAGCTGAATTTTGCCCGATTTATCAACAATTAAATCAGCATGTGCATAGCGGTTAAAGAGGTTAACCTGCTGATCGATAAGCTTGGCGGCTTTGTTTTTCTCCTCGAGGAATGAGAGCTCCTGCTTGATGCAGTTAACCGTTTGACAAAGTAGTGCATGCAGTGGATTTGATGCGGATTGCTCTGGAATACACAAGGCCAGCGTACCCGAAATGGTGTTTGGATGTATGTTTATGGGGTATGCCCAGCAAATCCAATTGTCTTGAAGGTTGTCGATAGGGGCTTTGCCGGTGGTTACCTGGGCACCATGTTGAGTAGTGAGCACTTTGTCAATAGCATCGAACAGCACGGTGTTGGGCTGAGGGAAACTGCCGGGGATCATAAACCGTAGGGTTAGAATCTCGGATATTTTTTCGGAAGTAACGATATGCAGAATACAACCCTCGGTATCGGTTAAGAAAAGGATTAAGCGATCCTCATCCAAGAAGTCGAGCATTTTGTTGAGGTAAGGGGTCACCCCATCGAGGAACCATGTATTTTCCTTTAACCGGGTTTTAATCTCGTTGGCGGTAAGCATTTTTCGTTGTAACCCGTTCGAATTATCAATATCCATAGTATTGCTGCTGATATTTGTCCTCTTCTTGGTCATGGTTAAGGTTTTTGGTAATGGTTGGTGTTCACATAAAATTATTAAATTATTAACCAAAAAAGTAGGCAATTGCGGGTTTTTTAATCTGGTAAATAAACGGGCGTTCTAAATCTGTTTAGGATGGCGGTTTTTGATATCAACAATAATTGTAACCATCAGCAATATAGTAACATTGATTTTTTATCGATTATTCTAATCCAAATGCTTACTCGGTGAGTGGATATAAGAAAAATCTATATTTTTAACAATTGTGCGTAATGGGAGAGTAATAAGATGTAAGTTCTCCCGGTTTTCGGGTGGGATGGTTTTTTGGAACAAAAAGGCTAGAAATAATAAACCTTGTAAAACAGATTCAGGGTAAATCGGCGTTTTTGGCTTTCAGTTGCATCAAGTAATTTCTCGGCAGTTTTCACAGCGCGTTTCGATGCCAATTGTAGGCGAGATGTAAATAAAACAAACTGATTGTGTCCGCAAGAAAGTGATCAACTTAACAGGTAACCTAGGGGTTTATAAGTTATATGCTTTTGTGTTTTTTACTCGACTGACACGTAAGTTTTGACCACCCGTGTTATTGCCCGCTGACACACTGGGCAAAATCCCTGGGCGGAGTTGCTCTTCATGCGGCAATCGAAGTATGGTCGATACACGCCTTTCGAAACATATCCACCACCCTCGAAAAGCCCAACAACTTGATGGTACTTTGAATCAGATGGAGTGGGAGTGGGCGTTTTTTTGTCGATCATATTGGCCCATTTAGCCTCAAAGTTAACCCTTGTGGTTATGTTGGGCTCCCAGGGTTCAAGGTTAAGGGGGTAGTAATCGATGTACGCCACATCGGAGGTATAATACTCGTCGGCAAGTCCAGCCAAACCATGCCCCAACTCGTGGATAAAAACCTCCTTCGACAGCTGATGGCCAGACGTGGCCACATTGTAGTGGTTGTAAATTCCTCCGCCCCCATACTGGTTGGTGTTGACCAAGATGTACACAATATCGCCGGGTGCATTGGCGGCAATGTCCATAACGCGTTTGTAGTGAGTAGTGGTAAGATATCGGTCGATATTGAATGTATAGTACGATGATCCCACGGCTGTGCTATTCCAACACCCGGTGCCGGGGTTGGTTGGCCCCTCGTTTTCGGATGGCGATTCTATTGCCCAAACATTAATATCTTCTGCAAGTTGGGAAAAAGGCTCTTGCGATAACAAATAATTGGTAAGACTAGCTGCATCGGATCTGAACTTTGCCATTTGCTCGCGGGTGTAACCTTCGGCAATAAAGGTGATGTCGAGTTTGTGGTTAGGATCACCGCTGCTGTGGATTTGAACTACGGGATACTCCTTACCCGGAATGCGCTCAATGAAAATACTACTGGGGTCAACCACAAAGTTGAAAATCTCCTCAAAAAGCCCTGATTTTGCATTACGGAATTTGAGCGATACTATTGATTTTTTAAGGGGGAAAGGGATTCGGGTAACCTGCTCAAACGCGCGGTTAGTCTGCTTTGCCTCCTCGGTTGTTTGCCACTCCTGGAAAAGGGTGCAGAATCCGTTTGAGTAAATTAGCGAGTTCGTTTCTAAATCATGAACCTCTACCCTGTATGCGCCCATGTTTAGCGTGTCGATGGTGTACTGATGCGATCCGCTCCATCGGGGTTCACGTTTAAGCGACTCGAGGTAAACTCCCTGCTCTTGACTATTCCCAGCAAGATAGTAATCGATGCGAAGGGCGTGGTTCTCGAACCAATTGAAAAAAGTAACCTGCGAAAAACAGCTGAGGCTTGTAAAAACAAATGCAAAGAATAAGATTGGTCTCGACATGGGGTATTGTAATGTGGATGAAGTGATATGGTAAATGATTTCTCAGGAAATAATACACAGCAGCCATTTTTTATCCCAGATAACTCTTTAGCACTTTGCTGCGGGTAGTTTGCTTAAGCCGCTTAATGGCCTTTTCCTTAATTTGGCGAACCCGCTCGCGGGTTAATTCCAACTCCTCGCCAATCTCCTCAAGAGTGTGAGGGTGCTTTCCGTTTAGCCCAAAGTATAGCCTTACAATGGAGGCCTCTCGAACAGAAAGGGTTGCTAGGGCGCGCTCAATCTCCTTGCGTAGGCTGTCGTTAAGCAGCCCACGATCGGGTGAGGGCGACTCGTTGGAGAGGAGCACGTCGTACATGTTACTCTCCTCGTCCTGCGAGATGGGAGCATCCATGGAGATATGGCGGTTCGAACTCTTGAGCGCCTCCTTTATATCATTGGGGGCAATCTCAAGAACCTCGGCCAACTCCTCTACCGATGGCTCGCGCTCGAATCGCTGTTCAAGCTCGGTGAACGCTCTGTTTACCTTGTTGATTGATCCAATCTTGTTGAGCGGTAACTTTACAATTCGCGATTGCTCGGCCAGCGCCTGGAGGATGGCTTGTCGTATCCACCACACGGCGTAGGAGATAAACTTAAAGCCTCTGGTTTCGTCGAAGCGTTGAGCAGCTTTTATTAGGCCCAGGTTGCCCTCGTTAATCAGATCAGGCAGGCTTAAACCCTGGTTTTGATACTGCTTTGCAACCGATACCACAAACCGGAGATTGGCTTTTACCAGCTGATCTAGAGCAGCTTTATCACCCTCCTTGAGTCTACGAGCTAAGTTGACCTCTTCCTCAGTGGTGAGGAGCTCAACCTTGCCAATTTCATGCAGGTACTTGTCAAGCGAAACGGTCTCCCGATTAGTAACCTGTTTAATGATCTTTAGCTGTCTCATCGTGTTGTGGCTCGATTAGAGCGATGAATATATATATTAAATCTAATTTAATTGGCATATTTGCTTGAATTTTTTTAAAACAGGCAGGATTTTTTTTTATAGATTAGGTATTCTTCGGATTAATTGCTAATATTGCAAAAAATATCCCAGCATATTTTTCTCGTAAATTCATTATTCCATTGTGTTGTTACACAATTCTCTTATTCAATCAGGCCTTTTTTATTGACACCCTCGGTAAGGATGTAAATGCAATTACCAAATAAATCATATCAATTTATTGTATGTACGATATTTTAGAACTTAACAAGAAGTTACTTCCTGAGCTTAAGGATATAGCTAAACAGATGAACATTAAGCGGATAGAGGCACTGCGAAAGCAGGAGTTAATCTATCGAATTCTCGATCAACAGGCCATCGACGCAGCAGAGGCTGACAGCAAAAAGTTTAAGGCTCGTGAAAATGATAGGCGTAATCGTAAGCATGAGAGGCCTCAACACGAGAAAACGCAACACGAAAAACCCGCCGCTAAACTCACCCCAAAACCCACCGAAGAGAAGCCTAAACCAGCTGAAAATATAGAGCCTGTAGAAAAGAAGGCGATTGAAGTGAAACCGGAGGAGAAGAGACCCTACGCAGGACAGCAGCAACAGCAGGGTGGCGATAGGAACAAAAGGAAGCGGTTTACTCGCAAAAAGGATATGGCCGAGGAGCGATCGGGCAATCAACCTGCCCGGGTTAGGGACGATTCGCCCATAGCCAATATGCAAAAAGAACCATCGTACGATGGGGTGGAAGATGTAGTAAGCTACGAGGAGCCAAGCAAAGCTGAGGTGGTTGAAAGTATTGAGATTGCTGAAGTTTCATCAACTCAAGAGTTAAAGCAAGAGGATCAGGTTTCGGCTACACCCAGCGATGATTCCAAGAAAAATTTGCAAAGGGATTTCCATCAGAAGAAAGGTAATGAGCGAAAGAATGGCGAGCGCTTTGAGTTTGATGGGATAATAAATGCAACTGGTGTGCTTGAGATTATGGCCGATGGTTACGGTTTCCTTCGCTCATCGGATTACAACTACCTTAGCTCACCCGACGATGTGTATGTTTCGCAATCGCAAATAAAACTTTTTGGTTTAAAAACTGGCGATACCGTTACCGGGACAATTCGCCCTCCCAAGGAGAATGAAAAGTATTTTCCGCTTATTAAAGTGCTTGAGATTAACGGCCGTACCCCCGATTACATTCGCGATCGCATCCCCTTCGACTTTCTCACACCCCTATTCCCCGATCAGAAATTTACCCTTCTTGGAAATGGACAAAATACGCTGTCGGCAAGGGTTGTGGATATGTTTTCGCCCATTGGTAAGGGACAACGTGGGCTAATTGTTGCTCAGCCAAAAACTGGAAAAACGATTCTTTTAAAAGATATTGCCAACTCCATAGCCGCCAACCACCCCGAGGTATACATGATAGTTCTGCTGATAGATGAACGCCCCGAGGAGGTAACTGATATGGCCCGCAGCGTGAACGCCGAGGTGGTTTCATCTACCTTTGATGAGCCTGCCGAAAGGCACGTTCGTGTTGCCAACATAGTTCTCGAGAAGGCTAAACGTCTTGTGGAGTGTGGTCATGATGTGGTTATTCTGCTCGATTCAATAACCCGTTTGGCTCGCGCCTTTAACACCGTTCAACCAGCCTCGGGCAAGGTGCTTTCGGGTGGTGTTGATGCTAACGCACTACACAAGCCCAAGCGCTTTTTTGGTGCAGCTCGTAATATCGAGAATGGAGGTTCACTTACCATCCTGGCCACGGCTTTAACCGATACCGGTAGTAAGATGGATGAGGTTATCTTTG
>CAZBBA010000101.1:0-12062 GCA_964490015.1 uncultured Rikenellaceae bacterium
CCGGTTTTAACAACAGGAAATTCGACAGATGCAATATCCCAATCCTTTCCAACCAAAGATGTACTCGATAAAAACCACTCCCGCCATAACCGACGCAAACCATCCGGAGATGGCCGAGACAACAGGATTCATGGAGTTTTTGAGCGCATGACGCCATATTACCTGACTAAATTTTAAACCCTTTGCCTTGGCGGTTCGGATGTAGTCGTGCGATAGCGTTTCGAGCATTGAGTTGCGCGCGAGCTGCGTTACCACGGCCAATGGCCGAATGCCCAGCGTAAAGGCTGGCAGGATTAGATTTTTGAGTTGAAGTCGAACTCCTTCGCCAAAATCATCAATTTCCCAAAGGTTTCCAGTTAGATTTAGTCCAGTAAAATCACCCAGCACAAAGGCAAAAAGCCATCCAAAAAGTATAGCGGCAAAGAACGATGGAACGCTCATTCCAAATGCCGAAAATATTAGCATTGATCTGTCTATCCAGGAGTCTTTCTTGAGCGCAGCAACTACTCCTAGTGCAATTCCCAAGATGGTTGCAAATACCATGGCCGTTATGGCCAGAATAAACGTGTTTGGCAGCGTTTCACCAATTATCGACGAAACCGTTTTCCCGCTCTGAAAGGAGCGCCGCAGGTAGGGCGATTTAAGGGCAATTGCCCTCGACTTGCTCACTTTTATCAGAATGGCAACAGAGTATGCATTTGGGTTTAGGTAAATATAGCTGTTGGAATTGTTGGGGTTATGGACTGAAATAGGTGATAAATCGTTGATGTATTTTGCGTACTGGTAGGGTAGGGGCTTGTCTAATCCCAGGTCGCGGCGCACAGCCAGTAGCGATGCTTCATCGGAACGTTGACCCATTACCATACGGGCGGGATCGCCGGGGATTAGGTTGAAAAGTATAAAAACAAGGGTAACCACACCCCAAATAACTAGGATGCTATAGAGTAACTTTTTTAAAAGGAACTGCAGCATGGTTTCAGGGTTTATCGAAAGCCTTTGCCTGCTCCCAAATCTCGTTCATCTCGTCGAGGGTCATGGTTTTTAGCGAGCGTCCTTCCTTTATGGTTTTGCTCTCGAGGTAGTTGAAACGATTAATAAACTTCTTGTTGGTTCGCTCCAGCGCTGTTTCTGGGTCGATATCGTAAAGACGAGCCGCATTTACCAACGAGAAGAACAGGTCGCCAAATTCGCCCTCAATTTTCTCCTGATCGCCCTTTTCAATTTCACGCTTAAGTTCATTCATCTCCTCGGTTACCTTATCCCACACCTGATTGCGAACCTCCCAGTCGAACCCAACGGCTCTCACCTTCTCCTGAATTCTATTGGCCTTTATAAGCGACGAAAGCGATTTGGGAACACCCGATAGCACGGTTTTATTGCCCGATTTTTCGGTCATCTTAATCTGCTCCCAGTTTTTAATTACATCGCCAGCGCTCGACACCTCAACCTCGCCAAAAACATGAGGATGCCTAAATATCAGCTTATCGTTGATATGGTTTATCACATCTGTGATATCGAAAAGGTTGGTCTCCGAGGCGATTTTGGAGTAGAACACAATATGCAGCAGAATATCGCCCAACTCCTTTTTAACCTCATCCATTTTGCCCTCCAGAATGGCATCGGCCAGCTCGTAGGTCTCCTCAATGGTGAGGTTTCGGATGCTCTCGAAGGTTTGCTCCCTATCCCAGGGGCACTTCACGCGGAGCTCATCCATTATTACCAGTAACCGTTCAAAGGCCTCGGTGGCCTCTTTTTTGGTGGCTTTATTTTGATTGCTGCGATTTATGTTTTCCATTTTAATGATTGGTTAAAGCAAATAGTTATTTCTGAAAATTGATGCGAACGCTACCGCCAACCCTAAGGCTGAGCAGTTCGGCGGCATAGCCATTTCGGATGGCAATCTCGAGTAGATTGGCCGAGTTGAAAATTCCAAGTAGCTCGCCCGGCTCAACCTGATTGTATGTGGTGCTTAGCTTCGAAATCTTGTTGTGGTTGCTCTGCACGTAGATGTTGTAGTCGCGATTTTGCCCAACCCTCTCGAATAGGTTTCTCGAAATATTGGTTATGGCGTTTCGATACGAATCGATATAGATAATGCTGCCTGTAATTACGGATTCGTCAATGGTTGCTCTAAGGGCAATCTTTTGGTCAAAATCGGTAATTTTTAAACTAGCTAATGATGTTTCCTCGGCGTTACAAATTAAATCAATAGCGTTTACGTAGGCTGAAAGGGAGGCAAATCCTCCCTCGGCAACAAAGGGAATTCCAAGAACCTCGTCGGGGATGGTGTTGAACATCAACCCTAGAATTCCGTTGTCGGGAATTACGAAGTAATGATCCTGGAAATGGGTAACCAGTATCCGCGGTGACAGGTTGGACTCGCTATTAACCATTATTAGGTGAATGCTTCCCTTGGGAAAATATTGAAAACCTTGCTTAATAATAAACGCCGCGCTGTGCAGACTAAAGCTGGGAATATCGTGCGTAAGATCAACTATGCTAGCCTCGGGTAATGCCGATAGAACGCCACCTTTAAGCATGGCAGTGTAGTAGTCGTGCTGTCCCCAATCGGTTGTGAGCGTGATAAATGGTTTGTTGTGGCCTAGTCCTTTCATCCAAAGCTATTGAAAAGCAAAATTGGCTAAAAAAAAGCATTGAGCGAAATTTCTACCAGTACAATTTACATTTGGATGGAATTGGGTTGATTGCTAGCCATATATATCATTCATTATTTTGCCACTAAGCGTAAAATGATGTGATATAGGGAGATTTTTTTACTATTTTTGCAAGCAAATATGAATTGCAGAACAACAACCCAAACCCCATTAATGAACGAACGACTTATACTTATCGAAGGGATTGATCCCGCTGCCTTTTACGGAGTGAACAACTCAAATTTCAACCTAATTTCGACCCATTTTCCCAAGCTAAAGCTTATTGCCCGTGGCGATGAGATTAAAGTGCTGGGCGAGGAGCGCGAGATTCAGGCTTTGGAGGATAAGATAAATAGCATGATCAATTTCTTCCGCAAATACAACAAGCTTACTGAGGATCACATAAAGGACTTTTTGAACGAAACCGACAATTCCATCTCCAACACCGACGAAGATTTTAGCGATGCGCTGGTGTATGGCAATAACGGACGAATTATAAAGGCGCGCACGGTAAACCAGAAAATGCTGGTTGATAGCTACCGCGAAAACGATTTGCTGTTTGCCATTGGCCCTGCGGGTTCGGGTAAAACCTACACTGCTATAGCCTTGGCCGTTAGAGCGCTTAAAAACAAGGAGGTAAAACGGATAATTCTTACCCGCCCTGCCGTTGAGGCAGGCGAACGATTGGGCTTTTTGCCAGGCGATTTGAAGGAGAAACTCGATCCATACCTACAGCCACTTTACGATGCGCTTAACGATATGATCCCCGCCCGCAAGCTCAACGATTACATGGAGGATGGAACTGTTCAAATTGCCCCGTTGGCATACATGCGTGGGCGTACGCTCGATAACGCCTTTGTTATTCTAGATGAGGCTCAGAACACCACCATCAATCAGATGAAGATGTTCCTAACCCGCATGGGAAACAATGCCAAGTTTATTGTAACAGGCGATATCACTCAAATAGACCTGCCGCGCAAGGAGGATTCGGGCTTAATTCCCACGCTCAAGCTGCTGCAGGACATTCCTGGCCTTTCCATTATTTACTTCGACTCGCGCGATATTATACGGCACAAGCTGGTAAAGTACATTGTGCATGCATTCGATAAGCTGTCGAAGAAGAGAGACGAAACAAGTAGTAATCAAAATAACTAAACACCGATGAAAACGGCAATTGTAAAAACAAATTACAAGTTTCCCTCGCAAACCATGGTTTACCACGGAAAGGTTCGCGATGTTTATTCGCTCTCGAGCGATGTGCTGGTGATGATCGTTTCCGATCGTATTTCGGCATTCGATGTTGTACTCCCCAAGGGGATACCCTTTAAGGGCCAAGTGCTAAACCAGATTGCTTCGGAGTTTCTCGATGCCACAAGCCACATTGTGCCCAACTGGAAGATCGACACCCCCGATCCCATGGTGACCATTGGCCATAAATGTGAACCTTTTGCTGTGGAGATGATTATCCGCGGATATCTAACCGGCAGCTCGTGGCGCGACTACAAAAAAGGTGCTAGGCAAATCTGCGGTGTACCCATTCCCGATGGGATGCGCGAGCATCAGGCTTTCGAAAAACCCATAATTACCCCAACCACAAAAGCCGAGCAGGGTGCGCACGACGAGAACATATCGCGTGAGGATATTTTGGCTCAGGGAATTGTGTCGGAGGAGGATTACCTGAAACTCGAGGAGTACACCTATAAACTCTTTGAGCAGGGCTCAAAGATGGCGCGCGAACGGGGTCTAATTCTGGTTGATACCAAGTACGAGTTTGGCAAGAAGGATGGACAAATCTACCTAATTGACGAGGTACACACGCCCGACTCATCGCGCTATTTCTACCTCGATGGTTATCAGGAGCGTTTTGATAAGGGCGAAGCTCAACGGCAACTATCCAAGGAGTTTGTTCGCGAGTGGCTTATGGATAATGGTTTTATGGGCAATCCGGGTCAGCAAGTTCCCGAAATGACCGATGAGATTGTGGAAAGCATCAGCAAAAGGTATATCGAATTGTATGAGCACATCATAGGGGCAAAATTCGAGCCTGCCGAAAGTGAGGATATCGAAAGCAGAATTGAGAGAAATGTGCTAAATTCGCTTAGCCGCAATTTGCTGCTGTAAAATTTTGATATTATGAAGACACTTGCTAAGAGCATAGCTATTCTTGGGGTTGTATCGTCCCTTTGGGGGTGTTCAAGCCCATCACCTAAAGGTGAGGAAGTAAACTTTATTACCAAGGAGGGTTGGGTTGATGTTGGAGCCAAGAATCTAGAAAAGTTGGGTGTTTTCGTAAAGGATACAGCAGTAGTATATAACAATAATATTGAGGGTGTGGGCAGACTCGATCTCACAATTCGCGGTAGAACCTACCTGGGGAATTCATCGGGAATTGAGCAAACCCACCTGCCCTTTTACCCAAGGTATATTACAACGCTCGATACCATTCAGCGTACGATGTATATGCTTTCGGGCAACCAGGCGGGCAGCGAGGCCGAGGCCTACAAATGGCAGGAGTTCGAGAGTTTGGTTCCTATTTTGGTTGAGCAGAAAATGGGCGACTACCAGTTTGGCGAAACCTTAATTTTTTGGATGACCAAAACGCCTGAACTGGAGAAATTGTTACGCGAATTGAAATAGCCCTTACTGAAAATTTAGTAATAAGAAAAGGCTTGGATTTCCAAGCCTTTTCTTATTATGTTTAAATAGATCTTATAGCAATTTCAAGTGCTTATCAACAAGCAGTCCGGTTTCGGGATCGGATGGGCGAGGAGCGGGGTACTCAATAATTTTACCTTCTCCATCGATTAGCACAAAGGTTGGAATAGCAAAAACCTGATACTGCTGGGCAACATCCGAAAGCCAAGCTCTCTCGGCGTGGAGTTGAATTCCATCTAGCTTGTCCTCAGTTACCATCTTTACCCAAGCATTCTTGTCGTCATCAAGCGAAATGGCGATAATGGCAATGGATTTCCCTTTGTAAGCCTCCTTCATCGTTTTAAGGAAGGGAAGCTGACGCTTGCAGGGGCCACACCAGGTAGCCCAAAAATCGATGTAAACCAACTTGCCTTTAAAATCGCTAAGCGAGTATGTATTTCCATCGATTCCGGTAAGGGTAAACTCGGGTGCAGGTTGCCCTGGAGCCAGAAGCATTCGTTTATCAAGGGCTTTACGGATAATATCGGTGTAAACCTGGGTTTGGGTGTTGGCCAGGAAGTACTCGGCCACATTTTTTGCTACCTCAAGGCTTGCCCACTTTACTGTTTCGGATGTTGAGGTGTACTTGTAGTAATCCTTCATGATCTGGTTGGGAACAAGCGAGTCAATCATTCCGAAAAGCATAAGGTTACGTTCAAAATCCGATTTTCCTTTGTGCTCATCTTTTTTCAGCTCATCTCTATAAATCTTTTGAATATGCTTATTAACCAAACCAGTGTACTCGTTAATGGAGAAGTGCTTAGTGTTGGCAAAATTCAGTTCGGCAATAAATGCGAAGAAATTCTCATCGGCAATATACTCCTCACCGGAAATTCTTGAGAAATAATCGGGGTAGTCGTACTTAAGGCTTTTTAGGTGATAATCAATTCGAGCTTTTTCGAGCGCAACGAAATGCTTATCGTTTACTCCATAGTTAGTTACCCTGGTGTTTAGCGAAGTTTTAATTGAGTCGAGAGCCAGTTCAAACTCATCGAGGGGTAGCTGATAAAGATCTCTAAAACTTTTGGAAAGCTCGCTTATGGTTTGGTTATTCTCCCAAATAAGGTTGTTGCCCAAAGCGCATTTGCCATCCACAACAGGGTTATTGGTTGGATTTTGGATGTCAACTCGTACATTCAAGTTATCGCCTGGAGCAAGGTAAATGGTATTCCTTATTCTTCCTGCCCGTAGGGTAAAGTACGTTGGCTCCTCTAGCATAAATGTGGTAGTAAAGCTACCATCGGTGTTAAGCCAAAGGGTGTCGGTAACGCCTTTGCTTATAAGCAGTGCGTAATTATTATCTAGGTTATCTATTTGGCCGCTTAGCTCAACTTCCTTTGGGCCAAATGTGCTACAGGCAGCCAGTGTAATTAATGCCATTACGGCAAGCGGTTTATAATTCATAGTTTCTAGTTTTTGTTTCAGAATTTTGGGTTTTTAAATGCTTTAATTGGGCAAATATATAAATTCAATCAATATAAACTTGTAGATTTTAACTGAAGATTGAAAACTATGCAGGAACTAGCCTATTCTGATCCACATACCAGATGTAACCCTCAACTACTGAGTAGCCCATATTTCTAAGTAGCTGCGAGTATCGTTGCACTTGCTTGGTGTGGGCGGGGAGTTGAGCTCCAAATTTAAAGTCAACCACTACTGTTTGGGCGTCCATAATCATAACCCTGTCGGGGCGGTAATTATGTCCATCGGGGGTAAGTATAGAGGCCTCGTTCTTTACCTCCCACGCCCCTGAAAACCAACTTTTAATCGGCTCCGCCTTAAGTATATCGGAAATCCAAGTACTAAGCGGCTCCTTATCCGATGAAGCCAGTAACCCCTCTGCTATCAGCTTTTGTATGGCAATATCGATATCATTTACGGTTGTAATATTGGAGAAAAGCTCGTGCATCACTTTTCCGTGCTCCTTGGGAGCTAGTTTTTCCGATGGCGACGATAGGAAAAACTCCTCGGCCTCCATTTTCAGCTTAATCTCCCCTAAACTTTGCCCTACTGGATAGCTATCCATTGTCCATCCAGTTTTTTGTGAATTGACAAGAGTGTTTTTCTTCCTATTGCTGGGGCTGCTGCCAAAGATGTAGGTTGCGGACTTCTGCTCAATATTCGCTTCGGTGGGCATTTCGCTTAGCGACGGGATTGCCGTTTTGATGATTCTTGAAACGCTGTTTATTTCATTGATATCATTTTCAGCTTCCTTATTTGTTAAGGGGACAAATACATATAGCTCCCGCTCGGGTCGGGTAAAGGCCACGTATAGCATGTTTATATTATCAACCAGCTCGCGCATCTCCTCCTCAAGAACATCCCTGGCAAAAAGGCTCTGTTTGGCCTGTTTCCCGGCCTGAATTGGGTACTTGGGAAGCAGGTTAAAGGGTTCCTCGTCCGATTGTACCCAGAGCAGTGGCTGCGCCGAGGCTGGCCTAAAGGGCCAGTTTGCGTAGGGAATAATAACTACGGGGTACTGCAGCCCTTTCGATTTGTGAATGGTGATAATCGACAACGCGTTTGTAGACTCGGGCACGGTAAGCGATAATCCACTTCCCTTTTCATCCCACCATTGGAGGAATCGGTTCACATCGCCGCCGCCCTTACTGCTTATGCTGGCAATATGCTCGTGCAGCTCGGCCAGATGCGCCAGCTCGCCCTCAATCCTAAATAGACCGTAGCGTTGGGCAACAGCCTCAAAAACTTCGTTTAGCGGTCGGGTGTTTAGGCTGCTAAGCCATTCAACCTCGCAATCGGTTTGGCTAGCTGTAAAATGGCTGTGCCACAAAGGAGTTGTTTCGGAACTTAGCGAGGCAATTTCTTTCGCTAAAACCCGCTTGGCGATCTCGTTGGTCGAGTCCTGAACCAGCCTAAAGGCAGCAATTGTAAGCCTTACCACCAGCGAAGCTTTTAACTCCAAACCTTCCTGGCTCACAAAGGTTATATGGCGATTTTTGTCGTGCTCTTTTCTGTTATGCTCCAAAAGCATATTGGCTATGCGCTGCCCCTCGTTCTTTGTGCGAACCAGAATAGCCATATCGCTAAGCGAGTAATTCTCCCTTAAATCCTGAATTAGTGTCGATATCCCATTCGACAGGAACTCGTCGCAACCAGCGTTATTCTCCTTTTCAAAGAATTTAAGTTGAACCAGCCCTTTGCCATCATCGCCATTTTTAGGCGATTTTTGCTCTACATCTTTATACGCCTTTTGTATCTGCTCGCTTAAATCGGGGATTAATGCCTCGAACGGTGAGCTGCTTTTTCCCCTTATAGCCTCAATGGCCAGCTCACGCGTTTGGATAAAGAAACGGTTATTAAAGTCGATAATTGCGGGTAAACTTCGCCAGTTGGTGCTTAGGTCAATATCGTCAATGCCAAAATGCCTTAGATCGTCCTCAACCCCGCTGGCCAGAATACTCCAGTCGCCGTTGCGCCACCGGTAAATCGATTGCTTCACATCGCCCACAATCATGCTAAAGCAATCCTGCGAAAGGCTGTTCTCAATTAGCGGTTTAAAGTTGTGCCATTGCACCTCCGAGGTGTCCTGGAACTCATCTATCATGTACATATCGTAGCGCGTTCCAACCTTCTCGTACACAAATGGCGCATCCGATTCCTTAACAAATTCGCGTAGCAGATGACCGCTATCGCTTAGCAGCAGGAAACCCTCCTCGCGCGATAGCTCCCGAACTTTACTCCACAAGTCGCCTATTAGGGCAAGGTTCTCGAGGTTTTTAAGGATTAGCTTGGCCGAGTAGTAGTGAACCTGCTTTACCGAAATAGTCTCAATTAGTTTGGTAAGCGCAGGATACAGCACCTCGATAACCGCCTGTTCAATTGGGGCAAAAGCAACTTTATCGGTATAGGTAGCCTTGTTAACCCAGGCTTGGCCCGTACCATCGCCAAGTGCATCGCTAACCCTTTTGGTGTCGGGCGAGGGTAAATCGGTTGTAGACTCATCAACCGCTGCGCACTTAATAAAGAATCCCATCACCCCATTCTTGCCATGGGCAATGCTGTCGATACCTACTCCTCGCTGTTCAATATCCTTGAGAGCCTCATTGGCAGTGCTACTCAGAGCGATTGTGGTAGTCGAAACAATTTTCTGGAGTTGTTCTTTCAACTTGTTAACCCGCTCCCGATCGGTAAACTTCTCCACATCCTCGCGGCTCATCAGCCGGAATTTTTCGGAGAATAGCTGTTTGCCCAGTTCTACCAATTTGTGACGCACATCCCAGCTTTTGCCCTCGTCGAGCAACGAGTAGCCCATGGAGGTGAGCCACTTCAGCAGCTCATCTACCTGCGAGGCCGAGTCGAGCAGGTTGTCGGCAGCATGCTCAAGCACGGGTATCGTGTCCAGCTCAATGTCCACACCGCCCTGCTCGCCAATCTCCCATAGCAGAGCCTGAATTACCCGCTGCACAAAGCTGTCGATGGTGCTCACCGAGAAGCGGCTGTAGTCGTGCAGAATAAGCGAAAGGGCCTGTTTTGCCCTTTGCTGAATTGTGCTTAGCGGCAGATTCAGCTCCTGCGCAATGGTGTTCCCCATCCCGCTACTTTCGCCTTGCGACAGGCTAAAGAGCTCGTTGAGGATTCGTCCCTTCATCTCGGCAGTGGCCTTATTGGTAAATGTTACCGCCAGAATATTCCTGTAACATTCAGGGTTGGCAATTACCTGCTTTATATACTCGGCCGCCAGCCGAAAGGTCTTCCCCGATCCAGCGGATGCTCTGTAAACTATCAGTTTCGACATCTAGTGATGTTTTTTCTTTAGAATGATAAAGGTAGCACTTCTTACCCACTTTTTAAATACCGGCAGCATGATTATCCTCAAGGAACAGTCGAGCCTCCATAAGGAAAGGTTAATCCTTCAAAAGGAATAGATAATCTTCCATAAGGAATAGTTAATCGGCTATAAGGAACAGTCAATCGGTTATAAGGAACAGTCAATCGGTTATAAGGAATAGATAATCTTCCAAAAGGAACAGTTAAATTTCCAAAAGGAACAAACAATCTTCCAAAATATGCCCTGACAGGGTTTAAAACCCTGTCAGGCTAGCCAACAGCCAATAGCCAACACCGAACAACAAACAACCAACCATTAAACCAATCACACGCTCTGCAATCCAATCCTCAAACCAAATTGTTATATACCTATGCTTTACAAATCAATTTACTCCATCATGATTATTGCACTGCTAGTAGGGTGCTCCACCCAGCAGAAGGAGGTTAAGCCTGCGCTCGATATTGCGCACATGGATTTAACCGTGAAACCCGGTGTCGATTTTTTTACCTATGCCAATGGCAACTGGGTAAAGAACACCACCATTCCCGAGGATAAAGCCCGCTACGGGTCATTCGATATCCTGCAGGAGGAGAATAACAAGGTTCTCAAATCGATCCTCGAAAAGGCAGCCGCCAAAAAGAGTAAGAAAGGCTCCAGCTGGCAGAAAGTGGGTGATATTTACGCCTCCGGTATGGACGAGAAAACCATCGAGCAGAAGGGCATAGAGCCTATTCGCGCCGATATGACCCGAATTGAGGCCATCAGCAGCACCGATGAGCTGGTTGCTGAGATCGCCAAACAACACGTCATGCGCGTTGGTCCAGTCTTCGGCATTTATGCTGCGCAGGACAGGAAGAACACCACCGAGATTGTGGTGAATCTTGGACAGGGCGGGTTGGGCTTACCCGATCGCGACTACTACCTATCGGACGATAACAGGTCGAAAGAGATTCGTGACGCGTATCGTAACCATCTCGAGAAGGTGTTTGAACTCCTTGGTGTATCTTCCGAAGAGGCTGCCCAGAAAGCCGCTCAGGTAATCGATCTCGAAACCCGCTTGGCCAAAGTTTCCTTCACCCGTCTTCAGCGCCGCGATCCGAATCTAACCTACAATAAGGTTTCGTTCGATCAGATGCAGCAGCTCGCACCAGCCTTTGGCTGGAATGCCTACTTTGCTGGCATAGGTGTCGATAAGCCCGCCGAGATGGTAATCGATAATCCCAACTTCTTTAAGGAGATATCGGCCATGATAGATGAGATTCCCATGGAAACATGGAAGGTTTACCTTACCTGGAATCTTGTAAATCGTTTCTCGCCTTATTTATGCTCAGCTTTTGTCGATCAGCAGTTCAGCTTTTACGGCAAGGTGCTGTCGGGCAACGAGGTTAACCGTCCCCGCTGGGAACGCATAGCCGCATCGGCCAACGCCATTATTGGCGAGGTGGTAGGCCAGATTTTTGTTGAGGAGAACTTCCCTCCCGAGGCCAAGGAGAAGATGGTCGATTTGGTGTCGAACCTTAAGGCCGTTTACCGCGAGCGTATGCAGAATCTCACATGGATGACCAACGAGACCAAGGAGCGCGCCATTGCCAAGCTCGATGCCATGAATGTGAAGATTGGCTACCCCGACAAGTGGAAAGATTACAGTGATCTGGAGATTATTGCCGATTGCTACGCCGAGAACATGAAGCGTGGTTTTGAGTTTGGCTTCCGACAGAATATGGATAAGATTGGCAAGCCAGTTGATCGCACCGAGTGGTTTATGACTCCCCAAACGGTGAACGCCTACTACAGCCCAACAATGAATGAGATTGTGTTCCCTGCGGCTATCCTGCAGCCTCCCTTCTTCAACCTCAACGCCGACGATGCTGTTAACTATGGCGCCATTGGAATGGTTATTGGCCACGAGATGACTCACGGTTTCG
>CAZBBA010000102.1:0-11819 GCA_964490015.1 uncultured Rikenellaceae bacterium
ATTTGGGCAATTTGAACATCTAACACATCATTTTCGGTGAGCAATCCCCTATCCGTTTTATCCAGGGTCGATTTGGTAGCCTCAATCTGTTTCTCGAGATTTTGAATTTGGGCATTCAAATCATCGAGCTGCTTTGCTGTGGCAGCATTTTCGGCAACCAATTTTTCGATTCGGGCTCGCTCATACTTGGCAGTTGCCAGCTGTTGATAAAGAGGAGCCAGCTGTTTTGCTGTATCGGGCCGCCGCGAAAGCAGAGCACGTTTAGATGCAAGCAGCTGTTCCCGCTTTAGAAAAAGTTGCGTGCTATCGATAAAACCAACCACCTCTTTTGCATCGAGCAGTTGCCCCTCCTCCACGTTAAGCATCAAAATTTTTCCTACCCCTTCAGCCGAAACGATCACCTCAGTTGTTTCGAATGTCCCTGTTGCATCATAATCGCCATTACCATCACTGCAGGCTGAAAAAAATGCAGCCATAGAAACAATTAGTAAGTATTTAGTTTTCATATATTAAGGTTTTTACATAGAGTTTAATTCGAAATACTGGGCTATCAACTATTACTATTAAAATCAAAAATTTAGTGCCAAAGAATTCTCGTAACGCAAAAGCCCCTACAGGTTGCCTCCAAGCAAGTAGATCCGTTTTACCTTCTCTTTAATTATCAGTATTTCACGGTACTCCATATCGAGACGTGCCCTGGCAGCGGCATTAAAATCACCTAAGAACTCTGATGATGTGATGGTTCCATTGGTCAGCTGTGCTTCACTCCTTTGCTTAACTTCGTCCAATAGGGTTGTTACCTGCTTATCGATCAATAGCTGCTGCTCAAGCATTTCAATCTGATTCTCGGTGGCTATCAAAGCGCTCTCCTGCCCGTCCTCAAAGGCTCTCTGCCTAAGGTCAATAATACTCTTCTGAACCAGAAATTGTTCCCGTTCGCGGTGCGAAAAATTCCAATCCCAAATATTCCACGATAGCCTTGCACCCACCACCACAAAGGGGTTCCACTCGTTGCTGAGCATGTTGAGCCCCGGTTTTCCGTAGCCCGTCGAAATAAATCCGGCAATTGTTGGCATCCGCATTCGCGAATTAAGAGCAGTACGGGCATCAAAAACCTCGCGCCGATGGGTAAAGTTGCTAATCTCAGGCCTTGAAAACGATACCGATTGGGTGTTGGGAAATTCAGGTAGAACAAATTTATCGGTTATTTCCAGCTTAACTCCGGTTAACTTTTCCAATGATTTTAAAAGCGAAGCTTTTTGGGCAGCCAACTCAAGGAGTTTCTGCTCAAGCCTTAAAACCTCGGCCTGCAACGACTTAACAACCGATGAAAGCACTACCCCCTCACGCACACCACCTTCCATAGATTCCCTTCGGCTAGTAAGCTCCTCGCCCATCAGCTTAAGCCTTTTTTGACTTATGTCGAGTAGCAGAATTGTAAAGAATGCCTCATTTACCCTTTCCCTAAGGTTATACACCTCGCTTGTAATTGAACCCTGATCGACCTTAAGTTGCGCATAAGCCAAATCCTTACGGGCCAATGTTTTTCCACCATCCCAAATTAGTTGCGAGATATCAATATTGATTTTATACTGATCACGATCGGGGCTGGGGACATCGATGCTAAAAGGAATATTCTGGGTATTGAAATCGATACTTGTAACATCCGATTGCCAAGTTGCTGTGGCATTCAATTCGAGTTTTGGGTAGTATGACGTGTTGAGATTTTTTACCTGTAGAGCATTTGCCGAATCGAGTGCCATACTTATGGCCGAAACCGGATTATGCTCGTCCAACGCACGGTAAAACATGGGTAAAGTTACAATCCTTTGCTCCTGTGCATTTAAAGAGTTTTTACTAATAGCAAGGAGCAGTACAATAAACGATATTACAACAGATCTCATAGATTTACATTTAAATAAGTATCTCACTCCCATAATTATACTAACATTTCCCGGCTTGCTTAAACTTGATGGCGCAAATAACAAAATCGGTAACCTGCGCCTTGCGTTCCTCAAGAAACTTAACAAACTCCTGCTCATCGTCGTTAAAAAGCACCTTCTCCAGTAAAGGCTTTGCGGCGAATGGAAAAATACACAAGCTAAGCAGGTTGACTATAAAGTGGCGAGCACCATCGGTATCAACATTAAGCATTTCGGCTAGTTTAACAAAAGCAATTTGATGTATAAAACCAAAGTCTACGCCCGATTTCTCAAATATTCCCTTAATATTAGCCGGATCGCGGTTTATCTCCCTTAAAATAAAAAGAGGTAAGAAAGGGTGCTTAAGGAATAAGTTAATGTACCCATCCACAATTAGCCGAATCTTACTCTCAAAGGGTATATCCTCCGATAGAATTGCACCCGAAATGGTGGGGAACAGAAGGCCAATCTCCTTGCTAAAAATAATCTCGAAGAGTTTCTCCTTACTTCTAAAGTAGTAGTGCAGCAAAGCCTTATTAATGCCTGCCTCATCGGCAATCTCCTGCATTCGTGCGCCATCAAGCCCTTTACGAATAAAGACCTTACGTGCAGCCTCAAGGATTATTTTCTCGGTATCCTGCTTATCATCAACCATATTGATTCTACTTTTCAATTTAACCGAATGGTTAAATTAGTTGGTCAAATATACAATAATTGAATTGGTAATTCCAAATTTTTAACCAATTATTTTAACTGTATGGTTAAACTTTCAAAAATGTTAAACAACATAATCCAATAAAAATATTTTTTGTACATTGCTTAATATTTAATTAAATTTATAAATCTAATTAAATGAAGAAATCTGAGCACAAAGTTCATACTTATAAGTAATATTGTGTGTAATGATTGAACACCACTAACAATAACTAGCATTAATAAAATAATATTTCTTTCATTTAAGCATAATACAAAAAAGGGAAAGCCGAAAACCTTATAATTAAATAGAGTAGGCAACTAAATCTTTAATTATTATGGCAGTATTAATTATTTTACTAATTGTGGCAGCATTTATATATTTTAAGTGGATCAGAGATCCCAAAGAAGTAAGAGATCGCTGCAAAAACAGAAGCGAAGAGCAAAAAAAAGTTATAAGGTACTTTATGAGAGACGGTTGTCTAGCGCTCGGGCTTTTAAAAGATGAGGAATACGAAGCTTTGGTTGCTAAAAAAATCAAAAGTATGGATTTTAAACAAAAAGCTCTTAACAAAATCGGCCTAGATGAGTCAGAACTTCAGGAAATTGAGCCAGTGAGCTTTGAGGGTTATTGGTTTGATGAGAAAAAAACGTTCTCAAAATATGGTAAAGATAAAAAATGGAGAAGTTCTGCATACCAGATTTCTTGGTTATTCTTTAGTTCCACACAAGTGTATTTATATCAATACACCTTTAATTTGGATGAAGATGGTAAAATGGAAAAAACAGAAGAGTATTTCTATAAAGACATTACCAATTTCCAAACTATTTCCGACACCATCGAAACCCCCATTTGGGATCCAAAAAAAGATAAAAGTATTCTTGTAAATATTGACAAAAACCGCTTTGCAGTTACAGTTCCAGGAGACAAATTCCTCTGTTCCTTGGAACAAAATGATTATACTGAACGAGCTATTCAGGCAATGAAAGCAAAATTACGTGAGAAGAAAAATGCCTAAAAAATGAGCCTCGAAGTAATACCAAGCCAATGCGAACAGGTTATAGCGCGAGATTATTGTCAAAATCACCCGTTGATTCGTCCCAAAACCAACATAATAACATTTGTACTATGGGTTTTGGCTATTGAAGTTATCTCAGTTGTAATAGCATACATTACTTTACGCCTGTTTCAATTTCTTGGTATTACTGCTTCTTTCAGCACAATGCATGCAATAACTTTTGCCATTGTTGTTATTTTTTTACTGAAAAAGATATGCGTATTGCTGATAGAGCTTTACCAACACTATGCGTTAGAAAAAACACGACGAAGATGCACAATGATGCCTTCTTGTTCTGAATATGCTTTGTTGGCTTTAAAAAAATACAATGTTATCAGAGGATTGTACAAAACTTATATCCGATTGACAACGAAATGCAACGGAAGTTACATAACTGATTATCCATAAAAAATACAATTAACATGGGAATATTTAATAAAAACCGCACTGACGGTGAAACATTTGATGGACAGGGTGAAGAAAGAAAAGGCCCTATTGATCGAATAAAATACAATGGAGAAAAAGATGACCTTGTATGGAAATTTCCATACGATAATCTATCGACTGCTACTGAACTGACCGTAAACTTTAGTCAGGAAGCAGTTTTTGTAAAAGGTGGAGCTATTGCAGATATTTTTGGCCAGGGTCCACATACTTTAAGTACGAATAATATACCTGTTCTGCAAAAATTGATTAACTTACCTTTTGGTGGAAATACCCCTTTTACTGCGGAGGTTTGGTTTGTTAATAAAACAATACGCCGTAACCTTAAATTTGGCACACCCGATCCATTTGATATTTACGACCCTCATTTTGATAACCCTATTCCTGTGCGTTCATATGGTGAATATGGCATTCAAATAACCGATTCCTCGGCATTCTTGCAGCAAATGGTGGGAACTTTGCACCTTTTTACAACGGAAGACATTATTGATCAATTCAAATCATTAGTAGTACAAAAACTTAAAGACTCAATAAGTAAGTTTATTGTGAAAAAAGAGGTTACAGTTGTAAAAATCAATGCCTATATTGATGAAGTAGCAAATTATGTTCGAGATGCAATAAATGAAGAATTTGCTCAATACGGTATTCGCATAGCAAGTTTTAATATTGCTTCAATAAGTTATGACAAAGAAGATGAAAGGGTTAAGGAAATATTGGCTCAGGATGTTGAATTGAGAAGAGCTAAAACTAAAGCCCAAGAACGTAATGTGCAAGGTTTCACATATCATGACGAGCAAAAATTCGATGTATTGAAAACCGCCGCTGGCAATGAAGGGAGTGCAGGCCAAATGATGGGAGCAGGTATGGGACTTGGAATGGGCTTTGGTGTAGGAGGCGCATTTGGACAACAAATGGGAAATGTTGCAGGTGCCATGCAGCAACAGCCACAACAACAACAGCAACAACAGCAACAAACCCCACCACCACCACCAACAGCAACTGTTTGGTTTGTATTAATAAACAATCAGCAGTATCAATACGACACTAATGCCCTTAGTCAATACATTCAAAGTGGTCAGGTAACTCGCGACACATTAGTTTGGAAAGCGGGTATGGCACAATGGCTAAAAGCTAGCGAATGTCCTGAATTACAAGGATTGTTTGGCGCAACTCCGCCACCCCCACCACCGAATTTATAAACTTAAATTCCAGAATAATATGTCAAAAGTCAAACTCATAGCTAACATCATTTTGCCAATAGTGGTAATTGCAATTACTATTGTGTTGTTTTTTATGTTTAAACCAGTAGATGCAACGATACTGTTCTATCTTAACCTCGGATATCTCATATTTCTTGAGATAATTTTCTTTGGGTATCTAAATGTTTTATACTCCAAAGTAAAAGATTTTTCAACCCCTTTTCTTGCTGTTTTTGGTATTTATGCGTTTTACTATATTGTAATAGGGGTTATTTTCATGTTAGTGTATTCACTTGCACTTTCTAACTTATTACCGTTAAAGCATTATATTGCCGCACTTATGGTGCTTACCGTACTTTGGATAATAATTTCGGTATTGACAGCTCAAGTGGACAGCAACTATAAAGGTACAGTAGATAAGCTTAAAGATGACGTGCATACTTTGAACTTCTACACACAAAAAATCAACCTACTCGCTAATCGTTATGAGAAGCTTTGTGCAGAAAGAGGCTTAAAATATGAGACAGACTCCAATAATAGAACAGTACTTGACCGCTTGAAAGGAAAATTAAGTTTTCTCACACCTAATATCTTACATAGCGATACTGCAATTTCTCAATTAACTTCCTTGTTCAACAAATGCGAAGATATAATTGAAGAAACCGAATCTGCAACAGAAGATAATCTTCCAGAAGTTCAGAAGAAAATGCAACGCTTTGTAGATAATGCCATAGCAGAGATTGATATGTTAAAAAATTTAACCAGAAGATAAACAATGGAAAAGGTTATTAAATTGAATTGCCCCGGTTGCGGAGCACCTGTTTCAACCGAACATAAAACTTGCATTTTTTGTAGTCGCCCAATCATTATCAGTACAATAACGGACATTGTCTCAATGCCAACCCCCGAAGTGAATAAATATGCTAACGCATACCGTAAAGAGTTGGTGACTAATCCCGATAATAAAGACCTGAATATGTCTCTTGCAATGTGCTATTTCAAACTAAAAATGTATGATAAAGCTTCAGAAGTATTTGAAAAAGCCGTTGAAGATAACTTCGAGGATGCAGATAGATTCTTCTATGCAGCAGTTAACTTGCTTAAAGGACAAAAGGCGTTTGTTACACCGCGGGCTAACATTGATAAAGCCTTGGAGTACCTAAATGCTGCTAATATGATTGAAAGCAAGGCTATTTATCATTACTTTCTGGCTTACATCAAAAAAGACTATTTTGACAGAAAATATCTTAACATTAAACCAAACTGGGAGGAGGAGTTAAATAATGCTATCGATTTAGGTTTGACAAATGAAGAGGCCTATCAATTGTTCGAATTATTGGGAGTTGAACAACCTGAATGTTTACAATCAGCAGAGGAGGAGGAAATAGGTTAAAATAGATAGTATATTAGTTGCAAAACTAAAAAAGCCTATTGTTGGTTGAAATTTTGAACAACCAAAAGTAGGCTTTAAAATTGATGTAAATTGGATAATACTTTTAAAGTAATAGTTTTATTTAAACTACTGTTGTTTACCCTATTGAATAAACAACGCTAGGTTTAAATATCAATTTTATGGTTTATTTCGATCATTGTAATATTACTTTTTTAGAATAGTCATTTAAAAACATTAACCCCTCTATCACCACCAGCAGTGGCAAATGCCCTAAACATGCCAGAGGTGTTAAACGATAGATTAACATTTCCGTACTTATCAACAGCAATAATTCCACCTCGTCCATCCACCACCTCGAGTTTTCGGTGAATCACCTCTTCGGCTGCCTTCGCTAACGATAATCCTTTGTACTCCATTAAGGCCGAGATATCGTGCGCTACGGTATAGCGAATAAAGTACTCGCCATGCCCTGTGGCCGATACGGCGCAAGTTTTATTGTTAGCATAGGTTCCTGCACCAATTATGGGCACATCGCCAACCCTGCCATAGCGTTTATTGGTCATTCCGCCGGTTGATGTGGCTGCAGCCAGATTCCCCTGCTTATCGAGGGCTACGCAACCTACCGTTCCCATTTTCTTATCGCGCTCAAGGGCGCGCTGCAAAGCCTTCCAGCTGCGCTCTGTATAGAAATATGAGCTATCCACCACCTCGGCGCCATTTTGCGAAGCAAAAAGTGATGCTCCTTTTCCTACCATCAACACATGTTCCGATTTTTCCATTACCATTCGCGCTGCCGAAATGGGGTTTTTGATATCGCCAATTCCTGCAACAGCACCAGCACGTAAATCGGAGCCCACCATTATGGCAGCATCGAGTTCATTTTTTCCATCGTTGGTGAAAACTGCACCGCGACCGGCGTTGAACAAAGGGCAATCCTCGAGGTAACGGACAACCTGCTCAACGGCATCGAGGCTTGAGCCTCCATTCTTTAAAATCTCCTCACCAATTAGCAGTGCTGCAGAGAGTTCGGTTTCGTATTGATTAATCTGTTCCTCGGTGTAGTTTTCGCGACTCATTGCTCCGGCTCCACCATGGAGGGCAATTGCCCACTCGTTAACCTTATCATTACTGATATTTTGGCACGATGCTAGAAAAAAGAGAGCAACTGTCAGAACGGAATACCATAGTTTTGTCTTCATAATTAGGTTTTGTTTTGGGAATATCTGCATTATCAATACTTGCTGTGGAATTCAAAAAAAACCAACCATTAAAACTTTGTAATCTAAAAAGGAAAATCATCTGCATCCCATTTTCGTGGTGCATCGTCCATCATCTCGGGTAGATCGGCCACCTGATGCTCAATATTCCCATTCACGTAAATCGCTTTGTAGGGCTCAGTGGGGCAAGCATACTCGCAGGCGCCACAACCTATGCAGATATCCTCGTTCACTTCGGGAAGTAGCAGTCCCTGCCAAGGTACCATATGTACAGCTTTTGTAGGACAATGCTCGGAACATGCGCCACAATCGGTTCTATCGACCCGCACTATGCAATTGCCCAGATGGAATTTTACTCGTCCTATCTGGGTTCGTTTTTTAGTTTCAAGATCAAGAAATCGAATGGCTCCTGTTGGACAAACCTCTCCGCAGATTGTGCACTCAAAATTGCAGAAACCCGAGTGGAAATCCATATGAGGCTGCAAAATTCCAAAAAAACCATACTCCTTTATAGCAGGTTGAATAACTTGGGTTGGGCAGGCGGTAACGCACAGATGACAAGCTGTACAAGCATTTAAAAAATCCTTTTGATTGTACGATCCTGGCGGGGTTACTGGTGCTAATCGGCTATTTGGCCGATCGCCTGCTGTTGATTTTGGGTTAGATTGATCTGAACCATGATTCTGTTTTCTTCTTCTACTCTGTCCAAACCCGCGTCCCTGCGCAATGGATTTCAACGATTGTCCCAATAGCGATGCACCAACCACGATACCCGTAAAAGTTGTTATAAAACCACGGCGCGAGGTATCGGTCTCAACGGTCGATTTTGGTTTTGCTTTAGAGTAGGCAAACCGGTAACCGATTCCACCCTCCTTACAGCTACCGATACAGTTATAGCAAGCAACGCAACGAGAAAAATCGATATGACGATTTTTAACATCAATGCAACTTGCCTTGCAATCGCGCGAGCATCTATTACAGGCAGTACATGCGCTCTCGTCAATTACCAGCTTAAATATTGAAAATCGTGATATAATGCTAAGCAAGGCTCCAACCGGACAGAATGAGTTGCAAAAAATTCGACCCCAACGCCAAGCGACAACACTAAGAGTAACCGTTAACCCTCCGGTTATGACAATACCCTGCCAGGGCATACCTTTAAAATCAACATGATGAAGGGCATAACTATTAAAGAGACCCAGAATTTTAACCAAAAAATTGTTGGCCTCGTAGTAAACTGGTCGTACTAAATCGGAAAAAATGCGCCCAGCAAAGCTGTAGGGATCGAGCATATACAGTAGGAACAAGGAGCCCGCTAGAGCTGCTACAACTACCACAACCAAGGTTGAGTATCGAATAATATTCCAGGGCTTAAAATACTTATATCGAACTCTTTTGGTGCGGAAACGGGCTACGATATCCTGAAAAATCCCCAGCGGACAAATCATGGAACAGTAAACCCTTCCGAAAAGTAATGTTAGAAGAGATATGGCGATAAAACCAGTTGCCAGAGTTCCTCCTACCTTAATAAACTTTAAAACCGAAGGCGTAAACTGCAAGTATAACAGGCCATTCAGAAACCCACTCGAGAAAGTGTTTGAAAAATCGATAAATGCAAAGGCAAAAAGGGAGAAATAGATAATGGCTACAACTGTTCGCAACCAGCGAAGAGATAAGATCTTTGACATGCTATTATGGTTATACTCTGATACGTTCTATATTCAACTCGTCCAAATTCATGTTGCCCACACCCATCTCGTGAGCAATTTTTATATGGCCAATTTCGGCTGGTTCTACTCCAAAAATCTTTGCAGCAGCAGCATCAGCAGCAACCATATCGGTAGAGATTATAAGCGATTTTTTCATTACCAAATCAGCTTGACTCACTCCCCGCGGGCCATTACGAGTCATAACCCTATAGGCATCAACCACATTTAAATCGGGTTTGCGCCAGGTGGCAAAATCGGCAATGCACTGGTGTAGATCGTTCCTATGCCAGAAACGTCTATCCCAAACAATGCCCATAAGATTCTTTAAACATATGGTAACCTTAGCAGAGCTATGATGCTTTAGCACGGGAACATTGATAAATACATCGGAATTGAGAATAAGCTCGTGAACCTTAGCCTCGGTTAGTCTTTTCCCGTTTGCTATCGTAACTCCCTTATAGTAGTTCTCGGTGTTGCCGGGGACAATTTTGCCTCCCGCCTTTTTCACAGCCTCCTCAATTCCACTATTGGCATAGCACCTATTCCAGGTATCGCAGGTATTATCGAATACAAAAACATCTTTTGCTCCAGCCTGTAAGCATTGCTCAACAATTCGTGCCACAAGATGTGGATTTGTATTAGCACCCAGCTCTTCGGGCGTATCCCAACCAATGTTAGGCTTTACCACCACAGTTTGCCCTCTCTTCACAAACTTTCCCATTCCACCCAAGGCAGCAATTGCCTTATCGAACATTTGGGCTGGCTCACCTCCCATCACGGCAACCAAATCGAATGGTTTACTGGGGTTTGGCTTACTAGAACTAGCCAGGCCATTTGCGCCACTTACATTTAAAAAGGCACCTGCCATCAATCCGGCACCTAACCCTTTTTTCAAAAAATCTCTTCGCTTCATACGCCTCAGGTCTTTTGTTGATATACATGCATTTGATGAAGATTTTGAATCGTAGTTTAACCGATATTTGGCATTAAAGATACGAAAAACGCGCAAATAGCATATATTTGTACCCTATTGCTTTACTGCGTATCAAAAAGGAAAAGTAACCCTCAAAATTCTAAAAAGATGGCATCTATAGCGTTAACTTCCAAGAAAACAATAGGCTACGTAATATTCGACATTCTGGCGTTGGCCTTTATATACTTAGTGCCTACAATTTCGCATATGCTCAGTTTTCCACTCTATTTGATAGAACCCATGCGCATTGCGCTAATCCTTGCGCTGGTGCATACCACCAAGAGAAATGCGTACATAATTGCATTATCCCTTCCATTATTCAGCTACTTGGTGTCGGCGCACCCTGTTTTTTACAAGATGTTACTGATTTCGGGCGAGCTGGTGCTGAATGTATGGATTTTCTACTTTTTGCTCGGCAAGACTAAAAACGCATTTTTGTCGATTATAGGCTCAATTATTGCCTGCAAAGCCATCTACTATATGGCTAAGTTTGTAGCTGTTGCCCTAATTTTTAATTCGGGCGAGGGAATTATTTCCACACCGCTTTACATTCAACTTGCAACAACTATTGTGTTTAGCGTGTATCTTGGGTTGATGTTTAGGAGAAGGTAGAAGACCGAAGACGGAAGTTGGAAGACAGAAGACACCTGCCTCAGCTTGTCTCAGCTTGTCTCGGAAACCGCTGTCCTTTGCGGTTAACGAGAGGAACCGCTGTCTTTTGGAGGTTAACGAGAGGATGCGGAGCATAAAGAGAGAAGAGAGAAGACAGAAGTTGGAAGTATACTACTCACGGGGTGACTATTTGCTGAGCAGATAGTCACCCCGTGAGTTTTTATATGATTTGAAGATTGCCTGCAGTTGTCCGTAGTACCCTGCCAAAGGTCAGGTAAAATGGAAGCGTAAATAATTGGATTGATTGGTTGACCTGCCTGCAGGCTGGTTGATTGCCTACCTGCCGGATAGGTAGGGTTGATTGAGCGATTCAAGAATAACTTTAAACCCTAAAACCTTAAACGTCAAACTACTCTCCTACCCTCCGTTCTCGTCAATCTCCATTAGTTCGAGCCAGCGCTCGCCCTTGGTATCGAGCAGGTGAATTAATTCTGCAATACGGTTCGATTTGCCTATCAACTCATCGTGGGGTAGGGTTCCGCTGTTGATTACCGATTCTATCTCGGCCTTTTCGTTCTCAAGGTTTTCAATCTCTTCCG
>CAZBBA010000103.1:0-11782 GCA_964490015.1 uncultured Rikenellaceae bacterium
GACAAGTTGTCTTGATTGTTAATCCCATTGATTTAATAAATGGTGTTTTTTTCTTTACACACTAAAACGATTTAGTATAGAATGATTACCGATATTCTTTATCCTTTAAAGTTTTCGCCAATACTCAAAGAAAGGGTTTGGGGAGGAACTAGGTTGAATGAAGTTTATTCGATTGCCAGCATCGGGGGCTCAAAAAAGTTTGGTGAATGTTGGGTGCTATCATCGTTGAAGGATAATAAGAGTATTGTTGCTGATGGTACTTTGGAGGGAATGACGATTGACGATGTTATTGAAAGGTTTAAAGAAAAATTATTGGGTGCTAACATATATAGCCAGTTTGGTAACACTTTTCCTCTCCTGATTAAATTTATTGATACCTCTGAGTTCTTATCTGTTCAGGTGCACCCCGATAATAAAATAGCCAAGGATGCTCACAACTCCTTTGGCAAGTCGGAAATGTGGTACGTTTTATCGAGCCAATGCGATTCTTCAATAATTTCTGGATTTAATAGGTCAATTTTTAAGGATGGTTACATTACCATTTTGCAGGAAGGGACAATCAAAGAGTATTTGAAACACGAAGCAACCGGTCCCGACGATTTCTTTTACATTCCTTCTGGAACGGTACATGCCATTGGACCTGGTATATCCTTGGTAGAGATACAGCAAGCGTCGGACATAACCTACCGTATTTACGATTGGGACAGAGAGTGCAGCAATGGCACTAGCCGTGAGCTACACTCGCTGCTTGCAGCAAATGCTATTAAGTTTGATGAAAGCCCAGCATCTCCTCGATTAAAACTCGATATTAACTACAACGTACCACAGCAACTGGTTGAAAGCCAATTTTTCACGACTAATAGAATATGCTTAACCCAGAATATTACCAGGAATTTTGAATCTCTGGATGTTTTTAGATTGTATATCTGCGTAGAGGGAAAACTATCAATTCAAGTGAATTCTTTCAATAATGTTGAAGTTGAAGAGGGCGAACTAGCGCTAGTGCCAGCATGCATTAAAGCTGCTGAGTTAAAACCAAAAGGTAGTGCAAAAGTGCTTGAGGTTTTTGTCAACACTCATAAATACGGATGTAATGCTAACTGATTATATTCCAGTAAAATTTGCATTAGCATTGTTGCTAATCGCACTTTTCGATACTCTCTTTGGGCAATCGATTAGCGTGACTGGAAGAGTAGTTGATGCTGATGATAGGATTGAAATACCAGGCGTTTCTGTATATATTAAGGGTACTTCCGTGGGAACAACTACCCAAATCGATGGATCTTTCTCAATTTATGCGCCTATAGGCGCAACGCTTGTTTTCTCTTTTGTTGGACTAAAAAGCAAGGAGATATTAATTGATTCACAGCGTTATTTGGAAGTGGTTTTGCAGCCAGAGATGTTTACCCTTGACGATGTGGTGGTTACTGCACTTGGAATTGAGCGCAACCGCAAAGCTTTGGGTTACGCCATGCAGCAAATTTCTGGTAATGAGCTCAACAGCGGCACAGATGCCAGCATGATTAACCAGTTAGCTGGTAGAGTTGCTGGGCTATCAGTTTCGGCAACGAATGCGGGAGCAGGCTCATCGAGTCGAATTGTACTAAGGGGTAACAACTCTCTTCTGGGCGATAACAATGCGCTAATTGTGGTGGATGGCGTACCAATAGAGAATTCTACAGTTAGCAATTCCGAGGATACCTGGGGCGGACGAGATCACGGGAATGGAATTTCCGATATTAACCCCGATGATATTGAGAGCATATCAATACTAAAAGGAGCAAGCGCATCGGCGCTTTACGGTTCGAGGGCTGCCAATGGGGTTATTATGATAACCACAAAAAAGGGAAGCCAAAAAGGGAAGGGGATTGGCGTTAGCTTCTCCCATAGCTCAAGCCTTGACATGCCATACATTCTTTACAATTTACAAGATACTAACGGCGGAGGTCGAAACGGAAAGTTTGCACCTACATTTATAACTAGTCAAGACGGAATCCCTGTTTACAATACCACCGGTGCATCAGCATTTGGCAGTTGGGGTCCAAAAATGGAGGGGCAAAAAATTATCGACTGGGACGGAAAAGAAACAACCTATAGCCCTCAACCTAACAATTACCGTGATTTTTTCAGAAACGGAACGACCCTTTCAAACTCAATAGCCCTTGACGCAGGTATAAAGACTACTAGCATTAGGCTATCGGTTGCCGATATGCGCAACAAAGAAATTATTGATAACTTCACGTTTGAACGTACCAACCTGGGACTAAACTTAAGCAGCAAATCAATTTCAAAGGTTGAGATAAACTCTTATGTATCGTACGTTCATCAGAATGTGAATAATAGGTTTGCTCTGTCGGATCTGAAGGAGAACCCAAACCGTAATTACATAATGATGCCTCGCCATATCAGTAATTCGTCGTTAAAAAATAACCTGATGAACGAGAATGGGCAGGAGCAAACCTGGTACATGAACTGGGCTTGGCAAGGCAATCCGTTCTATTTTACTAAATACAAGTTTAATGGCGACTCAAGAAGGCGTGCATTTGGCAATACATCGCTCCGGTATCAGCTCAGTGATGATTTGAATATAATGGTTAGAACAGCCCCCGATTATTCTATCACCAGCTTTCAGCAGCGTGACCCAGTTGGCGCTAGAACATCCTCAGCAGGACAGTTTAGCGAGAGCGAAATTGAACGATTCCTAATAAATACCGATTTTCTTATTACTTTCAATAAGAAGGTTAGTGAGAGTATCTCCTTTGCTATAAATGGCGGTGGAAACGCCATGATTCAACGTACAAAGTATTACAATGCATACACTATTGGTGGACTGGCAGAACCAAATGTTTACTCCATTGCAAATAGCATTGAAACCCCTTACAGCCATACATCACCCTTTCACACAAAAGCAATAAACTCTCTTTACGGAATGGTTCAGCTTGAGTATAAAAGGTTTGTTTTTTTAGATATTACCGGGCGTAACGATTGGTCATCGACCCTACCAAAAAACAATAATTCCTATTTCTACCCATCGGCTAGTTTGGGTTTTGTGTTTAGCGAATTGCTTAACTTAAGCCAAAGTGCCAGGGATGTGTTCTCGTTTGGCAAGATTAGAGCATCCTATGCACAGGTAGGCAACGATACAGAGCCATACCAGCTAAATCCAACTTTCTTTATCGATGAAATAAGCAACGTTTATGGTACAATTGCTTATATCTCAAACCAAATCCCGCCCCTAAACCTAAAGCCCGAGAGAATCCACTCCGTAGAGTTCGGTAGCGAGCTAGTATTCTTTATGAATCGTGCATCATTCGACTTTACTTGGTATAAGAATAATGCTATAAACCAAATACTTCCTGCCGACATTTCACATACATCGGGTAGTACAACCGCGCTAATAAATGCTGGAAACATTCAGAATAAGGGAATTGAGCTGCAGGCGAAAGCAAATCCTTTTAAAACCAGAACTTTTTCGTGGGATTTTGTGCTTAATTACACAAAGAACTCGTCCATGGTTCTGGAATTGACCCCAGGACTTGATAACCTTCAAATACTTGAGCATTGGAATTTGAGCATTGAGGCGCGCCCTGGTCGCCCCTATGGCGATATTGTTGGTTATGCAATTCTACGCGACGAGCACGGTAACAAGCTGGTTGATGGAAACGGCATGTACCTTCGTAACGAGATACCGCAAGTGCTAGGAAATATCAACCCCAATTTTTCGCTATCGTTCTTCAATCAAATGAACTACAAGAGCTTTTCGCTTTCGTTTTTGGTTGATGCTCGTTTTGGTGGGCATATCTTCTCTGGCACAAACCTTTATGGCTACGGTTATTCGGGAAATTTTGCTGAAACCCTTCAGGGTCGTGAAGAATGGTACAATTCAGAGCAGCAACGAGAGAATGCTGGATTGCAGCCCAATCAATGGACTGCAACAGGTGGCTTTTTAGCTCAGGGCGTTTACGCTCCTGGTACAATTATTAATGGAGTGGATGTTAGTGGAATGCCCAATAAAACCTACGTGAATCCTGAGCGTTACTGGGATCAGTTTTCGAGTTGGACGCAGGAAATTCACGAGCCCTTTGTTTACGATGCCAGCTTTGTTAAGCTGCGCGAAGTTCGGCTTGGTTATGGCATACCCAAAAAATTGACAGCAAGAATAAAAATAGGCCAAGCATTACTTGCCCTTTACGGCCGAAATCTTTGGATAATTCATAAGAACGTGCCAAATATCGACCCCGAAACAATGCACACCAATGGGAATGGGCAAGGGTACGAGCTATACTCTTACCCAAATAAGCGCAGCTTTGGTTTTGCACTAACAATCAACATCTAACTTATTACCTTAAGAAAATTGAAGATGATGAAGTCGGTCTTATATAAGGGAACAAACAGAATACGAACATGCTTGCTATCAGTTATATGGCTGTATGCAGTCGCCATTCTTTCAACTATTTTAAGCACTTCGTGCATAAAAGATTTGGCAGAGCTGAACGTAAATCCCGACCAACCCCTTACAACCGATCCAAACTACATATTTAGTTATGTTCTGCAGCAGGGTGCCGGAAACTACAATTCCGATGTAAACCTAGAGCAGTGGGGACTAATGAATTGGGTAATGTTTACCGCTTCAAGAAGCGGAGTGGAGCCTGGACGCGAGTATATAATACCATCGGGGAAGGATGCATTTTGGAGAGAACAATACACCAACACTCTCTCGAACGCTCAGGTAATCATAAACATGGCGAACGATAACCCCGAAATGATTAACATGAAAGCTGCATGTGTGATATGGCAAGTGTATATTTTTCAAATCATTACCGACCTATGGGGCGACATTCCATACTCCGATGCCCTTAAGGGCATGACCGAACTGATTTTCTCACCAAAATACGATAGGCAAGAAGTAATATATAGCCAAATGATTGATAAACTGAGGAGTACTGTTGGAAGTTTCGACTTGTCTAAGGAATTTTTCGAACCCGAATCGGATTTGATATATAGGGGAAACATGGAACATTGGCAGGCTTTTGGCAATTCACTTATGCTTCGCATTGCCACAAGGGCAAATAAAGTAAACTTCGACCTATACCAAGAAGTGGTTACTGAACTTAAAGCAAAGCCATTGATTCTGTCGCAAGAGCAAGCCGCAATCTTCCCATTCAACTCTGTGCATAAAAACCATTTATGGGAAACCATGTATCGCAACGAGTCGATTGTACAGAATAATCCCAGCAAGTTTTTTGTTGATTTGTTGGTTAGTCGCAACGACCCAAGGGTAAAAGTATTCTTCGAGAAAGCACCCCTTTCTTTCCTGCCATTTATCCCAGCATATAAGGGTGTCCCCAACCTACTTCCAAACGATGATCCGGCTTGGGATAACTATAACCTTAACAATTCGCTTGGCATTGCAGGCGAGTGGGGCGATATAAGCAAAATTGGCACATGGTTTCAGAATAACAATACACCAGGGGTAATAATGAACTACTCCGAGGTTTGCTTCCTTCTAGCCGAAGCCGCCATGTATGGGCTATGGGACGAAATACCGCAGGAACTTATGCGAGAGGGGGTTAGGGCAAATATCAACTTTTTTAATCAGTATGGCGACGAAAGCAACCATATTAGCGATTCTGATGCAAATATCTTTATTCTGAATCTACCTCAAGTAACCTTTGAAGAAATAATTACCCAAAAATGGATAACATTCGCCTTTGAGCAAGGCTACGAGGCTTATGCAGAGTACCGACGGACTGGGTTTCCAGTGCTAAGAAACTATGAGGGCAACCCAATTAACAAAGCAATTTTCCCGCTCCGATTGCCTTACCCATACACAGAATATACACTTAACAGAGCAAACTATGATAAGGCGGTTGAAAACCAAGGCCCCGACAACGAATTCACAACTATATGGTGGATTATTGACGGTAATTGAGAATAAATATGAAAGGAGATATGACTAAACCACACAATATGAAAAGAATAATTTTACTATCACTTACTATCACAATTCTTCTGGTAAATAGTTTGTTCGCTCAAACCTCTTCGGGGAAATGCTGGTACATCGATTATGTTGAATGGAACGTTAACACACCCGCCCTTCACATAACCTGCGGGAACAGCCACGACTTTAACGTAGGCGATGAGCTTACGCTGGAGATGTGGGTGAAAGCATACACCTTTGGCGAGAATCGTAAGGTTATGGGCAAGATTGGCTCCGATGGTAGTTCGTTTAATAATGGTTATGTGATGGGATTTCAAAACCTTAACGTTTATACCGAGATTTGGAATCCTTCGCTTCAGGTTATAAACTACACATCTGCAGGCCCAATTCCCATCGATTCCGCCTTCATTCACATGGCTTCAACCTACTCGAAGCATAGTGGTATGCTTCGAGACTACATTAACGGAACATTGGTTGGCGAAACGCAAGTTTTCCCAGCAAACCCAATTGCATCCAACGATGCCGAGTTTATTATTGGGGCTGCACCTTGGGATGTTTTTGCTTACCAGTTTTATGGTGCGCTTGATGAGGTTAGGGTATGGAATGTAGAAAGAACTGCTAGCCAAATTCGAGAATTCATATTTAAAGAATTAAAAGGCGACGAGCAGGGGCTGATTGCCTACTACAACTTTAACACTGCTGAGGATTCTACAGTCCCCGATTTGAGCGAAAATGGCAACACGGGCACACTCCAAAATTCCGATGACCCATGCTGGTCATGGGCAACCTCATACGCACCTGTTGGGGGCGAGGTTATTTATGAATTGTACGAACCAACAGCAGCGTGGTCGGGAAAACTAGGAACTGAGTTTAACTATGCCGTTACTCAGAATGGATTATCAATTATTGCCGATATTGAGCGCAAGCAGTTCGAAAAGTACGTACTTACTGCTCATACTGGTGCAAATGGAGTAAGCACCGAGAATGAGCCAGACGGAGAGCACGAGGACTTTAAACGAATGAACCGCGAGTGGTATATTTGCCAGAGTGGAAACGTTGAGTTGGATATATTCTTCAACCTTACAGAAGGTGCTGCTTCTGGAGATGTCCTTCCAACAGCCCTAAACAACGATAAGTATGCCCTGCTTTACCGCCCAACTAAAGATCAAAATTTTGAGCCAATCGCTTTCCCCAACTTGGTTTATTCCGACAACATAATTTTTAACGATCATTCACTTCAGGATGGATACTATACGATAGGCTACTCAGCATCTTCGTTTAATATTGGTGGAAACAAAGCGGAGGAGGTATTCCTACAAAAGGTTAGTGTATATCCCAATCCTGCAACTGAATATTTAATCATCGCAAACGCTCAGGGTTTTTCTGCAAATATCGTTGATTTGCAGGGCAGAAGCATCCTTTATTTTCTCGTTGATAATAATTCCTTGAATGTGAATATTTCAAATATTAGTCCCGGATTTTACATGGTGATATTTAGCCACAAAAATCTAAGAAAGTCTTTCAAATTGATAGTTCAATAAATATCTACTAACCTAAAATCTACTGAAATGAAGAGTATGAAGTTAATTGTCTTGTTGGCTTTTTTACTAATAAGTTTCAAAGGGCTTGAAGCACAGAACTATGGCCTTCAGTTTAATGGAGTGAACAACAAGGTTGGGGTAAACGATAGCCCCGAGCTTAACCCAAATTCTGCTATAACTCTAGAAGTGTGGATTAATGCTCACCAGTGGGCTGGAAGTATCTGGGGAGCCTGCCTTATCAGTAAGCAAGGTACAAATCCCGATAAGGGTTACGGTTTAACCGTTGGTGAGAATGGAAGGATAGAATTTAACCATTCGGTAAACCAAAGCTGGAAGGCAGTTCAAACGCCTCCTATCCTTGGCTTAAATACTTGGTACCACATTGCTGCAGTTTACGATTTGTCAACAATGAAACTTTATGTTAATGGCATTTTACAAGCTACAGTCGATACGCAAGGAAGCCCTACTTTAGGTACTGGAGTTACTATGATCATTGGCGATAACCCAACATGGTCAGGCAGATACTTCAAAGGTATAATGGACGAAATTAGGGTGTGGGAAGTGGCTCGAAGCCAAGAGCAAATCCAAGAAAATATGAGCATAGAGCTCAATGGCGACGAGGAAGGTCTTGTCGCCTACTGGAAAATGAACGAGGGAGCAGGCAGCACCATTTTCGATTCTACTGATAACGAAAACAATGGGACCTTAATAAATATGAACGAATCAAACTGGGTTGATGGTTTCGCCCCTCCTGGTATTGATATGGGAATTCTTGGCATAGCCTCTCCATCTATTGTAGGTTCAGGCTTCACATCATCAGAGTATATCATTGTTGATGTCAAAAACTTTGCGGTAAACGATATTCATGAGTTCAACATCTCCTATAAAATTAACGATGGAGAAACTATCACTGAATCCTTCCAGCAAACTATTTCGGCATTTGAAACAGCTATCATTGGTTTTGCTAACCCTGTTGATTTGACCTCATTTAGCGAAATTGAATTAACTGTTTGGGTTGAGGCTGAAGGCGATGGAAACACAGTTAACGACCAGATAACAACAACAATATCGCAGTCGAATACCTTAATGCTTTACGATAAGGTACAGCATAATTTCAGCTCAGCAGGGCAGACTCACTTTAAAACGGTTTATATGCCGCAAGATCTTTCGGGCTACGAGAGCATTGTTTTAAACCTCGATCTGTTATGTCCTGCCGGGGGTTGCGACCCCTGGGATCAACCCGGTATGCTATACATACAGAAGGACAATGTTGCTTATGAGATTTTGCGTTATATTACTCCCTATGGAAAAGCTTGTGGTGGATGGTCTTTCGACCTAACCGACTTTAAACCCATTCTTGAAGGGAAAACCATTTTCGAAAGCATTATTCGAGTTTGGGGTGCATCGGGTTGGCTGGTTGACATGGAACTTGTGCTTACTCCCGGAACACCACAATACGAGGTGCTAAGTATCGATAGGCTATGGAATGAGGACTACTGGGTTTATGGTGATCCTGGCATATCATACGATTTTCCTGAGATCACAATTCCAATCCATGAACATACTGAAAGGGTCTTAGTTAGAATGACTGTTACTGGTCATGGACAGGGTAATACCCTGAATGCTGCTGAATTTTCTGAGTTTACCCACCATGTATGGGTTGCTGGCAATGAATCTTTTGGTATGCATCTGTGGAACGACGATTGCAATCAGAATCCCTGCTCGCCCCAAAACGGAACTTGGCAGTATTCAAGGGCAGGTTGGTGTCCTGGCCAGGACGTGCAACCCTGGTTCTTCAACCTGAATGATCTTTTCACACCTGGTGAAAGCATTTCCCTAGATTTTGTTCTTGCAGATTATACAAATGAGTTAAACAGTGGGTACAATAATTCATCTCACACCGAACCACACTATCGTGTTCATGCTTATTTAGTACAGTACAAGCAGTCCACGCAGTACCAGCTAAATATAACAATTGAGGGCAATGGGAGCACTACTCCCGATGCAGGAACACACTCATATACAGAGGGAAGCACCGTTGCACTAACCGCAACCCCAGACGAAGGCTGGCAATTCGAGAAATGGATTATTGATGGAGTTGATGATTCTGACAATCCAACTTCTGTTGTTATGAACGGTAATGTTGATGTCATTGCTCACTTTACAGAACTGCCTCAGTATCAACTTACCATTACAGTTGAAGGGAATGGAAGTGTTACTCCAAGTGTTGGGACTCATTCTTATTTTGAAGGTAGTATCGTAGAATTAGCGGCAACACCCGATGAAGGATGGTTTTTCGAGAAGTGGGTAATTGATGGCATTAATGTGTCCGACAATCCTGCTTCGGTTACAATGAATGGTAATATTGAAGTTGTTGCTCACTTTGCAGAGCCTCCTCAGTACCAACTGACCATTGCTGTTGAAGGGAACGGAAGCGTTACCCCCGATGTTGGAACCTATTCCTATGTTGAGGGAAGTATTGTTGAATTGGTCGCTACACCTGATGAAGGATGGCTTTTCGAGAAGTGGGAGATTAACGGTAGTGATGTTGCTGAAAACGAAACAACTGTTACTATGACAGCCAATGTTAATGCTCTGGCCATTTTTGTTGAATCTTCAAATTCAGCGCGTTTAAACCAGAAAGGTAAAGCATTTGTTTACCCCAACCCATCGGATGGAATTATTAACATAATAGCAAGCGATTCATACATTCAACGTATTGAGGTGTTTAGCATGGAAGGTTTAATGGTTAAGTCTATAGTAGGAAGTAGCACAAATAGAGTTACCATAGATATTAGCGATAAACCTATGGGTATTTACATTATTAAGGTACAAACTTCGAACGGGGTTACTTCACAGATTATAGTAAAGCATTAGAAATAGTGTGTTTTTTCATGCAGCGAGATGCCACATTGTGGTGTCTCGCTGTTTGTTAATAAGTAGATTCAATAAACTTTTTCTCCTTTTGTTCGTTATTCTTTTAAAAATATTATTAACCTAGTTACTGATTAAACATGAATTACAATAAATGGACATTAACCCAAATGCCCAATCAAACTGGCAAAGTAGCTATTATAACTGGAGGGAATAGTGGACTCGGATTCGAGTCGGCTAAAGCTTTTGCCCAAAAAGGTGCTACAGTAGTAATTGCTTGTCGATCATTAGAAAAAGGTGAAGCGGCTAAGAATGAGATACAACAACTTTTTCCTAAAGCCATCATTGAGGTATTGGCAATCGACCTGATGGATTTATCCTCTGTTAGAAGTTTTGCAGATAGTATTAAGTTGAAATACAATCGATTGGATATTCTCATGAACAATGCTGGCATCATGATGAATCCCTATACTCTCACAAAAGATGGCTTTGAGAGCCAGATGGGAACAAATCATCTAGGCCATTTTGCCCTAACAGGTTTGCTTATTGACCTAATCACCAAGACACCCAATTCAAGGGTTGTTTCAGTAAGTAGTCTTGCCCATAAGCAGTTTACGCTTAACCTCGATAATTTTCAATTTGTTAATGGAAAAGGCTATAGCCCAATGAAAGCTTACTCTCACTCAAAGTTGGCAAATTTGCTTTTCACATATCACCTTCAAAGATTATTCGAGAAGAATAGTATCAACAGCATTGCTGTTGCAGCCCATCCCGGAGCATCCTACACCAACCTGGGGCGTTTCCTTGAGGGAAAACTATTGGCTAGGTTTCTTAAACCCCTGATAGTGAAAGTTCTTCCAACACCAGCTTCTGGGGCATTATCTCAGATTCGCGCAGCGGCTGACCCCAACGTTAGGGGAGGCGAATACTATGGCCCATCAGGATTTATGGAACTTGCAGGCTCTCCAGTATTGGTAAAGTCTAACAAACCATCTTATAGCATAGAAGCTGCTCAACGGTTTTGGGAAATTTCTGAAGAACTGACAGGTGTGAAGTACCTATAAAAAAATTGTGCCTAAAACGGTTTTGTTTTAGGCACAATTTTTTCATTTACTGGTGGAGCTGGAGGGGGTCGAACCCTCGTCCAAACAAGGAACCAATTAGCTTTCTACATGCTTAGCCGCTCTTGATTGTCGGGATCTGGCAGGTGAGAAGCGACCAACCAAAACCGTATCCCCTGTTATTTCACCATGGAACCAGGGAGCATCCATTGGCTAGCCCATTTGATTTGAAGCCTCGATTCGGATAGCCAACAGGCAAAGCCCTCCGCGAGACTACTCGTTCCCTTGCCCTTGGCAAAGGAATTAAGCCTGAAGTACCTGGTACTTATTAGGCAGCGAGTGCGTAAGAATTGTTGTTGCCGTTT
>CAZBBA010000104.1:0-11635 GCA_964490015.1 uncultured Rikenellaceae bacterium
TTGGAGGTAAACCTCACAACAGGCGAATCGACTGTAATAGAAATTACCCCCGAACTCCGCAAGAAGTACATCGGCAGCAAGGGCCTGGGCATGAAACTCCTTTTCGATAGGCTAAAGGTGGGTATCGACCCGCTATCGGACGAGAATATCATCGCCTTTATGCCCGGCGTGTACATGGGAACCGGCGCGCCCTGCTCGGGGCGCTGGTCGGCCATCACCAAATCGCCATTAACGGGCATAATGGTCTCCTCGTCGTGCGGTGGCCCATTTGGCATGAGCCTTAAAACCTCGGGCTGGGATGGGCTAATCCTTACCGGAAAAGCCCCTGATAAATCATATCTACATATTACATCCAACGGATGCGAGGTAAGGAGCGCCCAGCACCTCTGGGGAAAATCGACAACCGAAACACAGGATGCGCTTAAGGACAAGGGTGGCGTTATTGCCATTGGCCCGGCGGGCGAGAACCTGGTGCGCTTTGCCAACATAATTTCAGGTCACCGTTTTCTGGGTAGGGGAGGCATAGGTGCTGTGCTAGGATCAAAGAATATTAAGGCCATTTCGGCCTTGGGTGGCGAGTTTAAGATTGTTCCTGCGCAAAAGGAGAAGTTCGATAAGGCGCGCAAGCTGGCCAGCAAGCAGATTAACGCCAACGACACCACTTCGGGCTTTTACCGCGATTTTGGCACGGCTGCCAACGTAATTCCCTGCAACGGGGCCAATATCTTGCCCATAAATAATTTCAGCGATGGATCACATCCGCAGCATATAGAACTGTCGGGACAGAACTATAGGGATAAGCATAACAGCAAGCACCACACCTGTAAACCCTGCACAATACTTTGTGGCCATAAGGGCGATTTCAGTGGCGAAATGCTGGCCATACCCGAGTTCGAGACCATTGGACTGCTGGGATCGAACCTTGGGATATTCGATACCGAAGTGGTTGCCCGGCTGGGCAAGCTCTGCGGCGAGCTGGGCATGGATACCATATCAACGGGTAGCACCATCGGCTGGGCCATTGAGGCTACGCAGAATGGTTTTATCACAACCAATTTGAAGTTTGGCGATATCGATGCGGTAACCCAAGTCATCAACGATATTGCCTACGGCAAGGGCATTGGTGCCGATTTGGCGTTGGGCTCTCGCGCTGCCAGCCGCAAGTTTGGCGGCGAGTCGTTTGCCATTCACGCCAAGGGGCTCGAACTGGCCGCCTACGATCCCCGCGGATCGTTTGGCCAAGCACTATCCTACTCCGTGGCTAACCGCGGTGGGTGTCACCTTAACGCGTACGTAATTGCTCAGGAGATTCTCTTTAAGCTGCTCAACCCAACCAAATCGCTGGGCAAGGCAGCCTACGTGGTATTTCTGCAGAATGTTAAGGAGATTATCGACTCGTTACACACCTGCGCCTTTACGCAGTTTGCCTACATGCTGGAGCCGCCGCTGGTTAAGTACACGCCCAAGCCAATTCTGGCTTTTCTGATGCAGTACATGCACCCGGTAGCCATTCAGCTTATCGATTACAGCTTGTACACCAAGATGTGGAGCACCATCACGGGCATAAAACTTACCAATAAGGAGCTTATTACTGCCGGCGAGCGAATTTACGTGCTGGAGCGATACATGAACACCCGCGAGGGCATCTCGGCCAAGGACGATACGCTACCCGCTAAGCTGCTAAACGAGTTTCGCAAAAGCGATAGGCACCAAAAACCTATCCCATTACAAAGGATGATTAAGCAGTTTTACGCCAAGCGCGGATTCGATGGCAACGGTATCCCAACCCCAAAAACCTTAAAGAGACTAGAAATTATAGGTTAAACAGAATAGTTGGCAGTTGGCAAAGAATAGTTGGCAATGGAGTATGAGCAGTCAATCAGTCAATCAGTCACTCAGTCACTCAGTCACTCAGTCACTCAGTCACTCAATCACTCAATCACTCAATCACTCAATCACCCAATCACCCAATCCACCAAATGTTGAACACACATAAACCCATTACGATATAGATTCATTGAGATTACACAGCATAGTAAAACGCAAAACGCAAAACGCCGAACACCGAATCTCGTAAGACTGCCAAAGTACGGCAGTCTTACGAGACACAGCGCAGAACGTAGAACACCAAACCCTAAACCCTAATTTTTTTAATAAATGTCTCAACCCAACCTCACCTCCTTCTTTGCTCAGCCCAAGTTTCTCGTGGGACTTCGGGCCATGGAGCATCTCCCCGTTGAACTCGATGGATACAATGCCCACCGGCCAATGGTTATTGTTAACCCCCAGGCCAAAGGACTGGTAAAACGGTTTATCCGTGCGCTGGCCGATTCCAACCTAGCGGTTGGTGCGCTGGTTTACTCAACACTTCCCTATGTGAATTATAGCGAGGTGGAGCAACTTGCAGGCCTATTCCGATGGCGCCAGTGCGATTCGGTGGTGGCAATAGGCGGTGAGTTTACCATGGACATAGCCAAGGCTCTGGCAATTTCTTTAACGGATGGGAATGAATTGAGACATGGAGAGATTAAGGACAGAACAGTTCCCCTTGTCTATATAGCCACTCAGGCAATATGCGGAAGCGAGGTAACCACAACCATGAATTTGGATGGGAGAGGGGTGACCTCCGATTTTCTGTACCCCGATATTGTGTGTGTCGATAATCGTATGGTGGGGCAGAGGGCTGGATTATACTCAACGCTTACATCAGCACTTGCCGCAATGGCTTGGTGCGCCGAGGGGGTGGCACACGAGCACTGCAGCCCTTTTGCAGAGGCATCGGCCTTTACGGCCATAAGCCTTATAGCTGAGAATCTACCTAAGTTCGCCCACAATCCAAGAGATAAAAAATCGGTGTTAGCGGTGGTAAACGGGATTGCTGTGGCTGGCACAGTTCAATCCAATACTGTGGGAGGTGTGGCTTGCTTTGCGGCTAAGCTGTTGGCCCGGGAAACTGGCTACAGCTCAAATCTTTTGGCAGCTTTGCTTTTACCTTACGCCCTACGTTACAAGCAGGAGCGAGGTCAATCGGTTAAAGATGATTTACTGCTGGCTCTAGTAGGAATTGATGCCCATAGTACAATTGCTGCCGAAGATAGAACAAAGGAATCCATTAGGATAATTGGATCTTTGGTATCACTTGCAGGCATTACGCTAAACCAACTCAATATTCAACAGCACTTACTTCAAAAAATTGCCCTAGATGTAGAAGATTTGAGCGAATCCCGGATATCGACAGATTACTGTTTAGGCTTTTTGCAATTTGTTTTTGGAGATAATTAGCTTGGATGATTAAATCTGAATAAAAATGAAGAATTACGATTTTCCCCAAGTCTCGCCCGGCAGCAAGCCCCTGAAAAGATTTTACGTTTGGCTGCTGCTCCTTATCTTTGGTCGCGCCTTTCAGGCCGTGGCTAAGGTCGATCCGGCAGCAAAGCAGGAGTTCGACAGGATGCCACCTGACTTTATGCTCGATCTTTGCGTGGCACCCAATGGCCCGCACATGATTGTGGGTAAGGATAAGCAGGGGCGAATTCGCTACTACGGCTCCAAACCCAAGGATAAGAAGATTACCCTTTCGATGAAGATCAAGCATTTGGAGGCGGCCATTCTGATGTTCACCTTCCAGGAATCCTCTTGCGTGGCAACCGCAAGGGATCGGCTAATTGTTGAGGGCGATATTGTGGTAGCCAGTGGCGTGCTCAGGATAATGGATCTGCTAGAGGTTCTGCTTCTCCCCAAATTTATTGCCCGCCTTGGCGTAAAAAGATACCCAAACAGAACTCAAATGTCTCTTGCCCGCAAGCTGCGTAGCAGAGTATTAACCTATGCAAGGGTCGTAATAGGGTAATGTTTTTTTAGATGATTAATGCAAAATGGAAAATACCCAATTAAACTCTGAACTCTAAACGCAAAACACTGAACACTGAACTCTCCCCCAATCCCCCAATCATCCAATCATCCAATCATCCAATCATCCAGCATCAATAATTAATCCTCTCCCTATGAAAATCCCAGGCTACTACGAATACTGCAATAGAGTAAAAGTGATTTCAGGCCACAATGGACTGGAATCTATCCCACAATACCTGTCGATTCTGAAGTCCCAAAAACCGCTTGTAATCACCGACAAGGGTGTGAGTGGTGTGGGACTGGTTGATATTGCCCTTGGGGCAATGGAAGGAAAGCATCTGCCTGTATTCGACAATGTACCACCCGACTCTGATTTGAAAACAATTAGGGAGATTGCCGATTTGTATAAGGCAAAACATTGCGATTCAATTATTGCCATTGGTGGTGGTTCGGTTATCGATACCGCTAAGGGGGTTAATGTGCTGGTGTCGCTGGGGGGAGATAATCTGATGAGGTTTGCCGGCGCTGGCAAGGTAAAAACTAGGCTCAAGCCTCTAATTGTTGTGCCAACCACATCTGGAACTGGATCGGAAGTTACCCTTGTCGCAGTTATTGCCGATCACGAGCGCAGCGTTAAGTTGGGCTTTGTATCCTACAATCTGCTGCCCGACATTGCCATTCTTGACCCAAGGATGACCCAAACGCTTCCTCCACACCTTACAGCACTAACCGCTATGGATGCCATGTCGCATGCCTGTGAGGCATTTATTGGCTTGTCGAAGAACCCGCTTAGCGATGGCGATGCCCTTTTGGCCATCCGGTTAATCAGCAGTAATATCCTGAAAAGCATTGCCAATCCCAACGATCAGGATGCTCGTTTAGCGCTTGCCCATGGATCCACTTTGGCAGGAGCCGCCTTTTCGAACTCGATGGTGGGAATGGTTCACTCACTGGGCCATGCCACCGGCGGGGTTTGTCATGTACCACATGGCACCTGCATGAGCATCTTTTTACCCTACGGGTTGGAGTATAATCTTAAAAAAGTTGAACCCCTTATAGCCGAATTACTATTTCCGCTGGCAGGTGCAAACGTATATGCAGCCACACCTAAAAAACTACGCGCTCCAAGAGCAATAAAGTATATACGGGATTTGAATCAGAAGCTTTACAATGCCACAAACGGTAGGCATTCACGTTACCTCAGCGAGATTAAGGATCGAGAGGGTAATTTATTAGTGCCAAGGGAAAAACTACCCGAAATAGCCTATACCGCCTTGGGCGATGGCGCCCAGTTTTATAACCCCGAGGACCTAGATTTTAACGATTTTCTAATGGTGCTCGAACACGCTTGGGAGGGCAAGCCTTTAGGGGAATGAACCCACTGACCGACTGATTGACTGATTGATTTGATGATTTTGGCTTCTCATCCAACCATCCAATCTTTTTATCATCCAATCAATAATCTCCATTTAAAATCGTTTAACAAACTACATCTAGCGGCTGTTCCGTAAAATCAACTATTTTTGTGTCAAACTTTTCTGAGTATGTATGCAATCTTCATAAAAGAGCTCAACAGCTTTTTCTCATCATTAACTGGATTAATTGCTGCCATTGTGTTTCTGGTGGTTAACGGGTTATTTATATGGGTTTTCCCTGGCGAACTGAATGTTCTCGATGGGGGCTACTCCACCCTTGATACTCTTTTCATTATGGCTCCCTGGATATTTCTATTCCTTGTGCCTGCCATTTCCATGCGCACATTCTCGGAGGAGAAGCGAACGGGTACCATTGAACTACTTCTTACCCGTCCAATTACCGATATGCATCTAATTTTGGGCAAGTACTTTGCCGTGGTTACGCTGGTAATAGTTATTCTATTGCCTTCCCTAATCTTTTTCCTGTCAGTTTACCTGTTGGGTAGTCCGGTCGGCAATATCGATACCGGAGGGACTTGGGGTTCGTATATCGGATTATTTTTCCTGGCTGCGGGCTATGCTGCCATTAGCGTTTTTGCGTCGAGCCTTACACAAAATCATATCGTTTCGTTTATCATTGGTGTAATTCTTAGCTTCTTTATCTACATAGGGCTCGAGTCCATTGCATCGGTACATTTGCTTAAAGGCGTGGAGCATATTGTTGTTTCGTTGGGAATTAACGAGCATTACCAATCACTAAGCCGGGGCGTAATCGATTCGCGTGATATAGTGTACTTCATAGGCCTCTCGGCCTTATTTATTCTCGCCACGCGCTTGGTTCTTCAGAGCCGGAAATGGTAGTAAATATTAATTGAATTTATTAACGATCTCCATAGTATGGGTTCTTCATCAACAAGAAATAGGAGTTTAGCCGAGTTTGCAGTAGGGATTGTGGCCATTGCTTTGATTGCCTACATCTCCAACTTTGTGAATTTCAGGCTCGATCTAACTGCTGAGAAAAGGTATACATTGGACAAAACCACCAAGGAGGTATTAACCGAACTCGATGATGTGGTTCACATTCGGGTTTTCCTCGATGGCGATTTACCCATGGGATTTCGGCGTATGCGAAGGGAACTCAAGGAATTGCTCGACGAGTTTAATGTTCATGGGAAGAGGATGTTCGAGTACGAGTTCGTTGATCCTCTAGCATCGGTAAATAAGGCTGAACGCGATGCCTTTGTGCGCGATCTATACGATATGGGACTTGAACCCACAAATATTCAGGAGCGCGATCCCCGTGGGGGAACTACACAACGGATTGTATTCCCTGGAGCAATTGTAAGTTACAAGGGGAGGGAGCAGGTAGTCAATCTCCTCAAAAATAACCCAGCGCTAAGCGGCGAGGAAAATATTAATATTTCCGTTCAGGGTTTTGAGTACTCGCTTTTAAGTACAATCCTTGCCCTTAAGCCCGATAGCATGCCTAAGTTGGCCTTTGTGCATGGCCACGGCCAACTCGATGAGTTGGAAACAGGCGACATTGCTCAGGAGTTGGTAAAGCAGTTTGAGGTTCATCGGGTAATCCTTGGTGGCGAGGTTGGTGGGCTTAACCCATACTCTGTGGTGGTTATGGCTGGGCCAACCGAGCGTGTATCGGAGGCCGATAAGCTGGTGCTCGATCAGTACATTATGGGAGGTGGTAGCGTACTTTGGGTTGTGGATGGTGTGAACGTTAGTATCGATAGCCTTTCGCAAGGGGCAACCACACTGGCTTTTCCCAATGATCATAATCTGGAGGACATACTATTTAAGTATGGAGCAAGGGTTAACCCCACCCTAATTCAGGATATGCAATGTGCTGTGGTGCCAGTAAACGTTGCTCTTCAGGGACAGGATTCCCGCTTTGTCCCAGCTCCATGGGTTTTCTATCCGTTACTGAATGCTCCGGTTAGCCATCCCATTACCCGAAACTTGAACCTAATCTCAAGCCGATTTGTTAGCCCAATCGATACTGTGGGCATGGATCCCCATATCGACAAACAAATCCTCCTTCGAACTTCGCCCTATAGCCGAACGCTTAATGTTCCGCTCTTCATAAATCTTAGACAGATTGAGCAGAGCCCACTCGAGACCGATTTTAACAGGTCAAATATTCCAGTAGCAGTGCTGCTCGAGGGGATTTTCCCCTCGGCTTTCGCGAATAGACCATTATCAAACTTCAATAATGGTAAACCTTTCAGTTTTCACGATCATAGCATCCCTACCAAAATGGTGGTTATTTCCGATGCCGATATCATACGAAACGAGGTGAGTCGTCGTGCCGATGGAGCCTATATAACCCCCTTGGGTTACGACCGTTACTCCCGTCAAACCTATGGCAACAAAGAGTTTCTTGTAAATGTGATCAACTACCTTAACGATGATAAGGGGTTGATGAATCTACGTACGCGAGAATTTAAGCTTAGGCTACTCGATAAGAGCAAGGTTCTGGAGCATCGTGTTAGGTGGCAGGTAATAAATCTTACAATTCCTTCGGTTGCGCTTTTAATTTTTGTGGCAATCTGGCTAATTGTTCGGCGAAAACGATACACATCATAGGTTTTATTATGAGAGTTAAACGATTACTAATTAGGTACTGGTGGTTTATTGTTCTGTTGATATTTGCTGGTTATTTTTTGACACAAAATATCTTATCAAACAACAGGCGCGATAAGGAGATGGGCTTTGCCCAGCACGATACGCAGGGAATATCTCAAATTGTAATCAGTAGCACCGACGCTAGCATTACGCTACAAAAAACTCAATCTGGCTCATGGCTGGTAAATCGCGATACTCCTGCCAGCACAGATGCCATAAATGCTTTGTTTAGGGTGATTTCCAGACTTCGAACTGCTGGCCCTGTCCCAATTACTGTAAATGATACCTTAGATAAGTTCATTAACACCAGAGGCATAACGGTTGAATTATTCTCGGGCCGGAGGCTGATTAAGGAGTATAGCATTGCCTATACCACTCAGCTTAATCAGCACAATGTTGGATTGATGAAAGGGAGCCGACAAGGTTACCGGTTGGAGTTGCCTGGCTTCGATGGGAATATTGTTAGTCTCTTCAAAACGGAGGAAGAGTACTGGGTAGGCAACTTGCTTTCCATGCCAAGCCTTTCGAGCATAAATGCAGTTGAGGTTGAAGTGCCTTACGATCCTGAACAATCCTATCGTGTCGACATATCCGACACTGGCGAATACCGTGTTTTTAATGTGTATAATGGCGTTGAGATTTCGGAGGTGAATTCAGCACGAGTAAAACAGTTTCTCGATAATCTGACAAGTGTTCCTTACACTGGTATTGCATCGCTTTCCAGCGAGGAGAAAGCAGCCATTGTATATTCAGAGCCCGACTTCATTTACAACATCTACCAAAAGGATGGTAAAATTCATCTTCTCAAGGTGTTCCCAATCCCTGTTGATGAGTATATCGATGAGCTGGGGAGACCCGTAAATGTGGATTTGAATAGGGTTTATCTTACGGTATCAGGAAGTAATCAGGTTTTCATTGCCAATTTCATCGACCTGCATCAGCTTCTGCGCAACCTATTGTCGTTTGTAAACTAATTTTGGCATTATTTTGCCTTTTTGCATAAAAAATCGTAATATTGATTCCTGTTTCGAGCCGATCAACATTTCTGATTATCAGCTTTAAAAATGTAATTTTTGCTTTTGCAGATATGTGCGGCCAGCAGGTATTGGTTTCATCAACCAGTCGCGTTGATGATATTTCGACATAAGTAGTACCTTTGCTAACAATTTTAAAAATCGATACGGATGAAATTTGTAGTTTCCAGCACCGAGCTTTTAAGCCACCTATCGGTGGTAAGTAGGGTAATCAGCTCAAAGAATACCCTGCCTATTCTTGATAATTTTCTCTTTAATCTCAACGGCAACGATCTTGAGATAACCGCGTCCGACCTCGAGACTACTCTTACTACCACAATTAAGCTCGAGAATGTGACCAACGATGGCCAGGTGGCCATTCCATACCGTATTCTTGTTGATACTCTTAAGGAGTTCCCCGAGCAGCCTCTTACCTTCGATGTAAACAAGGACACCCTTGCCATTAAGGTAATCTCCGACACGGGTGAATTCAATATTGTTGGGCAGCCCGCCGAAGATTTTCCATCTAAGGCAGCTGTTGATGCTGGCACCAAGGTTTCGGTTAAGGTTCCTGCAGCTACATTGCTTAGCGGCATCACCAAAACCATTTTTGCCACTGCCGACGACGAGATGCGCCCCGTGATGAATGGTATTCTTATGGAGCTTTCGCCCGATGCCCTTACCTTTGTGGCGTCCGATGCGCACAAACTTGTGCGTTACAAGCGCCTTGATGTAAAAGCCGATCAGGAGAAGTCGTTCATTCTGCCCAAGAAACCAGCCGCTTTGCTAAAGAATATTCTGGTAAAGGGCAACTCCGAGGTTCTGGTGGAGTTCGATGCTAAGAACGCCCAGTTCACCATGGAGCAGTACACGTTGGTTTGCCGACTGGTTGAGGGTGTTTACCCCAACTACAACTCGGTTATCCCCGTCGACAATCCCAACAAGATGACCATCGACAGGCTCGACTTTAACAACGCCCTAAGGCGCGTGGCTCCCTTTACCAATCAGGCCAGCAACCTGGTTAAACTTTCCCTTAAGGGCAATCAGCTGGTGGTGTCGGCTCAGGATTTGGATTTCTCCATCTCGGCCCACGAAAAACTCCAGTGCCAGTACGATGGCGATAACATGGAGATTGGTTTCAAGTCGGTGTTCCTCATTGAAATTCTGGCTAATATTTCGGCAAGCGATGTTATCCTTTCGCTTTCCGATCCATCAAGAGCAGGGTTGCTATTCCCCGCCGTTAATGACAATCCCGACGAGGACGTCCTTATGCTGTTAATGCCTATGATGGTAAGTGCGTAATGTTCAAATAAAGATTTACCTGCGAAGCTGTTCCCGCTTTGGGACACAGCTTCGTTCTTTTTTCTAAAATATCATCTGTATTTACTTAACTTATGGAAATCAACATTAAAAATCCTCTGGTTTTTATCGATCTGGAAACCACCGGAATCGACGTGGTAAACGATCGAATTGTGGAAATTGCTGCCCTAAAAATATTACCAAATGGTAAACAAGAGGTTAAAACTCGTAGGATAAACCCAACTATTCCAATTCCTGCCGAGGCAACTGCCATCCATGGTATTTCCGACGACGACGTGAAGAACGAGCCCACATTTAAGGAGATAGCCAAGTCGTTGGCTCAGTTTATGGAGGGATGCGATTTGGCTGGGTTTAATTCCAACAAGTTCGATTTCCCCCTGCTCGCCGAGGAGTTTCTTCGTGCCGATGTGGATTTCGATTTCCGCAAGCGCAAGTTTATCGATGTGCAAACCATCTTCCATAAAATGGAGAAGCGAACACTTGAGGCGGCCTATAAGTTCTACTGTGAGAAGGATCTGGTAGGCGCTCACGGCGCCGAAGTCGATACAATTGCCACATTCGAGGTGCTCAAAGCCCAGCTCGATCGGTATCCCGATCTTAAAAATGATGTTGATTTTCTAGCAGAGTACAGCACCCATAACCAGAATGTCGATTTTGCGGGTAGGATTATTTTCGATGAGAAGGGAGTTGAGGTGTTTAACTTTGGCAAGTACAAAGGTCAGCCAGTTGAGCAGATATTTGCCAAGGAGCCCAGCTACTACGCGTGGATGATGAATGGCGATTTCCCCCTGTACACCAAAAAGGTGCTTACCAATATTTACCTCCGAATGAGGCAGAAGTAATTCGTATGTTTATGCTAAAGGCCGATTTGAGTTTTCAAATCGGCCTTTTTATTTATGGAAATGTTGGACTCTTTAGTTCTACTTACTCGTTAAGCAACTCTTCTATCACCTCAATCATCTGCTTAAACTCTTCTTCATCGAAAAGCCTGGTGAGGAAGGCTATTTTGCCTTTGCGATCTACAATCACATTGCGGGTTACTCCCGCGCTTTTATGAGCGTAAAGCTCAAATATTTTCGACTCCTCATCGAGTGACAATGGATAGGTTATCTCCATTTTTCTTGCGAAATCAATAACCTTCTCAATGGGCTCACCTCTATCAACACCCACTAGCACAAGACCCTTGTCTTTTAAAGGAAGCCATACATCCTTCTCAATATGCGGCATCTCCTTGCGGCACACGCCGCACCAGCTGGCGGTGAATTGCAGCATAACCACTTGCCCAAGATTATCGGACAGCCTAAACACCGTGCTATCCTGTAGAAGGGTAGTGAAATCGGGAGCCTTATCGCCTACCTTAACAATATATCCTCGGTCGTCGGGTTGAGTGGTATT
>CAZBBA010000105.1:0-11609 GCA_964490015.1 uncultured Rikenellaceae bacterium
GGGATAAACCCAGATGAGTGTCTCCATTTTGTTTGATTTCCAAAATTTAGTCTATAATAAAGTGTTGGTAAAAGGGTGATTGAAACCCAGAATGATACCCCAAGCCCTATGCTAACAGCAAAAGCCTGATCGCGAAACATTGCGCCAGAAATACCGCTAAGAAACACCAAGGGAATAAATACGGCGCAAGTAGTAAGCATCGATGAGAGGAGAGGTCGTACCACCTCGTTGGTAGCGCCAATCACGGCATCGTGTAGGTTAATCCCCCTTGAGCGCCATTGGGTAATATTGTCAATCACCACGATAGAGTTATCAATCATCATCCCTACACCGAGGATTAGCCCTGAAAGAGAAACGATATTCAGCGACAAACTGGCATGATGAAAAAACATCATGCTTATTATCAACGATATAGGGATTGTTATGCCCATCAGGATTGGATTACGGTAATCGCCAAGGAAGAGGAACATTGCCGAAATAGCTAGGATTATTCCAGCAATAAGGGAGTTGCGAAGGTTAACTATGGAATAATCGAGTATCTTGGTTTGATCGTTACTTAAAGCAAATGCTAGATCAGGATAATCATTGTGTAGCTGGTCTATCAGATTTTTTGTAGCCTTCTTCAGGTCGCTCATTCGGGCATTGGTGTGCTTGATTACTGGAATGCAGATTGATGGTAACTCGTTGTATGAATATGCTCCCTGACTACGAGCTGGTTTCAGCTCAATTGATGCCAACTCGCTTAGAGTGAACACTCTACCGCCCGAAGAAATTACAACCCTCTGGATATCTGAGGGAAGGATAACCTTCTGCTCAATTATCACATCGAAAACCAGTTGGCCTTCACGCATCCTAATGCTTCCAAGACCAAACATGCTCTGTCGCAGAGCATGAGCCACTTGCTCGGGGGTTATACCTAGCGCCCATAACTTACCCTGATCAGGGATGATTACCAGTTCGGGAGTGGTTATACCGGTAATGTCGGCCAAAGCCACTTCGGGCATCTGTTCTATACGTTTACGAATAACCTTTGATGCCAGCTGGCTTAATTCAAGCATTTTAGAGGACGAGAGGTTGGACGTATCAGCAAAGCCTATATTGATATTAAAAACTGGAAGGTCCGATGCGCTGGCCTTGATAACCCTGGGGCGCTGAACCTCGCGTGGTAGTTCTGCCATAGCCATATCAACCTTCTCGTTCACTTCTACAAAGGTATAGTCGATATTGGCATCATAGCTGAACCTGAGCTTAATGGTACCCTCGCCATCGCGTGCTTCGCTTTCTAACTCGTCAAGACCAGGTATTTGCATTAGCTGAAGACGAATGGGTGCAACCACCGATTGCTCCATCTCATTAACAGGCTTGCCAGGGTATGAAATCCTTACAGTTATCTCAGGAATATTTATGTCGGGTAGGAGCGATACCGGAAGGAGAAAGGACGAAAAGATCCCTAGCAGAAGCAAGGCAAAGAAGGTCATAAGCACTGCAACGGGACGGTTAATCAAAAACTTTACCATATTCATTTATTTTGAACGCTGATGATGCGAATCTTGCTGATTTTCACGAATTCATAAACGTTTCAATTATTATTATCTGCGATAAACTGTATAATCTGCGTTCCCGATACCCCGAAGCATCGGGGTCGGGACTGTGTTCAATTCTTTCTCCATATACCACCTGGTAATGCGGGTAAAAATAGTAAAAGTGCTGGAATACTGAAAAGTAATCCACCTATTGTACCCGTGGCGAGCGAAAACCAGAATGGTTCTTTGCCAAAGATTACAAAAGGAACTAAACCTAGCACAGTTGATAGAATTGTAAGCAGAACTGGAACAATTTTGGCGTTAACTGCTCTAATGTAAATGCTTTTAGCCGAGGCGTTTGGATACCGTTTTGCCAAGATATTCTGCTCATTAATGATATAGATTGCCGAGTTAACCACTAGACCACCCAGCAAAAGGAATGCTGCGTACGTTCCCTGATCGAATGATAAGTCGAAAGTTGAGTAGGTAATAAATACCCCAATGAATGAGAGCGGAACAAGCAAGATAACAGCCAAAGGTTGCCTGATGGACTCAAAGAGTATGGAGGTTACAATAAAAATAATTAGCACCATAAGTGCAATCAGACCATACTGCTTTCTATCGTCCTTTTGCCAGTAGCCCCATTTTGGCAATGTAGCACTAAAGCCCACAGGTAGAACTTCATTCATCTTTTTAACCTGATCATCTTGCACCATTCGTACTAGCTTGTCAGGTCCAATGTAATTATAGGCAAAGGTTATTATGTACTCTTGATTAATCTTATGTATTTGGTCGCCAGCCAGCTCGTCTCTGAAGGTACCAATGTTTTTCGTTCTTATTTCGGTGTTATCAATGGTAACAGGAGTGTTTTTGACCTCAAAATCTGTTGGAACATCATCTCTTTCAGGACGGATACGTACTGCACCCAACTTGCCATTGATTGATTCCCACTGTATCCAATCGGCTTGGGGAGAAAAGCGTATTAATTCGGACGAAAACCTTGAGGCATCAACACCAGAAGCAAGGAGGTGTGACTCGTTTAGCGTGAGAAATCGCCGGTACTCATCGTTGAACCAGTAGGCATTACCTCCGCGAACCCATACCTTATCAACCCTCGGCATCTTTTGAAGGCTATCGGAGAACTGACGTGCCCACCCCATAAGCTGCCTATGGCTGTACCCGGTGAGAAGAATCCTGGAATTGGCAAACCCAAACGATATAGCATTCGAGAAGCCCAACCCAACACCATAGATCGAGAAATCGGCACCAGCCTGAGTAATGGCAACGCTCTCAAGCTTCGATTTGATGTAGTACGGGAAAGGGCCATTCTCCTGATCGGGCGTAAAGAAGATTTCGATATTAAATCCCCTTGGCCGTACATTGGTGATCACATGTTCCACCTCTGGGTGGTTAAGGATATGCGATTCAAAAAGGGATGCCAACTCGTTGGTATGGTTTAGCGTTCCCCCTTGAGGGAGGGAGCTACGCACAAAAACCCTAGTCCGCTCTGGGGTACCCCAAAAGTCTTTTTTCCATACGCTATTGTAGAACAAACGAAGCGACCCGCCTAATACCTTGTCGGACAATGGTTTTATGCGACTGCGATATGTGGTTGACCCTAATGTTGAATTAAAAATATTTGGCCAAAACCCTTCTCTGTCAATCTTTTCGGGAATAAGGAAAACGGGTAGCCCAACGGCAAGAACTCCCAAAAACATTACAGGTTTTCGGAATCGGTAAATGATCATGGCAAGCCAAGAATAGCCCTTCGACATTGCTAATCTTACTCTTATATCAAGGTTTCTTCGAACTCGGAAACCTGAGGATAGTCTCGATTTTTGGACTAAAGCCGGAATCATAAAAAGGCCTATAAGCAGGGATACCGAAAGGTTCACAATGATAACCCATGCAAAATCAGTGAGGTTAATCCTCTGGGTTTCAGTAAGGAAGAAGATGGAAGCCAGAGCTCCAATGGTGGTGAGGGTAGCTGCCATGATTGCCGTGAAGACCAGCATATCGCACCTATGGCGCAGATGGTCAACCATCACAAGGGTGTTGTCGATGATTAGCCCAAGTGAAAGGGTAATTCCAGATAGGGAGTAGAGATGAATCTCAAGATTTAACAGGTAGTAAAAGAGAATGGCAATGGCGAGGTTGGCAGTGAGGCTTATGGCTACCACTAAAAGGTAACGAAAACTACGAGTGGCAATCAGAACAAAGACCAGCAGTATGGTAACAGAAAAAAGGGTGCGCAGGAAGTTCTTCCTCAGCTCAGCACGTAGAAAGATGGTGTTGTCGAGGGCTTTGGAAATAACTATGTCGGCAGGGAGCGATTGCTTAATGGCATCAATAGCATGGTAAACCCGGTTGGCTGTAGCAATCTGATTGGCCTGAGTGGTGGTTTGCACAACCAGGGTTATGGCGGTTTGTCCGTTAATGCGGAAGTACCCATCGGGTTCGCGCTCGCGGAGGGTTACACTGGCCAGCTGATCTAGGGAAATAATTCGACCGTTTATATTAGCAATCTCAATGCTACCCCACTGGTTGTTTGTAATGCCTGGCCCTGCTACCGAAACGGGCATGGTAAGCCCTTGGGTTGTTCCAGTAATCCCAACCCCCGAAAGGTATGTATATCGAGAGATTGCTCTTGAAATATCGCTGGGTTTTAACCCGAAACGCTTCATCTGCTCAGGCTTGTACTCGATGTACCAATCGTTCACATTGGCACCATACACATCGATACTGCTTACCCCTTCAATGGTTGAAAGGGGCTGGCTGAACTGCTCTTCGGCTATGGCCCGAAGCGTGGGCGGAGTCATAGAGCCAGATAGGGTATAGGTAAGCAGCTGAATGGTTTTTTCCTGATCGGGAGCATGAGAGCTAATCCTTGGATAGGTTACCCCCTCGGGCATTCGTGGGTAAACCTCACGAATTGCAGAAAGTACTCTAAAACGGATTGGCTCGATTCTAGCATCACGTGTTAGGGTAAGGGCAATCCTCCCCCATCCATCAGCCGAAACCGAGTTCACTCGCTGCACCCCATCGATTAGGGAGAGAAGCCCTTCCAGTGGAGCGGTTGCCTCCATCTCCACGGCCTCGGCCGAGGCTCGGGGGTATAGATATGATATGTATATGGTCTTTCCCTCACCCGTGGGGTACAAACGGATCGACAGCCGAGGGGCTAGGGCAATTCCCACAACAACCAGCACCACAAAGACTACCAGAATAGTAAAAGGACTTATGTAGCTAGGAAGTAGGTTCTTGCTTGGGGTCATACTGGTGGTGGAACTTAATTAGCACATAGCTAAAGTGTGAGATTTGCATAATGCTTATTACAACTTTGAATTTCATTATTCATTTCCCTTCTCCCATCTCCCTCACCCACGCTTCGTGGCCAATGGTTGCATTGCCCGATACAATTACCCTGTCCCCTTCATTCAATCCGCTTAGGATTACCACTTCGTGGGTGTTCCGTGGACCAACCTCCACGTACTGCCAGTAGGCAAGGGTGTCTTTTAGCACGAAAACCACATCCCTATTCTGGCGGCGGGTTAGCCCCTCGGCTGGGATTACCAGCTGGTTTGGTATCGATTTGCGAACCAACACACGTACATTCATTCCGGGGATAATACTCCTATGGGTGTGTGACAACTGGACCACCACTCTAACCATTCCGTTTTTATCCACCATTCGGTTGATTTCGGTTATTGTACCCATGCTGCGTAAGCTGGGGTCTGAGAAGGGATATGCCTCTACCTCAGTGCCCTCAATGGCGACATCGAGCTCCGACTCCAGCACGTTGAAGCCCACCTGCAAGGAACTCTCATCGATGATATGGCACAGGTACTCGTAGCTGCTGGTGGGGTTGTGGGGCTTGGCCTTCAGGTCAACAATGCGGCCGGCAATGGGGGCAGCTATTGTTGTTTTTGATAGCCTCAGCTCGTGCTCCCTTACTGCCAGCTCGGCCTCGGCCAACCCACTTCTAATGCGTGCTGTTTGAAGCACCTGTGGTGGCAGTGTTGCCGTATCGGCCTTAGCTGAGTAACCCAACAGAAAATCCTTCATCTCAACCTGTGCCCTGAGCAGGCTGTTACGTGCCCTCTCCAGTGCCATAAGCTGTTCGCGGCTATCGAGCTTCGCCAGCAGCTGCCCCTGCTGCACTATCTGTCCGTTGGCAATTGGTAAACTTTCAATTACCCCCTGCGCCTCGAAGCCAATCCTGGCCATCCGCCCCACCTCCACCACGCCATTGCAAAGCAACTCGTGGTGGAAGGTTTTGCTTTGTGCTGGGGCTGTGGTGATGTGAACGGGGGTGGGGGCAACATTTGACCTTTGTCCTTGGGGGCTGTTCACATCTACACCTTCGGAAGAGCAGGAGAAAAGTGTAGTAATTGCAATGCAAAAAAAATAAAAATACAAGTTTCTCATTTATTCAAGTAATTTCCTATCACAAAGTTAAAAATCGTAACATATAAAAAATCAGTTTAGTGATAATTATTACAACTAAAAAAATATATTAAGGTATTGATTAACATGATCGTATATAAAAAATCAAAGCGATTTGGAGTGTAATGTTATTGTTAAAATAATCGATGAACGGAAGAATCCTATTCTAGGGATTTGAAGAATCTGTTCCATCTTAAACCATCCTTATCTTTTGAATAAACAATCATCTTAATAGTTCCTTTTAAATTGCTACAAGGAATAAATCCAAAATGACGCGAATCTTTAGAATTGTGACGATTATCACCAAGTAAAAAGATGTAATCATTACGAAATGAATACATTTCTGGTATTATACAATTACCACTATTAATTTTTGTTGTGTACTTTTCAAAATCATAAAATGTTTTTCTGTAAACTATATTATTATCATTTGTAAAATGTATTACCATACCACTGAAAGGAATAACAATAGGGCCAAAATCATCTAGTGTCCATAAGTCTGAATTGTTTGAGAAAATTGACTCCGACCATGGGTAAATCAATGCTTTCAATTCCTCTCCTTTTGTATCGATACTTGTATCATAAAATAATCCTTGAGGCGGGAAATCAAGTAAAAGACCATTTATGTATACTCTACCATTCTTAATTAATAATGTATCACTTGGAAGTGCTACACATCGTTTTATTAATGTGTGTTTTTTGGGGGAATCATTGCCAACAAATGCTACAAGTTGATTACGATTAACCTTAAAAAGATCTTTACTTACCAGAACTACATCCCCAGAGAGAATTGTGTTTGCCATTGAATCGGAAGATATCTCATAAATATCATATTCCGACAGAAAAAAAAATAATAAAACTAGATTAATGATTAACAATATAGTTATTTTCTTCATTGCATCGTCTGTAACGTATCACTGTATATACTAATAATTTCTGAGTTCAATAATGGATTACCGTAAAGAACAATTCTATTTTTAGTGTTAGTTAAAAAGGTTCGTAAGTACATATTAGACGTTAGCAAGTTGTTTTCTTTCTCAAAATAAAAGTTTGAATCCCATAGCAAAACTCCTCTTGCTTTAACTGCCGGGAAAAGCGTATTCGAAAAATATAAAGAGTCCTTAGCATTAAAGTTTAGAACAAAAATAAGTTGTACTTTATCTGAACTCCCAATTAGATTAATAAACAAACTATCCAACTTGTTTAGTTGTTCTGTAATGCATGTCATACAAATGCCGTCAATAATCGAAACTACTTTTGCTTTACCCTCACTATCAGCAATAAAGTCTTCTATTCCTTTATGTTTATTATTCTTTATCAGTTTTAAAGTACTCGGGAAAAAAATGGTTTTTGACAACAAAGAATCATTTAAACCATCAACATTCAATGTCTGTTTGTAACTGCATGAGATTGATAGTGAAAGTATTAATAAAAAAAATAAAGCAAAAAAAAGTGTTTTCATTTTACAACAGATTTAAAAAGCCTAATGGGTTTTCACGGTCATTGAAATATACAATTGCTCTTCGTTTTTCTTCGTCAATACAGAAACTCACAAACTCATTCCCTAAATCAAAGGTTTTAACGTAACTACCATTAAAATCAAACACCATTATTTTTGAGGGGTAAACACCTCTTTGCCTTTTATTATCATCCAGAACTACACCAGCCCCGCCATTGTAACTTAGGTAAATGTTTCGTTGTGTAACAATCACATCTGTAAAGAATTCATTTATGAAATCCTTATTTTTTTGCCAGTCAGGCCCATATATATTAAATAGAAGTTCTCCTTGTAAATTTGTGATAGTGATTAAATCAATTTTGTTGTAACAACTCACAAAAACATTTATACCAGTCGAAAAATGTGAACGAGAGTTTGAAACCCACCGACCAACTGCACTTGGGTGTGTATAACCAAACTCTTCTATATTACCAGATTTTAAGTTAAATAGTGATGTTTTCATTTCAAAACCACCACCACTTATGGGTAGAATGGCTTTCCCTATTGCAAGACTATCGTTTAAGATATCGTAATATACCAGAAAATGTGATAGTTGAAAATCGACTTTTTCTCTTTCACTAGGTGAATAATTCTTGTTCCTGAGAATGCTATCCAAAGGAAATTTCCATATAGTTCTTTTCCCATGATCAGTAATCCATAGGATACGATTATTATAATCAATTCCTGTTGGACCAGGTCTGGTTACCTCCTGAGGCCCCCTTCCTATTTTACCCACACTTGCAACATGTGAAAAGTCGTTCTTATTAAAAAGATGTATACATTTATCACTATTATGATTAAGCAACTCTGTTACAACCAGAAAACTATCAATTAGTTTCAAAGAAGATGCACCAAAGTAAAATTTTGTCTCTATAAATACAATCCTATCATCAACTGCTTCTATTTGGTTGCGATTAAGGCAGAATACTTCTGTAGTATCCCTAACTTTGCATTGGTAGAAAAAAGCAGTAAAAACTGTTAAAACAAATAACTGAAATATTCTATTCATCTTTTATTACAATCATGATTTATTGAAATATAAGGGTGTCTTTAGATCAAAAAAAAATTAAGATTCAAGATGAAAAAAAATAATGATCTTACTAGACACCCTTTTGAACTTTATTATTATTTACCTCCTGGAGCAACAATTTGCCCAGGGCTAGCCTCTTCATAAGGATACCATTCCCCACAAACACAACTTCCACATTTATCAAGACAACCATTTGGGCAATTAGGTGTTATTGCTGATGCTTTTTGTTTAAAATGTAAACTAAGAAATCCTAAAACAAGTATAAATGAAGCAAAACCTACAATTCCTAAAACTTTTCTTTTCATTTTTCGTATTATTTTTGGGTTTAACAACCTGCGCGGCAGCCCACCTTACCAGAGGTTTTTTATTAGGGTTGCTGCGCTTTTTTGCCCCGAATAGGGTCGGGCAACCCGCCAGCTTTGGTGGCTAATGCTGGCCTCCCACCAACTTTTTAAAGGGTTCTGGAACTCCCCAAGTGCAGAGTAAGAGTATTATTCAATTCTTTTCGAGCCTCGGAATTTCTGGGCACGCCTTGCAGCCACGGCCTGGCAGCGGCTACTCGGTTAGCAAATTTTGCTGGGTTTGTGAGCCTCCTTTCCTGTAGGTAAATAACGTTATATTAATCTAATCTCAAATAATTTTATAACTATTCCCAAAACTTGGGTGTTGAAAAAGAATAATGGTTAATGAATTGCTAATGGTTATTACTGTAACTTTTTATATCTTTTTGTATGCATTCTACTTTGATTGCAAATATATAAAATATTTGATTTTACCCCCCCCCATTTCGTATGTTATAAAACATGTTCTCGGAATGGCTAATGTATTCAATAGGTATAAAGAAGATTTGGCTCTATATAAAATATAGTGGGTAATTCACTTTAATATTGGCTTCGCCTTGCCCTTACTGTGTTATCGGTGCTACGCAACTAATGCCAGTATAGCTGCGTAGTGGCTGGAATATTTGAAAAACCTTTAATAACAAAATAGCAAAAGGTGCAGCTCATGCAGCACACGATAATACTATTCAATGAAAAAAATTTGCCAATTATATCTACCCGCACCGTACGTTATAGAACCGAAAAACTTCCGAGCCACATGGGGTGTTAGTTCAAAATTTTACTGAAAATATACTCATCTTGTATAAGTTCTAGTGGTATTCTTCCAGTAATAATTTTGCTCCGATTTAACAAATAAGTTATTCACCTTCTTTACTCTTACTGTGAGCCATACCGAAATGCCCATAAACAACACGAGCAAATAAAAAACCAGATAGTGCTTCATAATTTCTTGAATTTGAAATAGGCTGAGTGTCCAACCAGTTAACTGTTTGTATAGCAATGTTAAGAAACTATTCTCTAAACTTATAAACCACAAAATAAGGGTTATCGGTCAGGGGATTGTGCTTTTCAATGATTTGCTGGTCTTTTACGGAAAGAATTTCTGGATGAAAATAATTAAGGCAACGGTGAGAAAGTTCTGGGTGATACTGCTTTAAATACGAGGCGATTCCTTTCTCAACACCAATGGCTCTATCGGCAGTTAAACTAAAGCCAAACAAGCTAATGTCCTCAGTAAAGACAATAAACACACTAGAAATCCCACTCTCTTTATCAACTGCAACATGAATAAAATTGTCATCAAATTCTAGCATTGCCAAATGGTATTTCTTTGTCTCGAAAATATAGAAGAAGTGATGATTCAGCAGCTTTCCTCCTCCCACACCTTCATAAGGAAAAATGTATTTATTACCTGCATCAATCTTTTCGACCAAGTTTTTAATTTGTTCTGGTGAATTGTTCTGTTTTCCAAAACACCAGCTATAGTGCTGGTTTGTTGTAAGACCTTCAACCTTCATGATTTGTTGGCTAAAAGCGGGCATCACATAAATTCCTCCTTCATATTGATAGATAAGTTCCATGGGTACAAATGCTTCAAGGTGTGGAGCTTTAGTTGGGTAGGGGAAGGATTTGTGCAAGACTTCACCTGTACTTTTATCAACAAAGAGCAACTGTTCGTAGGTAATTGAAGTTACCAACAGGATTGAATTGTTAAGTGCAATTACTTTATTCAAACCCATTACCTTATCTGTTTTAACCCGTATGGTTCTAATATACTCCCCTTGTAGGTTATAGAAATGCACAAACTGCAAAACTGGATCCATAATAAGAAGCATATCGTTGCCCATATCGATAGAAAAATCTGTAATATAGTTATATTCCCCTGGTCCTTTGCCTTGTCTTGAGATTTTAAAAATATATGACCCACCCTCATCAAAGCAAAATAGCTGCTGACTTCTCCGATCTAGTATATAGTAATATCCTTTATGATAATGGATTACGCTCGCTTCAGCTATTAAAAAATCATTTCCTGTTTCAAACTGTACTACACTCACCTCAGAAAAGATATCAAATACCGAAGTTGGTTTTTCTTTCGACAGGTCTATACTCTGCGATGGCTTTTTGCAAGTTGAGAAAAAAAGGAAACTAAGGCAAAGTAATCCAATAGTCGCATAGCTAATCTTATTACTACTCATTATTCTGCATATTAATATTTTACGAGAAAATCAATTTAAAAAAATCTAGGTGAGAAAATCCCACCTAGAATAGCATTCCAAGGTTGTCAATTAGATAAAAACATGGCATCTAGCACCAATCATTCTGATTTCCAGTCCAGTAACAATCTAAACTTACTCCCGTTGGATACCTCCGCCAACACTTTGCCTTATTCCCAGGATTTTGATTACAGGTGATAGTTGCACCTCCTTGGTCATTATCGGGTGCAGTTAGAACTGTTGTGTCGCCAAAAGCATTAGAAGCAATAAAACTGAGAGTCAAAAATACAGCGACCATTAATACTTTCAAACTTTTCTTTTCCATTTCAAATTAATTTTGGGTTTATCAACCTACGCAACAGCCCACCTTCCTACGGTTTTTAAGTGTTGCTGCGTTTTTTTTGCCCCGAATAGGGTCGGGTAGCCCGCCAGCTTTGGTGGCTAATGCTGGCCTCCCACCAACTTTTTAAAGGGTTCTGGAACTCCCCAAGTGCAGAGTAAGAGTATTATTCAATTCTTTTCGAGCCTCGGAATTTCTGGGCACGCCTTGCAGCCACG
>CAZBBA010000106.1:0-3780 GCA_964490015.1 uncultured Rikenellaceae bacterium
CGGTTGGCTTTCAAAACGCCATCCTTGTTGGGCTTCATCAGGTCCCTGATCATGCCCACCAGCATGGCGCTGTTCTCATCGCGGGCGAGGCTTTTAAGCCACGCGTTAACGCGCTCAACGCCCACGCTCACCGTCTCGTCCCAGCGGTCGATAACGTTGTGGCCAATGATCACGCTAACATCGCCATCGGCGCTGGTAAAGGTGTGGCTGCCCTGGCTGAGCATTTGCTCCTCGGTCAGGGCGAATAGCTCCTGCTTCATCTTTAGCAGGGTGGAGAACTCGCCGAACACCCGCTGCTTAGCCAGCTCCAGCTCCGTGCTAATCTTTTGCAGCTGCTTAAAGGTACTTAGCACCTGCGCGTTGCGCAAGTCCTCGTAGGTGTTCCGTTCCATCCGCTTGCGCTCCCGCTCGGCGCGCTCCTCGGCCTCTAGCTGCGCCCTTAGCGCGGCTTTTTCTTCTGGTGTTAACTTGTCAATGTTCATTGTTGTTCTAGGTATTTAGTTGTGGAAAAATTGTGCTCATGCCTGCCTGCGTTGCCGCTCGGCAAGCTCCTGTTTCAGCTCATCAAGCACGTTGCTCATCCTGTTCGTGTCGTGCGATACCGCTGTGTAGGTTTCCTTTAGCCGGTTATCCCTCTTTCTCAACCAGGCCTTTCTGCGGGCGATTAGCGCTCTAAGGGCGTTAATCTCGCCCTGAATGGTGGCCACGGTGCGGCCATTTTTAACCTCTGCATTCATTGTCTTTTTCGTTAAGTTTTTTAAGCTGATTTTTAGCCGGAACACCTAGGTAATTGTTGTAGGTGGAGTAGGATATATGGTACTTGGGCTTGATATACTCCCTGTATATGCGCTTAAGCGTAATGCCCTTAGCCTGCTCGCGCTTAACAATCTCTTGGATATCTACGATTAGCGCTAGCTTATTCCGGTTGGTGTAAGCCATGTGTATGCTAGTTGGAGTATCGGTTAACGGGTCTGAGGATGGGCAGAACAACGCCGCAGTGGTACCCCCTAGCCGGCCCGCTCTGCAGGCGCTCCCTAATGGCGTTAACCTTATGCATAGCTGCGTTGCACTGCCTTACCAGCGTATCATACTGCTCCACCGTGGCCTTATCGAGTTCCATCTGTAATTGCTCTACACGGAGCTCGGCGCTGCTCAGCTGCGCGCGGAGCCGCTCATTGTCAAACTCGGCTGTTTTGTACTTGTTTCTCATACTTTTTAGGATTAGGGGTTAGTTCCAGCTGGCCAGGTACTCCACATCGGCAGCGGTAATGGCCTGCACCGCTTGCACCGTTTTGGCCTTACGGGAAAACTCGTAGTAGATGTCCCGCAGGCGCGCTTGGGGAATGCTGTTAAACTTTCTGTAACCGGTAGCCTGGCAGGCAATGCCCTTGATTAGGGCCAGACTCTCATCCCTGTTGGTTGCTCGGAGCCATCCGCCAATGGCGGCAATGCAGCGCTTACGCCATGCATCGCCGTCGGGGTCAAGATGGCTAATCACATCAATAAAGCGCAGCAGCTCGTTAATGGGCATGTCCTTGCTGCTCTGGTACCCAAAAGAGCCTAGCGCTGCGCGGTACTGGTCATCGCTAATGCCTATTTGGCTCACTACCGTGTGAACCCGCTTAATGAGGCTGTTCTTAAAGGCTTGCTGTTTGTTGGTTAGCTTTTCCATAGTTTTACTTTTTTGCGCCCCAGTATTCAAGGGCTTTTTTCTCCCAGGTTGTTACGTACGATCCAGATATTGAGCCCTCAACTCGGCTCTCGGCAAACATCCGGTGGCCTTCAACCCACATCTTCACGTCAGCATCGTACTTAATGTCGTCTGCTAGTGAGCCCTTGGGGTTCTTGCCCTCGGCCTGGCTGATAAAAACGAGCAGCTTGGTGCCCGCAAACTCCTCTTTCAGCTCGTAGAAGAAGTCGCTCCCGTACTTCTTCTGGAATATCTGCACGCTGTCAAAGAAAACGGCCGTTGGGCCTTTGGGCTCACGGAGCTTTTTCTTGACCCCCTCCAGCGTTTCCCCGCGCTGCGGAATGAAAATCTTCCTACGTTCCGGTTTCTCCATTCCCACGCGATTAAAAGCCATTTGCAGGGTAGCGGAAGCATCCTCCTCCTTGCTCCAGTAGATGAGCTTCAGGTAACGGGTTAAGTACTTGGCCAACTTGATGGCTCCTGTTGTCTTACCATTAGAGCTATTGCCGTTTATGAACCATATTCCGGTAAGTACCGGGTTACCTATCAAATCCCTCCACTCCCCGTGAAAGGTTGTCTGGTTGAATTTCTTGCCAAGGAACTCGTCGAGGTTGTACATTCTCAGCGCCCTCGCGCTGTCCTCATTTCTCCTCATGCTTAAAGGCTGTTTAAAGGCTAGTGAACAATACCGGTAATGCGCCTGAAGAAATCCTCGGTTAGCTCAACCCCAGCAGCCTCTGCTCTTTCTATGGCGGGCACCAGGTAGTCGCGAAGCATCCGGTAATCGCTACATAGGCCGCGCAGCAGCGCCTTTAGGCCCTCGTCCTTTACAACGCCAGCAAAGAACTCCTCAAAGGTGGTATCCTCACCGGTCTCGGGATCCTTCCTGACAATATCCTCCAGGAAGAAGGTGTTGGCCCTAAACCGCGATACGAATTGAGGAATCCCTATGCAATCGCGCTTGGTCATTTTGTCCAGGTTGCTGATGAGCTGAGGCGTGCCCAGCAGCATCATGGAGCAGTAGGCGTGTATGTGATCGTAAACCGCCTTAATGGTGCGTAGAACTGGCACCGTGGCGTTTTCGGCCTCGTCAAACACGATGAGCAGCCCGTGCTCCGAGGTGTCGATGTTCCTAACCTTGGCCGTGATGGCCTTTAGGCAGGCTGTTTTGCTGGTTCTGCGCTCTACGGCAAGCGCGTCGCAAAGGTCGTCCAGCAAGCCCCTCACGTTGTGCAGCACGCTGAGCGTAATCCGAATGGTGTTCTTGGGGTTGACACGGGCAAACTTGTCCAGCGTGTAGGTCTTCCCGCTGCCCGTTTCGCCAATGATCATGCCCTTTATGTTCATCTCCTTGGCCTCCTCCAGGCGGGCAATGGTGGCTATGAACTGCGCGGTGTTTCGCTTGGGCCACACGTTTTTATCCACCTCATACCCCACGGCCTTGGCCAGCTTGTCCCACTGCACCGTGGAGATTACGGCTCCGTTGTCGTAGCTCAGCTGGCCCGCCAGCATGCGGCTCAGGTACCCGGCGCTAACGCCGCTTACTCGGGACAGGGGGTTAACCCCGTTCTTGCCGTTCTTTAGCCAGCCCTGCTGCTGCGCGTACTCGTTGGCAGCCTTTGCAATGCTTAGTTTGGTTGTCTCTTTCATGGTTAGTCGTATTTTGCCATGTTGGCTATTTGGGTTAAATGCTCAAGATGTTTCTTCTTTATCTCTGCGTTAAGAGCGGCTTTCTTGCGCTCCTCCTTGCGGCGTGCCTTAGCGGCTTCGCGGCTCTGCTCAATGTCCGGCTCGTCAAACTCACCGTTAATGGGCATTACCCCTTTAGGCTGATGTGCCAGCTGCTCCGTAACCTCGTCAACGGGTAGCGCAATAAGCTTAGGTATTGCCGATAGCTTGTCGCGTGTCATCTTGTCAAACGAAGACACATACCCCATTTGATTGTTGCGTATGCGCGTATCCTCATCGTCACGCTCAATAACAGCCTCGTTGTATCGCTCTACTGGGGTACAAGTGCATATGTACCTGCCGTTTTGGTATAGGTAAACCTCCTTAACCTCATCGCCAGGGAAGTAGTAGGCCTGCACAGT
>CAZBBA010000106.1:3880-5520 GCA_964490015.1 uncultured Rikenellaceae bacterium
TCCGAGTTGCGCTTCTTGTCGGAAACGTTCTCGTTCTCCCACTTCTTAAGCCACCGGTTAACCGTGCTCTCGCTAATAATAATGGGTTCGCCCTTCTCGTTAAAGTAGTCGGCAGGGTTAAGCGCAACCAGCTCGCCAGTAGCCTTGTCAATAACCTCTAGCCGCTGCTGTCCAGCAAGGAACATAAGGTATGTGTCCAGCGCGCCAACCTGGTAAGGTTTCTCCTCCATGGTGTAGATGCCCAGCAAAACCTGCTCTACCAGCTCCGTTACCTTTAGCGCAAACTTGTTGCCGTAGTTCTTGTGAACTATGGCCGCGTACCCCTCGCTCCTGTACGCCTTGTACATGCGCTCCAGCGAGCGATGGTTGTCGTAGCTGAGCCCGTGCTTCCACACCCGGGTGTCCAGCTGCTGCACGTAGCCGTTCATCTCCTCCATGGCGGCAACCATCGAGAACCTGCCCGCAATGCGCTTTCTGAGCGTGCGGCGCTTGGTAACAATGGCGTCGATGGCGTTGAGCACGCTGGCGCTATGGGTGTACTCCACCTGAACCTGCGGGGGAAGCGGCACGGTAAGGTGCTCGCCGTACCTGTACCCCGCGTAGAACTCAGCCGCAGCGGTGTCTATCTCCAGGATGGCCGCAACGGGGTTGTACTCGTGCGCATCGCGGGGGCTGTAGCCCAGCTTGGCCTCCACCAGCGGCGCCAGCCCGCACCGCTCAACGGAGGAGTACTCCACCCACGCCTGCTGGCCGCGACAAGGGGTTACAATGCCTTTTAACTTACCTCTAGTTATATGCTTTCTGTAATTAGAGTAAGTAAGCACCTCCAAGTCCTTGTATAGCGCCTCAGCCTTTACTGCGAATATGCCGTTGAAGTAATCGAACATGGCTCGTTTTTTTATGCTCCCGCCGGGGGCTCGAACCCCGGCGCTTGCCGAACGGGAAAAATGACTACATTTAGGGTGTCTAATCGTAAACTGTAATCATTATGGCTTTATCTACTTGCCCTAAATGCGGGGGTCACAGTTTTGAAATGGTGGAGAACACGCCCTCAAGAAGCAGCTACAAGATCATGTTCATTCAGTGCGCTAGCTGTGGAGCGGTTGTAGGTACCCAAGAGTACTTCAACATAGGTTCCCTTATCTACAAGCTAGCCAAGGCTCTGGGTAGAAGCCTGGACTAGTAGTCGGTTACTAGATAAATACTGGCCGTAATTGGCCTTTTCTCCATTGTTGAGGTATGTGTTTCTATCTCAACGCGTAACCCCTTTTCCTCTGCCTCTCTAACCTTTTCGTTCAGCAGCTCGACTGTTTTCCTGATCTCATGGGCAATAGCCGTTAACTCTTTTTCTCTTTCCATGGCGAGTTGTATTTTACTGTTACTTCGAACCTGCGCCTGAGCTCCTTCGTGGCTGCTCGTTTTGGGGGCTGGGCGTTGTGGGTGCGGGGGCCTCCACGCCGCCGCGCGCCAGCGCCAGCTTGCGGATGCGCAGCGCCAGCGGGGTGTTCACCTCGCCACGCAGCGCGCCCCGCACCGTGGGGTAGCTGGTGCGCAGCAGCTCGGTGAGGGCCTTCCGCTCACCCCTGTCGGTGAGAATGCGGGGCAGCTTGTGGGTGGTTTGTTTTTTTTCCATACCTTTA
>CAZBBA010000106.1:5620-11279 GCA_964490015.1 uncultured Rikenellaceae bacterium
TCAACCCCGACTGGCTGCTGACGGGCAAGGGCGATATGCTGCGCGGGGCCGCGCCCGTGGCGGCGCGTGGGGCGGGGGCCTTCCCGGAGGGGCTGCACCCAGTGCCGCTGGTGAGCCTGGCGGCCGTGGCGGGCTTCGGGTCGCCAGACTTCGCCATCACGGAGCAGGACATTGAGGCCAACTACGTGGTGCCCGATTTTAACGGCATAGACTTTATGATAAGGGTAAAGGGGAGCAGCATGTACCCAAAGTACAGCAGCGGTGACATTATTGCCTGCCGTAAAATAAACGACAGCCAGTTTATACAGTGGAATAAGTGCCACGTTGTGGGCACCAAGGAGCAGGGGCTACTGGTTAAACGCCTAAAAAAGGGCACTACAGAGAGCAGCATTCTGGCCATATCTGACAACAAGGAGTACGACCCCTTCGAAATTCCGATTGACGAAATAACTGGAATTGCCATAGTTGTAGGGGTAATTAGGTTGGAATAGGGGCGCAAAAGCACTTAATCGAATAATATACTGCTTGTTAACAAACCTCTAAACACATAATTAAATGTATTACGGTACACTTTCACGCTATTTTTTACCTGTTTACACGCCTCCTTTTAGTGTTACGGTATTCTTTTAAGGCTCTTTTTTTAGCCTTTTTGTCCACCCATTTGTCCAACAATATGTCCAAATATTCATTTTTTGGCTCTTTTTTGGCACTTTTTTACGGGTACAAAAAAGCCCCTCTTGGGGAGGGGCTAAAATGCTGTTTAAGCAGTATTTAATGGCATTAAAGTATAATTAAGGTACAAACGGCACAATAGGGCCAAACGCTTCAAAAAAGTAAACCAGAATTAAGCTAATTGTAAATTTTGTTTTGTTCGCTAAACATGCCCACAACATTACCAACCACCAACAAAATCAAGCTGTTTACACGTTTGTGCTTATGCTTTGCGTTGTAATTTTTGTTTTGCCCCCCCTAAATTTTCTTGGCTGTTTCTATGCCATCCATTTCGCCCTTAATGCGTATGTCCATCAGAATTAGGTCTGGCTTGCATTGTTTAAGTTCATTAATGGCATCGAAGCCACTGGCAACGGTTTTGCAAACATCGTAGCCCATATTTTTAAGTCGGGTTACTATTTCGAGTGCTATTATCTCCTCGTCCTCTACAACGAGAATTTTAACTTTTTTCATTCTTTCAGCTTTGCGGGAAAATTAAAGTGACTTGGGTTCCATTTTCAGACCTATAACTAATAATTCCATTAAGTTGTTTCGCTAGGGTTTTAATAACTAGTACGCCAAAAGAATTGCTTTCTAATATAGTTTCTACATTAGGGATGCCAATGCCGTTATCAGAAAAAGTTAGTATAAAATTTCCATTCATTCGTTCCATTCTTATTCGAATTATACCCTCGCTTTTGCCAACAAATGCATATTTAACAGCGTTAGTTAGTAACTCTAAAACCAGAAGGCCTATATATATTGCTTGTTCAAATGGTATTATTTCATTTGAGTCGATTTCATAATTTATTTGCTGGTTTTCGCCTTTAAAACCCGAATTGGCGTTTGAAATCAGTTGCTCAATGTAGCCTTTAAAATCAAAACTTTTTAGATTTTCAGATTGGTAGAGAAAGTCGTGCACCAAAGCCATGGACCGGATTCTGTTCAGATTTTGAGTGAAGATATCAGCAATTTCTCTATCCTTAATTTGAAGCGATTGAAGATATATTAAACTCGATACAATTTGTAGGTTATTCTTCACACGATGGTGTATTTCCTGAATAAGAAACTCTTTTTCCCTTAAAGCATTTGTTATTTCTAATTCGTACTCTTTTCTATGAGTACAATCCCAGAACGAACCCATAAAGTGGGTAATTTTTCCACTGGCATCGTTTAAAAAGTTGGCCGATATTTGGCATTGGAAGGTTGAGCCATCCTTTCGCTTGGCAACCCTTTCGCCTGTCCAGCTGCTAGAGGCTTTCATACTCTCTGTAATCTCAATAATATCCGCGGGGTTTTGCCAAAACTCGAAAACGCTTCGGCCAAGCACTTCTTGGTTAGTTTCGTATCCCCAAAGCTGTTTGAATGCGTTGTTTACGTAGCTTAACGCACCATCAGTTCCTGAAATGGCTATACCTGTATGCGAGTTCTGAATGGCATTCTCCTTTAGCAACAAATCCATTTGGAGTTCTACTTTGTCGGATATATCACCATAAGCAATTATAACCTTACTCTTGTCAAGTTCAATGGGCGTTGCAGTAACATTAATCCAGGTTATACCGTTATTCCCTTTTACAATACCCATTTCAACATTTTCTACGGTTCTATTCTCCTTTAGTGCCCTTACGCTGGGGTACTCGTTTGGATCCATTTGAGAACCATCTCTTCTGATTATATTCCATTCCTCTCCAACTATTCGTCGCCGTAGCTGTTCGTTTTGTGATATACCTAGCAATTCTTCGGCTTTAGTATTGCTTTCAGTGATTTTTCCATTCTCATCGGCAATGGTTATACCAAGCGGAAAAGAGTTGAAAAGGGTTTTGTATTTGAGTAATGCAATCTCAAGATCGCTTTTAATCTTGTTATCTTCAGTTATATCTCTTATGTATCCATAAAACTCATCTTTTTGGCTGTCATACGAAACGCTAACCAGAACATCGTATATTGTCCCATCCTTTTGCCTATGTTTACTCTCAAATACACCCCAACCTTTTTGAATTATGCTTTTTATTCGTTTTGCAATTTCATTTGGCGTTTCTAGAGCTTCTAGTTGGGATATTGATGTATTGAGTAGTTCATCCTTTGAATACCCACTCATCCTAACGTAAGCATCATTTACAAGAACCAACCTTTTAGATGAATCAACAATCCAAAGCCCTTCGGTTGGAGTTCTAAGGAGAGCATCCATCCAATCCGATTGCTTTTTTATCAGTTCATCCTGTTTTTTTCTTTCACTAATATCTCTTATTACTGATATTACAACAGGCTTATCGCCCATTACTATCATCGAAGATTTGATTTCTACAGGGAAATTTGTACCATCCTTTCGTAAATGAACCGATTCTACAAGTGTTGTTTCACCGTTACGTATCCTCTGTTGATTCTCCAAAAGAATGCTATAATATTCTGGGTGAACAATATCCTGTGGTTTAATATCTCTTAACTCCGATTGGGAGTAGCCATAAAGTTTAAAAGCGTTTTCGTTACAATCTTTAAAGTTTCCATCTAGGTCATAAATCACAATTGAGTCGGAAACATTGTTGAATAGTTCTTTGTAGTTTGTTTCACTTTCAGTTAATGCCTTATACTGCAATGCAATAAACTTATCTGTTCGCTTTAGCATATAAAACATTAAACTTAGCAGAGTAACAAGTAGAATCAAAATAATTAGTCCACCAATAATTGTTAACTCCCTGAACGATTTTACAATACTTGTTGAATCGACCATAAATGTTAGGCGACCAATTTCATTTCCAGCAGCATCGAGGATGCTGATCTCAGAAACCTGCCAGATTTTATTATTAAAATTAATTCGTTGGCCTTTGCTAATTGCCTTTAGTTCCCTTCCATTCAATATATTGGTTAGTCCAGTAGGGATTTCAATGAAAGTAGAATAAAAAATGGCAGCATCATTTAGTTTATCCCACTCAGCCTCTCTACCAAGAGTTTTCATAGTCTTTTCCCATCTTTGGCGATCGATATTCTCTTTAAATACTGTGGCAATTAAATGAATATTAGTTCTTTCGTGAATTTCCCTTAGCAATTTATCTATATCCTCACCCAGCTCAACATAGCCAACAATTTCACTTTCTTTAAAAACAGGTTTTACCACTCTGAGTGTGGGGATTTCCAATGAACCCATTTCCATCTCAATGCCCCATGCGGTATTTCCAGTTCGTTCGGCCTCTAAAATTGTATGCCTATTAACAATGCCATCGCTTTGTTCAGGTAAATGAATCCTAAGAATTCTATTCCGATACTTGTCCATAAACGTAAAGTGGTTAATACCGAAATCCTTATTTAGCTTTTCAAAAATTGGGCGCCAATAATAAAGTAGTTTTTCCTTCTCACCCAATACCAATTGTTGCTTGAGATGGTAGTTTGAAGCAATTGGGATTAGAGCCAATTCTAAGCTTTCAGCCAAATCATTTACTTCTGCATGGTAGGCATCTTCAAATCTTTCGCTCATCAGCTCAAGTTGATCGTTTAACCGTGTCTTATGCTGTAGAAAAAATACTGTGCTTGCACTTGCAATCATTAGTACTATAAGTGTAGATATAGGTATAAATAAGCGCCAAAGCACTGGTTTGGGGAGGGGGAAAAAGGATTTATTATCTCGGACAGTTGATTTATTCATTTTAAACCTTTGAGCAAAAAATTATAAAATGTAGGTAAACCTTCAATTCAATTAACTTGCGAACTTCTTTAATGTTCATTTCGTAATATTTCTTAACATAATAGTTGGTATTAAATGATAGCTAACAAATTTAGGCCTTTGAGTTGTCCTTATTATTTAAAAAAGACTCAAGTTGCTTTGCTTTATCGCGAATTCGCTGTGCAAGTTCAGTATTACGATGGGTGTATTTTTTTCCATTGTATGTACCCATATTTTCTGTTAGCACCTGGCGCACGTAGGATCTGGTGCAACCACAGGCTTTTGCTATTAGTGCATAGTAACCGTAAAGCCGTATTCTTTCCTTCAACTGCTGATATGGTTTTATATTTGCTGTAAATTTGTTTACATTTAGTCAACAAATGTATAGCAATAAAGATATAATATTAAACATAATATATAGTAATAATGCTATGTTTTTTTGATAGACTCGATAAATTTATGGATTACTTTGGGCTAAACGACCACAAAATTACTGTGGAAACAGGTATTGCCAATGGTATAATTGGTAAAGGGCGCAAAAGGGGTGCTTTATCATTAAAGAATATAGCAAAAATTATTAGTAGGTATAGTAATCTTAACGCCCGTTGGTTGATTACAGGGGAGGGAGAAATGCTTTTAAATGAACCTAAGGAACAAAGCAAAGATGTCATTACAGTTCTCAAAGAAATACTAGTTGAAAAAGAGAAGAGAATCGATGAACTTAACAGAGAGATTGGGCGGTTGCAGGAAAAACTTGAGCAAAATAATAATTAAGATATCAGTACCATATAAGTATTTAAAGCAGGTGTTAGTTATCAATTTTCACGGATTGAAACTTTTGGTTTGACGAAGGATGTGCCAAGAGGGTATAAGCAACACCTTAAGCATTTTGTTGTGCTTTGGGTGTGTTTATTTGTAATTCTTGGGTGTGCAGGTTACTTTCCGATGCAAAACTTGCTAAAGATTGAGCCAAGTATCTCATCAGTAGTTATTTGACCTGTTATTTCGCCTATATAATGTAGCACCTGACGGATATCCATAGCCAGCAGATCGGTGGGCGTTTGGTTATTTATTCCATCCATTACGCGGTGAAGGTTCTCGTAGGCTTTTAGCAGCGACTCGTAGTGGCGAGCATTGGTCACAATCACAGCTTCGCTGTTGGCTAACGGCTGCTGAAAATCGCTAACCAGCTCATGCAGTAGTGCATCAATATTCTCACCCTGTTTAGCCGACAGTGATATTGTTTTTATATCGGGTAATGTTTCAGTTAAATGGTCGGTAATGGCTTGTAGC
>CAZBBA010000107.1:0-10914 GCA_964490015.1 uncultured Rikenellaceae bacterium
TTCGGTCTTCGGTCTTCCATCTTCCGACTTTACAATTTCAACAAGATTTACCACTCAGGCACTAAGCGCACTAAGTTACACTAAGGTTAACCCTCTTCGGTCTTCTTAAACACATAGGAACAAAGATTCGAAATAGATACATAGTACACGGCTGCGATATTCGTTATTCGTTATTCGATGTTCGATATTCGATATTCGATATTCGATATTCGATGTTCGATATTCTACTCCTCGCCCCCTGCCCTCAGCCCTACGCTTCTGTCTTCCAACTTCGGTCTTCGGTCTTCGGTCTTCGGTCTTCGGTCTTCTTAAACACATAGGAACAAAGATTCGAAATAGATACATAGGACACGGTTTCAATATTCAATATTCGATGTTCGATATTCGATATTCTACTCTTTGCTCTTAGCTCTTCGCTCTTCGCTTCTGTCTTCGGTCTTCCAACTTTAGTCCCTTTATAAACTCTATTAACTTTAAAACTCCCAACTTTTCTCCTACATAAATTTTTACTACTTTTGGTATCCCAATTTAGGGAGGGACATAATCATTAAGCATATGAATCTTAAAGATATCAATAAGTTAAAACCCCGCTTTGTTACACGTGTGGTTGGCAACGAGCTGGTGCTGGTGCCCATCGAGACCAATGTGGCCAACATGAACGAGCTTTTCACCATGAACAGCACCGCCAGCCTGATATGGAATAGCATTAACGACACCAACACCGAGGAGGATATCGTAAACCTGCTGATTAACGAGTTCGATATCGACAGGGAAACAGCCCTTAACGACCTGACTAGCTTTATCGAGAGCATGGGTGAGGTTTTAAGGAAGTAGATCATTATGCCATAGCAATAGCATAGGGTACAAATACAAATAATAAATCTGTATTGAAATCAATAGTATTAAATATTGCCGACTATAGGCTACGCCTTTTCCCTGTCCCCAACTACTCGCTGGAGTTGGAGGAGGGATGGCACTCGTTTATCGATAGAGTTCCCGACGAAACTGAGGATGTAATTATCCACACTCGGGTGGGAATTCCCAAAGGGCTTACGGGCTACAGCAAACCCATTTTTGAAGCTCATAACGAGCAGCAGAAATTCTACTCGGTTTATCGGCATGGCGAGTACCTAAAGTTTATTATCTACAGCCAGGAGAATCATAAGGAAATCCAGCAGGTGGCCATCTGCGGGGTAAACTTCAAACGCTGGGAGATTTACTGTCAACCCACCGACGATAAGCGGGTAGTACCCCTCCAGTACCCCATGGGACCACTGCTTATGTACTACCTAACGGTAAGTAACAAGGCCATTATGATTCACGCCTCGGGCGTGGATGATATTGGGAAAGGACGGATATTCACCGGGTTTTCGGGTGCAGGCAAAAGCACTATCTCAGGGTTATGGCACAGCGCGGGTAGCGCAATAATTAACGACGACAGGCTGATTATTCGCAAACACGCCGATGGGTTTTACATCCACAACACGCCCATGTACTACGAGGATAGTCCGAAGCGCGTTCAACTGCATTCGGCTTACCTTATAAGTCATTCGCCCAGTAATACAATCAACAAGATAGATGGAGCCCTTGCCGTTACCCGCATTCTGGCGCACTGTATTCAGAATAATTACGATAAGAAGTATATTGCCAACCACCTGAATTTTCTCTCAAACCTATGCGAACACATTAAGGTTTACGAGCTGGGATTTGTACCCGATGGCAGCGTGGTGGACTTTGTAAAGGAGCAAGATTAGTATTAATTGTACTTTGTTAGTCTCTCTAGAATAACGATATATATTTTTAAACCTTGTGCCAGAAATTAGCCTAGAGTTTGAGGCACATTGAGGTAATCGACACCGGAATCCTTAGCGATTGCTTCCGATTCGAAAAAAGGTTACCTTTGCAGAAAGGAATAGCTTATATTATGGAAACAAGAGATATTATTAGAGCAATTAAAAAACTTCCTGTAAGCAAAAGAATGCTTATCGTTGAAAGGATTTTAAAAACAATAAGAGAAAGTGAATCAAGAAAAAAGATGGAAAAAGCTGCTGAATCTCTTTTTGAAGACTACCGCAACGACAAAGAATTAATTGCTTTTACCCAGCTCGACTTTGAAGGTTTCTATGAAGCAAAGTGAAATTTGGCTTATCAATCTCGATCCAACAATTGGGGCGGAAATCAAAAAAACAAGACCCGCAGTTGTTGTAAATGATAATTCTCTTGGAAAGCTTCCCTTGAAAATTGTTGTACCTCTAACAGATTGGAAAGACAAGTATAAAATTGCACCTTGGATGGTTTACATTAAACCTGACACCATTAACAACTTATCAAAAGATTCAGCTGCTGATTGTTTCCAAATCAGATCAATTGCAGAAGAACGGTTTATTCGAAGAATTGGAAGAATATCGCCAAGCTATCTTAACGATATTAAAGAGGCCTTGTCGAAAGTGTTAACAATAGAAAACTACTAATCAAGGGTATTCAATGCGGGCTTAATAAGGCTTACGAGCCGGGTTTTGTGCCCGATGGCAGCGTGGTGGACTTTGTAAAGGAACAAGATTAAAGGCTAATCTCGTTAACCACCAAAGAACGGTGGTTCCTCTCGTTAACCGCAAAGGACAGCGGTTTCCGAGACAAGCTGAGACAAGCTGAGACATGGAGCGAAGGGCTAAGAGCGAAGTGCCAAGGGCTAAGGGCCAAGAGCTAAATACCAAGATCCATCAACTAATCATCAATTATCCTATTAACCTACAACTCACAACTTTCAACTTTCAACTGATATCTCCCCCATGCCCCCAACCCCACTCCAATCGGAACTTCTTAACCTCAGCGGCGAGCTGCTAAACGATGGTGTTTCGCTGCGGTTCCGAATGATGGGCTACAGCATGTATCCAACCTTTAAGCCGGGAACCATTGGTGTTGTTGAGAAATGCGATCAGCAATTGCTAAAGCGGGGCGATATTGTGGTATTCCGCAGTAGCGCACAGCTTATTGCCCACAGGTTGATTAGAATAAATCACAAGAAGGAAACAACCTATTTTACTGCCCGCGGCGATAAGAATCGATTCATCGATAAACCTTTTACTGATATTGATCTTATAGGCAAAATTGTATCTTACAACCAAAAAGATAAAGAAATTAGCCTTAAATCATGGTCATTCCAACTTAAAACTTTCCTGATCTTAGCGTTTCACCCCCTGCTGCTACCACTATTCAATATTATGTTTAGGGTAAGCAATGCAGCCAACCGTTTGACCGAGAGTGCTAGGACTTTTAGGAGCAATCTAAAGCTAATCAAACGGGGATCGGAAGGGCTAATTCGCCTAAACATTGTGTTCGCCGTTCTTCAAGGCTTTCTGCCCTTTGCTGTAATAGTATGCCTAAAATGGCTTATCGATAGTTTATCGGATATAGGCTCTGCCGATGATGGGAACAGAACCATGGTATTTGTCGTAATTCTATCAGCAACTGCACTGGTCTTTCTGCTAAATGCCCTAGTTTCGGTTGTGCGTAACGTATACATCGAACGACTTTCGTTCTCGGTATCGATGCATATCTACAGCCTGCTGCATGGCAAGCACGCCAACCTCGAAATGCGCTACTACGAGGACTCCTCCGAGCAGGATCGGATCCACCGGGCCGTGCAGGAGGCAGGCTTTCGTCCTGTTAAAATCCTAAACGATTTGCTGCAGATTATCCGCTCGGCCATTGCGGGCGCGGTGATAATCGGGCTATTTATCAGCATAAAGTGGTACCTGGTGCTTATCCTTATCCCCGCCCTTGTACCCGGCATCCTGGTAAGGCTTAAGCACTCGGCCCGGTTGTACCGCTACAAGAAGGAGCATAGTACCCGCGAGCGCGAGGCTTACTACTTTAACCGCGTGCTCACCGCGCTGCCCTTTGCCAAGGAGCTAAAGCTATTTGCCTACAGCCAATTCTTTCAGCACCGGTTTAGGGAAACCCATTCCCAGCTTTTCGATGCCAAGGATAAGCTTAACCGCACCATTATGCGGTACGACATCGCAGCGCAAACCTTGGCCGTAATCACCGTTTTTGGGCTTTTTGGGTTTATTGTACTCCTTGCCCTTCAGGGCAAATCCTCCTTGGGAACTGTTGCCATGGCATTCCTAGTTTTCCAGCGGGGATATAGCGTGCTAGGCGATTTTAGCCGATCGGCCACGCAGCTTGCCGAGGACAATATCTTTATGAACGACTTTACCGACTTTGTGAATCTTCCAACATTATCATCTACAGCGATAGATTCATCTTTCCCCCCCACCCTGCAAAAGGGAATCACCATTGAGAATGTTTCATTTCGATATAAACCCGACCACAAGAACGCCCTAAATGGCGTTAATATTCATATTCCCGCAGGGAAAACAGTGGCCTTTGTGGGTAAGAACGGCTCGGGCAAAACCACCATGATTAAGCTGATCTGCGGATTTTACAGCCCAAATAGCGGCACCATTACCTACGATGGCATTGATTCAACACAGATTAACCCTGCTGATATCCGCCAGAATATAACGGCCGTGTTCCAGGATTTTGCGCTCTACAACCTCTCGGCCACCGAGAATATCGCGCTGGGCGATATCCACCGGCCCATCGACTTGGAACGGGTTCGGGAAGCAGCCCGTAGCGCTGGCATCGACTCAATTATTGAGCAGCTGCCCAACGGGTACAATAGCCTGCTGGGAACTCAGTTTGCCGGAGGCAAGGAGCTGAGCATTGGCCAGTGGCAGAAATTCGCCATTGCCCGGGCGTTCTACCGCGACTCGCCCATCCTGATCTTCGATGAGCCCTCCAGCGCCCTCGATGCCGAATCGGAGCAGCAGGTGCTGCAAAGGCTCAAGACCCTATCGCAAAGCAAAACGGTAATCATCATCAGCCACCGCCTCTCCACCATCCAATGGGCCGACCTAATCTACGTTTTTGATGAGGGCAAGATTATCCATTCCGGCACCTACCAGCAGATTGCAGAGCTTGGCATTTTGCAGTAGAAAACGTTGATATCTGTCCGTACTTTTTCCGCTTCTGATTTTCTTGCTTTACCTAGTGACCATGAGTGACTGGTGACTAGCGACAGAGGGTGACTTCTACTTTGTCACTTTTGTCACTCGTCTCTTTAGTCACTTGTCACTCTAGTCACTTGTGTTTCATGGGTAGAACGCCGATAGTTTAAATCTTGCAGAATATCGCAGTTATTAAAACGCCAAGCCGCTAGCCCGCAAAAGATTCTTTCGTAGGGTTGCGTTATTTCACCGTGGCGTATTTATAACCGCCGTTTATTAGGGTAAAGGAGGGGAAAATCTAATTAATAGTTGGCCGTAGGGTTGCAGCAAGGTTTCGCCGACCGATGCAAGTGCCCCGCAGAGTTGCAGCGTGGTTTCGCCGATCGATGCAAGTACCCCGTAGGGTTGCAGCGGGATTTCGCCAGCGGATGCAAGTTTCCGACAGAACTGCAACAGGTTTTCAAGCCTTTTTATACATTCGAAAGTCACTCGTCACCTAAGTCACTACCGTCACCAATATTCAACTAATCTGTGCTAATTCGTGTAATCAGTGGACAAATAAAGCCAATCGCAAATCGTTATTCAATATTCGATGTTCGATATTCCATATTCTTCTCTTCGCCCTATGCTCTCTGCCCCCTGCCCTTCGCTTCCTTCTTCGGTCTTCCTTCTTCGGTCTTCCAACTTCAAAATTCGTTATTCATTATTCATTATTCGATATTCAATATTCGAAATTCACTCTTGCTATTGCTGTTTTTATCCACAACCGAACCGCCAGCAGGCGGTGAGCTCGGCGTAGCCAAATTCACACAAAACGTTCAAAGGTTTCAATTCACACAAATAATTCGCCCCATCTCGTCAACCTCCAAAAAGCGTCGGTTTCTCTCGTTTCTAGTCAAAAATGAAGACGAGATCCGAGACAAGCTGAGGCAGGCAACTTCCAACTATCAGCCTAATCTCACCACAAAAAACACAAAGAATTTCACAAAGCACACGAATAACTACACAGCCCCTAAATCGCAAATCGTTAATCATTATTCGATGTTCGATGTTCGATATTCTACTCTTTGCCTTCTGCCCCTAGTCTCGCACGTCTCGGGAACCGCGTACTTTGCGGTTAACGAGAGGAACCGCTGTCCTTTGCGGTTAACGAGATATGCCCTTAGCCCTCTGCCCCCTGCCCTTCGCTTCCTTCTTCGGTCTTCCGTCTTCGGTCTTCCGTCTTCGGTCTTCCGTCTTCTGACTTCTGACTTGTTTTACCACTAAGGCACTTAGGGCACTAAGTTTCACTAAGGCAAACCCTCTTCCGTCTTCCGTCTTAAAACATTCCTTTCATCAAAAAAAAGCCTCAGAAACAGCTCGATAAAGATATTTGTTGTAAATTGTACTTACAAACCTTAGTTCTCAACCATATATAAACACAGTAGCGATTGTCCGACATGCTATTTTAGACCCAAAAACCTTCACTCTTAATCGGACATAGCGAATATATATTATCCCGAAGCGTGTAGCTCGCTTCCTTAACTTGCCTTTTTTATTAAAGTATTGAACTTAATTTAAGCCTAACCCTGGGGTGGGCCATGCTGTTTATTTGATACTCCCCAGTTAGGTTTTGGCTGTGTTCCTGCACGGCCTCAACTGTGCATATTGATGTCCAAAAAATTAGGCAAAAACAAATAACCCAAAAAACACCAGAGATGAAAACACCCAAACTACTCCTAATCCTCCTCCTGCTGACCACCGGCCTAACCCTGCACGCCCAGGTAGGCATCAACGCCGATGGCTCCCCGCCCGACCCCCGCACCATGCTCGACGTGAAGAGCACCTCCAGGGGCGTGCTGCTGCCAAGGCTTACCGAATTCCAACGCAACAATCTTGGGCTCGATATACCCGACGGGATGCTTATACTCAATATCACGGCAAAAGAATTTCAGGTATTCCTCAACGGGGCTTGGTATCCCCTTAGCATGGGGGTTGCAATCACACCCCCTGAAGAGCTTGACCCTATTTCAGATATCGACGGTAATTCATACAGCATTGTTAAAATAGGTGCTCAGTATTGGATGGCCGAGAACCTTCGCACCACCAAGTACAACGATGGTACATCTATACCTACCGGGTATTCCAATGACAATTGGAAAAACCTAACAACTCATGCCTACGCAGTTTTCCCCCATACAAGTATTGAGGGGCTAAACTCCGATGCTGAGGTTCTCCAAGCCTACGGTGCCCTCTACAACTGGTATTCCGTAACTGATGCCCGTGGCCTCTGCCCTACAGGCTGGCATGTACCCACCGATGTCGAATGGTACACAATGGAGAGCTACATTGACAACACTATTGACGACCCCACCGCCATGGGTGAGCGAGGAACCGATGGGGGGACTCTACTAAAGGCTACAAGCGATTGGCTTAACGATGGCAATGGCACCGATGATTATGGCTTTGCCGCTCTTGCTGGGGGTTATCGCTGGGGCACCGATGGATCATTCAGTGGCATAAAAACCGATGGCTTCTGGAGAACAAGCACTCCTGCTGATGAAACCTATGATTATATAAGAGCCTTATGGAATCAGAATAGCACTATTAGACGTACCGCTACCCAAAAAAAGGATGGCTTAAGCATACGCTGCATAAAGGACTAAACACTTCTTTTCAGTTTGGCCGAGGTTGTATCTCGGTCTAACTACCCTAACAGGCGGTACCTGTTGATGTCCAAAAAAAGCAAATATAAATAACCTAAAAAAACCCAAATATGAAAACACCATTACTCCTTATTTTTCTCCTGCTGACCACCAGCCTAACCCTACATGCCCAGGTGGGCATTAACGCCGATGGCTCCCCGCCCGACCCCCGCACCATGCTCGACGTGAAGAGCACCACCAAGGGAGTGCTGCTGCCTAGGCTTACCGATGCCGAGCGCAATGCGCTTTACCACGATATCCCTGATGGGATGCTGATTATTAATACTACCTCCAACGAGCTGCCGATATTCTTCGGCAGCAAGTGGTACCCCCTTTCCATGGGGACGCGTATCGATGCCCCCGACCTGATCGACATAGAGGGCAACACCTACAAGGTTGTAACCATTGGCACACAGGTATGGATGGCCGAGAACCTCCGCACCGCGAAGTACAACGACAATACCGATATCCCACTAGTTGAAGCTTACGCGAGTTGGAGTTCAAGCCTTACCACACCAGCGCACTGCTGGTACAGCAACGATAAGGAAACCTACGGCTCCACCTACGGTGCAATATACAACTGGTACGCCGTGGGAACAGGCAAGCTATGCCCCACGGGCTGGCATGTACCCACCGCTGACGAGTTTTCAACGTTAAAGAGTTACCTAGCTGCCAATGGCTTTAGCGGAACCGAGGGCACAGCCCTAAAGAGCACCTCGGGCTGGAGTTCCGGTGGTAATGGCACCGACGATTTTGGGTTTAATGCCCTACCAAGCGGACGAAGATGGTATGGCGACGGAAGCTACCTGAATCAAGGGGAAGCATGTTATTGGTGGACATCTACGGCTAAGGAAGGAACACCCGGAGCATCCTGGTCTTGGAATATACAGCACAACACCACACTTTTACTTAGTGATAATTGGAATCAGGAAGGCTATTCGGTCCGCTGCATTAAGGATGAGTAACCACCATAGGATAGCGGTATTCCGCTAATTGTATCCTCCTAACTAAAAATTAAAAACAAATTTGTTACCCAAAAGAATACTAACCATGAGAAGAGCCAAAGCAATTATACTTCTCCTAGCGCTGGGAGCAGGGCTGCAGGCCCAGGAGCTAAGGAACAGCGGTGCGCATATTGTGCTCACCAACGGCAGCCACCTGGTAATCCAGGGCGATTACATCAACCAGGAGGGTGGGCTGCTGCACCAGGAGGGCACCGTTTGGATTACGGGTAGCTTTACCAACAACTCCTCCACCAACACCCTATCGGCCCCCGATGGGTCCGATAGCATCCGCTTTAATGGAGCATCAACCCAAACCATTGGGGGAACGTACACCGGCGTTCACACCCTCGAGGGGATATGCGTAGAGGCCGGCAGCACCCTCGAGGTGCCCTGCGGCACACAGGTTACGCTTATGGGTAACCTCACCGCAGGTGGGGTTTTAACACTAAAAGCCAACGGCAGCCGCACTACAGCTTCGCTAATAGTAAAGGGCGATATCCATAACCAGGGTGGCACGGTTGGTTTTGAGCGCTGGGTTCCCACTGGTGTATTCGAGTACTTCTCGTCGCCTATTGTTAGCCAAACAGCCAGCGTTTTTGGTCCATTAGGCGAAAACTCAGCAGCAGGTAATGGACTATTTGCCTTTGATGTTAATAGCAATGCCTGGTCGGCAGCTATAACCAACGGGGCTTCACCCATCTCAGCCATGAAGGGATTTGCTTTTATTGCCAACAGCAACCAAACGGTTACCTTTAGCGGTACAGAATTTTATAGCGGCGAGCAATCCATTGGCCTAATTAAAGGGGCTTCCACTGGCTTTAATTTGGTGGGTAACCCCTACCCATCGGCTATCAATTGGGATGCTGCTACAGGCTGGACTAGAAATAATGATTATATTGATCCTGTAATTTGGATAAATACCGCCGATGCTCCCGGAGCGTCGAACTTCGCCACCTTTAACCACGAAACGCCCGAAGCATCAACAAACTGGGCAAGTACTATTGGAACAGACGAGGGGGTTATTGCCCCCACCCAGGCATTCTGGGTTTACACTACCGATAATGTTTCTCTTGCCGTGAATAGCAACGCACAGGTTCATAGCGCCAACACCGTGAATAAGAAATCGGCCAGCGAGAATCCGCTTATCCGCCTGCAGGCGCAGTGCAGCGGCTACAGCGATGAGATGGTGATCTACTTCCACAGCGAGGCCACCGAGGGCTTGGATCGCTTCGATACCCGCAAGAAACTGGGCCGCGGTGCCTACCCACAGCTCTACGCCCCCGTGGCCGATGCCATTGCCGCGGTTAATACGCTTCCCCAGTCGCTACTAAGCGAGAAGGTGGTTGTGCCCATTACCCTTAAGTCCGATATGGCGGGTAGCATCACCCTTGCTCTTACCGAGCTTAAGAACCTGGGTGATGATATGAATATTATCCTTACCGATAAGGCCACTGGCAGCCAGACCGACCTGCGCACAGCAGCCTACACCGTGGAGGTGGAAGCTGGCAGCACCCTTACCAACAGGTTTGAGGTGACCATTGAGCGCAAGAATGTAACCTCGGCGCCTGCCATCGATAAGTCCACCGTGAATATCTACGCCTCGGCCAAGAATATCTACGTGGGCATGGCGCAGCAGGGCAGCCGCGTGGAGGTGTACAACGCCATCGGCGTGCAGATGCTAAGCCAAACCCTGAACGGCAGCGCCGTGGAGAGCATCCCCACCAACCTGCCCAAGGGCGTGTACATTGTGGTGGTAAACGGCAGCGAGGGTAGAACTGTGAAACGGGTATTTATTCAGTAGTACAGTGACGGGAAGTGACGAGTGACGGGAAGTGACGAGTGACACAGGGTAACAACCGACAACTGATAACTGATAACTAACAAAAAAACAAACAATATGAAAACAAACAACACCAAGCGCCCCTACGAGAAGCCAGTGGTAAAGCGCATTCAGCTCGACAGCGAGATTTCGCTGGTAATGGCATCGGCCCCAATGGGCAATCCCGGCTGGGCAAAGACCGAGGAGAGCAGCACCCCCAACCCCTTTAGGGACGAGGAGTACAGCTGCTAGGTAATACAACGAGTAATAATAAAAAGTCCGGGTGCATTCGTGTGCCCGGGCTTTTTTGTTTAGGAAAATAGAACACTGATGCTTCGGTCTTCGGTCTTCACTCGTTATGCTCCGCATCCAGAGGCAGGCGTCTTCGGTCTTCG
>CAZBBA010000108.1:0-10777 GCA_964490015.1 uncultured Rikenellaceae bacterium
AAATATTGCAGTCACAGCAATTACAGAAACTGCAAATGGCAGTCTACTGGTTGGCGTTCAAAATGGATTAGTTCAAATTCATGATGGTATTACTACCATTTTCACCGTTCTATCAAGGGTAAACTCGTTTAAGCAATCAAATCCCACTGCCACGATAATAAGCCTACCCGATGAAATTCTTTTTAATAGAAACTTTGGTAGGGTTGATGAGATATACCAAACAGAAAGTGGCAGAATTTGGCTTTTTATGTCGCGCAATAACGATGGCAAACTTCTACTGTTTAACCCTCAGGATACGTTAAAGGGTCTTCTAACCAAATTTGAAATAAAAACAGAAATTGGAGGATTTCCCCTGCCTAACCGCAACCAACTCTTTAAAACTAGCAAAGGTGACAAGTGGATAATTAACGGATTCTACAAAAGCGGCATACTTAAACAAAGCGGGAAGAAGTGGAACCTGCTAAAGCTTAGCGACACCTTTGGTGGCGATGAGCTGCACACCGATATTATGGAGGTTTCCGATGGCTCGTTATGGATTGGAGGACTCGGGAAATTATATGTATTCGACAAGGGTAAATGGAGCATTTTCTCCGCCCCTACCCTTCCGATACCCTCGTCGCGAATCATTTTTCACGAGGCCAAGGATGGATCAATTTGGATTGCTGGAGTACAGGGTGATGTATTTCGCTTAAGCTACAATAACGACAAGTGGGTTAAGTACAAGGGCGTAAACTTTCAATTTTGCGATCAAGACGGCAGGGAGTGGTTTATTACCTCCGATGGCAAGGTGCTTTACAAGAATAAGAGTAGCTGGTATGCCTACGACAAGCAAAGCGGACTGATAGATGCTCCTGTAAAGCTAATCTCATCGCGAAAAGGGCGAATTTGGGTTGTTGGTAGCCATCAAACAGTTGCCGCCACCGCCTACCTCGAAAATGGTAGATGGCATATGCAAACCCATCCCAAACTATCGTGGGGAATTGATCCCCGCTCGGTATTTATTGATCGAAACGGATCGCTTTGGATGGGGGCTAGTGTTGATAGACAAGAGCATTTAGGACAAACCTCGGGAATTCTACAACTCCAAAATCCCGATGGTGACTCGCTAATCTGGCGGCACTACACGCAGCAGGATGGCATTGGCCAGCACAATGTGTATGGCATTGGCCAGTCGCCCGATGGGCGAATTTGGGCTGGGGGGACCAACCTAATCAGCTTTACACCCCCACGTTGGCAACCCTTTACCGAGGTTGAGCATTTCAACGAGTTTATCGACATTGTACATAGCCGTTCCAACCTTTGGGTTGGCTCTCGCTACTACGGACTTTTCCGCTTCGATGGAAGTAAGTGGTCGCACTTCACGAAGAATCACGGTCTACCCAGCAACACCATTATCAGCATTTACGAGGAATCACCCGATCGTGTTTGGGCCATTACCGATAAGGATATTGCCTGGTTCGATGGGAATACATGGTCGTCGGGACTTTTCTCTGAGGAGTTTCGAATTCCACGCGAGGGCGGAGAAATCCTAGCGGGTCTGAATGGGGAGATTTGGATAAATAAGGCTCTCCGGGAGTGGAAAAGAAGAGCGTTCCCCTACAGCGTTGCTCCGGCTGATGCTTACGACGATTTTTGGGCTGTTCGCTATACCAGCGATAAGATGCCCCCCAGAACAACCATATCGGTTTACTCCGAAACGGTAGATCAGTCGGGCAACACACTAATTGGCTGGACAGCCAATGATCACTGGGAGAACACGCCCTCGGAGCTAATCACCTACTCTTATAGGCTAAACGATGAGGAATGGTCCGATTTTTCGGCACAAACTACCATCGTTTTAACAAAGTTGAGCAGTGGCAAGCACACCTTTGAGGTTAGATCGCGCGATTTGGATAACAACATCGAACAGATTCCAGCAAGAATTACCTTTACCGTAAAGCCGCCAATCTGGAAGCAACCCTGGTTTATTGTACTTGTTGTATCGTTCCTAATCACCATTGGGTTTTACGAAACACGGCTTATCCAACGTAACCGAAGCCTTTTTAGGCTTAACCAAACCCTGTCGGATGTAAACCAAAAGTTGGAAACGCGCAAGGAGAAGATTGAGCGACAAAAGGAGCAAATTTTGCATCAGAAGGAAGAACTTGAGCAGAAAAATATAACCCTAGAGGAACAGAATGAGGAGATTATGAAGCAGCGCGACAAGTTGCAGGAGATGGTGGTAAAGGTTGAAGAATTATCGAGTATTAAGCAACGATTCTTCACCAATATTTCGCACGAATTCCGCACGCCGCTTACGCTAATCCTTGGATCCATTGAGCAGCTGCTCAGCGCGCCCGGACGGACCGAAAGAGCAAAACTAACCCAGGCCTACGAGATTATCCAGCGCAACTCAAGGCGCATCCTAAGGCTTATAAACCAGATTCTTGATATCCGAAAGATAGAAATGGGGAAATTGGAACTACGACCCCAGCATGGTGATATTGTTGCCTTTAGCAAGGAAATCGTTTTTATGTTTAACGATTTAGCCCAAAAACAAGCCATCAACCTCCAGTTCCAAAGTACCTTACCGACCATAAGCATCCTATTTGACCCCGATATTATTGAGAAAATTCTTTTCAACCTATTATCAAATGCCTTTAAATCGACACCGCAAGGTGGTGAAATTCAGGTTTCGATTGCTGAACTCGAAGATGATGGTAAATCAAAAATCAACTTTACCGTAAAAGATAGCGGACAGGGCATACCCAAGCAGTTTATCGATCATATTTTCGACCGGTTCTACCAACTCAGCGAGGCCAACTGTCAGCAGAAATACGATGGTTCAGGCATTGGTTTATCATTAGTAAAAGATCTTGTAACCACGCACAACGGTACTATCGAAGTGGCAAGTCAGCAGGGCGAAGGCACCTCCTTCAACTTCAGTATTCCTTACATCACGGCAAAAAACGATGAGGAGGATATTGCAAAACCCGTAATAGGCCCCTCCGAGTATATTGCTGGAAATATTAAACAGGAAATACAAATTATTGAAACCACGCTGGAGCAGGCCCGGATTAGCGAGGAGCGCAACACGGCCAGCCCGGCAGTGTCGAGCGAGCATAGCGATAAGCTGCTTGCCCTAATAGTTGAAGATGAGTTTGAGTTCCGGGAGTTTATTCGAGAAATCCTTGAGGAGGAATTTGAGTTGATTGAAGCATCAAATGGGCTTGCAGGGTATAATCAGGCCATAAAGTACCAGCCCGATATTATTATTACCGATGTGATGATGCCCGAGATGAACGGCATTGAGCTGTGCGAAAAACTTAAGGAAAACCTTATTACAAACCATATTCCCGTGGTAATGCTTACGGCACGCTCATCGCCCGAGCATAAGCTGGAGGGTTATCAAACTGGTGCCGATGCCTACATCGAAAAACCTTTTAACCGGGACTACCTAAGAATTAGGGTTAACAATTTGGTGCAGGCAAAGGAGAAAACCCGCGAAAAAATTCTACGCGACCTTACCACTCAACCCGAAGAGGTGGCCGTTCACTCCGAGGACGACAAGATGCTCCGCCGTATTCGAGAGGTTTTGGAGGAGAATATTGCCAACTCCGACTTTGATGTTGAAACCATGAGCCAACTCTTTTGCCTAAGCCGATTCCACTTCTCGCGCAAGATTAAGCAGCTTACCGGGCTAAACCCAAAGGAAATTATAGACTCGTTCCGATTAAAGCGCGCTGCGCAAATACTTACACAGCAAAAATTGTCGATTTCGGAGGTTGCCTACATGGTGGGCTTCGATCACCCAAACTCCTTTACCAGAGCCTTTAGGAAGTACTTTGGCGTTACCCCAACCGAGTACATTTCACAGAATTTATCGTAGGTCACTTTTTGTTTGCATTAAAGCAAATTTTGAATATTGGTTCAGCGGCAAATGGCCGTAATTAGCTTTTGTAATATGCCAATATTTCATCACTAAAGTGATTTTATGAGCAAGCTGTTTTCCATATTCAACCATTTTTCCCTTTCAACAATTGGGCTATTTCTTTTCATTGTAATCCAATCGTGCAACATCGGCACGGCTTCAAATCAAGTAGAGATGACGCCTGCGTTCCCTGGTGCTATGGGTGGAGGTATGTACACCACAGGTGGTCGCGGCGGTAAGGTGATTAAGGTTACAAACCTGAATGATGATGGCCCCGGCAGCTTAAGAAAAGCCATTAAGGCCAAGGGCCCTAGAACAATTGTTTTTGAGGTATCGGGCAATATCCTACTAAACTCCCAACTTACCATAAATAATGGCGACTTAACCATTGCCGGACAAACTGCCCCAGGCGAGGGAGTCTGCATACAGGGACACGAGGTTAGAATTAATGCCGATAATGTGATAATACGATATCTGCGGTTTAGACCAGGTGATGTATTGGGCGAGCAACTCGATGCCCTTACTGGCATGCGGAATAAAAATATTATTATCGACCACTGCAGCATGAGCTGGTCCACCGACGAAACCGTATCGCTTTACGATAACGAGAATTTCACCCTGCAGTGGTGTATTATTGGCGAAAGCCTTAACAACTCGGTTCATAGCAAAGGTAAGCACGGCTACGGAGGCATTTGGGGAGGTAAAAATGCGTCGTTTGTAAATAATATCATAGCGCATCACTCCAGCCGTAATCCTCGATTACAGGGTACCCGTTACCAAAAGGAAGAGGACATGGAAAAAGCCGAGCTAATCAACAACTTAATATATAACTGGGGCGACAAGGCAATATATGGTGGCGAGAACGGCAGGTATAATCTTATTAACAACATCTTTATACCAGGCCCAGCCTCACCCAAAAAAGCCATTGTTGAAATTTTGGAACCCTATGCACCCTTCGGGCAATTCTACTTAAAGGGTAATGAGATTTGGAACGGCAAGAATAATTACAAAGCAACAGATAAAAACGTAACACTGCCTGCAGGCGAGTACATAAAAAGACTCGTTCATAAACCTCTTGAATTCCCTATAGTTACCCAACCAATGGAAACCAACGAGGCATATAAGAAATTACTCGCCAGCGCCGGTGCAAGCCTAAGCCGCGATGCGGTTGACCAGCGAATTATTAGCAATATTACCAACCGAACGTATACTTTTGGCAACAAGGGAATTATCGACAGCCAAAACGACACCCAGGGGTGGCCAGCTCTAACGAGCATGCCGCCCCTTTTTGATTCTGATGGGGATGGTATCCCCGACGCCTGGGAAACTAACTACGGGCTTAATCCAACCGACCCTGCCGATGGGAATGCATACACCCTCGACAAGCGTTACACCAATCTCGAAGTTTACATCAACTCACTGGTTGATTAGACTATATCTAGCCTAAAAATTTTTTAACCATTTAACACAAACGATTTCTATCAAAGTATTAACCAAAAAAAAATGCAACATGAAATTACTTCACTTTAACAAAGCCTTTAGGCCTACGCTCATACTCTGCGCGATGCTATTTTCCGGCTACAGCTTGTGGGGTCAAACCATAAGCGTGAAGGGAAATGTAAAGGACGAGTTTGGCGACAATATGCCAGGCGTAAACGTTATTGTAACGGGCACTCAGGTTGGAGCCGTTACCACTAGCGATGGGAACTACACCATCGAAGCCCCAATCAATGGCAGCCTTACATTCTCATTTATTGGATACAAAAGCCTTACCGTACCGGTTCAAGGTCGTACGGTGATTGATGTGGTTTTACAATCCGACATTCTAGGTCTCGACGAGATTGTGGTTATTGGATACGCCACCCAGCAGCGCCGCGACATTACCGGATCCGTTGCCTCGGTTCGTGGCGATGAGCTTAAAACTAAGCCCATCTCTAACATCTCCGAGGCACTTACAGGTAAACTAGCCGGGGTTCAGATTACCACCACCGAGGGTTCGCCCGATGCCGAGGTTCGCATCAGAGTTCGTGGAGGTGGGTCTATCACCGGCGACAATACGCCTCTGTATATTGTTGATGGTTTCCCCGTAGAGTCCATCTCCGATATCTCCCCTGCCGATATCGAGTCAATCGACGTGCTAAAGGATGCCTCATCAACCGCCATTTACGGTTCGCGGGGTGCTAACGGGGTAATTATAGTTACCACCAAAAGGGGCGCCGAGGGTCGCATTACTGTTCGCTACGATGCGTATACTGGATTTAAGAAGATAGCCAAAACGCTTGATGTCCTTTCGCTTCACGACTATGCCATGTGGCAGTACGAACGCTCATTGCTCGACAATTCTCCCGATGAGTACACCGATTACTTTGGCAACTTCCAGGATATAGATCTATACCTAGATGCCCCAGGCAACGATTGGCAGAAGTTAGCCTTTGGCCGCACTGGAACATCTTTTAATCACAACCTTAATATCTCGGGAGGAACCGAGCTGTTTAAGTACTCGTTTAGCTACAGTAATCTTACCGACAAGGCAATTATGCAGATGTCGGGCTTTAGGCGCGATAACCTTAGCCTAAATCTTACCAACAAGCCAAATAAAAAGGTAACTCTCGATTTCTCATTACGCTACTCCGACACCCAGATTGAGGGAGGTGGAACCAACGAGCAGAATGAGATTTCTACTGCCGACTCGCGGTTAAAGGATGCTATGCTGTACCCATCAATCCCCGTTTCCGGGCTAACCGATGCCACTGAAACCGACCAGGAGTTTAACCTTAACAACCCATTGGTTTCGCTTGCCGACAACAACCGTTTCCAGAAGCGAACAACTTATAACCTAAATGCCAGCTTAAACTGGAACATAATCGATAATCTTCGCTTTAGGACTGATATTGGGATGGACGATTACAAGTATAACAATGATCGTTTCTACGGATTAACCACGTACTATATTAAGAACGTTCCTTCGGGCGAAAATCAGGGCAAACCTGCACTGGTTATGGCAAAGATGGCTCGTACCACTTACCGTAATACCAATACCCTGAACTATAACTTCAAGGATCTTCTCCCCGAAGCCCACAGCTTAAACATTCTGGTTGGTCAGGAGTACATTTTGCGGGAACAGGAGTTGCTTAACACCATTGTTCACGGTATCGACAAGGGTTTCGATTTTCAGGATGCCCGAAGCCTATCGGCTTTTGGATCGGCATATACAATCGATAATTTCTACTCCCCCAACGATATTCTGTTCTCATTCTTTGGACGCGCCAACTACGATTTCCGTAGTCGCTACCTTTTCAGCGGAACCTTCAGGGCCGATGGTTCATCGAAATTCTCCAAGGGAAACCGTTGGGGATACTTCCCCTCGGCTGCTGTGGCCTGGCGTTTATCCGACGAAAGTTTTATGGAGTTTAGCCGTAGCTGGTTTAACGATATTAAGCTACGTTTAAGCTACGGAACTGCTGGTAACAACAACATTCCAACAGGTCAGCTTGTACAAGGACTTGAGGTTAGAAGCACTACATGGGTTAATGGTTTTGGTAGTTTCTGGGCTGCCTCAAAAACTATGGCCAACCCCGACCTAAAATGGGAAACCACTGTTACGCGTAACGTAGGTCTCGATCTTACTGCACTTAGAGGTAGAATTACCGCATCGTTCGAAGGCTATATCAACAGTACAAAAGACCTGCTAATCCTGGCACCAACCCCAGGTACCGGCTACGACAATCAGTACCGCAATATGGGTGAAACCGAAAATAAGGGTATTGAGGCTATGATTACCTGGATTGCCATCGACAAGCCAAAGTACGGGTTAACGATCAGTGGTAATATCGGTTTCAACAAGAACAGGGTGGTTTCGCTCGGTAGCGTAGACGAAATCTATGCTGAATCGGGTTGGGCTTCAACCGAAATTGGACAAGACTTTTTGGTTATGACCGGTCTTTCTGTGGGTACCATGTGGGGTTACAAGAATGATGGCCGTTATGAAGTGTCCGACTTTGAGGGTTACGATGGTAACAACTGGGTACTTAAGCCAGGAGTTGTCGACTCTTCACCAGTTGTGGGAACTCTCCGCCCAGGATCGATGAAACTTATGAATATGACAGAAGGCGACAACATTGTAAATATTGAGGATAGGGTAATAATTGGCGAAGCTAACCCCCTACATACTGGTGGTTTCACAATTAATGGCCGCGCTTATGGTTTCGATATGTCAGCTGCATTTAACTGGAGCTATGGCAACGATATCTACAATGCCAACAAGGTTGAGTACACCTCAACCAGCAAGTACCACTCGCGCAACATGATTACCATCATGGAAGAAGGTGAGCGCTGGACCAACCTTCTCCCCGATGGAACCATTAGCAACGACCCCGATGAGCTAGCTGCAATGAACACCAATACCACCATGTGGTCGCCTTATATGTCGCGTTTTGTATTTAGCGATTGGGCTGTTGAGGATGGATCGTTCCTAAGGCTTAACACGCTAACCCTGGGTTATACCCTGCCAAACGATATACTGAAAAAGGTTAGTATTGAAAACCTAAGATTTTATGCTAGCGCATACAACGTATTCCTTTGGACTAACTACACTGGTTTCGACCCCGAGGTATCGACCCGAAGAAAAACACCTCTTACACCTGGTGTTGACTACTCGGCATATCCCAGGAGCCGTTCCATTGTATTTGGTATGAATTTTAGTTTTTAATGCATTAAAATGCGAATTATGAAAAAATTACTATATATCCTTTTTGCCTTATCGCTGGTTGGAGTGATAAGCTCATGCGAGGATCTGCTGGATGCACCAGAGAAATCGTCGCTCGATGAGTCGGTTGTGTTCTCAAACCCAACATTGGCCGAGGGAGCCGTTGCCGGCATTATCCAATCTTTCTGCGAAACCAACTCGTACCGTGGTAGATACCTTGTTTACTACGGAATTAATACCGATGCTGAGGTTCGTAATGGATTACGTGATGTTAACCACGATGGATCGCGTTTGGCCAACTACAACACCGTTTCAACTAACGGCCAAATGAATACCGACAACAACGCTTGGGCAAAGTTTTACGAGGGTATCGAAAGGGCAAATATTGCCATTAGGGGCTTACGCAACCATGGCAATGTTCAATCTAATCCACATCTTGCCCATATACTTGGCGAAGTGCTAACCCTAAGAGCTGTTGTTTACTCCGATTTAATTAAGGGCTGGGGTGATGTTCCCGCACGTTTCGAACCCGTTACCGGCGAAACAGCCAACCTACCCCGCGTTGATAGAGATATAATCTACAAGCAACTTCTCGACGACCTAGCCGAAGCCGCCGAGCTGGTAGGCTGGCCAAATGAAACTCCCTACACCACATCCACCGAGAGGATAAACAAGGCTTTTGTTAAGGGGCTACGTGCTCGCATTGCCCTTGCTGCCGGTGGTTATGCTCAAAGGAATTTGAGTGCAACTGATAACCAAATTCGCCAAAGCAATATGCTCGACCGCACCGAGATGTACACCATTGCAAAAAATGAGTGCCTCGATGTTATTAATAGCGGTAAGGCCAGATTGCAGGGCTTTGAGGAGGTTTTCAGGGCTCTTCACGGCGAGAAACTTATTGCTGGCAATGAGATCCTTTGGGAAATTCCATTTAGTGAGGGTCGTGGTCGTGTAATTTTTGACCTTGGTGTAAGACATACCAACATTGATAAGTACACCGGACAAAACCGTGGAGGTACCAACGGGCCAAATCCCATTATGTTCTACGAGTACGAGGTTGACGACGCTCGTCGTGATGTTACCTGCGTTCCCTACGAGTGGACCGATGGTATTCAGGTACCCACCAATAATGGCCGTTGGATGTTTGGTAAGTATCGCTACGAGTGGTTATTCCAGGAGAACGGCAGGCGCGTTACATCCACTAACGACGATGGTCTAAACTGGCTATACATGCGCTACTCCGACATTCTGCTTATGGCTGCCGAGGCAATTAACGACCTCGATGGTCCTGGCGCTGCTGCTCCTTACCTAAGAGAAGTTCGCCAGAGAGCATTCCCTGGCAACACAGCAAAGGTTGATGCATTTATGACTCAAGTATCTGCGAGTAAAGAGGCTTTCTTTAATGCCATTGTTGATGAGCGCGCACTTGAGTTCACCGGTGAGATGCTCCGCAAGGGCGACCTTATTCGTTGGAACCTGTTAGAAACCAAACTTAACGAGGCCAAAACTAAGCTTCAAGCATTGGAAAACAGAACTGGCAAGTACGCCAATTTGCCAGCCAGGATATACTACCGCACCGCTGCCGATGGCGAAACGGTTGAAATATATGGACTAAACTATGGTGAAACGGATGCTATTGGTGAAACACTAGGGTATACCCAAAATAAAACGTGGGTTATCACCTCATCGTCCGAAACAACCACATTCTGGGATGCCCTTTATCAGGGTAGTCCAAATGCGCAGCAGTACTGGCCCGTTTGGCAATACTTTATCGATACTAGCAATGGACAACTCAACAACGATGCGTTTTAATTACTGGTAGCATTAACCTTTAAATGTAAAAACAATGAACAAGCTAATTAAACGATTCTTCTACATAGCAAGCATATTGGCGGTAACATTTACCGCTGGTTGCACCGACGACCTCCCCGAGGAGATCACGCAACTTCAGGTCGATCGGCTTTTCTCCCCCACCGACATTGAAGCGATGATAGTAAACCAAACCTCGGTTAGGTTAAAGTGGAATGCAGTGAAACATGCGGACTCTTATATCATCGAGATTTTCGAGAATGGAAATCTAAATTTCGAGGGAACTCCTGTGGTAACCAAATCGGACGTTACTTTTAGCCAGCTTCCCATAACCATTAGTGGTTTTGGCGGCG
>CAZBBA010000109.1:0-10693 GCA_964490015.1 uncultured Rikenellaceae bacterium
GGTTGGTGAGAGTGCCGAGGGCGTAATTCTTACCTACGACGACTACTCAGGTAAATTGGTTAATGGCGACACTATTACTACATATACATCCCACAGCTTTGCAGCCGATGCCAATGATTTTGTGGCCATGAACATCACTTTTGCCAACTCGGCAGGACCTGTTGGACAAGCTGTTGCCATCCGAACCACAGGAGATAAACAAATATTCTACAACTGTAGGTTTATTGGTCATCAGGATACTTACTACACCCAGGGTTACTACCGAAACTATCTGAAGAATTGTTTTATTGAGGGAACAACCGATTATATTTTTGGCCGCTCAACGGTGGTATTCGATAGTTGCAATATCAACAGCTTAAAAACTGGCTCGTATATTACAGCAGCATCCACAGAGCAGAATGTAAAGTTTGGTTACGTATTTTTCAATTGTCGTTTTACCGCTGCACCCGGCATTGAGCATGTGTCCCTTGGTCGCCCTTGGCGCCCTTTTGCTCGCACTGTGATTATAAACTCATTTCTCGATGGTTTTGTAAATCCAGAGGGTTGGTCCATTTGGCGTGGACGAGAGAACCATCACGATTGCTACTACGCCGAGTATCAAAACTATGGCCCCGGTGCTGACATTTCAAATCGCATCCATTGGTCGCATCAGCTAACCGAGGCTGAGAGAGAAGTGTATACCATCCAGAATATATTTGCAAAAAGTACAAGTCCTGAATACTTTGAGGATGATTGGATACCCAACCTTGAGGCTGACCCAATTTACAGTATACTTATATCTAATTTAAACTAAGCACACCAGAGATTGTTTTATTGAATGTACAAGAATTATTGAATTCACGTATATTGAAAAAACAAATTATGTTAAAGGTGAAAAACAATAGGTTAATAATAATTCTATCGGTAATTGCGGTATTTCTGCTTATCCCATTGGTTGCAATGCAGTTCACAAGTGAAGTGGATTGGAATACAATGGATTTTATAATTATGGGAATTCTATTGCTAAGTACAGGTTTAGGTTGTGAACTTTTATTGCGCAAAGTAAAAAGTACGAGAAATAGAATTATTCTATGTGGATTAGTTTTACTCGCATTCTTTCTAATCTGGGCAGAACTTGCGGTTGGATTATTTGGGACCCCCTTTGCAGGATCGTAGAGTTAGCTTAAATCTTACAAGAATTACTATCATTTTTCAAAACTATACTTCAGTTTTCTTTTTTTTCGCACATAGTTGGTTCAATTTTGTTTAGCACATAAACTACTTGTTTCAAGAACAATAGTATTATGTCAAATAGCAGAACAAAAAAGGAGTTGCCAACTGAGCAACACAACGAACTTCTCCGGGTTTTAAAATCCCGATTTGAGACGCATATGAATAGGCACAAGGGTATTGAATGGGCCAAAGTGCAAGCAAAGCTAGAGGCTAATGTTGATAAGCTTTGGTCGCTAAACGAAATGGAACAAACGGGTGGAGAGCCCGATATGATTGGTTACGATAAGTTTACCGACGAGTACATTTTTGTTGATTGCTCACCTGAGAGTCCAAAGGGTCGCCGAAGCCTATGCTACGATGGCGAGGCACGAAATTCACGCAGAGTGCACAAACCTCAAAGCAGTGCTTTAGAACTGGCAACCGATATGGGCGTTGAAATCTTAAGCGAAGAGCAGTACCGGGAACTACAGATGCTGGGTGAGTTCGATTTGAAAACGTCCTCTTGGGTGAAAACGCCAGAAGATGTAAGGAAACTTGGGGGAGCCTTTTTTTGCGATAGACGATACGGAAAGATTTTTGTTTACCACAATGGAGCAGAATCATACTACGGCTTAAGAGGATTTAGGGGTATACTTAAGGTTTAAATTGATTAAAAATTTACATTTGAAGCAGAACCCAAACAGCAATTGTATTATGAAACTCACTCTAACAGTTTTAGCCCTTATCATTACCCATATTACCATTGCCCAAGCGGATTTCTCTGTTTTTTTACAGGGAACTTGGAAGGTTGAAAACAAGGAAATATATGAACATTGGGATAAACTCAATAACAATTCCTTGAAAGGATTCTCCTACAATACAAAGGATGGTGCCCTAAATGTTTCAGAATATCTCGAAATTACTCAAGCAAATAAAGATATAATCTATACAGCCACAGTTCTTAATCAAAACCAGGGAAGGGGAATCAGCTTTAAGCTAAATAAGGTTGGCGATACCTATTCGTTTGAAAATCCAAAACACGATTTCCCCAAAAAGATTTCATATAAAAAAGTATCTGAAACCGAAGTGTTTGTCGAGGTATCCGATGGAAAACAGAAAGGATTTTCCTACATGATGACAAAGCAAATTGCCAATGCAGTTAATGAGGACACAACCATTTTGAACCCAAACTATGACCCAATACTTGCTGAAAAGCTGGGTGCCGACGATTACGGGATGAAGAGTTTTATTTTGGTCATCCTAAAAACGGGTACAAACCAAACCACCGATAGAGATTTTATCAGTGCTTGTTTCAGGGGGCATCTCGATAACATAAACCGATTGGTAGAGGAAGATAAATTGGTTGTGGCAGGCCCCCTTGGAAAGAATGATAATACCTATAGAGGGATTTTTATTCTTAATGTAGCTACAGTAGAAGAAGCACAATTGCTATTGGAAACCGATCCCGCCATTAAGGAGGGATTGCTTGATGCCGATATTTACAATTGGTACGGGACAGCCGCACTTCCAGAGTATTTGAAAGCATCCGATAAGATTTGGAAATTGAAACCCTAAAAATGCTTCAAGAATGAGTAATACAAAAATCTTTAAAATGTCCTTTGCAAGTGTTTATCCCTACTATATCCAGAAAGCCGAGAAAAAGGGGCGCACAAAAGCAGAGGTTGATGAGATTATTTTCTGGCTAACTGGGTATGATGAAAGTACATTCAAAAAGCATCTCGATAGTAATACCGATTTTGAGAACTTTTTTGCCCATGCCCCACAAATCAATCCGAATGTTTCAAAAATTACGGGCGTAGTTTGCGGTGTTAGGGTCGAAAATATTGAGGATAAGCTAATGCAACAGATTCGTTATCTCGATAAGCTTGTTGATGAGCTTGCTAAAGGCAAAGCAATGGAGAAGATTTTAAGAAAGTAATTTAACCCTAAACACTTTAACCCTTTCTTCGATAGGCAACTTTAACTTTTAACCTTTAACATTTTTCATATGGCCGAACTAAAAACAAAGCAAACCAACGCAGATGTTATAGAGTTCATCAACTCATTTGCCGATACCGAGCAAAAGCGAGAGGATAGCTTCGAACTGCTGAAGTTGATGCAAGAGTTTACAGGTTATGAACCCAAGATGTGGGGTCCTTCCATTATCGGCTTTGGTAGTTACCATTACAAATCGGAGAGAAGTAGGCAGGAGGGCGATTGGCCATTGGTGGGATTCTCGCCCCGAAAAGCAGCCATCTCCCTTTATGTATATACAGGAATGCCCGAACACGAGTATCTTCTAAAAGATTTAGGCAAGTTCAAAATGGGTAAGGCCTGTATTTATGTAAAGAAGCTATCCGATATTAATTTGGATGCACTAAAAAGGATAATGGGTGAGACCATAAAGTTTTTGCAAGCGAAATATCAGTAAGTGTTAACGAAATAATTATTGGTTATGATTTCTACTAAAATAATAATTAAAGAATCTGCCGCAAAAGTGTGGCAGGCTTTAACGGATAAGAGCCAAATGAAGGAGTGGTATTTCGATATTACTGATTTTGAGCTAAGAGCGGGTGCAATTTTCAATTTTTATGAGCCGGGAGGTGAGAATCTTTTTCATCATCGCTGCCAGATTATTGAGATTATTCCAAAAACAAAACTTGCCCATACTTGGACACATCCCAGCCATAGCAAAGGTGTGAGTACGGTTACTTGGTTGTTAAGCGAAGTCAACGGCATCACCGAGGTTACCCTAAATCACGAGGGAATTGAAAACTTTGCCGATGCGGGTCCCGAATTTGCACCTGAGAATTACCAGATGGGATGGGAGGGGTTAATGTCAGCTCTAAAGAACTACATCTATGGAATTCGTAAGCAAACCTACCAAATTGAGATAAATGCATCACCCGAAGTTGTGTGGGATGTTCTTTTGAACGATGATACTTACCGTAAGTGGACTAACGTATTTTGCGAAGGTTCCTTTTACAAGGGAGAGTTGAAACCCGGTGGACGGGTTCATTTTTTAACACCAAATGGGGATGGAATGTATTCAAACATACATCAATTTAAACCTGAATCAAACATACTTTTTCAACACATTGGCGAGGTAGCAAACTTTGTTGAACAACCCTTGGATGATGCTACTGAGAAATGGACTGGAGCTTTTGAAAGCTACACATTGAAGAGCAATGGCAAAACAACAACACTTGTTGCAGAGGTTGATTTAACCCCAGATCACCTTGATTCTTTCAACAAAGCATTCCCAAAAGGGTTAGATAAAATTAAGGAACTCTCAGAATTAAGTGAAATCACTAAAAACTAGGGTATTATGGCTACTATAAATATCTATTTAAATTTCAACGGTAATTGTGAGGAGGCGTTTAACTTCTACAAATCCGTTTTTGGTGGTGAGTTTAGCTACTTTAGTCGTTTTGGCTCAGTTCCCGAAGGAGATCGATATAAAGTTTCCGATGCATACAAAAACAGAGTAATGCATGTTGCTTTACCAATCGGAAATACAGAGTTAATGGGCAGTGATTGCCATGAGGATCAGTCAGATTCCTTTATTCTGGGGAATAACTTCTCAGTATCCATTACTGCTGATAGCAAGGGGGATGTAGATAGAATATTCAATGCTCTTTTAAAGGGAGGAGTTGTGACTATGGCTGTGAACTCCACCTTTTGGGGCGACTATATTGGGATGCTAACCGATAAGTTTGGAGTGAACTGGATGGTTAGCTTTCCTGAGCAGCAACAGCAATAAGAGAAATACTTATTATCTAAAAATCTATGATTTTTTCAAAAATCATTGAAACTCCAATTGGCAAAATGCTTGCCTGTTCAGTTGATGAGGGTATATGTTTACTTGAATATTACGATAATCCCAAGCTAGAGTTTGAGTCAAAAAAACTAGCTGATGAGCTGAACGATTCAGTAGCTGAACAAAGCAACAATGCTATTGAGTTACTCGAAAATCAACTTGGTGAATATTTCGAGGGGAACCGAAAAACCTTCACCGTTCCACTTCACCTTGTTGGAACCGATTTTCAGCAAAAGGTTTGGAATTATCTTCTAACCATTGGTTATGGCAAAACTATAACCTATAAGGAGCAAGCATTGGCAATGGGAGATATTAAATCGATTAGGGCTGTTGCCACAGCAAACGGTGCTAATAAAATTCCCATTTTAGTACCTTGCCATAGGGTTGTTGGCTCAAAAGGTAGTCTAACAGGTTATAGCGGTGGACTTTGGCGAAAAGAGTTTCTGCTTGATCTAGAAAGCCATCAGTATAAAATATTTAACGGTCAGGCTTAAAATGACATAATGAAATTGAGATGACACCAAAAGAAATTTTACAAAAATGGATTGACGCATTTAACAAGGCTGACTTAGAAACACTTTCAGACTTGTATGCTGACAAGGCAATTAATCATCAAGTGGCAAACGAGCCTATTGAAGGGAGAAGTGCAATTAAGAAAATGTTTGAAGACGAATTTGCGACAGCAGAAATGACTTGTATTCCTGAAAATATTTTTGAAGACGGAGAATGGGCAATTTTGGAATGGAAAGACCCAAGCGGACTTCGTGGATGTGGATTCTTTCAAATTCAGCACGATAAAATTATTTTTCAACGTGGTTATTGGGATAAGCTGTCATTTTTGAAACTGCACAATTTACCAATAAAGTAAAATGGAGAATAAATATATTTTTCTTTTGATTGGACAAAAAGGGAGTGGAAAATCCTTCATCGGAACTCTTTTTGAAAAAGAGTTTGGGATAAAATTCATTCGAGTGGAAGATTGGGCTAAAAAAATCAAGAAAGACAGAGATGTTGATAATGAAGCGTACCTAAAGCAAGTTTTTGAAGAAATTGAAAAGGGAATTCGAGATAGCTTAACTGATAAGGATAAAATTGTATTTGAGTCCACAGGACTGACTGAATATTTTGATAAAATGCTTGAAAATTTAAGAAGAGATTTTCAAGTAATAACAATTGGTGTTATTGCAGACAACACAATTTGTTTAGAGAGAGTTAAATCCAGAGACCAAGAGATACACATCAACATTTCTGATGACCAAATATTAAGGATAAATGAGAAGGTCAGAGAAAGAAATTTTGAAACAGACTTTTCATTAATCAATGAAAATAAATCTGAGAAGGAACTTACAAATGAAATTGGTAATTTTATTGTACAGACTATTGACGAATAAGACTGAAATTAATGCCCGAACCACTTCAAGGGGTTTAACTAATCAGCCTGCCAGCCGATCTATATCAATTGCATTAAAAACACAACCAAATGATACAAATAGGTAATACCCCAATTTTCAAGCTTGAAAGAATTGTTGAACCAGGAATGGCAGACATTTATGTAAAATACGAGGGTGCAAACCCAACCGGAAGTATGAAGGATAGAATGGCCCTTTCAATGATTGAGGGTGCTGAGCGGAGGGGAGAGTTGAAGAAAGGTGGGACAGTTGTTGAGTATACGGGTGGAAGCACAGGAAGCTCATTGGCAATGGTTTGTGCAGTGAAGGGTTACAAGGCGCATTTTGTATCGTCCGATGCATTTTCCGATGAGAAATTGCAAACAATGCGTGCATTTGGCGCTCACCTGGAGATAATACCCAGTGATAATGGAAAAATCACTGCCAAGCTAATCGACGATATGGTGAGGAGAGCAAAAGAAATTAGTGAGAATGCTAATACTTTCTGGACTGATCAGTTCAACAATATTGATAATAGGAACGCATACCATAAAATGGCACAAGAGTTTATTGATGAGCTTGGTACCGATATAGATGAGTTTATTACAGGCGTGGGAACTGGTGGTTCATTCTCGGGCAATGCAGAGGTTTTTAAACAAGAAATACCAAAGATTCGCTGTATTGCCATAGAGCCCTACTACGTTCGTTCACTTTCAGGAGGTGACACATCTGGTAAGCATAAGCTCGAGGGGATTGGTGCTGGTTTTGTCCCGTCAATTTGTCGCCTCGACTTGGCAGATGAAATTATTGCAGTTAAAGATGAGGATGCCGTTGAAACAGCACGAAAACTGGCTAGGTTGGAGGGTGTTTTTGGAGGAACAACTTCCGGGGCAAATGTTTGGGCTGCTATTCAAAGGGCAAAGGAATTAGGATCGGGCAAAAAGATTGTTACCATAATTGTAGATTTCGGGTTGAAGTACCTGAAGGGTGATTTGTATCGATTTTAATGGTAATTCACTACTATCCGAATATTTTCTCCAACAATATCAATTAAGTCGATCATTGGTTGTGTACATGCTTGCAGTAAGTGGGGACAAAACTATTTTTTAGACGGACAGTAGTGATCCTATATGTGAAATATTTCTAAAAATTTATTTGTTTATTAGGTTATGCGCCCCGCCAATTGTGAAATTGGCGGGGCGCTTGCTTTTATTATTATTGCCTGTATTTGAAACTAATGCCAAACAGGAATCATCTTCATGTTATTACAGTTTCAAATTATTTTAAAACTAAAGCATAATTCACCCAAAAATGATATTCTATACCGGCTTTAAAAAATCGCAAATAGAGTGTTCATATGATAACCCCCTTTCTATTAGCCAATGATTTCTATTAGAGATTTAATTAGTTGCAGATTAATATGGTCAATCCTTTCATCTAGAGTTTTTTATTTGTCTCGTATAAATCGAAAATTATCAAATAATAAATGAATGCTAATGAATAATCATTCAGGATTAACGAATACACAGTTATCCTTTTCCGAGACTAAGCGATTGTTTAATTTTGATAATGAGGATAAACAAGGAGATAAATTGACAAAAACCTAACAAGTACAATGAAAATGAAAAAAAATTACAACTTACAATGTATTCTACTTGTATGTATTTTTGCATTAAACATGCAAGTAGTATTTGCCCAATCAAGTAGTTGGCAAAATAGCATAGGGATGAAATTTGTTGAGGTCTCAGGAGGCTCCTTTCAAATGGGAACGCCCAGCGGTGGAACCGATCCTGAGCGCCCTGTCCATCGGGTTACCCTTACGGGGTTCTGGATGAGCAGCACCGAGGTAACCCAGGCCCAGTGGCAGGCAGTTATGGGCAGCAACCCATCGGACCCTAGCCTTGGGAGCGGACCGAACTACCCAGTGAACATGGTGAGCTGGTATGACATTCTTGCCTTCTGCAACAAGCTGAGCTTAAAGGAAGGGCTTACACCCGCCTACACCATCAAGGGGTCAACCGATCCTGCAAAGTGGGGACAGGTCCCCACTAACTACGACCCCGACTGGGACAAGCCAACCCTTAATCTGGAAGCCAATGGCTACCGGATGCCCACCGAATCGGAGTGGGAATTCGCTGCCCGGGGCGGAACCGCTAGCAAGGGCTACAAGTTTATCGGTGGTGATATGGCCAACGAGCTGGGTTGGCATAGTGAGAACAGTAGTAACAAGCTGCAACCCGTTGCCCAGAAAAAACCCAATGAGCTTGGCCTTTACGATATGAACGGAAACGTGGCCGAATGGGTTTGGGACCGATGGAATAAGTATTCTGCTGAAGCAAAAAATGATCCTATGGGCCTTCAATCTGGCTGGCAACGACCAATCAGGGGATCAAGTATCCATAGCTGGCAGGGCGATTTCAGGCCGTCCAATCGGGGCAACGCAGTTAACCCGCACGACAAAGGGAATGCCTATGGATTTAGAATTGTTCGAAGAGGCGTAAAAGATACTAAGGCATCTACTCAGCCGGAGCAAGAGAAACCAACTCAAAGCAGTGAACCAGAAATAAAGGTTGGAGCAAGCATAAAGAATAGTATAGGACAGGTGTTAATGGGTGTTCCTGGTGGCTCCTTTCAAATGGGAACGCCCAGCGGTGGAACCGATCCTGAGCGCCCTGTCCATCGGGTTACCCTTACGGGGTTCTGGATGAGCAGCACCGAGGTAACCCAGGCCCAGTGGCAGGCAGTTATGGGCAGCAACCCATCGGACCCTAGCCTTGGGAGCGGACCGAACTACCCAGTGAACATGGTGAGCTGGTATGACATTCTTGCCTTCTGCAACAAGCTGAGCTTAAAGGAAGGGCTTACACCCGCCTACACCATCAAGGGGTCAACCGATCCTGCAAAGTGGGGACAGGTCCCCACTAACTACGACCCCGACTGGGACAAGCCAACCCTTAATCTGGAAGCCAATGGCTACCGGATGCCCACCGAATCGGAGTGGGAATTCGCTGCCCGGGGCGGAACCGCTAGCAAGGGCTACAAGTTTATCGGTGGTGATATGGCCAACGAGCTGGGTTGGCATAGTGAGAACAGTAGTAACAAGCTGCAACCCGTTGCCCAGAAAAAACCCAATGAGCTTGGCCTTTACGATATGAACGGAAACGTGGCCGAATGGGTTTGGGACCGATGGAATAAGTATTCTGCTGAAGCAAAAAATGATCCTATGGGCCTTCAATCTGGCTGGCAACGACCAATCAGGGGATCAAGTATCCATAGCTGGCAGGGCGATTTCAGGCCGTCCAATCGGGGCAACGCAGTTAACCCGCACGACAAAGGGAATGCATATGGCTTTAGGATTGTGCGAAGAGGGTCACAAGCAAATGAAATTGCAGATGACCAAGGGGAAGTTAAAGGACAAAGGCCACAGCCAAGCGGCAGACCCACCCACCCCCAGCGGCCCGCTGCAAGCACAACGCCGCAACGCCCCACTGCTAACTCTGGTACTCCAAAGAAAGAGTTCACGTTTTCAACACCTTCTTCTACCGAGAATGTGAATGAGGATGCGAAAGAACTATATGGTTACTGGAGATACAAAAGCGGAAACCCATTAGAAGTTCGTGGTCGTGATGCAGGCCCCGACCCATGGTATCATCTAAGAGATAAAGGTGAACTAGATCTATTTAAGCCATGGGAAAACCTTAGAGAATCAGTAGGATCGTGGAAAAAGGAAGGAAATGTTGTAACTATTAAACTTAGAACCAGTGACGAAGTGAAGTATATTATGGTGAATAAAGATCTTTTAGAACTATCGGTAACTATGGATGACCCAAGAAATCCAGGAAAAAAACTTTATTTTAAAAATACTTATACCAGGGTAAATATGGATGGAAAATAGTGATATTATAGATTTGGACTAAGGAATAATTTCACAATTTCATTCCTGCAATTTAGCCTAATTGCTAAATTGCAGGAATTTTTTATTAATTAAATTTCGATTTTTGCCACGATAAATTGATTACTATGACAGATTACAACAAGCACTGGGAAGAGGAACTTGCCATTATCAAATCGATAATTCAAAGGACTGGCCTGCAGGTGGCCATCAAGTGGGGTGCCGAGGTGTACACCCATAAGGGTAAGAACGTGGTTAGCTACTACGGCTTTAAAAACTACTTTGCGCTGTGGTTCTACAATGGGGTGTTCCTTGAGGATAAGCGCAAGGTGCTTATGAATGCTCAGGAGGATAAAACCAAGGCATTGCGCCAATGGCAGTTTGTCTCAAAGGAGGTGATAG
>CAZBBA010000110.1:0-10684 GCA_964490015.1 uncultured Rikenellaceae bacterium
AATGGCCTGCAATGGCAATCATGGCAGCATTATCGGTGGTAAAGCGGAACTCGGGAATATATGTATTCCAACCATACTTTTCGCCCAGTACCTTGGTGGCATTGCGTAGACCCGAGTTGGCCGCAACCCCACCAGCCAGAGCAATCTCCTTTACTTTTAGTTCGCGGGCTGCCGCAACAAGTTTATCCATAAGTATTGCAACAATGGTGTGTTGGAGTGATGCGCAAAGGTCATATTTATTCTCCTCGATAAAATTTGGGTTATCCTTTAATCTATCGCGTAGAAAGTAGAGGAACGAGGTTTTTAGCCCGCTAAAGCTAAAATCCAAACCTTTGGGCAGAGGCTTTGCAAACTGGAATGCAATAGGGTTTCCCTGTGTTGCCAGCCGGTCGACTACTGGCCCCCCCGGATAACCTAATCCCATCACCTTTGCGCACTTATCAAAGGCTTCGCCAGCTGCATCGTCGATAGTTTTACCGATTATCTCCATTTTATGGTAATCGTTTACCAACACTAGTTGTGTGTGCCCGCCCGATACGAGCAGGCACAGGAAAGGAAATCTTGGCAATTTGCTCTCCTCTGAAGTTATTATGAAATGCGATAGGATATGTCCATGTAGATGGTTTACCTCAATTAGGGGAATATCTTGGGCAAGAGCAAATCCTTTGGCAAATGATGTGCCTACAAGCAGCGAGCCCAGCAGGCCAGGGCCTTGGGCAAATGCAATGGCTGTAATATCATTGGGCGTAACCCCTGCTTGCTTTATTGCTCTGTCTACCACAGGGATAATATTTGCTTGGTGAGCACGCGAAGCTAATTCGGGAACAACTCCTCCGTACTCCTCATGCACCTTTTGATTACTGATTAGATTCGATAACAGCCAACCATCCCTTAAAATGGCCGCCGATGTGTCGTCGCACGATGATTCTATCCCTAAAATTGTAACGCTCATAGTAAAAAAATTGACGCTCAGCAAAAACTCGAAAAATCGTATGGAATGTTTAGTTTCTTACGCTACTTTTTAGTAGATTCGGGCGTTTTTGTACTGTGGCATAGTTTGTGTTAATACTGTAGGCAAATTTTTTTTCAGTGGTCAAAGTTATTAAAAATTCGATTAAGATTTTTTTGGTTGTAGTGGTGGTATTGCTTTTCATTCCCACTACCATTTGGATCGTCATTCAGAACAGCAAGGTACAGACCTGGCTGGTTGGGAAAACCACTGATATACTTGAGAATAAACTCAACACTACAGTACATATTGGCAAATTCGACTTTCGTCCCTTTAACCGTGTGGTTCTCCGGGATGTGTATATAGAGGATTTGAACAAGGATACACTTCTGGTTGCCAAGTCTATTTCGGCCAGCCTTATGGGGTTTAACCGTGCCAAGAATGCACTTAATCTTTACCGGGTAACCCTTGATAAAGCCTATGTGAATTTTGTCACCGATTCGCTGGGTAACATGAACCTCTCCGAGTTTATCGATTTATTGGCGCCTCCATCAGATTCAATCGAGCAATCGGATGATGGAATGAGTATCAACATTCGCAACATTCGGTTTGAGGAATCAACCTATCGGATGTACACCGAAAACAGCAAGGATGTGGAGTTTGGCATTAACTTCGACAATTTGTTGATTACAAAGATGAATCTTGATGTTAAAAATTTAAGCATAACGGGCGATACCATTTCGTTTGTTATCAACGAGTTTTCAGGAGTCGATAGGAGTGGGTTTGTGGTGGATCGGTTTAGAGTAGAAATGAGCTTTAGCTCGCAACATATGGATTTTCGCAAGCTGCGGATACAGGCAATGGGCACAAGTCTGAGGGCTCCTTACCTAAAAATGAGCTACAATGGGTGGCGAGCTCTAGGCGGCTTTTTGCGAAACGTTAACCTTAATTGCGAGATCGATAACTCACTGCTAACCACAAGTTTTCTGTCGTACTTTGTGCCCGAGTTACGGATGTTTGATGAGAAAGTGAACCTTGAGGCAAATTTTAGGGGAACAATTAGCGATATTAGAATTCGTGACTTAAAGCTTACCACCGCCCGATCGAGCCAAATCATGGCCAACGCAAATCTAACAGGATTACCCGATATTAATAACACATTCATTTTTACTGATATTAAGCAGCTAAAAACTACCATTCGGGATATCGAGAGCGTGAGGGATACTCGAACTGGACAAAAGCTGGTAAGTGTTCCCAGTAACTTTGAGAGCTTGAAAACAATCAATTTCTCGGGAAACTTTACCGGATTTATCTCCGACTTTGTGGCTTACGGAACCCTTGCCACTGCAATTGGCAGCACATCAATCGACCTTTCGTTTAAGCCCGATCAGAATGCCAAAACTCAGTTTAACGGTAAAGTGTCTACTCAGCAGTTGGATATTGGGAAACTAATTGGGGATGACCTCATTGGAAAGATTAGTCTTGCGGCCACCGTTGAGGGAAGTACCGATTACGATAAGCAGCTTGAAGCTCATACGGAAGCTACAATATATTCCCTTGAGGCTCTTGACTATAAGTATACAAACATAAACGTTTCGGGAGTTTTGAATAACCGAAATTTTGTGGGCTCACTTTTTTTAGACGACCCCAATGCCAAGCTTAACTTTATGGGGAAACTCGATTTTTCCGATACTATCCCGGTTTTCGACTTCTCGGCCTTTGTTCCAAAACTCGATCTGGTGAAGTTGAATTTAAATAAATCCGACAGCATTTCACAAGCCTCTTTTTTACTTACTGCCAAGTTCTCGGGTAGTAATCTCGATAATACTAGGGGCGAGATTAAGGTGGTGAATGGGTTTTACAAAAACCAGAATGGCGAGATTAAAACCTCCGATATTGTAATATCTGCAAATAACACTACCGATAGCAAGCAAATAGCCCTAAAATCGGAATTTGCCGAGGGAGAATTACGCGGCAAGTACAACTACGCAAGCATTTTCGGGTCGCTCCAAAAAATGATTTACCTCTACATTCCCGCACTTAGTCACGATAACACAAGACCCGAGGTTCAACCCTCGGGAGTGGAAAATCCCGAGTACAACGATTACATCATCCGGCTAAGGCTTCGCAATACCCGTAAGCTCACCAATGTGCTATTTCCATCATTTAGAATTGCCGAAAACACCAACGTGTTTGGTATTTACAACCCCGATTTTCAAACCCTGAACCTTAAGGTTAAAATTCCTGAGATTGTTTTTGCCGGAAATACTATTAAGGATATTTCCATTGATGGTATAACCAACGAATCAAAGTTTACGGCTAGTATCACAACCCCACTGGTGGAGGCAAGCGGGGCAATTATTCGAAATGTATCCATAAATGCAGTGGCCGAAAACAATAGGCTTGGCACTTCAATATTGTGGGATAATAAAACTAGTATCAAGAATACAGGTGAAATAATTGCCAATACGGAGTTTGTCCATAGGCCGGGCAGTAACCTGATTAACATTTTGTTCGAGGAGTCGCAGTTTGTTCTAAACGATACCACCTGGAGCGTGAGCCCCTCGCAAATTCAAATTGACTCCACCCTGATCCACATAAACAATTTTATGCTATTCAACAAGCAGCAATCGCTAAAGGTTGAGGGTAAAATTGCCTCTACAAAAGATGATTACATTCGAGTCGATTTGGCCAATATCGATGTTTCGAACCTAAATCTCTATACCAAAGACTTGGGGTATAAGTTCTCGGGGGAGATAGATGGGTTTGCAAAGGTTACTGATATTGCTGAAAACCCGCTATTTTTTGCCGATTTATCAGTTAATTCGCTTACTGCTAATAGCTATCTGGTTGGAGATATCTCGATTAATTCGCAGTGGTATGCCGAGGATAGGAAACTCTCTATTGATGTAATTAATACCCTGGGAGAATCGCAGGTGATGAGTATCGTTGGCGATTTCTATCCCGAGAACCAAAATATTAGGTTTTTAGCCCGTATTAACGATTTGGCCATTGGGTTAGTTGAGCCTTTCCTCGATGGGAACGTGGTTGACCTAAAGGGATCGATAGGGGGAAGTGTTAATATTTCGGGTACTGCCAGCAAACCGTTGATGAATGGGACTCTGAGGTTAAAAGAGGCTGGTGGACTAGTCGATTTTACCCGCACTCGTTACACCATGTCCGATCCCATAATTCTGGATAACAGCAATATTCTATTCCGAAACTTTAAGATTTACGACACCAACAATAGGTTGGCTACTTTGAATGGAGCAATAAATACCGATTTTTTCAAGAACATATCCCTTGACTTAAATATCACACCCTCGAACTTTCAGTTCCTGAATACTACCGAACGTGATAATGAACTTTTCTACGGAACCGTTTACGCCAGTGGCCAGGCAAGAGTTACAGGGAATCCCAACGACATTCTGGTAACTGCATCCGTTAAAACGGAGCAACGCACAGCTCTATTCCTGCCACTCTCCACATCGAGCGATGTGGCTGAACACGATTTTGTAAATTTTATCTCCCGCAGCGATGATATCATAATTATTGAGGAGTTTTTTGGGCTCGATGATGTTGTAAAGTCAAATGTTCGGGTTAATCTCGACTTGGAGGTAACCCCCGATGCCGATGTTCAAATTATTATCGATAAGCAGCTTGGTGATATTATCAGAGCCAATGGTTCGGGAAACCTTAAACTGGAGATTGATCTTAATCAGGATATCTTCAACATGTTTGGCCAGTTTATGATTATGAAGGGTGATTATCTTTTCACTCTGCAGGGGGTTATAAACAAACGCTTTCAGATTGGCGATGGGAGCACCATTACGTGGAATGGCGAAATTGAGGATGCTCTGATGGATATTAAGGCAATTTACAACCTGCGAACCACGCTTAAACCGCTTAACCCCAGTAGCGACGATCCCATTTTTAATAACCGAACACAGGTTGATTGCAAGATTAACCTTTCGGGTAAGCTCATGGAACCAACCATTGGGTTCGATATTGTGGTTCCCATTGCCGAGAGCGATCCCAGCATAAAAGCTGTTGTGCAGGATGCCCTTAGCACCGAAGAGCGTGTAAGCAAGCAATTCCTCTCGCTACTGGTTATTAACAGTTTCACCAGTGACGATCCTGGATCGCAGGGTGCTGGTGTAGGGCAGGGGTTGGCCTCTACTGCGGGCGAAATGCTGTCGAACCAGCTTAGCAACTGGATTTCGCAGTGGACTAGCGCGGTGGATATTGGAGTAAACTGGCGACCGGGCGATGAAATTAGCTCCAATGAGATTGAATTGGCTCTCTCAACCCAGCTGTTCAACGATCGTGTTACCATCAACAGCAACGTGGATATGGGAAATCAGAGTGTTAGTTCTGGCATTGCTGGCGATTTCTCGGTGGATGTTAAGATTGTTCCATCGGGCAAGCTGCGCGTAAAAGCATTTGCCCGCTCAAAGGATGAAATCAGCAACATAAGCTCCAATGAGTACACCATGGGTGCTGGTCTTATGTATCGCGAGGATTTTAATAATTTTAGGGAACTCCTAAATCGCTATAGGAAAGTATTTACCCGACGAAAGGAGCCCGAAATGGAGTTCGATTTCTCCGAGCAAGATGGCGGGGCAAGCACAAACCCTGTAAATCCTGTGCTCGACGAGGATTCGCAAATTGGTTTTGTAGAAATAAAATAGAATCGTACTTTTCCACGTTTTTTTATTAATTTCGGCCAAAAATAACTGTCAGTATGTTTCAAACACTTCTTCTTCAAGTTGGTTATAATACCATATTGGCTGCAATGCCAGCCGGCGAGCTAAAGCTAAGCTTTTGGGATCTTACCCTTAAGGGTGGATGGATTATGATTCCCCTTGCCCTGTTGTGGTTTATCGCTATTTACCTGTTTCTCGAGCGCTTTTGGGCTATCAAAAAGGCCTCTGTTGAGGATATGAACTTTATGAACCGTATCAAGGAGTATATTCACGACGATAAGATGGAATCGGCAATTGCCCTGTGTCAGGCACAGAATACCCCCATCGCTCGGATGATCGAAAAGGGAATCCAGCGAATTGGCCGCCCCCTATCCGATGTGAATGCCGCCATTGAGAATGTGGGTAACCTCGAGATTTCGAAGCTTGAGGGCGGTTTACCCACCCTGGCAACCATCGCCGGAGGTGCACCCATGATTGGTTTCCTTGGTACAGTAATTGGTATGATTAGGGCTTTCTACGATATGTCGATGGCTGGAAATAATATTGATGTTGGATTGCTCTCAAACGGTATTTACACCGCGATGGTAACTACCGTTGCTGGTCTAATTGTAGGTATTGTGGCTTACTTTGGATACAACTACCTGGTGGCAAGAGTCGAAAAGGTGGTTTTCACCATGGAGGCCAACACAACCGAGTTTATGGATCTGCTCAACGAGCCCGTTTCGTAATCGATTAAATTAGAATTGCTATGGCCCTTAAGCGTGGATCAAAGGTAAATCCCAACTTCAGCATGTCGTCGATGACCGACATCGTTTTCCTTTTGCTAATCTTCTTTATGGTATCGTCAACGCTGGTTGCGCCTAATGCGCTTAAGCTACTGCTACCGCAGAGCAATAGCCAAACCCCAGCCAAGGCAATAACTACTGTTAGCATCACCCAGGATTTACTCTTTTACGTGGAGCAAACCCCCATTTCCCTGATGGATCTTGAGCAGTATCTGGCGCAAAAGCTACAGGGGCAGGACGATCCCACAATTTCGCTGCACGTTCACCGTTCTGTTCCCATGGAGGAGGTGGTTAAGGTTATGAATATTGCCAAGGATAACAGGTATAAACTTATATTGGCTACACAGCCGCTAAAGTAGGTTTTTTATGACAAGTAAAGCCAAGGGATATATTGGTTCTTTTGTGGTGCACATTGTTATTCTTGTGCTGCTGATACTCTTTGGTTTTTCCACACCACTTCCCTTGCCCGGTGAGCAGGGAATACTTATTAACTTTGGTGATAATAACTTTGGTGCTGGTCAACGCGAGCCTCGCCCAGCGCCTCTCGAAACGCAACCCGTTGAATCTACTCCCGAAAGGGTTGAACAAACACCCATCACACAGGATTTTGAGGATGCTCCCTCGATCCCTGCTCCAAAACCAAAACCTGTTCCCGAAAAGGTTGAGGATAAGAAACCCGTTGAAAAACCTAAGGAGGAGCCCAAGCCTGTTGAGGAAAAACCCAGAGAGGCTGATAGGAGAGCACTTTTCCCCGGACAAAAGACCGATGGTGGTACTACCGGCGAGGGCAATACCGGAACTACAGGTAACCAGGGCGATCCCGGTGGATCTACCGATTCGCAGAACCGTACCGGTGGACTAACCAGCGGTGGCGATGGCATTAGCTTTAGCCTGGGCGGAAGAGGAGCGCTCTCGCTGCCTAAACCCGATTACCCTAGCCAAAAAAGTGGAACTGTAGTGGTTGAGGTTACTGTCGATCGAAATGGTAATGTAATAAATGCTAGGGGTGGAGTTAGGGGATCGACAACCAATGATACCGAATTGATTAATGCAGCAGAGGTGGCTGCCCGAAGAGCCCGATTTGATGTTAGTCAAAATGCTCCCGCATCTCAGCAGGGTACTATTACCTATGTATTTAAGCTGCAGTAACCGTTAAAAGAATAGCAGCTTCACGGCAAATACAAATACGGCCGTAAGCACAAACCACCGTATAAACTCCGACCCCTTTTTTACGGCAACATGCGTGGCAATCCATGCTCCAATCATGCTACCCAATCCCAGAATTAGCCCAAGTTTATAGTCTACTTGGTTGTTGTAAATAAACACTGCAAGCGCAACGGTAGTAAATACTAGAACAATCAAAACCTTAATGGCGTTAGCTTTTAGCAGGTCGTATCCAGCCCCAAGCACAAGCCCTGCAAGCAGAAAAAAGCCAACACCTGCCTGAATAAATCCACCGTAAAGCCCAATACCAAAAAATATTAGTATCTGAATAATGTTTGGTTTTACTTTCGCCGCTTTATTGTTACTCCTTATCCACCGTTCGGGTTTATAAAGCATCAAAAAAAACATAAAGATCAGCAATCCCCCAATAATCCTGTTCATCAGCTCATCATCGAGGTTTATGGCCAGTGCTGCTCCAGCAAACGATCCAATAGTTGCGGGAATGGTGAGCCAGATGCCTTCCTTCCACTCAAAAACCTTCTTCTGCTTAAAACTACCCGTGGCCACCAGACTTTGCAGCAAAACCCCTATGCGGTTAGTGCCATTGGCCACATTGGCGGGTAATCCAAGGAATATCAGCAGGGGTAATGTTAATAGGCTGCCGCTCCCGGCTATGGTGTTAATAAACCCAGCGGCTATGCCTACAAGCACAACCAGAAAGTATATCCAAATATCCATATTGTAACCGATATTTTTTGGTTAGATTCGACCAATAAAAGTAGTATATAATTGGATTTGGCAAGGAATAGGTTTTAACATTTGTAAAACCCTTCAATTGTAAAACCTGTTTTTTTTGATAAGCCTAACCAACGTTACCCAACTGGTGATAAGGAATACCTAATCGGCGTCTAGGAGTGGTCAATCCTCCGTAAGAGACAGTCGCGCAGCAAAACGACTTAGCCCAGGCAGGGTTTTATACCCTGTCAGGGCTATGGGAGCAGAATTGGGTCTAAGCAACCCTCAATCGGGGTCTATTCAATAAACTGTGTAGTTAGGAAAACTTTCAACTTTCGACTTTTCACTTTTCAACTTTCGACTTTCAACTTTTAATAAACACTAGAATCCGCATAGATACATAGAACACTCGTCACCCGTCACCTGTCACCTGTCACCCGTCATCAAAAAAAACAATCACCTAATACAAACCCGAGTCGGTGTAAAGTCGGTTGCAGGAGCCATATCGAGAATCCAGAATCAGTCTAATTATATATTATCCCCAATTAGGTTTGTGCGCTTGAGGAATTGACAAATAAGCTATAGTTTTGGTAGATTTTAAAATATTAACGTAAAAATTATCATGCTATGAGTATCAAGGGAACCGAAACCGAAAAGAACCTGCTAAAGGCATTTGCAGGCGAATCGCAAGCCAAGAATAGATATACCTACTTTGCTAAGGTGGCACAGAAAGAGGGATACCAACAGATCGCCGAGCTCTTTATGCAAACCGCCATGCAGGAGGAGCAGCACGCCAAGGTATTCTTCAAGTTTCTTGAGGGAGGCATGGTTGAGATTACCGCTTCGTATCCAGCCGGAGTGATTGGAACAACTGCCGAAAACCTTAAAGCCGCCGCCATGGGCGAGCACGAGGAGTGGGCCGATTTATACCCCGTTTTTGCCGAGATTGCCGAGAAGGAAGGCTTTAAGAAGATTGCCACTGCTTTTAAGATGATTGCCAAGGTAGAAAAGGAGCACGAGGAGCGTTACCTTAAGCTGCTTAAGAATGTTGAGGAGGGAAAAGTGTTCGAGAAGGACGAGGAGGTTGTGTGGGTGTGCCGTAAGTGTGGATATCACCACAAGGGCAAAAAGGCGCTAAAGAACTGTCCTGCCTGTGAGCATCCAATCGACTATTTTGAGGTGCTGGCCGAGAACTACTAGAAATATTAAACAAGGATTAACGATTTTTGGTCTACGAAGCGCAAAATCAAAGCTCCGTTCCGAAAATCGCTAATCCTTGTTTTTTTTCGTTAATCGTTCCCAGATCGTAAATCCTTGTTCTACGATCGTAAATCCCAGAGTTACTTCTTCACCTTAATGGTGCAGCCAATGGCCTTTGTTTCGGTTACGCTGGGTTTTTTGCCTGCCAGAAGGGCATCAATGGCGTCGGCCAGGTAGGTTTCGGTTACAGCCAAGGCATCCTTATAGTTGTTGTCTATAGCCCCAATGTACTCAACTATATAATCTTTCCCCTTTTTGTTTAGCAGGAACACGTGTGGAGTTCGGGTTGCACCGTAAACGGGGTAGACCTTTTGTCCATCATCAAAAAGGTAGGCAAAGGGAAATTTTTTCTCGTTGGCTCGCTCAATCATCTTCTCGTAGCTGTCCTGAGGTTGTGCCACAGGATCGTTGGGGTTAATGGCAATTACCGGATATCCCTTGGACGCGTACTTATTGTGTAGCTCAATCATTCTGTCCTCGTAGGCCACCACGTAGGGGCAGTGATTACACGAGAAAATCACAACAAAACCCTTGGCATCCTTATAGTCGGCCATGGAAACCATTTTCCCATCCACATTTTTTAGTTTAAAGTCAATGGCTTTATCACCAATTTTATAGCCTTGGCTTAGGGCTGTGGTTGCTGCAAGAGCAATCAGCGAAATAATCATTAACACTTTTTTCATAGCGGTATTTGTTTTGGTTAGTATTTAGAAGGTAAATGCGTTTACAGCCTCTTTCAGCTCCTCGTAGGTAAACTCCTTTTCGTAGAATTTCCTCTCCGATTTGTTGTAGATAAGCGTGGCTGGAATCGCCCCGCTCCAGCTGGGGTCAACCTGGTTAATCCACCGGTTGGCGTCGGGATCGTCGAGCATAACAATCTCCGATTTAACGCCATTCTTCTCCACAAATGGCAGAAGCCTAGTCTCGTAATGATTGGAGAAATCGAGGTTGATAAGGATAACTTTTAGCTTTCGGTGGGCATATTCCTCAGCCAGTTTCTCAAAGTAAGGAATCTCCTTCACGCAGGGGGCGCACCAGGTTGCCCAAAAGTTGATTACGTAGACCGAATCGGTGCTCCGGTTCAG
>CAZBBA010000111.1:0-10634 GCA_964490015.1 uncultured Rikenellaceae bacterium
CCTTTCGACTTTCGACTTTCGACTTTCGACTTTCAGTCAATCAATCCTTAAATCTCTCTCTACTCGCCCACAACCCAATGGCGGGATTCGATATGTAAAAGATCTCCTCGCCCGAGGGGAGTGTGTTGTATCCATCCCTCAGCTTTTCGGGATTGTAAATTTGCATCATTTCGTCGAGATTGGCGTAGCTAAAGTTCACCGATTTAATCTCCTGCTCGGTTAAATGCCCAGGACAGTAGGTTATTTTAAACCGATCCTCTGCCGATCCGTGTATTAGGTGCGCTGTTGCGCTTAAATTATCCTGCAAATCCTCGTTCTTTCGAGTTAGCTCAAGAATCTCGGGAGTTGTGAGATAACCATACTTTCTGATTAGCGCATCAATCTGCTTATCCTCGCCGAACTCCTTTAGTCCGGGTGCAAGCACAATTAGCTCGCCCTTGTCGGCAATGGCCATACGGGTTCGGTACACGCTCTTGTTGCCTAGCCAGGTGCTCTTGAACTCCTCGGGATCGAGGTAAACCACAACCTTCGGCAAGGGTTTGTCGAGCATAATAAAATTCACCTTTAGCGATAGTTCAGCGGCTTTAAAGTAGCACTCGTGATCGTCGCCAATATATAGGCCGCGAACCTTCAGATTGCCTTCATCGTCCTTGGCCACAACGGTAAGGATGAAGACAATAGGCAAATGCTGGGCGAAATGTTCCGAGGCGTAGTTTAGCACCTTTCGCACGGGTGAGTTGGAACGACCTAAAATTCGCTCAATGCCATAGGCTGCTCCGAGGAAATGGCTCTTGTTAATGCCTTCGGCACCACCCGTTCCCACAAAGATATTCTTGTTGTAGTTGGCCATGCCAATCACCTCGTGGGGAACCACCTGCCCGGGCGAAAGAATTAGATCGTAACCCCCATTCACCAGCATCTTGTTAACCTGTGCAGGCCAGGTGTAATCGACCCGATTATCGGAGACCTCCTTAACATAATCGGCAGGAACCTCGCCAAGGGTAACAATATCGGTGCGCCACTTATGCTCGCGGAACAGCGATAGGGGAACTCCTTTAAACATCTTGCTGATCTCCCTCTCGGTCATTGGAGCGTGGGTGCCCAGCGCCGGAAGAATATCGGTCATCGCTTTGCCATAGTACTCGTAGGCCAGACTGGTGTTTAGTCCTGCTTGCGAGTGGTAGCGGGTGAAGTCGGGCGGAAGGGCAAGAACCTTCTTGCGCCTACCCATTCTCTCAAAAGCCTCGAAGAGGGCTTTCTTAATGTCCTCGGGGCTAAGGTCTGTGGTTTCGGAACCGTGAGCGAAGTAGAGCATGATTGGTTGATTGGGTTATTCAGTTGTCGGTTGTCAGTTATCGGTTGTCAGTTATCAGTTGTCGGTTATCGGTTGTCAGTTTACCTCTGTCTTCTGTCTTCTTTCTTTCGACTTTTGCCTTTCGACTTTTGACTTCTGACTTCTGACTTTTACATTTTACATTCTACATTCTGCCTTTCAACTACCTCTTCACCCTCGCATTCCCCTCCCAGATACTCCAGATCATATCCTCATCGGCGGGTTGTCCGTAGTCGGTTTCGAAGGTGGTAGCCAGTGCTCCCGAAGCCCATCCAAACTGAGGCCACTTCTCCACTGGCCAGTCCTTAAGAATGGCGTAAAGCAATCCTCCCACAAATCCATCGCCGCCGCCAATGCGATCGAGTACACGGATTGTTCTGGGTTTAATAACCTCCCACTGATTGCCCGCCAGCATAATGGCACCCCATAGGTGCTCGTTTACGCTAACAACCTCGCGCAGCGTGGTGGCAAAAACCGATGCGTTGGGGAACGATTCCTTTACCCTCCCAATCATCGCCTTAAAGCCTTCAATCTCGGCCTCTATATCCTTCCCGCCAGCTTCAGGACCCTCAATACCGAGGCAAAGTTGATAATCTTCCTCGTTGCCAATAAGTATATCGGAAACAGATGCTATCTCGGTGAAAATATCCCTGAGCTCCTTCTCGCGATTTTTCCAAAATGTTGCCCTGTAGTTTAGGTCGAAAGAGATACGGGTGCCGTGCTTTTTTGCTGCTCGTGCCAATTCAAGGCAGAACTTGCTGGTATCTTCCGATAGCGCAGCAATTAGCCCCGATAGGTGCATTATTTGAACGCCCTCGATTCCGAAGATTCGCTCCAGATCAAAATCCTTAACGTTTAGGGTACGACCAACTTCTCCGGCGCGGTCGTTCTGTACGCGAGGGCCGCGGGTACCAAAGCCGCTATCGGCAATATTAAACTGGTGACGGTAACCCCAAGGGCCACCCTGTGGAACCTCGGGTCCCTCGTACTCCATATTCCTTGCCCTAAGGTTGGCCTTGATGAACTGTGCCACTGGACTGCCCTTAACAAAGGTGGTTAGCACCTTTACGGGTAGGCCAAGGTATGAGGATACGCTGGCCACATTGGTTTCGGCGCTGGTGGCCTGCATTTTGAATAACTCGCTGGAGTGAACGGGTTGCCCATTAAGCGGGGTAATGCGAACTCCCATACTGGTGGGTACAACCAAGGCGTACTTGCAGTTTTTTCGTAGTTCCATAGCGATTGGTTTTATGGTTTAGTAATTATTCGAATAGCTAAAGAATCTATCTAGCAACCCGACCCGAAGCATCACCAGACATCAACTTTTCAACCTCATCAACTGTGGCCAGGTTGTAATCGCCATAGATGGTGTGCTTGAGGCACGATGCTGCCACGGCAAAATCCAGTGCTTTCTGGTCGTCATCCTTGTAGGTTAACAATCCGTATATTAATCCACCCATAAACGAATCGCCACCACCCACGCGATCAACAATATGTGTAATTTGATATTGGCTCGACTCGTACAGCTTTTTTCCGTCCCAAAGTACGCCAGCCCAGCTATTGTGGTTAGCGTTAATGGATCCGCGCAGCGTGGTTATAACCTTTTTGCATCGTGGGAATGTCTTCATAATCTGCCTCGATACCGACTCGTAGGCAGCTGCCTCCACGTGACCCTTGGTAACATCAACCCCTTCGGGGTGAATGCCAAGCACCATGGCGGCATCCTCCTCGTTTCCTAGAATCACATCGGTTCCGGCAACCAACTCGGGCATCACCTCGCCAGCCTTCTTGCCATACTTCCAAAGATTTTTACGGTAGTTCAAATCGCACGAAACGGTGATTCCCTTCTCGTTGGCCTTATTAATGGCCTCGAGGCAAACATCGGCTGCCCCCTGCGAAATGGCGGGGGTAATGCCTGTCCAGTGGAACCAGGTTGCACCCTCAAATACCTTATCCCAGTCAATCATTCCCTTTTTAATCTCCGCAACAGATGAGTTTGCTCTATCGTAAATTACCTTGCTACCGCGACTAACTGCCCCAGTTTCCAAGAAGTAGATACCCATCCGGCTTCCGCCCTTCACAATATTGCTAACCCCAACTCCATAGCGTTTCAAATCCATAATGCACGATTGGGCAATGTCGTTCTCGGGTAGGCGGGTTATAAAATCCACTGGCATCCCATAGTTTGCTAGCGAAACAGCCACGTTGGCCTCGCCACCACCAAAGGTTGCGTTGAGCGAGGTTGATTGGCTAAACCTTAGATATCCTGGGGTTGCAAGGCGCAACATTATCTCTCCAAAGGTTACAACTTTCTTTTCCATTGCTTTTGATGTTTAATCAGTTTCAGATTTAATGGGTTTAATTACATCTCTTTTAGCTTTCGGCTCCTAATAATTCCTAGCTCAAGGCCACGCAGTTCGGCCATTCCCTTTAACAGGCCAATGGCAGAGTAGCCAGGGTTTGTTTTTTTGTGTAGATCATCAAGAATTACATGACCGTGATCGGCACGCATGGGTATGCGGTAGTCGTGGCGATCGTTGGCCATTCTACGGAGTTGCTCGTCGAGAATGGCAGCCACCACGCCATACATATCCACATCGCCCTTTAGGTGTGCATCCTCAAGGAAACAGCCATCGGCATAACGCTTCACGCTGCGGAGGTGAGCAAAATGGATATGAGGCCCAAATTTCTTCACAAACTGAACAAGATTATTGTCCTCGCGGGCACCAAGCGACCCGGTGCAAAGGGTGAACCCATTGGCCAGCGAGTTGGTGATATCGAGGATGTACTGAAAATCCTCAATGGTGCTAACAATACGTGGCAAACCAAACAGTGGGCGTGGGGGGTCATCGGGATGGATGGCCAGCCTTATGCCCAGTTCCTCGGCAACGGGTACAACCTTGCGAAGGAAGTATGTAAGGTTCTCGCGGTACTTCTTGTTATCAATATGCTTGTACTCCTTAAGTCGAAGTTTAAACTCTAGGAGTGAGTAGCCTTCCTGCGCACCGGGGAGTCCGGCAATAATGTTATCCTGAAGTTTTTGTTTATCCTGTTCGGTCATTTTCGAGTAGCAAAGTACAGCCTTGTCAATCTCCTCATCGGTGTACTCCTCGGCAGCACCTTCCCTGTTAAGGATAAATAGGTCGAACGCAATAAAATCGCTGATATCGAATGCCAGGGCCTTGGCGCCGTCCTCTAGTTCCAGATCGAGGTTGGTGCGTGTCCAATCCACAACGGGCATAAAATTGTACACAATGGTTTTTATACCAATTGCAGAAACGTTACGCATGCTCTGTATGTAGTTCTCAATATACTTGTCCCTTTCGGGTTTTGCCAGCTTAATGCTGTCGTGTACAGGGATACTCTCAACCACTTCCCATTTTAATCCGGTGGGTTTTGGAGGATGAACGGAGTCGTCCCACTCAATGATTCTTTTACGCTCAATAAGCTGGTCGAGATGCCAAACTTCGCCAATGGGTACTTCATGAAGCGCGTGAACAATGCCCGTAGCGCCGGCCTGGCGAATGTCGCGAAGCGATACGGGGTCGTTGGGGCCATACCATCTCCAGGTTTCAATCATTCTTGTCATATGTGCCTCGTGTAAAAAGTGTTGATGAATTTAAATTAATTATTGATTTTGTAATATATCATTTTAAGTTTTCTTCGTGTCTTTTGTGCTACTTTGAGTTCTTTGTGTCATAGCTATATCACAAAGTTTCACAAAGGGAAGAACGAATTGTGTTAAACTCCTCCAAAAGCGCTAAATCCCCCATCAACTGGAACTACAATTCCAGTGATAAACTCCGACAGATCAGAGAGGAGGAATAGCAGTGTCCCCGACAGATCCTCGGGATTTCCAAACTTGCCCATGGGAGTGCTCGAGATAATCTTTTCGCCCCGTGGGGTAAGATTACCGGTTTTCTCATCAGTGAGCAAAAATCTATTCTGATTGGTGAGGAAGAATCCCGGGGCAATTGCGTTAACCCTAATGCCCGTTTTACCCAAGTGCACGGCAAGCCACTCGGTAAAGTTGTTGATTGCCGATTTGGCAGCCGAGTATGCGGGTATTTTAGTTAGCGGTTTTATGGCGTTCATCGATGATATATTGATAACACCACCCTTTCCTGCCTCAAGCATATCGGTGGTGAACACCATGGTGGGAAGCAGGGTTCCCAGAAAGTTTAGGTCGAACACAAAGCGAAATCCCTCCAGATCCAATCCATAGAAACTCTCAGTCCAAATATCACCCTTACCCGGAATTAGCTGCTCTACCTTGGTGGTTGCTTTGGGCGAGTTTCCCCCAGCGCCATTCACCAGGTAATGAATTGGGCCAAACTTATCCTTGATGGTTTTCTTTGCCTCCTCAAGCGATTTTTTATCGAGCACATTGGCGGCAAGCCCAAGCGCTTCAACGCTGTACTTTTCCGATATTTGCTTGGCCAACTTTTCGGCGGCCTCCTGGTTAAGGTCAAGAATTACAACCTTCATCCCAACGCTGGCCAGCGCATCGGCCATTGAGGTACCCAGCACGCCTCCTCCGCCTGTTATAACACAGGTTTTTCCCTTTAGGTGATCAAAATTCATCGCCATCATAGTCTAGTTATTTAAATAGTAATCAATATTTTCCTTGGTAATTATATCTATGGGAAGAAACTGGTTCTTCACAATCTCCTTCTTCATTATACGTGAGTTGAAAAGGGCCATAAGGCTTTTGTAACCCTGTTCCCAGGGATTTTGGCTAATCAAAAAATCGATGTTATCCTTTTTTAGATGATCGATATTCGATTCCAGCAGGTCGTATCCAACCAGTATTAAATTGCTTAGTCCAAATTCTTTTTTAAAGTTAGCCACTCTAAAAACCCTTGAGTTGGTGACAAAAACACCCATCGTCTTGCAGAGAGGGTTTTCTGTTCCAATGGTTTCGAGCAGTATTCTATTTACCTCAGTCTGCTCCTGAGTATATATATTAATGGTATTCAAATGGCGTGGCTTAGCAAAGTTCCCTGCATTAAAATAGTCTCTAAATCCTTGCTCTCTGTTAAGGATATGGGAGTTCCCTCCCTTTTCGTTTATAAAGTTGATAATGGTAATGCAACCCTCGGCGTTTAGGCTGTAATCCATTAATCGGCCAGCCACAAGTCCACTTTGACGTGCATCCTGACCAACAAACGAGAGGCTACCTAAACTTTCAATATTTGAGTTGATAAAAACAACGGGCGTATTGGATTCGGTCAACTTTTCCATTGCCGATGAGGTGGATTCGAAAAATACAGGAGTAAGAATTACCCCATCGAAAGGTTCAGCCACAATCTTCTCCAGTTGTTGGTTGAACGAGGATTGATCGTTGTACTTAAAGAAGAATCTACTTAATGTTACCCCAAAGTGCTCAATCTCCGATAGAGCTTCATTTAAACCGGCCAGCGGTGCATTCCAGAAAAGGTTCTCAGTACCAGCGTCGGGGAAAAGAGAGGCAAACTTATAGCCCTTTTTCAAGGCCAGGGTGCTGGCCAGTATATCGGGCTGGTAGTTGAGCTCAGCGAGGATGCTAAGGACTTTATCGCGGGTTTTTTGCGATACCTCACCACGATTATGGAGCACACGGTCAACTGTTCCCGTTGATACTCCAGCTCGCTGCGCGATATCCGAAATTTTAACCCTTGATAAATTCTCTTTCATCTTGATAATTAAATGCTTTAAGGTAATTTGATGATTCCTTGTGTAAAATATTTTACAAAGTAAAGCATTTTTTTTCAATAACCGTGTGCGCACACGGAAATATTTTTATACCTTTACCAAAAATTTTAAACTATGGAATTAACAAAATATTCGTTTGGAGTAGGCGACAGGTTCTCGATGCAGGGCGAAGCCCAGCTTAGGGCCATTATGAATGCCTCAGATCGTGGCGTAGAATTCGCCCCAGTGTGGAACAAGTCGAACCGCGAGCACATGACCATTCACTCGGAGCCCGCAATGACCCGCAGAGAGGCCGATGCTGCCGTTAAAGCGCTGGGCTGGAAAAAGCCCTACTTCGTGGATGCCGACCATATTAATATGGGGAATGTGGATAAATTTATAGACCATTCCGATTTCTTTACCCTCGACGTGGCCGATTTTATTGGCAAGAGCGCTACCGATGAGGAGATTGCCAAATTCGTTGGCGATAACTCAAAGTATTTTGGCGATTTCACCATCCCTGGAGTTGATGAGGCTTTTCATATCGATAAGGATATGCTAACGGCTATTGCCCACAAATTCCTGTACGCTGTTAAACAGGCTGGCACCATCTACAGGCATATCGAGAGTAAAAAGGGCAAGGGCAACTTTGTGGCCGAGGTGAGCATGGACGAGGTAAGCGAGGCTCAGAGCCCAATAGAGATGTTCTTTATCCTAAGTGCCATTGCTGCCGAGGGTATTCCAGCGCAAACCATCGCCCCAAAGTTTACAGGCCGTTTCAATAAGGGTGTCGACTACGTGGGCGATGTACATCAGTTTGCCAAGGAGTTTGAGCAGGATCTGCTGGTTATCGACTTTGCCATTAAGGAGTTTGGTTTACCCAAAAATCTGAAGCTAAGCGTTCACAGCGGTAGCGATAAGTTCAGTATCTACCCAATTATGGGCAAGCTTATTAAAAAGTACGATAAGGGAATTCACGTAAAGACCGCTGGCACCACCTGGCTGGAGGAGGCCATTGGATTGGCCATGGCGGGTGGCGATGCACTGCAGCTGGTAAAAGATATTTACAAAGGTGGATTAAGCCGTTTCGACGAGCTGTGTGGCCCTTACTCAACCGTTATCGATATTGATAAGAGCAAGCTGCCCACCGTTGAGGAGGTTGAAAAGTGGGATGCCGATACCATGGCCAACACCCTGCGCCATATCCCCGATCATCCAAAGTATAACCTACACTTTAGGCAGCTAATGCACGTTTCGTACAAGCTGGCAGCTGAGCAGGGCGAGCGGTATATCAACCTGCTTAAGCAGCACAAGGATTTGGTTGGACAACAGGTGACTGAGAACATTTTCGACAGGCATATCAAGAGGCTTTTCGATTTATAGAGGTTGATTTCAGTAAGAATTTTAATAGACAAATCAGTATGAAAGCATTTATGGACGAAAACTTCCTGCTGCAGAACAAAACAGCCGAAGCGCTTTACCATCAGTATGCTAAGGATATGCCCATAATCGATTATCATTGCCATCTTCCTCCACACGAGATTGGTAACGATCATCAGTTTGCCAATATCACCAAGATATGGCTCGATGGCGACCATTACAAGTGGCGCGCCATGCGCGCACTGGGAGTTGACGAGAAGTACTGCACCGGCGATGCCAGCGACTACGACAAGTTCGAGAAGTGGGCGTACACCGTTCCCTATACGCTGCGCAACCCTTTGTACCACTGGACCCATATGGAGCTGCGCCGTCCGTTTGGGGTAACCAAACTTTTAAACCCCGGCACTGCCCGCGAGATTTACGATGAGACAACTGCTTTGCTTAAAACCCCCGAGTTCAGCGCCCGTGGCATTATGCGTAAAATGAATGTTGAGATGGTTTGCACCACCGACGACCCCATCGATGACCTGGAGCATCATATAAAAACCCGTAACGATGGATTTGAGGTGAAGGTGCTGCCCACCTGGCGACCCGACAAGGCCATGATGGTGGAGAATGCCGAAACCTTTAACCAGTACCTAGCGAAACTCGAGGCGGCTGCCGATGTCAACATTCGTAATTTCGATGATTTTATTAGCGCCCTCAAAGCCCGCCACGATTATTTCCACGAGCAGGGCTGTCGGCTTTCGGACCATGGTATTGAGACAATTATTGCTGAGGAGTACACCGATTACGAGATTAAGGAGATATTTGCCCGCGTGCGTATGCGGCACGAGCTTACTGCTGAGGAGGTGCTCAAGTTTAAATCGGCCATGCTGTACCACTTTGCCGTCATGGATCACGCCCGGGGCTGGGTGCAGCAGTTCCACCTGGGAGCGCTGCGTAACAACTCGTCGCGGATGTTCACAAAGTTGGGCGCCGATAAGGGTTTCGACTCCATTGGCGACTTTGAGATGGCCAAACCGCTATCGCGGTTTTTAGATAGGCTGGACTCGACCAATCAGCTGGCCAAAACCATACTATACAATCTTAATCCAATGGATAATGAGCTGTTCGCCACCATGGCGGGTAACTTTAACGATGGCAGCGTGGCAGGGAAAATACAGTTTGGTAGCGGCTGGTGGTTCCTCGATCAGAAGGATGGCATGCAGAAGCAGATGAACGCCCTGTCGAGCCTTGGCCTGCTAAGCCAGTTTGTGGGCATGCTCACCGATTCGCGCAGCTTTCTGTCGTATCCCCGACACGACTATTTCCGCAGGATACTTTGCAACTTACTTGGAACCGATATCGAGAATGGGGAGATACCCAACGATATGGAGCTGGTGGGAGGAATGGTTAAGGATATTTGCTACAACAATGCAAAAAGGTATTTTGGTTTTTAACAGTAGTTTTTAGTTTTCATAGTTTTTTTAGGTTGGAGTGAAAAGCCCCAGCGCCATCAGGCGCTGGGGCTTATTCTTTCTTAGTTCATTCTGTTGATCCCGGTAAAATGGTCCGAGCGAGGGAACGCTCGTATTGCCAATGTCAACCCGCACCGTGTCTCGTCTCGATGGAGGAGTGACCTCGTTATCGACCAAGAACATCCGATTTCGAGGCACAGCGAGGTTGGCTACACCCCTTGTTGTGCACAGCACTTTCTTTACGATTCAGATAAAATGTTGTATAAGTCAATATTCAGATAAACTATTTCCTTTCCTATTTTTTCAGGAATTAGAATACCCATTTCTTCAAGCTGTTTAAGGTATTTCTTAGCTGTATTCAGACTCTTAACATTCTTATCTAACAATCTCTTCGGACTTATGTAGGGCTGTTCAAAAAGTTTCTCAATGAATTCTTTCCTTATTGATGGGCTCTTTTCATTAACTAATTCAGTGGTTCTTGAAAACAATCTGTCAATTTCTTCAATCTTGCTAATTGTATATTTTGATGTTTCCTCAATGGCTCTAAGAATGTATATTATCCAAGGATTCCATCTTCTGAGGGTTGTTACATTTTTTAAAAGTTCATAGTATTCGTCTTTTTCTCTAATGATATATGCACTTAAATAGAGGATTGGAACTTCTAATAGTTGCTTTTGAATCATTAGCAGAATACTTAAAATTCTTCCTGCTCTTCCGTTCCCATCTCTGAATGGGTGAATGGCTTCAAATTGATAATGCGAAATTGCAATTTTCAGTAATGGGTCATA
>CAZBBA010000112.1:0-10459 GCA_964490015.1 uncultured Rikenellaceae bacterium
AAGTATGGCTCCGATCCTTTACGCTGGTATATGATAACCAATGCTCAGCCATGGGATAACCTTAAGTTCGATATCGAGGGCGTTGATGAGGTGAAACGTAAATTCTTTGGTACACTTTACAACACCTACTCATTCTTTGCCCTTTACGCCAATGTCGACGGGTTTACCTACAGCGAGCCCGAGGTACCCATTGCCCAAAGGCAGGAGATTGATCGTTGGATAATGTCGTTGCTCAACTCGCTAATAGTTGAGGTTGAGGATGCCTACAATAGCTACGAGCCCACCCGTGCCGGTAGGGCAATACAGGATTTTGTTACCGAAAATCTGAGCAACTGGTACGTTCGCCTAAACCGCAAGCGTTTCTGGGGTGGCGAGTACGATACCGACAAGGTTGCAGCATACCAGACCCTTTACACCTGTCTCGAAACGGTTGCCATGCTAGCGGCACCCATTGCCCCGTTCTTTGCCGATCAGCTTTTTGTTGATCTAAACTCCATTTCATCGCGCTGTGATGTGGATAGCGTTCATCTTTCGCTATTTCCCAAAGCCAACAAGGATTTAATTGATAAAGATCTTGAGGAGCGGATGGATATCGCGCAGCGCCTATCGTCGATGGTGCTGGGGTTACGCCGCAAGGTGAGCATTAAGGTGCGCCAGCCCCTTAGCAAGATGATGGTTCCCGTGCTCAACGATCAGTTCCGCCGCCAGCTGCAGGGTGTGGAGAACCTTATTCTGGCCGAGGTAAACGTGAAGGAGTTGGAATATCTCGACGATTCGGCTGGTGTGCTGGTTAAGAAGATAAAACCCAACTTTAAAACCCTGGGACCCCGCTTTAGCAAGTCCATGAAGGAGGTATCGGCGGCCATATTGGCCATGTCGCAAAGCGATATTAGCCAAATTGAACGTAATGGAGTCTTCTCCATAAACGTGGCTAACGAACCCTGCGATATTACACTGGCTGACGTGGAGATTATCTCCGAGGATATACCCGGCTGGTTGGTGGCCAACGAGGACAAGTACACCATTGCCCTGGATGTGACCCTAACCGATGAGCTAAAGCAAGAGGGAATTGCCCGCGAGCTCATTAACCGCATACAGAATTTACGTAAGGATGCTGGATTCGACGTAACCGATAAGGTGAAAATCAGCATTCTCAATCACGAGCTATTAACGCAGGCCATTGAAAACCACAAGGAGTATATTGCAAGCCAAACCTTGGCGCGCGAAATCCTCCTTGTTGATGCGATGACCTGTGGAAGCGCATCGAGCGTTGAGCTCGATACCGACTTGTTCATATCAATCAAGGTAGAAAAGATTGATGGGTAGTGTTGGTGATATAAAGCTTTATTACTACATTTAGCAAATTTTTGAGTTATGACTGAAAAAAACCGGTTCAACGATGAGGAGTTGGCAGAATTCAAGGAAATAATTCTGCAGAAACTCGAAAAAGCTCGAAACGACTACGATACCCTGAAGAGTGCCATAACCATGAGCGAGAGCAACGACACTCAGGATACATCGCCCACATTTAAAGTGCTGGAAGAAGGCGCTGCTACACTATCGAAAGAAGAGGCCGGAAAGTTAGCACAACGCCAGATTAAGTTTATACAGCATCTTGAGGCTGCCCTGGTTCGGATCGAGAATAAAACCTACGGCATTTGCCGCGAAACAGGCAAGCTTATCGACAAGGAGCGCCTACGCGTGGTTCCTCATGCTACCCTTAGCATTGAGGCCAAAAACAACCAGCGGTAAGTTGTTCCATATTACTGAAAATTAGCTGAGAGGTGGCAACGTGTTTGCCACTTTTCTGTATTTTTGCAGGCCATTGAATCAAATTAAAAACTATGAAAATTTCGCTCCGCAATAAGGTTATCCTGCTAATTGTTGGAATACTTATAATCGATCAGGTATTAAAGGTATGGATAAAGCTCAACATGTCGCTAGGCGAAAATTATAGCGTGCTTGGCGATTGGTTTCTAATCCACTTCACCGAGAACTACGGCATGGCATTTGGGCTGCAGTTCTGGGGCGAGTTTGGCAAGATTCTGCTAAGCCTTTTCCGAATTGTAGCAGTTGTTCTAATTGGGATATACATATCATACCTAATAAAGAAAAAGCAACCCACCGGTTTGGTTTTAGGCATTGCGCTGGTGATGGCCGGAGCCATTGGTAACATCATCGATAGCGCGTTCTATGGGATGCTCTTCAGCGAATCGGGCTATACTTCACCAGCCACCTTTCTGCCTGCCGATGGCGGTTACGCCACGTTTCTGCATGGCCGAGTGGTCGATATGTTTTACTTTCCCATAATCAACACCACCTGGCCCCAGTGGGTGCCCTGGTTGGGTGGCCAGAGTTTTATATTCTTTAGGCCTGTATTCAACATTGCTGATTCGGCAATTACCGTAGGCGTTGCCTACCTGCTGCTTTTCCATCGCAGACACCTTTTTCACGAGGAGAAAAAAGAGGAGGATGCCGCAGAGTAGATTTGCATTGGTAGTGGCCGGAGGCTCCGGAAGCCGGATGGGCTCAGCTATCCCCAAGCAATTCCTTTGCCTTAGCGGCTTACCTGTGCTGATGCACACACTAAACGCATTTTACAGTACGCCCAGCAAGCCTGCCATTTACCTTGTGTTACCCACCGCGGAGCATAGCTACTGGAAGGAGTTGTGCCAAAAGCACTCCTTCACTGTTCCCCATACCATTGTAGCAGGAGGTGAAACCCGGTTTCATTCGGTAAAGAATGGCCTTGCGGCCATTGGCGGTGAGGGTTTTGTGGCTATTCACGACGGGGTTCGACCGCTAATCACCCAGAATCTTATTGAGCGATGCTTCGAAACAGCCGAAAGGCTTGGGAATGCAGTTCCCGCTGTAAACCCAGTGGAATCAGTTCGGGTTGGCCAGCTATCGGAGAGTAGGAAGGAGAACCGCGACCTGGTGTGGCTGGCGCAAACGCCTCAGGTATTCGATCTTAAGCTGATATCGGAGTGCTACGCCCACGATTGGCAGCCCGACTTTACCGATGACGCCTCGGTGGTTGAGGAGAACGGACATAAAATCATCCTTGTGGAGGGCGAGAGGGAAAATATTAAGATTACCACACCCACCGACCTTCTGCTGGCTGAGGGAATTCTTGTCCAGCGACAAAAAAATAGCCCCAGCTAAAGCTGAGACTATTCATGTTTATTAGTGTAAATTATCCTTTCCCCACAATAGCCTCAATCTCCTCGATGGTTACAGGGATACGCTTTGCTCCCAGTATTCGACAACCATTCTCGGTAATCAGGATATCGTCCTCGAGCCTTATACCGCCAAAGCCAATGTACTCCATGGCCTTATCGTAGTTGATAAATGAGCTGTTGATCTTCTCCTCCTTCCACTTGGCGATAAGAGCAGGAACAAAGTAGATTCCAGGTTCCACGGTAAGCACAAAACCGGTTTGTAGTCTGCGTCCCAGGCGAAGGAAAGCGGTGCCAAACTGATCGATACGTGAAATCTCATCATCATAACCCACGTAGTTCTCGCCCAAATCCTCCATGTCGTGCACGTCGAGTCCCATCATGTGACCCAATCCGTGGGGGAAGAACATGGCGTGTGCGCCGTTGGCTACGGCCTCGTTAACATCTCCCTTCATAATGCCCAAGTTTTTAAGCCCTGCGGTAATTACCTTTGCGGTTTCGAGGTGGATGCTCTGGTAGGTTACGCCCGGCTTGCTGAGCTCAATACCCTTATTAAGCGCATCGAGAACGATGCTGTAGATATCCTTTTGGGCTGGGGTAAACTTGCCATCCACGGGGAAAGTACGGGTGTTGTCCGATGCGTAGTGCGATGCTATTTCAACACCTGCATCGGTAAGCAGCATACGGCCCGAGGTGAGAATCTGCGAATGATCGTGGTTGTGTAGCGTTTCGCCATTCTGCGAGAGGATTATTGGGAACGAGGTCATGTAGCCCTTACCGATGGCTATACCCTCTATGGCGCCAACAATCTCCTGCTCCGATACGCCGGGCTTTGCAAGGCGCATGGCCATGGTATGCATCAGGTAGCCTACGTCCGAGGCCTTGTCGAGTTCGGCAATCTCCACAGGCTCCTTAATGGAACGGAGCGAAACCACTGCCTTAATGAGCTCAACCGATGCGTACTTGGCAATAAGCGACGGATCGAGTCCAATTAGTCGGTTAAGCATTAGGATATTCTCGGAACGGTACTGAGGCAGAAAATGGATTCTTCGACCATTTCGAATTGCGCGATGCAGGGTCGATGTCAGATCATTCATGGGGTGGGTACAGGGGATGCCAACCTTTTGTCCCAGCTCGTTCACCGTGGGCTGAGGGCCCATCCAGATTACATCATCCAGATCGAAGTCGTTGCCGTAAAGACAATCTTTCCCCTCCTCAATATCGATAACCCCCACAAAGTTGGGCAGATCGAGGCCAAAGAAGTACAGGAAGTTGCTATCCTGCCTAAACCGGTAGGTGTTTTTGGGGTAGTTCATGGGCGACTCCATATTGCCAGGAATAAGGATTAACCCCGAGCGAATCTTTTTCCTCAGACTTAAGCGTCTGTTCACATATACCTGTTTTTCAAACATATCGTTGAGTTTTTAGAATTGCAAATACAATATCAACCAGTAGTGTTAAAGATACGACCTTTTTTTGGTTAGGGCAAACGTTGGCGAACGAATGACCCCCGGGTTCGTTAAAATGGGTTAATCGTAAATATTAAACGATAAATGTTAAATGAATAAGTTAGAAGAGGGAAGCAAAGGGCGAGGGGCAGAGGGCGAAGAGCGGAATATCGAATAATGAACATCGAATATTGAAGGAGGAAGAGCAGCAAGAGTAAGGAGCAAGAAGAGCGAAGTTTGAAGAGGGAAGCAAAGGGCGAGGGGAGAATCTCGACAACCGCCAAAGATCAGCTAAATGCCAAAAGCCAAAGACCAATAGCCAATGGCAAAGGTCAATATCGAATATCGATTAGCGAATTTCGAAGTTTGAGGCGAAGAAAATGAGGGGGTGAGACAATTATTGGTGTGAATTATAACTTTTAAGCGTTTTGTGTGTATTTGTGGAATAGCGAAGCGCCAAAAGCTAATTGCCAACGGCCGCTTTAGCGGTTTTGTGCCTTAGCGTTTATAATTTTGGTCTTGAGCATCGCTCATAAAAAAAGCCCAAGCAGGGTGCTCAGGCTCTTTCCAATATTCTATATATTGCTACATCCCATGGCTATTGGGGATATGGTACTGCGGCCCGGTTTCGGGGCGTTTCCAGACGGTGATATTTACCGGTGTGCTTAAGGGTTCACTAACGCATCCGGAAGCTGTATTAGTAACAATAATCGTAAAGGGATGCACTGTGAATGGATCAGAACCCGGAGACCAACCTAAGTTTTTAGTTGTATGGACAAATGGATTGCCTACAGGAATGGCCACAGTTCCTACTTCGCCACCGGTAGAGTAGGTGCAATCTATCACACCATCATTGTAAACCACAATGGTAAAGGGCGAGACGAAGTTGGTGTACTCAACATTTAATGTAATCACATCACCCTCACAGCCCACATCTGAACCAGCAAGTGTAAGTGTTGCCGTTGGTTTTGGATTAACCGTTACAGTTGATGTGTTGGTAAGGGTTGCACTACACCCATACTCCGATGTTGCCACAATATAGTACTCTGTGGTTGTAACTGGAGCAGCTGTAAGAGTAACATTGCCCCCGGGGCCACTATTAACCGCTCCTCCACCAGGGTTATTTGTGCTTACAAGATAGTGTTGGAAAGATAAGGCTCCCGCAGCACCGGTAACTACTATTTCTGCTGCATCACCATTACAGATGGAAGGACTTGAAACCGCATTACTATTTGCAGGAACAGGGTAAACACTTACCGACAACTCATCGGTTACTGTGGATGATCCTGTTTCGGCTACTCTAATCCTAAAGGGGGTTACAGATACTGATGTCCACTGAACCTGTACGCTTGCGGTAGTTGCTGAACCTACAATGGTGCCACCACCATCGGGTAATGTCCATAGATATGTTCTGCCAGGCACATTCTGAGTGTAGTATGTTTCTGTTGCTCCGTTGCAGACCTCGGAACTTCCATTTACATCTGGTTCTGGCACATCGGTTATGGTTACTACGTAATCCTCTGTTATGGTTGAACAACCCGTTGCTGTAATGGTTTCTGTTACCCTTACCCATTTTGTTCCATAGGTACTCCAGCTAATGGTTGTAGCATAGGTTCCTTGTCCAGATTCGATTGTTCCGTCGGTTTCCCAGGTATACGTATGTCCTGCTACAGAAGAAGTACCCGTTGAATACTGCGTTGATGTGTTACGAGGTAAAGCCGTGAGCCCCGATATGACAGGCGAAGGAGACTCGTTTACGGTGAAAGTCACTGAACGGGTGAAATCCTTTACTCCAGTAGCCCCAGTAGCATCGGAAATGTAGGATATGGTATACTCATAATCGCCAGGGCCACTAATGCCGGGCGATAGTGAACTTATTGGGATGGGGTATGGAGTGAAACCAATATTAGGGACAGTAGTTTCGGATCCCCCGTTTACCTTATACCGAATTGTCCAGGGGCCATCACCAGTAAGGGCCACAGTAATATTTGCTGTTGATACCCCATCGTTGCAAATCTCCTCATCGCCGCTAGTAATGGTTACCGTAGGTAAGCTCTCCACCCCTATGGTGAGGTAGTGAGCGGGATTTGTAATGGTAACCGAGCCATTTGTAGTAAAAGTACCCGCAGTGGCAGTTCCCGAAATGGCAGCAGCTCCACGGTTAACCCACGATGAACCATTCCACTCGGCAACGCGCAGCTTGCTCCGCGACGAGGCAGCGGGTGGAATGATGGTACTCAGGTTATCCCATCTTAACCTTACTACCGCAGTGCTGGCTGTAGTACCATACACGCTCCAGTACTCATTCTTGCTAATCACATCGAGTGGATCGGAATAGGCATCGGTATTAAGTGAAGACGTATGGTTGTCGGCAGATTGGTTAAAGTATTGAGCTACATAGTTGCCCGTAGCCGATACTGAGGATATACGAAGATTGCCGTATCGACGAACACCTCCAGCCTCATTACCGATTGGGAATATGAAGGAGGATCCCGAGGTTACGGCTTTCATAAGTGGCCCATCAACAAACGACGATGAGCTGCCGCCCGAAACGGCATTGGTGGCCGTATTGGTAACATGAAGAATATTAGTGCTATTGGTTCTGATATTCCCCGATGTTAGGTATAGAAACCTCGATACCTCAATTCCCGCTGTTCCTGCCAATGTAAGCCCTTCGGTATTATTAATTCTGAGTGAATAGAACCTTTCCGTATAGCTTGTAGATAGAGTCTGAGCATTTTCCCCATCAAAAATAACGGTACCTGTACCAGGGGTAAATCCATACTGAGCGGTATTATTATCGGTCCAATTGCCCGAAATATATATATCCTTATTATATCTTGTATTACTTAAAACAGTACCATTAGCAATGGTTAAACTTCCATTTACACGCATATTCTCGGCGCTCATATCTTTACGCCCAGTGCCCGAGAAGATTACATTCTGGTATGGTTTATAGAAGTTCCCTGGTTTTAACGGAAGGGATGCGGCATTATTTCCGGTAAACTCAATGGTGCTAGATGGATTTTCGAAAAACGAATCGTATGCACCGCCAGGAAACACAAACATTCCACCAGCGGTTGAAGTTATTTTTAGTAAACCAGGCCCCTGAACATGTCCCAAGTTATGAAAGGTTGTAGTTCCTGTTTCGAGTGTTCCGTTTATTTCTACCGAATAGGCGTATGCGCTGTTCGCATTTAGAGTAATAGTGTGACCACTTGCAATAATTACCGGATGTCCATTGGGGATGCACCCACACGAAGCCCCATCGTGTCCGGTGGTTGACCAGTTATCGGCTCCATTCCAGCTGTTATTGGGGCGATCATTCCGACTGTAGAGTATTTGCGTTGGGGCAAAATTGGTAGAAGCCCCTGCAGTGTATTCACCATCAATATAGCTAACACTATTTAGGATTATTCTATTCGCATTCTCGTCAACATAAGTTGGAGGAGTATCACCAAGAATAGTCCACAGATACGTAGTAAAGTCATAACTAGCAGCCACATAGTTTGCCTCAGTATCGGTTCCCTGTTCCTTTACATCTCCCTGGAGGTACTGATAGATGTGTGATATCACGGGATTATCAAAACCCGCAGACGAAACACTCCAGTAGTACGATAGCTCGTTAACGAGAGCATCAGTAACTGCTGGATTGGCATTGTTAATTGGTTTTACAGTAATTGACCCAGGGGTACCTGTATTATGCACTGTATAGGTAACAGGAGTGTACTTTTCGGTTACCCCAATGGGGAAAGTAAATGTTGGAGAGGTTCCTGCCGGGAACAACTTTCTAACGCCATAGTCGCTGAGCACCCCGTTGGGCATTATCATTCGGGTTTCGTCGGGTGAGCCCGCAATGGTTGCATTCACACCAAGTGTAAGTAGGTAGTCGTCGATATACAAAATACCGTTGGTGAAAGTAAAGGCACCGTTAATGGTTAGATTTGTGGTCATCTCCACCCCATTGGAGTTATCTATCTCTAGGTTACCAAATGTGCCATACATCCCAGTTAAATACTGCTTTCCCGAACCATTAAGCATCAGTTTACCGCCAGCACCACTGGTATGAACGCTGCGGTTTTCAACATTACCCATTACGGTTATGGTATTAGTCCCATCGTATAGCGTACCCGTTTGAAGCGAGAGGTTAGCATTAACCAATACGTTTGATGAGGCACTAAGCGATAAGGTGCCCGTAGGTTTTACCACCAGGTTGGCAAAATTGGTAAGATTTGTGCCATTGCCCTGTACAGACTGGTTTGCCCCGTTAAATGTAGTAATCTGAGTGGGTGACCCCGGTCTATACCCGCCAGTATTAATTCCGCTACCGCCATCAATATTATTATTCATCAGGTTTCCTCCAATGGTTACATTTAGTCCGTTGGCATTGAAAACGGAGTTACCATCGATGGTAAGGTTGTTGAGTACATTTATGGGGAAAATACGTGCATTGGCCGTTTTGGTTGTTGTTGTGGCATCAACAGTAAGGTTCCAAAGAGGTGTTGATGTCGCAAAATAGATGTTTGATCCATTGGTAACTGCTGACGATCCTAAAACAATACTGCCCCCTGTAATGGATGATGAATCGGGTGTTAGGTACAAATCAGTGTACAATGCATTGTTAAATGTTCGCGAAATATTTAGCGTTCCTCCAGTCATGGTAAAGCGGCTCCCAGAGTTCAATATCTCAAGCATGGCCCTTGAGTTCTGAGCAAGCCGCCCATCGATGGTAACGGTTGAGGTTCCTCCCTGAGAGTATACCAGTGAACCCGATGAGATGGTAGTAGGTCTGCGAATTTGCCCATTAACGAATAGGGTTGCATTTCCGTTCACAATTATCTCCGGGCTTCCTCCAGAGGCGTACTCTATGTCGTTGTTATAGTTTTGTCCCTGGATTCCGATATTAACAACCCCTTGATTTATCACCTCAAGCCTCCCGTTTAGAATCAGGTCACCATTACTGCTTGTAGTTCCAATATTAATTGTTCCCAGATTAACCGATAGCGCAGCCGAGTTGGGGATGGTAAACGACGACGTGGTAGCCAGAGTAAAGTTCAGCAAGGCGTTCGACACACGGAATGTTCCGTTATTAAGAACAAGTGCTGTTCCAGCACCCTGAAGTGTGAGGTTATCGGCGGTAACTTCGAGAATAGTATTGCGTGTTGTACCCTTATCAACATACAGGTAGTTGAACTCATTGGTACCACCAGTACCAGATATTTCCTGATTAGTATTACCGATGAAGTAAATGTTTGTAACCCTAGCCGTATTTGCTCCATACATATCGAATGTGCCACCCATGTTGTTTAAACTACCCCTAATGTAAAGGCTGTTTGTTGCATTGGTGGTTGTTGAAACATCGAAATTTGCTCCTGCGGAAAGAATTACATGGCCATTGGCATAAACCGTTTGGGCAAATGTATTATTCATAAACCTAAGAGTACCGCTGGTAACGGTTATATCACCCTCAACGGTAAGCGTTCGGGCTGCTGTGGAGTTAAGCTGGGCAACGCCTGTACCTGTTCCACTAGCGGTAAAGTTGCCATAGATAGTCATATTGATATTCGGCATTCGGATCCAGCGTCCATTTGCTGGAGAAAGCGAAAGGTTATTGTAGTAAGTAATGCCTGCTGGTAGAGTAAAATCAGTTGTACCCGTGTTGTAGTACTCAACCGTTCCGCCACCCGTGGAGAGGAAATTACCGAAGTCGCCAGCAGGGAAAGCAGCAGAAGCCACAGCCGATGAAATGCGGAGGGTCCCGTTTCCGGTTACCTTACTATCGGGGATTGCTCCAAAGTTATGCCCTGTTGTGGTGGTAATATCGAGGATTGA
>CAZBBA010000113.1:0-10368 GCA_964490015.1 uncultured Rikenellaceae bacterium
ACTACACCGTAATAGCCCTTGACACGTGGCTAAAAGCGCTAAGCAAACAACTCGACTCAATTGAAGGCGCACCCCTGGAAACAGCTTACCCCGAAGTTATTTACATCCGGCAACAGTATTTTCCAAGGCTAATTGATAAGTTGACCGATATTAAAATTGAACTGCTAGAGCGGCTTTTTACACCTGAAGAGAATTTGCCAGATGATAGTGTCGAAAAGGTAATAAGGGTCGACACCGAAACGGTTCTAACACCTGGAAGCGCAGCCTTTCTGGTGGCTCAGCTGTATAATTTTAAGGTGATAAATCCTGAAATCTCCCCATCGACCATAGCAAAAATCTTTGGCCCAATGGTTGGCTGCGATGCGCAGAGCATAGAGCTGGCCATTGCCTACGATAGAACCAATCACCGCTTCACGGCTAAAGCCAATGGCGAAGAGCTAGTTGTGCTGAGTAAAATTTTACGATCAATTTCGGCTAGGGTCGAAAATCGGCTGAGCCAAGAGTAGTTACCAGTTGTTGGCTAATTATAGGGAACACAGCGGTACTCGAGGCTAATTTCGGGTAGCTCAAAAAGCACCATCCCCTCGTTGAGCAAATCCTCGTCGTCCTCGTGATAGTTCCATAATACCTCAACCTGAATTCCGTTGCGCTTAATGTTGGATACCTTCTTCATCACCTCTCTTAAGTACTTGTATGAGGATGAGTTGATGTACTTGAAGTTTAGATCAACAATAATTTTTTGCCCTTGTATATCCCTAGCCTCCTGGTAGTACTCATCGAGCCAGTCAAGAATTTCAGCATAAAACTCTTTGGCATTCTCGGGGTGCGAGATTCCAGACATTGAAAAGATATTGGTATTCGGATCGAACAGTATTTCAGGAGTATCGATTGCCGCTTCAATTTTTAGAGGTTTCATGCTGATTTTGCTATAAACTACATGGTAAAGATAGGGGATTTGGTTTTAAAATGTCAAATTGCAGCTAAACGATTTGACTAAAACCTGGTCTTCATCGTTAAACTTCGTAAAATGTGAGGTAAACAGCACTATATGATTATAGTCGCCCCAAAGCAAAACTAGTTATGCTTAATAACTCTTGTTAGCGCTTGGGTTAAATCGTCAATAAGGTATGGTTTAGGCAAATAACCGTCAAATCCTTTGTCGAGGATTTTCTGAGCGTCGTTGGCCATGGCAAAGGCTGTTTGGGCTACAATGGGCGTTCGTTTACTATCAATTTCTCTAAGCTCCCGAAGCACCGTGTAGCCATCACCGTCGGGTAGCTGTATGTCGAGCAAAACCACGTCAATTATTGCCATATTCTGCCTAAAAAGGCTAATTGCTTCCCTGGCGCTTGCGGCCATAATACTCCTAACATTGAGGATTTCAAGGTAATGATCGAGTAAGGTTCTAGAGGCAGCATCGTCCTCGCAAACGAGGGCCGTAATTCCACTAAATTTTTTTAAGCTTTCAGGAAACAGGCTAGTGGCAGTATGAGTAGTTGCTGAGCTAGAAAATTGATTTAAGGGCAGTGTAAAACAGAATGTGGTCCCTCGGTTGGGTACAGAATTGAACCATATCCTCCCTCCCATTAGTTCCACAAGATTTTTTGAAATGACGAGTCCTAATCCTGTGCCTGGATAGAGTTTATTGTTTTGCTGCTCAATCTTAACAAATCGCTGAAAAAGCGATTTTTGTTTCTCGAGCGGTATCCCAATTCCAGTGTCGGAAATGGAGAACTCGAGAAAATTACCCTTAATGCTACATTCTAGCTCAATCTTCCCTCTCTCAGTAAATTTAATGGCATTGTCGAGTAAATTTCGTAAAACTTGCTTCAGCCTATCGGCATCGGTATTAACCAGCAGGGGTTCACTAAGGACAGCGATATTCATTGTCAAGGAAACCTCCGCTTTATCGGGTTTTGTTTCGACTATTTTCTGGTAAGTATTGAATAGCTGTTCAACCTCAAGCTTAACATCACACTCGTGAAAATCTAGTTTTAGCTGGCCCGCCTCTATCTTTGCAATGTCAATAATATCGTTAATTAGCCTAAGAAGATCGTAGGAGCTGTTAATAATTACCTGAACATAATCCCTCAACTCCCCATTCTTGTCGTTTAGGGTATTAAGCGACAGCAGCTCTGAGAACCCGATGATGGCATTAAGAGGAGTCCGAATCTCGTGACTCATGTTGGCCAAAAAGGCCGATTTAAGGTTATCGCTCTCTACTGCCTTTTCCTTCGCCAGCTTAAACTCTCGGGTTCTCTTCTCAACAATAGCCTCAAGGTTTAAGTTTTGTTGCTCCAGCTCGTTTGCCTGGTTTTCGATCTCGAGTTTCTGCTTCTCAATTTGCTCCTTCTGATACTCAATGGCTAGGTTCTTCATTTCAAGCATACGGTTGGCCTTACGTTTTACTATGATTCCTCGAAAAAGCAAGGCTAGGACAATAAAAACCAAAAAAACGGTGGATGTTGCGAGGAGCAACAGTCGCTTTTGCCCGTGTATCTGATTCTCCTGCTGGGCAAGTACTACGGACTGCTCATCAATTCGTTGGCTTTGTGTCAGCATTTCGATTCGTTGCTGCTCAAGAATACGATTTCCCTCCCTAATTTGCTGCTCCTGACCCGTAAGTCTTTGCTGTTGCTGCTCAACCTCAGCTTTTTGCTGACGAATAAGATTCAGGTTTAGCAACAGTAGTTCCTGCTGGGACATCACCTCATTGGATAATGAATCAAGCAAATTTCTATATACGGCTAGCTGCTCCTGCTGAAAATTAATCTCTTGTTGCTTTGTACTAATCTCGCTCTGCTGCTCATCAATCGTTGACCCTTGCTCCTTAATTGTTTGATCCTGTTGCCTGATTAGCTTTTGTAATTCATTAAACTCTTGCCTAAGCAAATCGAGCTGCTCTCTTTCTTTTCGGAGTTGCTCCTCCTGCTTCTCGTACATGTTGGCCAAATCCACTCGCGATCCTCCCCTAAGCAGCAGCTGTGAGGAGATAATCAACCCTTTCCGTTCGATATTCTGCCGGTTTAGCTCAAAGGATATGTTGGTCTTCTTCTCGTCAATGTAAACTAGGTTTATCATTACAGCTTCGGAATGGGAACACTCCTCGGTTATAACCAGAACTGGCAGCGATGCGAGCCTTTCCAAAATTCTGAGTTCAAACGCTTTTTTGGCGTGATCAACAAATACAATATTCGGAATGGGCATTAAGCTGAACGAGGCATCGTTTGCAACAGTAACAACTAAGGGTTTACCAGCGATTCTGCGATTGGATAAGGTTTCCAGAAAAGCCTTGCGGAACTCCGGATTATCGCTAACCAGGAGAACAACAAAGGAGTCTTGCTGATCCTGGTTTGGCCAACTAATGTTGTTGGCAAACTGGTAAGTAAATGCTACCCTTAGGTTAATGTCGGTAACCTGTTGAGCAAAAACAACCTTCGCAAACCAAACTATGAAGAGTGTAGGTAAAATAAACCGGTTTAAAGTTCGCATTTGCAGCTAGATTAAAAGGCCTAACATAAAGAAAGGTTTGGTACTAAAACAGGTAACTTCAAAAGTAGAAAAAAATATCAGAAATTGTAGACTAGTGCAATATTTTTAATAGAAGACCTAATCTTTATTGCCTTTACAAATGAATGGTTAGAAAAAGAATGTATATTTATACCCCTTAGTAAATCCCTTCAAGCCGATGAGAAAACTATACTATACAACGCTCACATTGGTTTTGCTGATAGCACGGCTTTACCCTGCGTTTTCGCAGGGAAGGGACTCGCTGACCCTACTCGATTACTCACTTGATGTTTTGATGCAGCTTAAAATTGAGTCGGCTGCCAAACGCTCCGAATCTATCGCTGATATTCCAGCAAGTATTGTGATTATTACCCGTAAAGACATTGAACGGCAGGGTTGGCAAACCCTGGAAGAGGTGTTGTGTAATGTTCCCGGAATGTACCTCATAAACGACTACCTCTGGTTTGGAACTGACAATTACGGTGTCCGCGGCTTCTTCTCATCAGGATCATTCAGCAATATGATAATTCTAGTTAATGGCATTTCGCAAAAAGAGGATTGGTACAATTCTTTTCCCCTCTCCAAGGTAAACGTTCCAGTTGAAGCCATAGACAGAATTGAGGTGATTAGGGGCCCCATGTCGGTTGTATACGGCAGCAATGCCTTTTTAGGGGCAATTAACATCGTTACCAATCAATCGGGCGGGACATCTTTGGTAGCATTGGGTGGCGGTAGCAATGGCAATTACAAGGTGTTTGGGAGGATTACGGGGGAAAATGAGAAGTTAAAATTCATCGTTAACCTCTCTGGATATGGCTCGAATGGAATTGGAAAACCGTACTCGGGTATGACTAATAATATCGACCAAGATTGGTCATTACCCAACAATCCTAGGAGTGATGGTCAACTTGAGGATCACCGGATATATATTGACTCTTGGTTTAGGTACGAAGATTTTTACTTTGGATTCCAGCAAGCACACACCAACCGAGGTGTAATTGATTACTACCCTGGCTATAAAGATGGGCATTTGGCTCAAATCCAATCGACCAACTCGTTTGTTGGCTTCAGAAAAAGCTTAATCGAGAACCTTAGCCTTCAGGCTGAGGTTGGATACTACTCCTTCAGAAATCTGCTTGACTACAAGCATAATTCCGACACCACTGCCTACGGCTTTAATGATATCTTCTCCGACGCAATCGACGCTGAGGTAAACCTTAATGCTAGATTTGGAAATAGATGGAATCTCTCCTCTGGAGTGTATTACAGAAGGATTCTTAGAGATAAATTGGTTGTTGATGCCCCCAACATCAGCGACGATTATGTTAACCTTACTGCCGGCTTGTCAAGGGACAACCGAATACAAACCTGGGGTATGTTCTTCCAATCCACATACTCAATCACTTCAAAGTTAGATGCACTAGTAGGAGTTCGTTTGGAGCAGACCCCATCGTACACAATAAGCTATGCCCTACGCTTTGACCCTAGCAGTACCTACCAGTATCTCGCCCGGGAAGGAATCTACCAGTACGGCAAACCCTACTTGATTCCCCGTGCCGCACTAATTCTCCATCTATCTGATGATCACCACATGAAGTTTATGTTTGGCCAAGCAATTAAACGAGCATCAATTGGAGAAAATATGGACATCGTGCGCTATCCTGAGCGGGACCAGCTCAAACCCGCCAACATGCAAACGCTAGAACTTAACTACTATGGGATACTTGCTCATAAGGCTATTTTTAACGTTAGCCTGTTCCACAACTACGCCAAGAACCTGATTTCCAGAACGAACCAGCTTGAGGATGGCGTAATGAGGCTTTTTAATACCAATTCCGGAAAGCTTGTTACCCTCGGTGTAGAAGCAGCTGTTCAGTTTAAGCCCACTTCAAAACTTAGCGCTTCCTTTAGCCTCGTTGCACAGCAATCGGAGAACCTTCAATCGGGCTACGAAAATATTGCGCTGGAATACGCCCCCTCAATTCTTGCCTACGGCACTATTTCGTATCAACTTACACAAAACATTTCGATCGGATTTTCGGGCTTTTGGGTTGGCGCAATGGAAACATACTGGCGACCCGACACGCGAAACGCTTCAGATTTGACCGACAATCGCAGTCCCATACAACTAATTGCCGATGGTAAAAGAATTGGAAATACAGCTCCAGGTTACACTGTAGTAAATGGCAACCTTAGAATCAACAATTTATTCAAAAAGAATTTTTACTGCGCACTACACATTCACAATGTCCTCAATACCGAAGTCCGATACCCAACAACTCGAAGCAACGACATCTTTGAAAAGGGAACCCTTGGATACGGAGGTTACATCACCTTGTCAGTTGGAAAAGCTTTTAGTCGTAAGGAGTAACCCAACCAAAATTTATTAAAACAACCCGCTGCAAACAAATAGTTCACAGCGGGTTAGAATTTTAAAACACCTAATTGTGCAACTTGGCTTGTGCTTAATTATGAGTCTGCGTGATTGTGACAGGCGCATATGTTGGATAATACTGCTTTTTATATTTATTGACAAAAAGGTAGTTCAACTACCTACCTATAGACTATGTCTATCAAAGCGACAAAATTTGGCGTAACCATGCTTTACATTTGAAACAAAAAATGGAAGGGAAATACAACTTTATTCTTGACAATTTGCTCTGGAATATTGAGGACAAAGAGTTTATTGATGGATTTACTGATGAAATGATACGAAAAGGAGTGACCCTTAAGGTCAATTTTAATAGCCATAACACATTCTAGACAAAGAGCTACGCAAAGCTGAATAAATTGTTGAATAAGTGCCTTGATGCGAAAAAACTTAAACTATAGTGTGTCAAAAATCAGGACTTCGAAGGGACGTCATCAAATAGTGAAAAGGAACGTGATTTACTTTCCCAAATAGAAAACGAGGGCTTCAATCTTTCCTTCATACAGCATAATGAATAAGCACTTTACCACGTTGATGTGGATACAAAGAAAAGAAATGTAAGGTTTACCGCTTAAACCAACGGGAACGAGTGCGTAGTTTTTTTATCAGATATAGCTAAAAGGGTGGCTGAATGTAAGGGAAAGTAAGTGGGTGACAATTCAAGCCAACTATCCACAACCTAATCTCTTTTCAACCTCATCTACAGCGTATTACGCGGAATGAGAACTGCTCCCACCCGATGTCCAAAGAACCGGAGAACCTAGTTTACCTTATCGAGCCGTAAGGTCTCCTTACCCTGCTCCATTTCACGAACAAAGCGTAAACCCACTCCAACCATTTCGGCCTAAGCCTGCTGGGTAAGCCATGTGGCAGCTCACCTTTGCTTTACAAATTCGCCTAGTAGCATAACTATACCTCTTCGGGTATAAGTATAGTGTTTTTTTATTGCATTATACCTTTTCGGCTATAATAATGATGTTTTGTAATTGTTTTATACCCGTTCGGGATTAAAATAGGCAGTAAAAGAATACAATTTTACAAAATATCAATGAATACCTAACAGCTCTATAAAATCCTAAGCACCTTAACCAGCACATTGTCATCAATGTAAGGCATAAAGGCATTTTCCCAAATATAAGAATGCTCTCTCAAATCGTCTAAATTGAATTGGCACTCTAAGCGTTTCAAGAGATCTAACGTCCAAGGCATAACAGGTGTATTCGACGACGTGCAGGTTGGCCGGATTATTAAGATTATTGATAGCGTGAATATGAATGCATCAGTTATTTAGGGGTGATTAAACTGGAGTCTTGAGCAGTGTATTTATTGTTTACAATATAGATATAAAACATTTAAACTAATCAAATTAAGCCAAGTTCTACAAAGCGAAATAAAGGAAAGTATAAATATTAGCCCATTGGCTTAAATTAATGCACTATTAGGTTATTTCCTTTTATTTGTTGTAGTTATTAAAGTCTGATGCTAAAAGTAATATGAGTAATAATATTGCATTAAATATTAGGTTATAGACTTATAATGAACCCATAAGCCTGGAGCCTAATAAAATTGTATTAAGAAAAAATGATATCATATGAAAGTTGTAGTTACTGCCGATATTATTGATTATACCAAACTTACATCGAATGATGCTACTAGGGTTATTGATACAATTAGTAGTGTATTTAACAATCCCAAAGTATTGAATAGTGTAAGAACTAACCTAAACGCAACCTTCTCTATTAAGCGGGGCGATAGCATTCAAGTGGAGATTGGCCTCCCCGAAGATGCCCTTAAGATTGCCTTACTTCTAATGACAGCCGTAAATGCAGTTAATTTTACTCCCGAGAAGAAACGGAACAAACCTATGGTAGATATCCGAACAGCTATTGGTATTGGAGATATTGATGCGAAAAGGAGTGATGTAAACATATCGTCGGGTGAGGCATACGAGCATTCGGAACGCTCACTCGATACTATGAAGAAGAGTAAAAGAAAAATACTAATAAAAACCGATAGTGAACACTGGGATAAGGAGATTAATTCAGAGCTAGCGCTGCTAGAGGAGATAATGAAGGGATGGAAAATAACATCAGCGGAAGTTTTTATAATTAACGCTTTTAGGTTTAAAGGAGAAGGATATTGAAGCGGAGCTAGGAATAACACAATCGGCTGTACACTAAAGAAAGGCTAATGCTGGCTGGAGTGGGTTAGAAGTATTAATAAGGCTTAAGACTAGGAAAAGTTAATAACTTTGTCCTATGAGCCTTGTAAAATATAGTAAAATTAGTGATTACAAGATAAAAAAAGTTCTTCGACATTTTTGCGCTGATGTGGATGCAACTAAAACCGCATACCTACTAGGCATTAACCGGAATACGATAAATCGTCTTTACAAATTGTTTCGCGAAGCCATTTATCGTTCAAGGATAGAGACCCTTCAAACGATGCTGCTTACCAAAGAAGTGGAATTTGATGAGGCCTACTTCGGATCTAAGCGTATCAGGGGCAAAGTCGGCATTCACAAAAGAGGTCGGGGTACCTGGAAGCGTCCAGCTTTTGGTGTGTTCGAACGCAGCGGCGAAGTTTACACCGAACTCATTCCCGACAGTAGCCGCAAATCGCTTCAACGGGTAATTCTCAAGCGTGTAAGCCTCGATGCGGTGGTTTACTCCGATGGGTGGAGGGGGTATGATGGGCTGGTTGACGTAGGCTACAACAAGCATTTCAGGGTCAACAAGTCCAAGCATTTCTCTGACGGCAAAGGGGTTCACATCAATGGCATTGAATCTTTTTGGAGTTTCACCAAAAGGCGATTGTCCAAATTCAACGGTGTGAAAGCCCACTTTGACCTCCACCTCAAGGAATGCGAATGGCGATGGAAAAAGTCGGAAGAACAGCTGTTCAAAGAACTAGTACTTTTGTTGAAACGTGAATAACTCAAAAACGAGTTATTACCCGTTCCAACAAAACATCATTATCATAATGTTGAAAAATATTTCATAGTCTAGAGCCTTAATAAATAGATTTGAGGAACTAATTAGTAGGGGAAACTAAAATGGAGATAACAATTCTAATACAGCTACTTTTAGCCCATATCCTTACCGATTTTGTGCTACAAACCGATGGATGGGTAAAAAAGAAATGGGAGTATGGCGTAAAGTCGTTGCACTTTTAGTTTCACGGCTTGCTATCGGGCATTCTCCCATACCTGTTCCTTCAGCAATGGAGCAATTGGTGGGCGCCTCTCACATTTATTATTACTCATATAGCAATTGATTACTGGAAGTTAAGGTATTAGAAAGGTATGTCCAAAAAGAAGAAAAACTGGATAAATGCCTTTGTTATTGATCAACTTTTACATTTGCTAGTTATTTTATTGTTATGGCTTGCTATTATCAAAGGTTTTGAAAAGGTTTTTCTATTTATCGCAATGCTATTTACAGACAAAACTATTTAGCGAAAGTCCTTTCAGTTGTTGTGCTAATATGGCCAGCGGGGATAAAAATGGAAAAACAACAAAGCCATTTCGCAAGCAGATTGATATGGGGGATAGTCTTATTAAGGCGGGTTTATATATTGGTGTTTTTGAAAGGTTCCTTGTGTTTGTGTTTATAATTATTGGACAATATGCCGCCATAGGATTCCTTATTGGAGCAAAGTCAGTACTCAGAATAACCAAAGATAACGATAAGAATAGTAGAAAGAAGAGTGAGTATGTGCTAATTGGTACAATGCTTAACTTTACCGTGGCAATTCTGGTTGGATTACTTGTTAAGTCGATGTAATGATGATTACTATAAAAATGATTTTGACAACAACTCCGGCCAAAGGCTGGTCAACCAATGAAAATTTTTTAAATGTCTTCCCTGTTTTCTCTTACCTATCTTACCTAAAACCTATACACCTCTGGTAATTTGATGGTTAAAAAGGTAAGATGCCCACATCATCTTCTTACCTATAAGCTACCTAAAATAAGTTCAACTTAACTAAAGTGAAACACACAAACTATGCGACACCTTTTGAAGCATATAATGCCTACCTTAAAGGTAAGAACGAAAATTAACTTCGCACAATCTATAAGTTGTGAATCAAAATTTTTATACCCATTATTTATCCAAAACTGACCCTTAACAAAACGTTAATAGGTCTGTGGTGAGCATATCACTCAATAAAACCCTCTAACGACAAAATGTGGGAATGTGTTCAAAAATGGTAATATGTTAAGTATTTTTCAATAACATGACTTTAAAATGCGGGAGTATTTCATTAACTTTTAGGTTATACTCCACAAATTTTTATGGTTTACATTAGATCGTGGGATTAATATACAAAACAAGTTCATTATATATCCAAATTTGTTTTAAAATGCAACTTCTCTTTCTGCTTCAACTTCCTCAATGATTTTTGCTAAAGGTTTTCCAAGAATT
>CAZBBA010000114.1:0-10319 GCA_964490015.1 uncultured Rikenellaceae bacterium
TCGGTGTTTACCTTCGGTGAGCTCTCTCGTCATTCTGACGAGATCGGTTGTGCAAACTACCTTACATGGGTGTTTCATAATTCTTTTTTTTGGAACGCGGATTACGCTGATTGAGCGGATTTACACGAATTTTTTACAAAATTCTCATCTGCGCTGATCTGTTAAATCGGCGTTATCTACGTTCTAAATCCAATAGACTTACTTCATCCACAAACTTGAAAAAAAGTTGTTTGCTGTGGAAGTTGATGGCAAGCCGATCATAAATATCCTTAACTATTTTAATGTCTTCCTCATCGGTATCATGCTCACTGTCAACAATAACTCCAAAGGCAGGATACTTATCATATCGTTTCCGATGATGCGATTCACCATTAATTATCTCGAGGTAGGGGTGAAGTAAAACAATTAGCCTATCCTGAATCTTTTTAAGCACAGAACTTGTAAACCCAGCAATTAGAGGCGAGGCAAAAATGATGAAATCTGAGTTGATTACTGAGCGAAAAACCTGGTCGGCATCATCATTAATAGCGCATTCACCAGGCGTTTGCCACCAGCAGCTCCAGCAACCAGTGCAGTAGTGCAGATTCATAGTTGCAAGGTTGAACTGATTCACCCTGTGTTTACTGCTCAACTTACTGACAAAATTTTGAACTTTACTTGTAAACTGGCCATCTCTACCTTCGGGTTCGCCGTTTAGTATGGTAATAGTCATAGGTTTAGAATATAATTCTCCACTGTGGAATTGGCATCATACTGGTTTGGTAAATAAGTTCGGCTTTTCCAGTGACTTCATTAAACTGCTCCGATTGGATGTTCTTATAGTTTAACAGGTTGGTAATCTCAATACCCCATTCCTGTGTTACCCCACGCTTGTTCGATCGGAACATAATTTTAATATCAGCCTTAATAAAGTCGTTAAGCTTATTGCTAAAGGCTTTGCTGTAATCCCACTGGCGCTCATACTTCTGGGTTTCCTCATTAAGTACTGCTGTCCATGGAGTTGTCCGTTTTCCCCCAGCCCACATGCCCTTGAAATCGATGGCCAAAGACCGCTTAACAGAGGGATTATTCTTGCTCAGGATAAACTCTTTGCCAATAAGCCCGTTAAAAACGTAGTTGTTGTTAAAGGCGGAGTTGTAGGTTCTGCCGTCGCTTCCTGTGTATTTCGATTCGAAAATCGATCCGGTTACCAAAAAGTAAAGACCTTTATTCAAGAAGCGCTCCAGGGTGATTTCAACGCCGTAGTTTTGGCCCGTACCATCGTTTTTCATGTAGTACGAGGGCATGCTAAACTCGAAGCTTGCTCCATTGTTTAGCATGGAGAAAGAGTTGCTTCCATGAGCATCAATCGGTGCACCAAAAATGCTTTGATAATAGGTTTCCAGCTTGACTCTGGTAAAACCGTTTATCCTAAAGTCGTACCCAGCCACAAAGTGGTGACTTTTGGTTAATCCCAAATCGGTATTTGTGTTGATATAGCTACCATCATCTTGAGGCTCTTGCAAAAAGTAAACGAACAGGGGTGATATTTGGCTATGCAATCCGTATCCAAAATTGATGGAATGCCTTGGCCCAAGTCCATATCTTAATCCAACTCGGGGTTCAATGGAATGGCTGTTGTTGAAGGCAAAGTAGTTGTGATGCAGACCCGAGTTGATTGTTAGTCTTTCGGTGGGTCGGAACTGCCATTGAATAAAGGGTTGTATTAGCCAGGTTGTGCCATCAAAATCGATCTGGCTTCGATATTCATTAAACCTGTAGTACCAAACATTGTCGAAAAAGTTGCTCATCACCATTTTAGCAGAAACTCCAGCTTTTAGTGTGTGCTGAGAGCTAAACCTATGGTTTACAAAAGTTGATGCAGTGATTCTATTGTCAATAAAGGCTGATTCGTAGAACCTAAATTTGTCCAGTGTTTCGCTTAAGGTATCCATGTAATTAAGCGATTTTTGGGCCATTCCAGCAACTGTTGTTCTTAAAAAAGTGTTAGAGTTAATGGTGTAGTGCGATGTTACACCCACAACACCCATGTTGGTGCCCGAAGTGATATCGAAACCCTCGCCTCCGTAATAGTTAAGCCGCTCTACGGTAGTGTCTTTGCGGCTATCCCAAATCTCAATATAGCTTAAACCGCCTAATCCAAACATCGATATATGACCCAACTTGGTGTTTGGTAGATTCACTTTAAACGATAAGTCTTGGTACTGTGGTACTCCCATTGTGCCAAAGTCCATTCCTATCTTATCAAAAACCCCCATGGTTGAGTATCTGTAATTTATGAGGAAAGAAGAGCCCTTTGCCCGGTTAATTGGGCCTTCGGCTCCAAATTCGAAACCGTTGAAGCCAATTTGTGCAAGAAATTCATACTGCTCATTATTTCCATTACGCATTCGTAAGTCGAACACACCCGAGAGAGCGTTTCCGTACTCAGCAGGAAAGGCACCAGTAATAAAATCGGAGTTTTCGAGCAATGTATTATTAAGCATGCTAACTGGGCCACCCGTTGAGCCGCTCATACCCCAATGGTTGGGACTTGGAATATCAACACCCTCAAGCCTCCAGAGGAGTCCCATGGGCGAATTACCGCGAATTATTATGTCGTTACGGGAGTCGTCAACACCAACCACGCCGGCAAAGTTTGCAGCCATCCGGGCAGGATCGTTACGGCTACCAGCATACCGTTCGGTTTCCTCAACTGTAAACCCCCGTGCACTAACGCTGGCCATTCGGTTTAGGGAAACGGTTTTATCAACGGAATGCGTAATAACTACCTCGTCTACAGACATAACCATTTCGTCCATGTAAATGTTAAGTACAAGCTCTTTACCCGATTGCAAGTTGATATTGCTAAGGATCACATCGTTATAGCCAATAAAGGAAACCCGCATGCTAATTCGACCCACTTCAACCTTATCGAAACGGAATTCACCCTTCTCGTTTGACGAAGATGTTCTAATAGGATCGAGATGTGTAAGGAAAATGTGCGCGCCAGGTAGTGTAATTCTTGTTTGCTTGTCGTATATTACTCCGCGAACTGTCTGGGTTACCGATTGTGCATACGATAATGCCGAAAATGCTACTAGCATAACGGTGAGGAGTTGTCGTTTCATGGTAATCTATTTGTTAAAAGTGAAAAAAACTTATGCATTTCAGCAAAAAATATACCAACAACCCTTCTCGATGTAAAACTAGGCTGCAAATTTTTTGCTAATTAAATCTGAATTCAATGTAACGGATTGATATAAAAGTTCAAATGTTAAGGGTTGTACGCAGCTAAGGGCCTTGTTTTCAGATTAACACAATTTATAACCTTATTCGCCTATTTTCAAGATGAACCTACGTTAACTCTTATATCGAAATCGCGTTATATTTAAATTATGATGAAGGGTTATCGATTAAATGGTTTTCGAGATGCTCACGAAGTTGAAGAGTGGTAAGATCTTTTGAAATTTGACTATCGTGCACGAACGAAATTTTGCCTGTTTCTTCGGATACCACTACCACAATTACATTGGCGATTTCGCTAATACCAATTGCAGCTCTGTGCCGAAGCCCGTATGATGCAGGTAAATCGGAACGATCGGTAAGAGGAAGAATACACCTAACCGCGTAGATAAGGTTGTTTTTAATAATCATGGCCCCGTCGTGCAGGGGGCTATTCTTAAAGAAGATATTTTCTATCAAACGGCTGGATGTTTCTGCATTGATAATATCGCCGGTTTCGGCGTAAATCTGCATGTCCGATTTTTGAGTAATTACAATAAGGGCTCCCACCTTTGCTTCGGCCATATTTCGGCACGATCTAACAATGGCCTCAATATTTACCGGGCTATCGTATTTACCCCCTTTGAGCATAAATAGCTTCTCCAGCGAAAACCGGTTTTTCGACAGGTATCGGGTTCCCAGCAGGAGCAGAAATCGTCTGATTTCTTGTTGAAATACAATTATGAGCGCAATAACACCCACGCCAATAATTTGTCCCAAAATATTGCTAAGTAACTCCATGTTGAGGGCTTTTACCACAAGCCAAAAGAGGTAAAGGATAAAAATTCCCATAAAGATGTTTATGGCCACGGTTCCTCTAATCAGCATGTATATTTGATATAGCAGGAATGCCACCAGCAGGATGTCTATTACATCCAGTACTCTTACTGTAATAAAAAGTGTCATTAGGGAATGATTATCCATGGTTTGATTTTCCTATCCTTCAACGGGTTGGTTGGTACACAATTGGGTGAGCTTTATTGCCTCCAACGCTTCAGAAACATCGTGAACTCTAAGAATTTTGGCGCCCTTTTGCAGGGCAATGGTGTTAAGCACAGTGGTACCATTAAGGGCTGAAGCGGGTTTTAATCCAAGTGGTTTGTATATCATCGATTTTCGAGATAGCCCTACAAGAATTGGTAGATTGAAAATTCTGAATGATTCCAAATTATTCAGCAGGGTATAGTTATGCTCTAGCGTTTTGCCAAAACCAAAGCCAGGATCTATAAGGATATCCTTAACGCCAAGGCGGGTTAGCTGCTCGGTTTTTTTGGCAAAGAACTGAAAAAGATGTTTAATTATATTGTCGTAGTGAGGGTTAATCTGCATGGTTTCGGGAGTTCCCTGCATGTGCATGGCGATGTAGGGCACGCCCAGCTCGGCCACGGTTTCAAACATTTTCTTATCCATATCCCCCGCAGAGATATCGTTTATCATATTTGCTCCATAGTCACTTACCATAGTTTTTGCAACCGAGGCTCGGAAAGTATCGACGGATATGATGGCATTGGGGAAATACTTGCGAATTACCGATGCGGCTTTGCTGAGCCGCTGAATTTCCTCAGCCTCTGAGGTTAACCTAGCCCCTGGTCGAGTTGAGCATGCGCCAAGGTCAATAATTGCACCACCCTGCTGAATAATTTGTTTTGCCCTACGGTAAATACGATAGCGCATCATAAACTGGCTACCACTGTAAAAGGAGTCGTTGGTAATGTTAATAATTCCCATAACAGCTGGGGTGGACAAATCTAGGAGTTGTCCATTACAGCTTAAGCTGCTCTTGCTCTGAAATAAGGTTGGGGCAATTTCCATGTTTAAAACCTGTTTGCTTTCGGAAGCTAAAGTACAAAACATTTAACACTTGTTTACCTTATTCCACTTACTATTTGAATAAATTGAAACCTTATGAATAGTTAGCTCTTTGTATGGTTTCATTTTATACCGAAAAGATTAACTTTGTGGTTTTGGTAAATATTGCATAAAGTTTATGAGTTTTATTGTAATAGAAGGCCTTGATGGAGCCGGGAAATCGACACAGCTAAAACTGCTGTCCGATCATTTTAGCAATCAGGGTATACAATGCGAAGCACTACATTTCCCCCGAACCGATTCCCCTTTCTATGGAGAGCTAATTGCCCGTTTTCTTAGGGGTGAACTGGGCAAACTCGATCAGGTTGACCCATACGTGGTTGCCATGCTATATGCCGGTGATAGGAGAGATGCCGCGTCAATTCTTCAAGATTGGCTCGATAACCGGAAAACCATTCTGCTCGACAGGTATGTTTACTCAAATATTGCCTTTCAGTGCGCAAAGCTTCGCAATGATCATCAACAAAAAAGGCTGAGGGACTGGATCTACGATTTGGAATTCAACTACTTCAAAATTCCCAAACCAACCCTTAACATCTTTCTTGATGTTCCCTTCGATTTTACTGTATCGCGACTTCAGAATCAGCGTAGTGGCGCCGATAGGGAATACCTGCAGGGAAGTGTGGATATTCACGAGGAGGATTTAACTTTTCAGGAGCGAGTTAGGCGTGTGTATCTTAAACAGCCAGAGTACGATTCCGACTTTGTGGTTATTCCCTGTTCCAACTCCGATGGATTAATGGGGGATAAGGAGGAGATTTTCTCAAAAATTCTTGAACTAATTCAATGTAGATTATAGCATAATATGAACAAAGTAATTATTTGGATCTCGCGTTACCTATTGGCCATAACATTTATCTTTTCAGGTTTTGTTAAGGGTGTCGATCCCCTAGGTTCAGCATACAAATTTGGCGATTATTTCATGGCTTTTGGCCTCGATTTCCTCATGCCACTTACAGTACCTATGTCGTTTATATTATGTGCTGCGGAGCTGCTTATTGGGCTAATGCTTTTGTTTAATATTCGTACAATTTTGGCATCGTGGGGAGCGCTTGTTTTCATGGCAGTATTCACGCCACTAACTCTAGTTCTTGCTATTTACAACCCTGTTTCCGATTGTGGATGTTTTGGTGATGCACTAATTTTAACAAATTGGGAAACTTTCTTTAAAAATCTTCCTTTACTGGGAGCCTCAATATTTCTTGTGATTTATCGAAAGAACCATCAGTCTCATTATCGCTTCTTGTTTGAGATTATTGCAGCCGTTCTGCTGGCTATACTATCATTTTTACCCTCTTTCCATGGATATAATAATCTTCCGCTTTTCGATTTTCGTCCATACAGTATTGGAACGAATATTCAACAGGCAATGGAGTTCCCAGAGGATGCACCACACGATGAGTATAAAACCGTATTATATTACCAGAGGGATGGTGCGGTTAAAGAGTTCACACAGGATAACTTTCCATGGCAGGATAGCACCTGGGTTTTTGTCGATAGTAAATCGATACTTGTAAAAAAAGGATATGAGCCACCAATTAAGAATTTTGCCTTAACCGATATGTACGGATGGGATAAAACTGATAGCATCCTGTACTCGCCCGGTTACTTTATGGTTGCTGTTGCCTACCGGCTCGATAAGGCTAATGGGGAAGCATTTACTAAACTCAATGAACTTTACTTCAAGGCTAAGGAAGAGCAAATAGGTTTTGTGTGTGTAACATCATCGCCAGCCACCGAAATTGATCGTTTTGTGAGTTCTACAGGGGTTGCATTCCCCTTCCTTATGGCCGACGAGATTATGCTCAAAACAATTATCCGATCAAATCCCGGGGTAATGCTCCTTAATGAGGGAACAATTATTGGCAAATGGCACTATCGAAATCTGCCCGAACCCGATTTCTTTGAGGGAAATTTAACTGCAAAGTCGTTGGAATTGCAAATAAATCAATCGAATAGGCTTTGGGTATTTCTTTTTATGTTATTATTAATACTAGCAAAACTTTCAAAAAAAGTGATAGCAAAAGGTATGTTCTGGTAATATCATATTAATTGATTTTTTTACATGCAAAATCCTTGGTTTTAACCTAGGATTTTTTTGTTTTTATTATCTTGTGTTCGATAACGTACAGCAGACGTAACTATTTTGTACACCTGAGGACTATACGATTTTTATATAATTATCTACATAACAGAGTTGTATGTTTAATGGCATAAAAGTGGATTGAACTATAAGTACAAGTAAATATTAGTGTAATCTAAAACAATTATTGTTATGTTTAAAAATTACTTTATTACGGCATATAGAAATACAATTAGAAATAAAGTCACAACCATAATAAATGTTTTGGGTTTGGGCTTAGGTATAGGAGTTTTTTTATTGATTTTTTTATATGTAAATCAGGAGTTAGGCGTTGATAGATTTATTAAAGATAAAAATAGAATATTTAGGCTGGAATGGGGCGAATGGGCGATTATGGGGCCAGGTTTTAGTTCAAAAATTTTAGAGATTTGTCCTGAGGTTGAGGATGCTATAGTTATCCAGTCATATTTCCTTCATAATGAGCCTTTAAAAATAGATAATACGCCAATTGCCGTTTGTAATTATCTACCCGTTTCGCCTTCCTTTATTAGCTTTTTTGGCTTTAAAGTTCTGAACGGTGATGCCAATAATCCTTTGACAGACAAAAACAGCATCGTTCTTACCAAAAGTGAAGCTAAGCGATTGTTTGGAAAAGATAATCCAATTGGAAAAACTATAACCATCTATGATGAGCTACATTTAACAGTAACTGCGATAATAGAAGACTCCAGGAATTTTCACCTATCTTTTAATGCTTTACTATCATTTGAGATTATGCCACCATTATACGGATGGACTAACTTAGAGTCAATGCTAATTGGTAATATGAATAACCCTACTTACTTGAAACTTTCTTCCTTAGAACAAAAGGAGCAGGTAGAGGATAGAATTAATAGCTACATGAGGGAAAGGTATGGCTCAAGAATTCATGAAGGTTTTTCTCTTAGAGCTATTTCTGATATTTATTTTAAGGGTGCATTAAAGTTTGAAGGTAAAGTAAATCATGGCAATATGAAATTTATTTTAGTCATGGTTTCTGTTGCTATACTTATCCTTTTTTTAGCCTGTGTTAACTATATAAATTTAAGCACTGCTAGGGCGTCAACACGCAGTAAAGAGATTGGTGTAAGAAAAGTTGTAGGGGGAAGTCGTTTCAGCATTATTAACCAGTTTTTAGGAGAATCAATAATTATTGTATTCCTCTCGCTCCTTATCGGCATTGCCATAGTTGAACTATTTACTCCTTTATTTAGTACGCTGGTTGAACGTGATTTGTCATCAAGTACTTTGTTTAGTTTTCATACCATAGCTACTTTAATAATTGGATCAGTACTCCTAGGATTATTGTCAGGATTTTATCCCGCACTATATTTGAGTTCCTTTGCTCCCACGCAAGTACTTAAGGGCATTATTGCTAAAGGAGCTAAAGGTGGTAGTTTTCGAAAAGCTCTTATAATTTTCCAGTTTTCTGTTTCTGTTGGTTTGATTATCTCTACAATAATAATTTTTAGTCAGCTAAACTATTTTACTAATTTTGACCTAGGGTTTAATAAAGATCAAATTGTAAATGTGGCCATACCCAGAAAGGTGGCTTTTAGTTATGATGTTTTTAAAGAAAAAATTTTGAAAATTCCAGCGGTTATGGGTGTATCCCGTTCAAATTCAAAAATGGGACAGATTGGATGGCAGGAGAGCTTTAAGGATAATAATGGAGACACGCATAATTATTCCTACCATATCGTAGATCCGGACTATATTAATCTTCTAGATATAAAATTAAAAGATGGTCGGGACTTCGACTGGGATAGACCTTCAGACTTAAAGGAAACGATAATAATTAATGAGACCATGGCAAGAATGCTAGGCAACGAAAACCCCATTGGAACAATCCTAAAGGGTGGCTATGGTAATTTAGAGATTATTGGAATTATCAAAGATTTTAACTTTAACTCATTGCATTCTGGGATTGGCCCTTTAGGATTGAGTTATAGGGGAAGTTCATACAATACATTTAATATTAAAGTAGATACAGATAGGCTAAATGAGGTTTTACATCAATTACAGAGCGTATGGGATGAGTACTCCGTTGAAACCCCTTTTGAATATTCTTTTCTTAATGAGTCCTTTGCACAGTCCTACAGAAGCGAGGAGAGAATGGGTAAGATGTTTGGCTACTTTGCTGTGATTGCAATTTTCATAGGCTGTATGGGATTGTATGGCCTTTCGGCTTTTATGCTACAGGCTAGGGTTAAGGAGATGGGCATAAGAAAGGTCATGGGAGCGTCCACATTAAGGATTATGGGCATAATGGGTTATGAATTTGCTATTCTTGTACTAATTTCAAATGCAGTGGCTTGGCCAATATCCTTTTACGCAATGAGTAAATGGCTTCAGGGTTTTCCATACCAAACCAATCTAAGTATTCTTTACTTTATTATTGCTATGGTAATAAGCCTTCTTATTGCATTTCTAACGGTATCGTATCACTCCTGGAAAACAGCTAGAACTAATCCCGTTGAATCGCTAAAGTATGAGTAGAAGGTATTATCCAAATTACCAATGCAGGACGTTGAAACCGTGTGGAAAGATGTATACTCAACCAATATGTTTGCCTATCGATTCTTTGACCAGGAGTTTGATCGTATGTATCGTGCCGAAATGAGAATGGTTAAGTTATTCTCCTACTTCAGTTTTTTGGCAATTCTGATATCATGTCTTGGACTGTTTGGGCTTGCCACATTCATGGCAGAACAGCGATTTAGGGAAATAGGCATCCGAAAAACTCTTGGCGCAACAGAGGGGACAATTGTTTCTATTATGGTTTGGGATATTGTGAAGTGGGTCATTGCAGCAAATGCCGTTGGTTGGATACTAGCATTTTACGTTATGGAGTCGTGGCTTAGTAATTATGCCTATAGAATTAATGTACACCCTTCATTTTTTCTTATTGCAGGAGGTTTGAGCGTAATTGTTGCCATTCTTACAGTTTCTTTTCAGGCATGGAAAGCCTCAAGGGCTAATCCTGTGCTGGCTCTTAAATACGAGTAGTTTAACCCATATATCATTCAGGAGGTTGTCGTAATTTCTGGCAACCTCTTTTATT
>CAZBBA010000115.1:0-9638 GCA_964490015.1 uncultured Rikenellaceae bacterium
GTGCATAACAAGAACGGAATTTATTCCCGCTCGACTCTTTGCCCAAGCCCTAACTAAATATGCATTACCATCCTCATCCCAAAATGGGCAGGGGTCAATAAGTCCTTTGCCAGTATGTACAAGAGTTAGCGGTTCCCAAGGACCAGCAGGATTTTTCGCTTTGGTCATATAAATTCCAAAATCGGGATCGCCATAGTACACCCATAAATAATTGCTATGATAACGAATTGATGGAGCCCAAATGCCCATCCCGTGCCTTGGAACATCAAAAAAATCTTCTGAATGCCTATCCACCACATTGCCAATTTGCTGCCAGTGCACCAAATCTTTTGAATGGTAAATGGGTAATCCCGGGCTGTAGGTAAAACTAGATGTAACCATATAATAATCGCTGCCTACCCTTATCACATCGGGATCGGAATAATCTGCAAAGTAAAGAGGATTTGTATAGTAGCTTTGAACTACAGGTTGATTACAACTAGCAAGACTTAATAATACAAAAGCCCCAAAAAATAAAACAATTCTTTTTCTCATAAGGTTGGAGATAAAAAAGAAAAATGTTACTTAAGACCTTGCAACGCCTTATAAACCAAGCGGGCAACGGCATCAGCACCCTCGGGTTGAAAGTGCGTATTGTCGGTTAAACCATCGGGATAGGCTACAAACTTTCCAGCAGGTAGGTTCATAAAATAGTTTACAGTAACGTAATCGCGACCCATTTGACTAAAATGGTTAGCCGATATTTCTGTTAGGTCGATAAGATAAACATCCATCTCATAAGCAACATCCATCATTGCCTTTGGGTAATCGCCGTGTGAGTTGCCAAGTTTGTCATTTTCCCAAGGGTAGTTACGACAAACCGAAGTAATAAAAATTGGAGTTGCACCCTTTTGGCGAGTTTGATTTATGTAAAGTCGTAAAAACTCCTTGTAACCGGGCAGGCTGACATAACGCTCCTGCTTGCTCTCGGAAGCATCGTTATGGCCAAACTGGATTATTACAAAATCGCCAGGCTTCAACTGATTGTATATCTCGGCCCATCGGCCCTCCTCAAAGAATGAACGGGTACTTCTACCACCACGAGCCTTGTTAACTACTACCAAACTATCAATATCGAAAATTGAGATGTTTTTAAGACTATCAGGAACTAAAAATTTTGGTAATACTTGTCCCCAGCCCATTTGTGGGTATCGTTCGGTCATATAGTCCTCGCCATAGTTGGCGTAATCAGTCATAGTAGAATCTCCCATGAGCCAAAGGGTTGCAACCCTTGGCTCATTACAGGCGATGAATACTAATGAGATAGATAACAGCGCATACAGCTTGAAGGTTTTCATAAATTTCTACTTGATTTCAACCCTTAATGGACTTCCAATTTTTAGAGCATCGTGCTTAAGAAGTTCTTGAAAACTTTCGGCCTCGGCAAATATCCTGTCGGACAATTCCCAAGCAGAGTAAAATCTGTATGTTGAAGGCTTTTCGCTTTGCTTCATTCTAACAATGAAAGTATGGTTTATGTCCTCTACCTTTCCATCGAGGTATTCAAAATCTATATAACTATCCTTACAAAGCATTACGGCCATTCCAAGGTATTCGCTCTCAATTGCTTGCTGTCCGTGGGTCGAAAGTGCCACAACGCCATTATCCAAATCGACGAAGGTAGCCTGCTTGTCGTCAAGGTCAATTGTGGTAATACCTGTAACTATGTTTGCGTTGCCCTCAACGCCCTCAACAGATACCTTGCTAACGTAGTACCAAGCCCCACCGTAAATCGTAATTTCGTGCAGTACCGAATAGGCATTGTTGTTGATGGTCCAATTATCGAACCTAAAACGGAAGATTGAACGCAACGGACCATTGGTAACCAACTCGTAGGAACCCTCGGAACCTGGTGCAACCCTATGTAGCTTACCATCAACCTCTAGTGCTATAGAGCCAGCACCAAGTGATGCGCCAACCTTAAGGATATCCATTCCCCAGTCCTGCAGGGCATGGTAATCCTCGTTGATTCCAACATTTTGAAGCACCATAGCCGTGGTGGTTTTCCCAAAAATATCCATACCATTACGCTCATCGAAGTAGTTACGGAAACCAACGCGATCGTTTTCCCATCCTGGCCCCTCGAACTGAAAATACTTCTTGGTTTGGCCATGGTTTTCGCGGGTAATATTTGGGCGATTAACAGCTTTAACCTCCTTATAAGTTCCATCCTCTTGAGGACTTGCCAACCAAACGTTGCTCCTCTGTGTAAAGGTTGGCAGTTCAATGGCTTTTACAAGCGTAATTTTAAGGTTGATGCTTGAGTTGGCAGCAATGTCGGCTAAAAGAAATAGCTCATCCCATTGTCCATCGCCATTCAAATCGTCAACCTGCGAAGGGATTACCTCTCCATTCTCGGAAGTAAGCATTGGGACTAACCCTTTGGAAATCTTTCCAATTTGCTTTTCCAAATCGGCACGGCTGATGGTAATAGCCTCATCAATACGCTCTATGGAAGTATCGTTCGTTAATGTGATTAATGATTCGCTCTTTTGGCAAGCCATATAAACCGTGGCCAAAAGCAATACCAATGCGCTAATTTTTAGGGTTTTCATATCTTTGAATTATTAGGTTAAGATTACTTCTCGTTACTTGGCTTGCCAATGGTGGCAAGTATTCCACCATCAACGTAGAGGATGTGACCATTCACAAAGTCGGAGGCAGCCGATGCAAGGAAAATGGCTGCACCCTGTAATTCATTTGGCTCACCCCAGCGTCCAGCAGGAGTACGGTTCACAATAAAATCGTTGAATGGATGACCATCGACCCTAATTGGCGCCGTTTGCGACGTGGCAAAGTAGCCCGGGCCAATGCCATTGGCCTGAATATTAAACCTAGCCCACTCGGTGGCCATGCTGCGGGTAAGCATTTTAAGTCCCCCTTTTGCTCATGAGTAGGCTGAAACAGTGTTGCGTCCCAACTCGCTCATCATTGAGCAGATATTGATAATTTTTCCGTTTGCGCCACGGGCAATTACACGGCTGGCAAAAGCTTTCCCCATAATAAATGGGCCAACCAAATCGACATCAATTACCTCCCTAAATTCATCAACGCCCATTTCGAGGATGGGAATCCGCTTAATGATTCCAGCATTATTTACAAGTATATCCAACGGGGCAATCTCCTTCTCGATACGATTAAGGTTCTCAATTACCTCATCCTCCTTGGTAACATCGAAAATGTATCCAAAGGCATTATAGCCATCCTTGCGATACTCCTCAAGAGCGCTGTCTATTCTTTCGCTTGAGCGATCGTTGATAACAATTGTTGCTCCTGCCGAAGCCAATCCCTTAGCCATGGCCATACCAAGACCGTGGGTAGCGCCGGTTACCAGGGCAGTTTTCCCTTTTAGGCTAAACATATCTAATGACATATCTATAATATTTTCGTTAAGTCCAATAATCTATCGTATATCGCTAATCTTGGCTATGTCCATATCGCCATAATCAAGGTTTTCGCCGGCCATTCCCCAAATAAAAACATAGTTTGATGTTCCCGCCGCGGCGTGAATGGACCACGATGGCGAAAGCACAGCATCGTGGTTTTTCATCCATATTGGGCGAGTTTCGCTGGGTTGGCCCATAAAATGGCATACAGCCTGATTTTCGGGTACCTCGAAGTAGAAGTATGCCTCCATTCTTCGCGAGTGAACATGAGGGGGCATGGTATTCCAAACGCTGCCGGGCTTCAGGATGGTCATACCCATTTGCAGCTGACAGGTCTCAACCACTCCATTCACAATTAGCTTATTTATGGTTCGGGCGTTAGATGTCTCCAGCGAGCCCATCTCGGCCTTTTGGGCATCATCAAGAGTTACATGCTTATCGGGGCAAACGCGATGCGCAGGAGCGCTGTTGAAGTAGAAGTAAGCAGGATTCTTTGAGTCGAGGCTCTCGAGCTCAACCAGCTTATCGCCCATGCCCACGTACATGGCTTCCTTGTTCTTTATCTCGTAAACTTCTCCATCGACATAGATTTTGCCTGTTCCACCAACATTTATCACTCCCAACTCACGACGATGTAGAAAGAAATCGGCCTTAATGGGGTCGATGGTTTCGAGTTTCAGCTTTTTGTTAACGGGAACTGCTCCACCAACAATGTACCTGTCGTACATGGAGTAAACCAGGTTAATCTCATCGGCGCGCAGAAAGTCGCTCACCAAAAATTCCTCCCTAATTCTTGCTGTATCGTAGCTTACAAAGTCGCGGGGGTGGGTTGCGTATCTAATAGTATAGTTCATAATATAATTTGATTTTGGTGTGTACAATCGATTGCACAAAAATACGGCATAATAGCTATAAATGCAAAATAATCAGCTTAAAAAGTTTTTATTGATGATTTACGGACGATAAGTTCGGGGGTTAATACAATAGTTCGGGGAACATATACGGCGCGCTTATGTTCAATTTGCTCAAGAAGCAGCGTAGCTGCTTGGCGGCCAATATCGAAGGCATGCTGATCGATAGATGTGAGCGTGGGCTCAAAGAACGAATCCCACGGCTCGTTGGCAAATCCGGTTATTGCCAGTTGACGGGGAATTTCTATACCAGCCTTTTTTGCGCACAGTATTGCACCAAGAGCCGAATAATCGCCCGAGGAAAATATAGCATCGGGCATTTGCTCCATGTTCAGGATTTGCTCCATCATTTTGCAGCCTGTATCACGCGTTATCACGTTGTGGAATATCAGGTTATCGTCAATTTCTATATCATGCTTTCGAAGGGTATTAAGGTAGCCTTTTGTTCTATTCCGGTAAATGTTAATATGCTGCGGGCCTGCAAAGTGGGCAATTCTTCTGCATCCATTTTCAATAAGATGCTCAACAGCCATAGTGGCTCCAAGGTAATCGTCGGTAAGCACTTTGCTTACACGCATGGGTTCCCATACCCTATCGAAAAAAACCAAGGGCAAACCCTTTGCCACCATCGCCTCAAAGTGTGAAGCGTCCTTGGTCTCGGTGGAAATGGATGCTATTAACCCATCAACCTTACCGTACATTAAACTCTGAACCAGCTGTTTCTCCTTCTCGTACGACTCGAACGATTGGCATATAAGTACGCTGTAGTTGGCCTCGGCCAGTACGTCATCTATTCCGCTGAGAATAGTAGCAAAGAACTGACGGTCGACCTTAGGAACCAGAACACCAATGGTTTTGGCGCTACCCTTCCGCAGGCTCGAAGCCCGGTAATCGGGCTGGTAATTATTTTTTATGGCCAGCTCTTGCACCGCCTTGCGCATCTTTAGGCTAATGCGTGGGTTGTCCTGCATTGCTCTCGATACGGTAGAGATTGTAGTATTTAGCTCGCGAGCTATATCGGCAATAGTATATTTCTTCTTAGCAACCATCCAATGTTGAAGTATTTACGTTGGGTAATCGGTAAAAACACTAACTTGTTCAAAAACCAGAAAGACCGTTATGGCGTTTATATGCACATTTAATATCAACTTGTTATGGCTGAAAATCTGAAAAAAGTGCAAAAAAATGCAAACGTTTCCTTTAAGTTTCGACAAAGATAATTATTTTTGTGCAATCGATTGTACGCAAACACATATTATTTATGGCACGATTTACCAGAATACAAACAGCACAAGCAATGGCGCAAACAGGAATTATCCCTGTTTTCTATCATTCCGACCCGGAAATCTGCTTCGAGGTTATAAAAGCCTGCTATAATGGAGGGCTTCGGGTTTTTGAGTTCACCAACCGTGGCGATTACGCCCATGAGGTTTTCTCAGTTGTAAATAAAAGGGTGGCCAAAGAACTTCCCGAAATGATTCTGGGCACAGGCTCTGTTATGGATGCGGGAACAGCATCGCTGTACATTCAGTTGGGAACAAACTTTATTGTATCTCCAGTTATTAAGGAGGATATGGCCATTGTGTGCAACAGGCGCAAAATATTGTGGTCGCCGGGTTGTGGGTCGGTAACCGAGATTTCGAGAGCCGAGGAGTTGGGCGCTGAGATTGTAAAGATTTTCCCTGGCACACAGGTAGGCGGGCCAAAATTTGTGGAAGCGGTAAAAGGGCCAATGCCCTGGACCAGCATTATGCCTACAGGTGGAGTAGAACCTACAGAAGAAAACTTAAGTGCGTGGTTCAAAGCAGGCGTTACTTGTGTTGGCATGGGCTCGCAGCTAGTAAGCAAGGATATTATTGCCAATCGAAACTTTTCGAAACTAGAGGAAAGTGTAAGACAAGCCTGTCAGATTCTTGAAAAAATCCGAAAGGCTTAAGTGTATTCCATATACGATTTGTTAAAACCGAAACTAGAAGTTACTGCTATGCATAGTTTTCAAAATAAAATTTCGATGGTTTTCCTGTTCTCGCTGCTTATTTTGCTTGGCTCGTGCCATCAAAGCGAGCAGGTGACTGTGCTAAAGTTGGCTCACGGGCTTGACCCCAGCCATTCGGTTCACAAAGGGATGGTGTATATGGCCGAGCTGGTAAAAAAGAAATCGGATGGGCATATGCGCATCGATATTTACCCCAGCGGGCAGCTAGGTTCCGAACGCGAGAACGTGGAGATGCTGCAGATTGGCAGCTTGGCTATCACCAAGGTTTCGGCAGCCATTATGGAGGGCTTTGCCCCCTCGTACAGGATTTTTGGTTTGCCCTACATCTTCTCCAGTAGCGAACATGCTTATCGGGTTCTCGACAGTGAGATTGGCAAGGAGATATTGCTGGACGGCGAGCAGTTTTGGCTCCGGGGTCTGGCATTCTACGATGCTGGTAGTCGTAGCTTTTACACCAAGAGCAAACCCATTGAGCATCCCGATGATTTAAGGGGGCTAAAGATTAGGGTAATGCAAAGCCCCTCGGCTGTGGCCATGATTAGGGCTTTTGGCGGATCGCCAACGCCTATCTCGTGGGGTGAACTTTATACCGCCCTTCAGGGCGGCGTTGTGGATGGAGCCGAGAATAATCCGCCAAGCTTTTACCTCTCGTACCACTACGAGGTTTGTGGGTACTACTCCATCAATGAGCACTCCACTATTCCCGATGTGCTGCTAATTAGCACAAAGATATGGAACAATCTTACCGAGCAGGAGCAGAAATGGTTGCAAGAAGCGGCTGAGGAGAGTGTTGATTATCAACGGAAACTCTGGAAGGAGTCGGAAATGGAATCGCTACAAAAGGCCCAAGAGGCGGGTGTTAAGGTAATTTACCCCGACAAGCAGCCTTTTATCGATCGGGTTCAAAGCATATACGATCAGTATAAGCAAGATGATCACCTCTACGGGTTGATAAAGAAAATCAGAGAAATGGAACCCAAGCAAATGCCAACCGAGTAGTAATCAAAAAGATTTGAGCAATGAAGCATAGAGCAATTATAGATAAATTCTTGGGGTGGTTGGTTACCATATTTATGGGCGTGCTGGTGATAAACGTACTTTGGCAGGTTACCAGCCGATTTGTGATTGGCCATCCCAGCTCCTTCACCGATGAGTTGGCAGGATACCTGCTAATTTGGGTTGGACTTCTGGGAGCAGCCTACGCCACAGGACAAAAGCAACACTTGGCCATCGACCTTATCTCGAGAAAAATGTCACCAGAGAGGAAAAGAGTTCTCGACACCACCATTAATTCGCTGATTATCATCTTTGCCATTTCTATCCTGATAATTGGTGGATCGAACCTGGTTTACATCACATTCCATCTAAACCAGATATCTTCGGCGCTTCGCCTACCGGTTGGATATGTTTACTCGGTAATTCCAATTAGCGGGTTATTTATCATCTATTACGCGGTAACAGATATCATATTGCTATGGCGAGCCAAAGCTGGCGCTACGCAAATGGAGAACTAGATGGATTGTTTTAATGCATAAAAATCTACTAACATGGAATATTTCGAGATAATTGTACTTGTTGTTTCCTTTGTGGCCCTGCTGGTACTTGGCGTACCTATTGCCTACAGCATTGGAATTTCGGGAAGTATTACGCTTCTACTAAGCGTAATGCCTGGCCCAGCCTTTACCACATTTGCACAACGTATGGCCACGGCGCTCGATAGTTTCGCCCTGCTGGCCATCCCATTCTTTATTCTGGCCGGACAGCTAATGAACCAAGGCGGTATTGCCATTAGGCTTATTGATTTTGCCAAAGTTCTAGTAGGTCGCCTGCCCGGCGGGTTGGCATTTGTAAACGTGATTGCCAATATGCTTTTTGGGGCAATCTCAGGTTCGGCTGCCGCATCGGCGTCGGCAATTGGTAGCATTATGACACCCAAGATGAACGAGGAGGGTTACGATACAGCATATAGCACAGCGGTAAATATCACCTCGGCAACCACAGGTTTGGTAATTCCCCCAAGTAATATTCTAATTGTATTCAGCTTAGCCAGCGGGGGTGTGTCGATTGCCGCGCTGTTCCTTGCAGGATATATTCCTGGTATTCTCACAGGTATTGCATTGATGACCATTGCAGGGATTATTGCGCACAAGAAAAAATATCCTGTGGGCGAAAAGGTTAACCTAAAAACGGGTGTAATTAAATTTTTGGATGCAATTCCCAGCCTATTTCTTCTGGTAATTGTTATTGGTGGAATTATTGCCGGATACTTTACTGCCACCGAGGCCTCGGCCATTGCCGTGCTGTACACGCTAATTCTCTCGTTTATTTACAAGCAGATTAGCTTTAAGCAAATTCCCCAGATATTGCTTCGCACTGTAGGTACTACTGCCATAGTGCTTTTCCTGGTTGGAACATCCATGGGCTTATCGTGGGTTATGTCGTACGCAAATATTCCGCAAAGCGTGAGCGCAGGTTTGCTATCGCTCAGCTCAAATCCATTTACAATCCTACTTATCATCAACTTTATCCTCCTTTTTGTAGGGATTTTTATGGACATGACTCCTGCTGTACTAATCTTCACACCCATATTCCTGCCAGTTGTTGTGGGAATGGGCATGGATCCAGTGCATTTTGGCATTATCATGGTGATGAACTTAAGCGTAGGGCTCTGTACACCACCCGTTGGATCGGTTCTCTTCATTGGCTGTAGCGTGGCAAAAATTAGGATTGAAAAGGTGATTAAACCCCTTTTGCCGCTCTTTGCTGCCATGATTGTAGTACTGTTGTTGGTAACCTATTTCCCTAAAATTAGTTTGTGGTTACCAAGCCTGTTTGGCTATTAAACGAAGTGAGTTAGGCATTTTTAAACTATATTTGGTAAGACTAAAATGTTGCCGTTTATGGGACAAATTAAGTTTCCATATAGTTCAACCCTAATTATCAGAGCTGCAACACTATTTTTTCTGATAGGCATAACAACTCTGCCCATACTAGGGCAGGTTACCTATCAGCCTAAGCACTCCTCGCCCCTGTCGGAGCCGTGGCGCTGGCGACCCATCGATATTCTCTCGGCCAAAGGAGTTCGCAGCATGACCGATGATGCCGAGGGTAACATGTGGTTTGGGCTAAATAAGGGTGTTATTCGATACGATGGCTACAACTGGACTCTCTACGACAACCAGCAGTGCCTTAAAAGTCCCATTGGAATCCTTAGAAATACCACACAAGGTGATTTGTACGCTGCCAGTGAATCGGGATTACTCCAGTTTAAAAATAATGTTTGGTCAAAAATATTTCCTTCAGTCG
>CAZBBA010000116.1:0-9584 GCA_964490015.1 uncultured Rikenellaceae bacterium
TAGAATAACCGGAATATTTTAGTGAAGTTTGGTACCGATAAGATGCATAAACTCCTCTCGGGTTTTGTTTTCGGACAGGAAGATTCCGGTAAATGCCGAAGTGGTGGTAACCGAGTTCTGCTTTTGCACTCCACGCATCTGCATGCACATATGACCTGCCTCAATAACCACAGCAACGCCCAGCGGGTTAAGGTTATCCTGAATACAATTGCGAATTTGAACGGTAAGACGTTCCTGAACCTGAAGCCTACGGGCAAAGGCCTCGACAACTCGGGCAATCTTACTTAATCCTGTAATATACCCGTTAGGGATATAGCCAACGTGAGCCTTGCCGTAGAAAGGAATCATATGGTGTTCGCACATGGAGTAAATCTCAATATCCTTTACTATCACCATCTGGCGGTAATCTTCTTTAAACTTGGCCGACTCGATTATGGCTGCCGGATCGACATAGTATCCGTGGGTTAGGAACTGGATTGCCTTTGCCACGCGCATGGGTGTATCGAGCAGCCCCTCGCGGTTTACATCCTCACCAAGTAGTTCAAGTATTCCTTTATAGTGTTCAGCTAGTTTAAGCGTAGTTTCCTCGTTCCAGCGTTCTACCTTTTCGTAACCTTCATTCTCGTTTATCGATGCGCCATTATTTATGGTAACCATAGTAAATTAATATTTATGTGAATTAAACCTTATGGTGTATTAGGTTCAGAGCCCAACCACCACTCTTCAGTCAAATAAAAAAGTTGGATACCACAAAAATAGTATAATAGATTAAGCAATGGGGGGGAAAAGGGGAAAAAATAGCATGGATCAGCAAGCGGCAGCTTCAAAAAGGTCTGGATGCTTGCTATTCACCTGTATACTCCACATAGTTATTCTCAGTTTCCTGCAGCTTAATTTTATGGAGCTTTGCCCCCAGCTTTTCCACCTCAGCCTGTAGGTTTTCCCATATAGCAATCACAAGGTTTTCGGTGGTGGGGATTTGACCCAGCATAAAATCAACATCAACATTAATATTGCGGTGGTCTATCTTATCGATCACCTTTTCCCTAATTATATTGCTAAGCGCCTTCAGGTTGAGAACATAACCAGTTTTGGGGTTCACTTCGCCTTTAACGGTTACAAAAAGTTCGTAGTTATGGCCATGCCAGTTGGGGTGCGAACAGTTGCCATAAACTTCGAAGTTCTCGCTCTCGGATAGTTCGGCCGAGAAAAGCCTGTGTGCAGCAGAGAATCGTTCCCGTCGGGTTAGGTATGCAATTGGCATCGTTCTGGTTATTAAAAAATTAAAATTCTAAAAATTTAAAGCATAAAACCTATAAGCCATTGTATACGTCAATAGCCTTAACCAAATTCTTATCATTGAATTGTGATGCAAATCCACCTATTCCAATAATAACGCCTCCACCAAGAAAAGCCACAACATTAGCAGTAACATTGGGTTCTGGTGTAACGTCGGGATCCTTTGTTTTATTGTATAAGGTAATAGCCCCAATTGCCGAAACCGCTCCGCCCACAATGTACATAACGGTTATTGGGCCTCGGTTAGCTTTATACTTATTGAGATACAATAAACTTTTGGGGTTATCCTTTAAGTCTATCGATAGGTTTTTGTAGCTAGCTTTTTTAAGATCGCCAAAACCAATATTGTAATAATTAGTTTTTGTAGAGTAACCAACTGGAGCGGATGCAACCATGGCGCCATGGGGGCCAACAGAATGAAATCCTGGAGCCATGTTTGTTTTTTCAATCTCAAATAGGTTTAGGTTACCCCTTCTAACTCGCAAGGCAAATTCAGGCTTTCTCGATCCCTTTAAATTTGTAATACTTCCATAAAAACCTGATTCAGTCTTGTAAAACTTGACAATCTCCTGGGCTATTTTCTTATCATCAACCATAAAGTAATTTTCATTCAGGATAGGTTTTTTGTATTCAATTTTTCGCCCTGCCATAACCCTACCATCGAATGTATAGATAAAATATCGGTTTACTGCCTCAACGCTATCGGAAAAAGTAGTGCTAAGCTGCGGTGGGGTAGTCGAAAATACTTTGGAAACGCTAGTGGTATCAACCTGAAAACCCTTGGACAAATCATTTGTGTTTTGAGCAAGAGAATGATGGCAAACCATAAGAATTAAGGCTGCTGAAAAAAAATGCTTTAATGTCCAATTTGTTTTTTCACTCATACAATCAAGGTTGTTGTGAAATTATTTTTTAAAGGGAAGAAAATACACCCGATATAAACAAACAAATATATCAAAAAACTAAGCATATCATTTTAATTTAATTGCAAAAAAAATCCAACGAGTCCGAAAATGATGAACTCGTTGGATTGGAAAAATATCAATAAAATTACTGTTTTATAAACTTAGCCGTTGAGTATCCTGATGAACTTTTAAATCTTATAATATACAATCCTGGTTTTAGATCATCCACCGGAATTTCGAACTGCAGTGAGTTGGGGTTAATCACACTAACAGTTCTACCCGAAACATCGAGCAAGATAGCCTGCTCGACCAGCTGTGGGCTAACCAAGCGCACAACGGTTGTTGCCGGGTTGGGGAATAGGTTAACAGTAAATGGCTCGTCGGGTCGGGCAACGGAGGTAATGCTACCCACATCAACTACTCCAACCTGGTAAACCCTGCGGGTTTGAATATTCTGCACAAAAATAACTGCCTGCAGCTCTCCCCTAGGCACACCCGATGGAAGCTGACCGTTTATATGGAATGTTTCCATCTGACCGACACTCCAGCTGTTTGGCAGCTTGGTGCCAGCAGGGCCAGGGACAAAGCCTCGAACCACATTGTAGAATATTGATTGTCCGTTTATGGCCTCATCAACACCATACTCTTTCTGTGTTAAAATTGCATGCAGCACCAGCTCTTGATTGCTAATAGGTGCCAAAGCGGTTACATCAACAGATAGATTTATTGAGGAACCCGCTGACCCACTTACAGCAATTGCCATTTCGGGATCCTTGAGCTGTTCAACGTTTACGATAATTTGATTTTGCCCAAACGATGCAAACCCGAATGGTTGCAATCCATTGACAAGTGCATAAGGAATTGCAGAAACCCCATAGAAGAATTGGCGGGATGCTATTCCGGGAGCAAACAAGCTATGCATGGGATCGCCACTGGGACTGGATGTGTGATAGTGAATGGGAACCACATCGAGCGCATTCTGCTGCTCAAGATTAACCATATCGGCATTTGGCAGAGCAGTTTGGGCAAGCGTAGCATTGGTAAAATACTCCAGTAGCAGATTCTGCTCACGGTTGCCAATCCAGAAATCGTCGAATGCAATTCCGTCGTAAGGAGTTGGGTTGAAGAACTTATTAGTTGCGTAAGCAATCCTAAACCTAACATTGGGCGCATCCTTAATCTCATCGAGGCTGATACGGGCGCTAACCCAATCGGTCATTGAGGTATGGCTCCAGCCAAGGAGTTGATCACCAGGAAGACTCTCAATGGTATTATTATACCAGTTTATTCCATCGCCAATTCCACCCAGAACAGCCCACTCGTTATTCCCGTCGAGGTCGTACTGCAGTACGGCGCCATCCCTACCCTGGTAGGAGGATGACCACAGGTTAAACTTAAGCATGGGTTTTTCGAGGCTTCGCAGATCGAAACAGGGGCTAAGCACCTGAGAGCGCTCTATCTGCTGGTTATCTACCTGAGTATACCAAGCCTTAGCCCCCGAGGCCGCTGTACTAATTACTGATCCGGAAGGTGAGCCAAACACCCAGCTCTTGAACTGATTTTCAACAATTGGGCGTGCATCCCAGGTAATCTCCTCTCCTTCGAAATTATCAAAGTGAACCATGTTAGGCAAATCGGCCAACTTGATGTATGGCTGGATAAGTACCTGTTTTTGGATGGTATCGAGACAGCCATCGCCCGATTCAATTACCATTTCCACAGTATGATTGCCCACCTGAGCAAAGGTATGGTTTACACTACGGTGATCTACTCCTCCATCGAGAATAGTTTGGTTGTCGAAAACCCAGCTATATCGCACTAGGTTAGTGGGATCGCTAGTACTGGTGAAAACGGTCTCCTCGCCTGTAAGACACTCATTGCGCCAGCTAAAGGTGGCCTTGGGTATCAACCCCACGTAAACAATGGCTGTGCGCTCGATGCTGCAATCCTTATCGGTTTTGGCCACTAGAGTAACCTCCTTGGAGCCCGAGGTTGAGTAAATATAGCTTGGCTCAAAATCACCAGAGGTAATTGATCCATTAGTTTCGAAACGCCACATCCACTCAACCACTGGGTCGACAGATGTTGTTGTATTCTTAAATCGTACGGGTTCGCTGCTCAGGTCGGAACAGGGATCATCGAGGAAGAAGTTGATGTTAGGCACAGGATTTACCACCACATCCTTAACTCCCTTAATCGAACAGCCCGACACAGGATTTGTAAGCGTGTAAGTAATAGGGTTCAGGGTGTCAGTCCTTGCATTACCGGGGTTGAATACATTATTAATCAGATAATTTTCAACTTTAAAAGTTCCTCCAACCGGCAAGGCCGAAATCCTTCTACCTGCATTATTAAAACAGTACTCGTTGTCGAGTTCAAAGAACTCCACTACACCTAGGCTATCGACCTCAATATTTCGGGTTATAAACAGCTCAGTGGTTCCATCACCTTCAAAAAGATATGTATATGTAATGGTATGAACACCTTTTCCTGCATCTACCGGATCGAACACGGCCGAATTTTCCTGCTTATCGCGAATTCCCTTACCCACAAACTCACCAGCAAGGCCATTGTTCGAGGAGCCTGAAATTGTAAAGGGTTGAGAATCGATACAGGTAAACGTTGGCAAACCGCTAATTGACGCATCGGCTCCAACAACGGTTACACCATCCTGCGCAGTGTTCACGCAACCATGCACATCCTGAACACGGTAGGTAATTGTCATTAGTCCCGGGCCAGCAAGTGCAGGCAGAAACTCGTTACCCGAAACGCCCCGTTGAGCCGAGAAAGTTCCGCCAGTGGGTGTGCCCTCGAGCAACAGAGGTTCCGCATCAATGCTGTAATACTCCGGAAAATCGACCACAACAACCGGTAATGGATGGATGGTTAGTCCGTAGGTTGTATCGCGGCTACAACCACTCTGCGCTGAGGTGAACTTAAACGTTACCGCATAGTTGCCTGGGGTTTCGAGCGAAGGCGATAAAGTGGCAATCCCTCCCGAGGCCACATCGAAAGCGGCAATGGTTCCGGAATACGAAATGGTACGAGAACCCTGCGGAGGATTATCGAGATACCCGCTAATGCTTATAGGTTTGGCATCGGCGCAGTAATTCTCCAACAGGTTGGTTATGGTAACAGGGCCTATGGAATCGATTAGCACCGTTTTGCTGATCTCGTAGGGAGTTTCTCCTACATTATACTTAAAGGTGATTACATCGTTTCCGTTTCCGGCACGAGCAATGCTATACCGCGCCGAGTTTACTCCTGTTGATACAATTGCACCCTTCTCGCTGTAGAACTGGCCTACAATGGTTGGATCGTCGACCACCTGAGTGCTTATGTCGATGGTATCCTTTGAGTAACAGTAAACACTCTCCAAACCCTGAATAGTTTCAGTTGCCTTTCGGATGCGCGTTTGCTTGGTAAGGGTATTGCTACATCCGGTAATATCCTGGGTATAATTAAGTGTAACATTAATAAAACCAGGTGTGGTGCGGCTTGGGTAAAGAATATTGTTGACAATAATACCCTGATTATCGCTAAAGGTTCCACCTGGAACACCCGAAAGCGTTACAGGATCTTCATCGGAATTGTAGTTATCGCGAATGGTGAAATTAATTACGGGAAGTGCGTTTACCCTAACGGTTTTCACAATGGTATCGGAGCTACAGCCCAGCGGTGATATGTAGTGATAGGTTATTGAGTATGTTTCGTCGAACTTAGAAACCTTGGAGGGTTCAAAAACTGCTGTTGTTGGGTTAAAACCGGGTGTTGGCCCAGTAAAGTAGCCAGTGCCACCCAACGGGAACAACCCAGTTGCCTGCAAGCTAACCACTCCGGCATCGGCGCAGTACTCATCAAGCAGCTGTCCAAAATCGATCTGCGAACCTACTGAATCTATGGTAAAAGCTTTGGACGCGGCAAAAGTAGTTCCTCCATCGTCGTACTCGTACCTCAGGTTGTAATCACCTGCATTTAACTCGCCTGGGTCGATGGTGAGGAAATTATTGTCGGGGAAGACCTTTGAAAGCCCTGTCCCCGATAGGCTAAACCTACCAACAATACTGCTTGGATTTCGCCCCTCAACCTCGAATGGGTTGCTGTATTGGCAGTAAACACTTGTGGCCGAAAATCCTTCGATGTAAGCTCCTCCAGTGGATACAACCACATTTTGCGTTGCCGAGTTGGTACAGCCTTGAGCATTGGTGTAAGTGTATGTAATTGGCACAACTTTTTCATTGCCAACTAGCTCTATCATATTAGGATAGAAGTAGCCAACTGTTGACACTCCATCGCCAGAAAAGGATCCTCCTGCAGGAGTGGCAAAATCGGTAAGGAGTATACGCTGCTCGTTAACATTAAAAGGCGATCCCAGTATATTGAGCGTGATAACTGGCAAGGGATTAACCGTAATAATGGCATTCTGCAGGGCTGTGGTAGTGAAATTCCCCTTGGCATCGGTTAGCTTTACCAGTGTGAAAGAGCCCCGCTCAACCATTATCTCGTAGATGTAATCATTATAATCGGCAACATCGAATATATCAACACCATCGCTATACTGCAGCTGGAAAGGAGCATAGCCAGTGAGCTCGAAGCGAACGGGAACCAGTTGCCCGTAATCGCACTTGGTAATTGAGCCTTTTATTGTTGCGGTTGGACTGGTTGCGAAGATTGATTGTTTAACCAGAGTGTAATCATACGAAGAGCTGATGTTTCCTGCCTGATCGGTAATGGTTAAGGAGCCCAATTGCAGAGGAGGTTCCTGGGTTGGATCGCCCTCCTGAACTGTATACGTTGCCGTATAGGTAACGCCTCCGTCAGTAGTACTCCAGGTTATGGGTTTGGCATTGTAGATAGATGGATTAATTAGCAATCCCTCCTCGGCAATAACAGGTGTAACAGTAAAGGTTAGCTGATCGCCCACAAGCAGCGAGCCAATATCCTCGGCAGTGCTGGTTACCGATTGAATTTGAGGTGTGTTGGCATCAACAGTAATCTTACCGCTAGTTGTAACGGCGGCTGATCGGGTGGCAATATTACCTGCATTATCCCTAAGTACAATATTAACAGGCAGACTCCCCGAATTGATTACATCATTATCGCCCTCCTCAACTAAGTAGCTTATTGAGTAGGTATTGTTGTTATTGTTTACTAGTGTTTGACCCTTTCCGTTAACCTCAACCGTTACACCAACATAGCTATTATTATCGGCTTGAATAAATACCGACACAATATCTCCAACTTTATAAACCCCTGGAGCTACCGATATGGCCGTGATGTTGGGCTCTTGATCATCGAAAGTTACACTTGAGGCATCGGTTGTTGTATAACGGGTAAGCGATTCGTTTCCGGCTAAATCTACAACATCAATGGTAAAGGGAACTACTCCCTCACTCTCGCCTGCTATCAGTTCTCTAGAAGCCAACCATACGGTTGGTCCGCCGGTAATGGATGCCGCTGCAACTCCATGTATGATTACCTCAGGTGTTTCAACATCCTCGGAAGTGGCAAACTCAACAAAAACACTGTTTGCACTTGCCGCATAGGCTGTTGATGTTGTATTGTTTGAATAAATGCTAACCTGAGTAAACGTTGGTTTTACCTTATCGAAGGTGACTTGGCTTGCGTCGGTTACAGCAGTCTGCTGCACACCCGAGTTCCCCGCCAAATCCTTGCAGTTAATGGCAAATGTAACGTTAGTATTGTGTAAATCAACCGATCGCATATAGTAGAATGCGCGCCAAGTATTTGTTTCCCCCACCACAGCTTCAACGCTTGCGTTTACTGAATTAATAGTAGCAGATACCCCCTCAATGGGCTCATCTGAAGTAAACTCAACTGTAACAAAGCTTCCGATCCTTGCCCTGTCGGGATGAGGTGTATGATCGGAGTAAATTGTAACAAGATTAAATACTGACTTAGTGATATCGAGGGTTACGCTAGTACCATCGGTTATATGAATGTTTGTGGCGCTTACGCTATTTCCTGCAACATCTTCGAAATCAATCTGAAAATCGACAACCTTATCAACACCCTCTGTAGTCTCATCACCAATTGCTATGTAGGTAGCTTTCCATAAATTACCACCCACATTGCTAACATTAGCAACATTTCCAAGAATAGTAGCGGTTACACTCTGAATAGTTTCGGAAGATGTGAAGTTGACGGTAATAACGCTTCCAGCCTTAGCCTTATCGGTATTTGAATGATTTGATGAAATGCTAACCGAGGTAAGCGTTGGCAAAGTATTGTCGATAGTATAGGAAGTTTTTCCAGTGGCCGCGGCATTGGCGTTGCCCGCCACGTCGCTGGCCGTGATGCTCAGGGCGATGGGGCCATCGCTCGCTTCGGACACAGTCCACTGGTAGGTCCAAACCAGATTGGTCGATTTCACCATATCGTGGGTAGTTCCTCCAATGGTAAGCTGGGGCTTGGTATCCTCATCCATACCGTTGGCCTCGGTGAAGGTGGCCGTGATAAGAACCACGACGCCGTTCTTCACGATCGCATCAGGGTGATTGTCGGAGAGGACAACCGTGGGCTGGGTGTTATCAACCGTGAAGGAGGTTGTGCCGTCCACGCCGGCCGTGGCCACCGCGTTGGGGTTGCCCGCTATGTCGGTTGCGGATATGCTCACATTCACCGTGCCATTAAAGTCGGCTGGCACAGCCCAGGTGTAGGTCCAATCAGGACCAGCTACGCTCATATCCTGGGATAAAACCAGATTACCGATGGTGATCTTGGGAGTGTTCACCACCTCGCTGAAGGTGGCCGTGATGGTTACCACATCGCCGCTCTTCACAATGGCATCGGGGTGATCGTCCGTAAGGACAACCGTGGGTTGAGTGTTATCGACTGTGTAAGATACTTTACCCGTTGCAGATGTATTGGGATTTCCCGCCACGTCGCTGGCCGTGATGCTCACGTTAACATCGCCATCGATCTCTGTGCCAGCAGGTACTTCCCATACGTAGCGCCATATCAGGTTCGAGGCCATAAACATTTCAGCATTCGTGACTAGAGTGCCAATGGTTACCCTTGGCTTATTGCCCTCATCGATGCCGTTGGCCTCGGTGAAGGTGGCCGTGATGGTTACCACGTCGCCGTGCCTTACCACCGCATCGGCGTGGTTGTCCGTAAGGGTAACGGTGGGCTTGGTGTTGTCAATTATGACAATATAATTTGCAGATGCTGAGCTTATATTACCAGCAACATCGGTTGCGGTTGCTAAAATGGTATGACTACCCTCAGAAAGGGAGATTGTACTATGATCGTAAGTCCACTCACCAATTCCATTAGCTAAAACGGTGCTAACTGAAGTTCCATCAACAAAAATCTCCACCAAAGCATTCGCTTCTGATGTGCCATTAAAGATGAGGG
>CAZBBA010000117.1:0-9494 GCA_964490015.1 uncultured Rikenellaceae bacterium
AATCTATTACATGATTATCATCATAAAAATTACTTAGTCGGACAGTAGTGATAAACAATTAACGCCAAAGACTGAACAGCCAGCAGAACCTTAAGGTAATTCGATGCTTTCATATTGTTTTTTTTTGCAAAACTTCAAAATAGAGCTTGTTTTGTTGATTAAACCGTAGTTGACGGTTAAAAAGCAAATCGGTTTTATGCTCAACTAAAATGTTAATCAATTCTGGGTCAACTGTTTTAGTTTGCTTCTCTTTTTTAGCAATTACAGCCGATTGCTCCAAATGGTATATCATTAAAAAATCGATGAATATTTCGAGGTCGGCGAAATGGTGGTAGAATGATGATTTGCTTATGCCTACCTTTTTTGCAAGCGTTTCTATCTTCAACCCGTTTTCGCCAAATAATGAGAAGATTTTATAACCTTCCTTTATCCATATTTCGTTATTCACAGCTATTCAGATTTTTACACAACTCTTTAATTAGTCCAGCCTCGCATTCGTACCATGCGTCATCGGATACCTCACCAAATGAGGTTAAAGATAGTACCGTTTGCCTAGACATAGGACTACTCACCAATTTTTTTGCTGAGAAGTGAACCTCTTTTACAGAAGTATTGGTAACGATATGCTGAACATTTTGTGGGTTTATTACCCCCCCCGGAAGAATAATCAGCTTATCGCCAGCCAAGTTTACTAGCTTCGAGATTGTTTCAATCCCTTCAATAGCATTCGATTTGCCTCCCGAGGTTAGTATGCGGTTTACACCGCATGAAATAAGCATGTTTAAAGCGTCAAACAGATTAGCAGTAATGTCAAAAGCACGGTGAAAAGTAACCGACATGGGGTACGATATCTCAACTAACTCTCTGATAAAATCAGAATCTACCTCACCTCTCGATGTTAAAGCGCCAACTACAATACCATCGATTCCAAATTTTTTGCAGAACGATATATCGCTAATAATTACTTCCTTTTCGAAATTGTTATAAACAAAATCGCCAATGCGAGGGCGAATCATTACATGAAGCGGAATTGAGATATTTTCACGAACCTTTATAACTGCTCCAGCCGAGGGAGAAAGCCCACCTTCGGAATATCCCGAGCATAGTTCCACTCTATGTGCACCTGCATTTGCAGCTGTAATTGCGGCATTTGGTGTAAAGGTGGCTACTTCTATTGTAATGGCTCGATTTTTCATTGTTTTTATCTTACAATTATCTCGTCAATAAAAATGTAAGCATTATATCCTGCCCCTAAATGCCATTCGGGAATTATGCCGTAGTTGGTGGCTTTCACTTTAACGTATCGTCCCGCAGTGTTAACCCATGCGCCAAGATTTTCGTGGTAAATCTCATAATCGTCGTGTGGAACCTTGTTGATAATCTTTGCAACTTGTGTGAATTTCTCCCCATCACTGGAAACGAAGAATGTCACATCCTTGGGCATCCAAATCCACGAGCGGATATCCTGCACAAACCCTGCTGCAACGTAGCTAATGGGCTGCACTTTACCAAGGTCAACAATGGCCTCAAAATCTGTTCCTTGATATCCGTGCCATCCACCAAGTCGCCAATTGGATGCGCCACGCACCCCATCAATAAGTGCCTCTGGCCCACCTGCATGGTAGCTGGGGCTCCATTTCGATTTTATGTCGATGCTGCGGGTTAGGTCAATCTTCACAAACTCGGCCTGTACGGGGAAACTATAGCCCACGCTCTCTTTAAAGGCAACAGCCTTTAGTGTAGCCGATTCTGTGAGTGTAATAGGCTTGGTGTATTTTTGCGAATTGCGGGTTGGGATTGTGCCATCGGTGGTGTAGAATATTTCACAATCGGGAATAATGGTTCCAATGGTAACCTCCATCTTATCGCGGATGCGTTGCTCCTCAGCTTGAATAAATGGAATTGGTAGCAACAGTTCATCGGTGATGTGAGTAACAGGCACGTTAGCATCGCTGCTTCCCCAGTTTTTATTAGGACGGCTACCCATCTCGAAATGCAGATGCCCACCATTCATAATATCGCTATGCGAGATGTACGATTTTGTATAGGGTTTACCATTTAGCGTTGCCGATTGGATGTAGAAATTTTTCTTCGATACCTTATTGGCTGTGATTTTGAATGAATTTCCATTCTCTAAAAAAATCTCAATCTCGGGGAACAAAGGTGTGCCAATGATGTACTCGGGAAGCCCTGGAGTAACTGGGTATAAGCCCATTGCGCTCATAATTAGCCAAGCCGACATCTGTCCGCAGTCCTCATTACCGCTAAGCCCATCGGGCTTATGGGTGTATAGCTCGTCCATTATCTGGCGAACACGCTGCTGGGTTTTCCATGGCTGATTTACAAAGTTGTATAGGTATGCCATGTGGTGGCTTGGCTCGTTGCCTTGAGCGTACTGCCCAATTAACCCAGTGATATCCTTCATATCACGACCTGTTACTGTATTCTGTGTTCCGAAAAGTTCATCAATTTTCGAAGCAAATTGCTCTTTCCCTTCGTGAAGAAAGAACAAGCCTGAAACATCATGAGGAACGTAAAAACTATACTGCCATGAGTTGGCCTCAGTGAAATGCCAGTCAACCCGAGTGGGATCGAAGGGAGTTAGCCAGCCGCCATTAAGACGTGGGCGCATAAAGCCTGTGGTTGGGTCGAAGATGTTTTTGTAGAATTGCGCTCTGTGGATGAACTTTCGGTAAATATCTTCGTAGCCCATTTCTTTTGCCATCACGGCAATGCACCAGTCGTTGTAGGCGTACTCTAAGGTTTTTGAGATTGACTCATGCTCCTTATCGCCAGGGATATGCCCGTACTTTTGGTATGCACCTAGCCCGAAGTGTTCCCGTGTTGCGCTGTGAATCATAGCCTTTAGGGCTTTCTCGGTATCAAAGCCATCAATCCCTTTCATGTGAGCATCGGCAATTACCGAGATGGCGTGGTTGCCAATCATGCAGTAAGTATCGTTTGCAGCAAGTTCCCAAATGGGTAAAAGTCCACCCTTTTCATACATATCGAGCATAACACCGATAAAATCCTTGGTACGTTCCTGTTCTATGATTGTCATTAGCGGATGCCATGTGCGGTAGGTGTCCCAAAGCGAAAAAACGGTGTAGTTGGTAAAGCCCTCGGCGGTGTGAGTTTTCTTGTCCATTCCTCTATACCTTAGGTCAACATCCATAAAGGTGTTGGGTTGCAAAAAAGCGTGGTACATGGCGGTGTAGAAAACGGTTCGTTGCTCCCTTGTTCCGCCAGTTACAATTATTTTGCTGAGTTCCTCGTTCCAAGCGTTATAGGCATTCTGCTTAACCTTCTCAAACCCCCAGCCCGGAAGTTCGGCTTTCAGGTTCTTATAGGCACCCTCCGCATCAACAGCCGAAAGGGCCACTTTTACTTCAATTTGTTCATTAGCAGAAGTTTCAAAACCCACAAATGCCTTGATATTTGTGCCACGGACGTAATGGGCTCCATGAATTAGACTATTATCCTTTGCAACTCCCTTTCGCACAAAAGGCTTTGAGAATTCCATGTGGAAGTACCACACCATATCCTTTGCCCAGTTAGTTGAGCGACGTAGCCCACGGATTTCGGTATCGCTCACAATCTCAATCCACGAGTCGGTAACCTTATCCCTGTGCTCAAGATCGATGATGATGTTTGCTTCTTCTGTTTCAGGGAAAGTGTAGCGATGGTAACCCACACGGGTTGTGGTGGTTAGTTCTGCCAGAACTTGGGGCTTGTCAAGAAATACAGAGTAGTACCCAGCCTTAGCCGTTTCGTTCTTCTTTTGGAATGGTGAAAGATAATCGGTATTCATTAGCGATGGTTCACTAACCACTGGCATTAGTAGGATATCGCCATAATCGCCTACACCAGTTCCGTTTAGGGCAGTATGGGTAAATCCGTAGATAACCGAATCTGAATAGTGATACCCCGATGCTCCATCCCAACCGCCAAGGCGGGTGTCGGGACTAAGTTGTACCATGCCGAATGGCATTGTTGCACCAGGATATGTATGCCCGTGGGCATCGGTTCCGATAAAGGGGTTCACGTAATCGGCAGGGTTTTCAACCCTTGTGGCTGTTTGGCAGGCAGTAGCGAGTAGTGCTATACCCAATGCTAGAACTTTTATTTTCATGTTTTGTAATTATTGGAACGCGCCTGCCTGCCGGCATAGGCAGGGAGCACACGGATATTGCGGATTTTCACAGATCTTTCTGTCTTTATCTGCTTTAATCTGTTTAATCTGCGTTCTTTTTTCAAATTCTTATCTGCGTTTATCCGCCGAATCAGCGTCATCAGCGTTCAATTTTTTTTTTGTAACGCGGAGCACACAGATTTTGCGGATTTTCACAGATCTTTCTGTCTTTATCTGCTTTAATCTGTTTAATCTGCGTTCTTTTTTCAAATTCTTATCTGCGTTTATCCGCCGAATCAGCGTCATCAGCGTTCTATTAAAGACACATAATCCTTAGTTGAATATTTAACTCCTCAATTGACAAATCGGTTTTGCAAAATATTATTACTTCCTTATTAGGGAAAAGATTCATAAAATTATTGCTGAATTTGGCATGGCTATCGGATAGGTATAGCTGAACATGTGCAGCAAAGGCATCGGATTCTAAGGTGATGTTATATCCTCCTATTGCTGGTTCAATGTGTTTGCTGATTTTTGCCTTCGGCAATTTCAGGTTTCCAAAAGGAACAACAAACTTTTGGTTGATGTACTGCTTGCCTTTGCTATTGGTAAAAATGGCTTCAACCAACACACTTTCTTTCACAATTCCCTTGAAAAACTCGCTAGATTTCTCCGAAAGAATCTGCATCGATGTGTTTGCCTTTGCGTTTAGATTTTGTGAGAAAACTACTTTTTGTGAACCACCAAAATCAACAATCCGAATCTCCAGTTTTCCCTGTGTGTCGGTCAGTCTGTCAGATACAAGATGAACATCAACCTTACCGTTATGGTCGGTAAATGTAACAACTATATCATCGAACAAATCCCGAGCCCTATACTGCAAAGCCTTCCAATTTCCATAGAAGTCGGTAGCACTCCAACTGGTAACTGGCCAACAATCATTTAGTTGCCAGTACAGCGTGCCCATGCAGTAGGGCATTGCCCTGCGATGGGCTTCAATGGCTAAGCCAATTCCTTTGGCTTGAACTAGCTGACTCATGTAGATTAGCTCCTCAAGGCTTTCAGCCTTTAGGTTCTCCATTTTCAGGTATGCCTCAATATTCTCGTAGCCTGTTGGGTGCTTCTGATGGCATTTGAGTGATGGCGAAAATAGGTAATCCTCATCCTCACTTTGAAATGTGCGAATAGTTGATAGCGTTGGCAAAGCCTGCAAGCCGTACTCACTCATAAGGCGAGGGACTTTCTCAAGATACATCTCAACGGGCTGAACACCCCACCAAACGCCCCAGTAGTGCGAACTGCCGTGTGTCATGCTTTTTTCTCTACCCCATCCAAAAAGGGGCGATGTTGATAGGTAGAAGCGTTGAGGGTCGTTCATTTCCAAAACTTCTGGAAGAATTTGATGAAAAACTTGTTTGTAGCCTTCCCAAATTGCGGTTGAGTCTTTCTTTGATGTTCTATTGGCTTTCTGCCAGCCCCAGTTGTGCCATCCTTCATCAACCTCATTGTTACCGCACCAAAGGGCTATATTGGAATGGTTTCGTAACCGCTTAACCTGGTAAATTGCTTCCTGACGAACATTTTCAATATAATCATCATCACTGGGGTACATGGCGCAGGCAAACATAAAATCTTGCCAAACCAGCAATCCGTTGCGATTGCATAGTTCGTAAAAGATGTCTTTCTCGTAAATTCCACCACCCCAAATGCGAAGCATATTCATGTTGGATTTTACCGCCAAGTTGATAATATCCTGATAGTTCTGATTAGCAACCTCAGTATTGAAGCTGTGTTGAGGGATGTAATTTGCTCCCTTGAGGAAAACCTTGTGCCCATTGAGTTCCACGTAAAGGGCTTGGCCATGCTCGTCGTCTTCCAAAACCGTTCTTAGGATTCTTACGCCAAAGGGAACATCACTTTTATGCGAGTAGCCCGATTCGGTTAAAAGTTCTATCCTCAATTCGTAGATATGTGGGTCGCCCAAGCCATTGCTCCACCAAAGTTTTGGATTTATTATGTTGAAATCGATGCTGTAACTATTATCGCCTAGTTGAAGTTTGACTGGCTGGTTGGTTAATTCTTTTTCATTTTTTATGTCGATGACGCGAAGCATTGCGTTCTCATCAATTTCCGATTCAACCCGATAGGTAAGGCTGATTGTTGCTGAGTTGTCGTCTGTACTTTTAGTGTAAATATGAAAATCGATTGGTCGATGGTGGTTCCAAACTTCAAGGTGAATGGGTTTATGGATACCAGCGGTGATGAATCGTGGACCCCAGTCCCAGCCAAAGTGATATGCAGCTTTGCGGGCAAACACCCAGTGACCGCCGGGTAGAGGGTAGCCAAGTGCTATAGAATCTTCAAAAAATTTGTTTAATGCCGATTGAAAATGTATTTCCAAAAGGTTGTCGCCAACCTTTAGCAACTCCTTACAATTCACCTCCCATTTGCGATGCATATTGTTTGCCTGAAGCAGTTTTTTGCCATTGAGAATTACATCGGCGTAGGTGTCCAGCCCCTCAAAAACCAAATTGATGTTTGAGTTTGAAAGCATACTGGAATCAACTTTGAACTGCGTTTTGTAAATCCAATCGCGCTCGCCAATCCATTGCAACTCCTTCTCGATACATCCATAGAAAGGGTCTGGAATCTGACCGTTATTCAGCAAGTCGGTGTGAATTGTGCCTGGCACTGATGCTGTTAGCCAATTACCAACTAATTCTGCATCCCGAAACTCCCATCCTTCGTTCAAATCGACCCTAACCTGCGAAATACTTACAAAACTCATTGCCACTAAGGCAACGGATACATATAACTTAGAATATTGTAAATGAATGCTATTCATTTATGAATTAGAGAATTTCTGTATTAATGCGCTAATCAATTGTTTTAATAATGCTCAGAATGAGTTTTGCGTCTCTAACCAAAGGCAGTTCCATTTCTGCAATCGGTTTTGATAGTTCCTCAATCTGGTTTTTAAACCCTAGAATTTCCGACGAAGGAATTTCCTTATTGTAGTGATAGTTATTGAGAAGACTACTGGTAATAGAAGCTAACTTACCAAGATTTTCTGATAAATCCTTTATCTCTAGTAAATTAGGGTTTTTAATTATTTGTCCTTGAACCAATGCATGATTTTGCTGCCACATTTTGAGGGTTAAGTTCAGCTCTTCGAAATGTGATAATGATTTGTTTTTCAAATATTCATTAAGAGTTAACCTAAATGTAATAATATCAGGAGCATCAGGAAGTGAAATGTCAACAAATCGGGATAGTGGATGATATGTAGTATATAGCTGGCTTCCATGCCTTTTGTAGCCTTTAACAGGTTCCACTGCGTTGGCAAGTGTCATAAGTGCAGAAATATCAGCGATTCCTGCTAGACGTAGCATCATGGGTTCACGATTCGACATGTGACGTAACCCACTTTTCTCAAGGTGCTGACTAATTATTTGTAACCGTCTGTACATGTCAAACTCGCTTGAGGGAGGATTGGGACTCCAAAACCTCTCTGCAATAGCTGCCGTTCTTGGCCAAATTCTAGAATCAACATTCTCGACATCAACCAACTCTGCCCACATGGGGGCTTCCCCCCCAAGAATTCTTTTCTTTTCCTCTATCGTTAAAGATGTCGTATCGGGCAGTGGGTCAACCAAATAGTGAGTAATTGCATTGTACGACAAATCGATATAGTATCCATTGGAAAGCACACTTTGATATCCCTGTTTTGCAGCTCTATACATGTAATCGTATCCGCGCCAACTATGAATTACGATATCTTTTGGAAGACTTGGGTCGTAAATCTCATCCCAACCCATCATCTTCTTGCTATTTTTAGACAGAATCTGTTGTAACCTTTTATTAAAGTAGGCTTGCAACTCATGGTTAGACTTCAATCCTTCTTTCTTCATATACTTCTGGATATCAACATTTTCATTCCAGTGATAACCTTCAACCTCGTCGCCACCAATGTGCATGTAATCATCGGGGAATAGTTCTGCCATTTCCTGAAAAAACTTTTCAAGTATTATGTAAGTGCTCTCCTTTGTAGGGTCGATGGTTGGTTTAAACACACCGAAATATTTCTCAATATGGTATGGACCAGGTGCAGAGGCAAGTTCTGGCATTCCTACCATCCATGCCGATGTATGGCCTGGCATATCAAACTCTGGCATTACCCTAATGCCTCGCAAATCGGCGTAGCGAATTATCTCTCTTATTTCATCTTGCGTAAAATACTCACCATTTGAACCCTTCTCGTGAAGTTGAGGGAAAACCTTGCTTTCTACTCTAAATCCTTGGTCTTCTGTTAAATGAAGATGTAGTACGTTGAGTTTTACTGCCGACATGCCATCGATATTGCGCTTGACAACATCAATGGGCAGAAAGTGACGACATACATCGAGCATTAGCCCTCGCCATGGAAATCGTGGCGAATCATCAATTATAAGTGCGGGGAAGTAATGCCCATTTTCATCGAAAGAGGCCAGTTGTAGCAGGGTTTCTAAAGCATGGATTGCTCCTAAATCGGTTTCAGCCGTTATTTTAATAATATTGCTATCAATAATAAGTTGATAGGATTCATCCTCTCCAAGCTTTACAACTCCAGGCCTTTTGGTGTGAATTGAGATAACTCTCCCAGTTTCTGGTAGAAACGGTATGGTTGTTTTCTTGCTTAACCGTTCTTTAAACCATTCAGCATTGTTAATTAATCTATCGCTGTAATTACCGTTTAGCTTAACCTGAAGTCCATCTGCGGGGATTTGATATTGACCCTCGCTCATTTGAATTGATTTGGGCAGGGGCATTAAATAAATTTCTTGTGCGATTGCACAATTGGTAAAAACCAGAACAAGAATTAGAACTAAAACTTTTTTCATCATTATGAATAATACAGGTTAGATATTGCATAAGCGAAGGCCCCAATGGCAATCGCCCTACTTGTTCCAAGCCTCGATAGCCCAACGCCAATTTGCTTACTTTGATTGTACGCTATCTGCCGATTGCTATTGGGAACGGTTATCATTTTACTATCACTTTTATAAAAATTGGATGCTTCATCAGAATTTTCAAGATTAAAGGCTTTCACCTCTAGCCTGTTAACATTATCGCCATTATAGGTTGATATTTTTCCATTGAGCTGCGCCATCATTGCTGGGGCAAATAGTGGATAAGAGTTTGATAATCCGCCGCCAATCACCACGTTGCAGTCGAGTAGAGTAACAGCATTTGCAAGCACATCGCCCAGCGCTCTGCCCAGCGCTTCAAAGCTACCTTTGGCTGCTTGGTCGTTTCCGGTTCTGTTTCCCAAGGCAATTGCATATATCTCTTTCTGGGTCAACTGCTTGTCGCCTGAAATACC
>CAZBBA010000118.1:0-9455 GCA_964490015.1 uncultured Rikenellaceae bacterium
TGCTTTACGCCAGGATTGGACGAACGTACTCGCCCATCTCAGGAGCAGAGGTAACCAAGCACAGCGTAACCGATGTGGTGAATTTTATCGCATCCCATAGCGTGGGAACCAAGCAGATGATCCTTGCACCTATCAATATCAAGGAAAATGAATCGGTTGAGCAGCGATTGGCCTTAAAGGCCAGCGAGGGTTTTACAAGAATTGAGGTGGGTGATCAGATTCTCAGGATCGACAGCAGCGAAATCCGCCAGCTGGTCTCCATATCAAAGGCCAAGCTGCGTTTAGTGGTGGATAGGTTCTCTGTTTCGCACGATGATGATTTTCTGAGCCGATGCGCCGATTCGGTTCAAACAGCCTTTGCCGAGGGGAACGGAACCTGCGTGTTGGCAATATTTAATGGTGATAGCAGGAGTGATAAGGTTTTCTCCAATAAATTTGAAGCCGATGGCATTACCTTCGAGGAGCCAACCGAGCATCTGTTTAGCTTCAATAATCCTCTGGGTGCCTGTCCTCGCTGTGAAGGGTACGGAAAGATTATCGGTATTGATGAGGCGTTGGTAATCCCCGATAAGGGCTTGTCCGTTTACGACGATGCCATTGCCTGCTGGAAGGGTGAGTCGATGAGCGAGTACAAAAAGCTGTTTATCTCGGTGGCCGATAGGCATAAATTTCCAATTCATAAACCATACTATCAGCTCACATCTGAGCAGAAAAGCTTGCTTTGGCAAGGAGGTGAGGGATTTGTGGGGCTCGATGACTTTTTTGTAAGCCTCGAGGAGAAGAAGTACAAGATTCAGTACCGCGTTATGTTATCGCGTTATACAGGCAAAACAACATGCCCAGAGTGCAAGGGGCAACGTCTGCGTAAGGAGGCCACTTACGTTAAAGTGTGTGGCATGAATTTGCCCGAATTGGTGGATTTGCCCATTGTAAAGCTTAATGATCTTTTCCAAAATATCTGTCTAACCGAGCATGAGCAGAAGGTAGCAAAGCGAATACTTACCGAGATTAAAAATAGGGTTGCCTATCTGTTGAATGTTGGGTTGAGCTACCTTACACTAAATCGATTGTCGTCAACGCTGTCGGGTGGGGAGTCGCAGCGAATAAATTTGGCAACCTCGCTGGGCTCGAGCCTGGTGGGCTCGCTGTATATTCTCGACGAACCAAGTATTGGGCTTCATCCCCGCGACACTCATTTGCTAATTGATGTGCTGAATAATCTGCGCGATTTGGGCAATACAGTTGTGGTGGTAGAACACGACGAGGAGATAATTCGCTCTGCGGATTATATTGTTGATATTGGTCCACTGGCTGGCCGTCTCGGAGGTGAGGTTGTTTTCAAGGGTACACCCAAGGAATTGGTTGAGTCATGCCATAGCCTAACCGCTAAATATCTGAATGGCGATGAGGTTATTAAACCCTTAGGTTTGCCACGAAAATGGGCAAATTTTGTGCAGGTTATCGGTGCCCGTGAGAATAACCTCAAGAGTATCGATGTGAAGTTCCCGCTAAACAGTATGGTTGTGGTAACTGGCGTGAGCGGATCGGGTAAATCATCGTTGGTTAAGGGGATACTATACCCATCGCTTGCCAAGCGAATTGCGGGCGTAGGTGATAGGCCCGGAGAATGCGATAGGGTAGATGGCGACATCCATTTGCTGCAAGGGGTCGAGATGGTTGATCAAAATCCCATAGGGCGATCATCGCGCTCAAATCCTGTAACTTATATTAAGGCTTACGACGAGATTCGCAAGCTCTTCTCGGAACAGCAGTACGCCATCCGAAGTGGCTATAAGCCATCGTTCTTCTCGTTTAACGTTGAGGGTGGTAGGTGCGAGGAGTGCCAAGGCGAGGGTGTTATTAAGGTCGAAATGCAGTTTATGGCCGATGTAACGCTAACCTGCGAATCGTGCGGCGGAAAGCGCTTTAAGGAGGATGTGCTGGAGGTTCGCTATCGCGATAAGAGTATTTTTGATGTGTTGGAAATGACTGTAAACCAGGCCATCGAATTTTTTGGTGAGGATAAGGATAAAACAGCAGTCAAAATAGTTACAAGGCTAAAGCCCTTGCAGGATGTGGGTTTGGGGTATATAAAGTTAGGACAATCGTCGAGTACGTTGAGCGGTGGCGAGAGCCAACGCGTAAAGTTGGCCTTCTTCCTTCAGAAGGAGCAGGCTACGCAGCATCAACTATTTATCTTTGATGAGCCCACCACTGGGCTTCATTTTCATGATATCAAGAAATTGCTCGAATCGTTTGATGCCCTAATCAAAAAAGGCCATAGCCTTATTGTGGTGGAGCATAATCTGGAGGTGATTAAAAGCGCTGACTGGATAATTGATCTTGGCCCCGAGGGCGGAGAGGGCGGAGGAAATTTGGTTTTTGCCGGAACACCACAGGAAATTGTTAAGTGCAAGCAGAGCCTAACGGGTAAGTATTTGGAGGGGAAGGTGTAAGACTGGCGCTGTATTATTTTAGCTTCTAATAAGCCTGGTATGCCGATTGTGCATACTAGGCTTTTTGTTTAAATTTAGGTCAATCGTAATGAAAAAAATGAACTGCAAGTGTTTGTAAAATAAATTTTGAATGCTTTTGAATTAATGTTAAGTTTGAAAACCAATTGTTTTTGAAGGAATAAGTGTGGCAAAGGTTTTTGATTACTGCATAATAGTAGCCCCCCAAATAATCTGTAGTAGATGAGAAGGGGTTTAAAAATTCTGTGAAATTCTTGTTGCTGATTAGGGAATAACCATTGAGTATAGAAAAAAAAGGATACAAGACGAGGTTAGATGTTGCACAAAATATTTTGTTCACCATTTGTTTTTTTCTAGAAAGGTGTTTACGAGGCAACAAAAGCTTTGTATAAACGAAAACGACACCTAACAAGGTTAGATGCCGCTTTAAATGTTTTGTTCGCAATTTTGCATTATTTTTAAGGTGCTCACGAAACATTTAAGCAAAAAAATACCCCCGTATTGTAAGACGAGGGTGGCTTAAATGTTTTCACAACGGAATAATCCTTATTGTGAATTGCTTCAGATTGTAATGCAAATATAAAACTCTAATACCTAAAACGCAATAGACTATGAAAAAAATTTTAGGACTCGACCTCGGCTCGGCATCTATTGGCTGGGCAATAATTTCTGAGGAAAATAGTAATGGCGAAGTTAAACGTGAAATTCTGGGCTTAGGAAGTAGGATAGTTCCCTATGAGGGCACCGAGGGAAAAGACTTCGAAAAAGGTACTGGTGAGAGCAGGAATTCAATTAGAACAAAAATGCGTACAGTCCGAAAGGGTTACGACCGCTACCAACTTCGTAGAAAATATTTAGTGCAGGAGCTGATAAAGCATGAAATGTACCCAACCGAAGAGGTGAAGAATATACCCAAAATGCAGCTTTGGGAGTTGCGGAATAGAGCAGTAACATCAAAAATTTCACTTAATGAATTAGGCCGTTTATTGCTTTGGCTAAACCAGAAAAGAGGTTATAAGAGTAGTAGAAGCGAAGCAAATTTGGATAAAAAGGATACAGATTATGTAGCAGAGGTTAAAAGTCGGCACCAAACAATTAGGGAAAAAAGCCTGACCATTGGTCAATATTTCTATCAGCAACTTTCGAATAACGAGTTTTTTAGAGTTAAAGAAAACATCTTCCCAAGAGAAGCTTACATAGAGGAATTTGAAGCTATTTGCAAGCAGCAACAGAAACATTATCCCGATGTGATTACGGAAAAGTTTATTCAGAAGGTTAGGGATGAGATTATTTACTATCAGCGATCCCTTAAATCACAAAAAGGGCTTGTTTCAATTTGCGAGTTTGAGGGTTTTTGGCACAAAGGTAAGGATGACAAGGAGTATTTTGTTGGACCCAAGGTTGCCCCTCGTAGTTCACCAATTTTTCAAATATCCAAGGTTTGGGAGAATGTTAATAGCATAAGAATTGAAAATAAATATGGCGATAAAATAGAACTATCACTTGAAGAAAAACAAGCACTTTTTAACCATCTCGATAATAATGAGAACCTAACACAGTCTGATATTATAAAGATTCTCAAACTGAACAAAAACGAATGCTTTTTCAACAAGCAAATAGCAAAAGGGATTAAAGGTAATGTTACCAAAACTGCTATACTAAAGTGCTTTGAAGAGCCTGAAACGTATAGACATCTTTTAAAGTTTGAATATAGCATTTGTGAAGATAAACTTGTTGACAGAGAAACGGGAGAGATACTTGAAGATATTTCATTTCGCTATATCGACCCAAAAATAGAAAACGAACCCTACTATCAGCTTTGGCACACCATATACTCAATTAGCGATATGGATGAATGCAGTAGGGTTTTACAGCAAAAGTTTAGTATAGAACCTGATGTTGCCGATAAATTAGCAAAACTTGACCTAACAAAGGGTGGGTTTGGAAATAAATCAGTTAAGGCAATTCGTAAAATTCTGCCTTACCTTATGGAGGGCTATGTTTATAGCGATGCTATGCGGTTTGCTGGATACGACCACTCAAACTCTCAAACAAAGGAGGAAAATCTACAACGCAAACTTCTTGAAAGGCTAAAACCCATTCCAAATAATTCTTTACGCCAACCCATTGTTGAGAAAATTCTCAACCAAATGGTTAACGTTGTAAACGCAGCCATCGATAAGTATGGAAAGCCCGACGAAATTAGGGTTGAACTAGCTCGCGAGCTAAAGCAAAGTAAGGAGGAGAGAAGCGATACATCTAGGTTTTTAAGCAAGCGGGAAAGAGAAAATGAGCAGATTGTAAAAAAACTCGAAGAATTCGGATTGAGAGCCACAAGAAACAGTATTGTAAAATGGCGACTTTACGAGGAAATGGATAATGAGGATAAGAAGCTAAACGCCATCTGCATTTACTGTGGACAGCCCATATCAGTTACCGAAGCCATAAAAGGGAACGATGTGGATATTGAGCATATAATCCCAAAATCGAAGTTGTTCGACGATTCCCAAAGCAATAAAACCCTCGCCCACAGGCGATGCAATACCGATAAGGGCGATAGAACTGCCTACGACTTTATGAAAGGGAAATCGGAACAGGCCTTAGTGGCGTATGTTGACAGAGTGAATAAACTCTTTTCGAACAAAGTTATAGGTAAAGCCAAGCGCGACAAACTTTTAATGACCGAGGATAAAATCCCCCAAAACTTTATCGACCGCCAGCTGCGCGAGAGCCAATACATTGCCCGTAAGGCCAGAGAAATACTTCAAACCATTTGTCATAATGTTTGGTCAACCTCGGGAACTGTTACTGCAGAACTTAGGCATTTATGGGGATGGGACGATGTAACAATGAACCTGCAATTCCCTAAATATAAGGAATTGGGTTTAACTGAAATTAAAGAGTGGGAAAGCGAGCATGGGAAAAACAAACATTCAAAAGAGGTTATTGCTGGTTGGACGAAACGCGACGACCATCGCCACCACGCCATCGATGCGTTAACAATTGCCTGTACTAAACAGGGTTTCATTCAGCGCTTCAATACGCTAAGTTCAAGCAAAACCCGCGATGATATGAAAAAAGAAGTTGATAGCCGTTCCATTGAGTACCGCGAAAAATTAAATCTGCTTGAAAAGTACCTCATTAGCGAACAGCCATTTACCGTTAGGGAAGTGGAAGAAAAGGCTGCAAACATTCTAATTTCTTTTAAAGCAGGCAAAAAGGTTGCTGTAGTTGGAAAGCGCAAAGTTGGAAGAAAAGGCAATAAGAAGGTGGTGCAAGAGGGAATAATTATTCCTCGTGGCGCTCTGAGCGAAGAGAGTGTTTATGGCAAAATTAAAAAAGTAGAAGACAAGAAACCTTTAAAATTCCTTTTCGAAAATCCACATTTAATTTTTAAACCTCGCATAAAACAGCTGGTTGAAGAGCGTTTAGAAAAATTCGATGGCGATGCCAAAAAAGCCTTGGCATCAATTAAAAAAGAGCCAATTTATCTTGACAAAGAGAAATCGATACTGCTTGAATACGGATCGTGCTATAGCGATGAGTACGTAATTAAGTATAACGTTGATATCAACTTCAACAAGGTTGATAAGGTAATTGATGGAAACATTAAGCAAGTTTTACAAAAGCGACTCGAAAAGTTTAACGGCAAGCCAAAGGAGGCCTTTAAAGATGTTCAGCGCGACGAAAAGGTTATAAAATGGTACGAGGACGAAGGGCTTGAACGCCCAATTAGGGCTGTACGATGCTATACTGGCCTTTCTGCTGTAGTTCCAGTAAGGAAGGATGAAAATGGCAGGGAAATAGGTTTTGTAAAACCTGGCAACAACCACCATATTGCCATTTATACCGATTCCGAAGGTAAAAAAGTTGAGCATATTTGCACCTTTTGGCATGCTGTGGAGCGCAAAAAGTATGGGCTACCCGTGATTATATCTAGCACAAACGAGGTTTGGGATAAAATTCAACAATCGCCAGAGAGCGCTTACCCCGAGAGTTTTCTAAAGCTACTGCCTGAACCCAACCTTACCCTGCACCTAAGTATGCAGCAGAACGAAATGTTTGTGCTGGGTATGACAAACGAGGAGTTTGAAACCGCTAAAACAAACAATGATTACAGGGCGATTAGTGATAAGTTGTATAGGGTGCAGAAAATGACAATAAAGCCTAGTAGTGGACAAATTGACTTAATGTTTCGTCATCATCTAGAAACACAAATTATTGATGACTCTAATTCAAAAATTAGCAAAAGATATATAAATGTTCAAAGTTTGGGAGTTTTATTTTCATTAAACCCAATAAATTTAAAAATCAACTGCATTGGCAATTTGGTGTAACCCTTTAATTACTACTGACGGGGTGAATACTTGTCGAAGCAGATATTCACACCTTAAGAAACAAAGTTATGCATATGGAAGAGATCAACGGCTTTTACGACGACGATGGCAATACGATTAACCCTAACTTATTATCAAAACCCCAGCTTTGCCTATTGTGCAAAGGCAATAAGGATGACGATTGGGAGGAGAATCTACTTTGCCAAATGAATCGATGGGATCAGCGCAATAGTCTGGATTTTAAGTGTGGTGCTTATGAAACTCAGTCCGGGCGCGACTTGAAGTCGCACCCGGACTAGGACTGTGATAATAAACGTTATGATATTTGAGGAAGGTCACCTATACCACATCTACAATCAGGGCAATAACCGCCAGCGTATCTTCTTTAGCAGGGAGAACTACCTGTTCTTTCTGGATAAGGTGAGAAAGCATATATTGCCCTATGCCGATATACTGGCATGGTGCCTAATGCCCAACCATTTTCATTTTATGGTGTATGTAAACCACTTTGTTTTGCCTTTGGTTGATCGTAGTCTTAAGGGTTATAGTCCGAGTGCGACTTCAAGTCGCGCCCGGACTAATACTACCATTAAAACCCAATCGCTTCAACATTCCATAGGAGTTATGCTGGCGTCGTACACCCGAGCTGTTAATAACCAAAACAAATGCACAGGTTCACTATTTAGAAGCGAAACCAAAGCCATTTGCCTTACCCAAAACGATAAGGCTGCCCGAGCATACTATGTGGATAAAGGTGTAACCAGCATAAACATTCAGCAACCTGAACAACAGTACCCAAATATCTGTTTTAACTACATCAACCTTAATCCAGTAAAGGATAAGTTGGTGAAGAAGTGCGAGGAGTGGGAATTCTCCTCGTACCCCGATATTGTTGGGCTGCGCAATGGTAAGTTAATAAGTAGAGAAAGGATAACAGAGTTTGAACTGAAACTAATGTAGTGTAGTCGGAGCGCGACTCAAAGTCGCACTCCGACTACACTTTATACCATATCCCAACCGCTTTACCTATGATTAAACGTACCCTTTACTTTGGAAACCCAGCCTACCTCAGCATGAAGGATGGGCAGCTGGTGGTTAAAAAAGAGTCTAGCACTGTAATCGCAACGGATTCGGAGCCAGACCCCTCAAAAAGTCGGACTCGAATAGATATTCCTACAATCCCAATAGAGGATATAGGCGTGTTAATGCTGGACAATTCTCAAATTACGTTAACTCACCCACTACTAAATGCCTTACTGGCAAATAATACCGCAGTAATAACCTGTAACGAGAGGCATATGCCATCGGGAATGCTTTTCCCATTAGAGGGCAACACCCTGCAGAGCGAAAGGTATGCCAGCCAAATAGATGCCAGCGTACCGTTAAAAAAACAACTATGGCAGCAAACGGTCCAGGCAAAAATTGCTAATCAGGCTGCCGTGCTGCAAGAGCAAGGGGTTGATATTGAGCCAATGCGTTACTTTCAGCGAAGCGTACGCAGTGGCGACCCCGATAACTACGAGGGCCGTGCTGCAGCGTACTACTGGAAAAACCTGTTCGATGGGGTAGTGGAGGGCGAGTTTACACGAGGTCGATTTGAGGACGACCCAAACAATCTTTTAAACTATGGATATGCTGTATTAAGGGCGGTTGTTGCACGAAGTTTAGTTGGTTCAGGTCTTTTGCCCACATTGGGTATTCATCATCGGAATAAGTACAATGCTTTTTGTTTGGCCGACGATATTATGGAGCCTTATCGTCCTTTCGTAGACAGGTTGGTTTTGGCTATTCTTAAAGATTTTGATGATGTGAGCACGCTAACCACGGAGCTAAAGGCAAGGCTTTTGGTGATTCCTGCACTTGATGTTGAAATTGATGGTAAAAGCAGTCCGCTAATGGTGGCTTCGCAGCGTACCACAGCATCGCTCAACGATTGCTTTGAGGGCGTTAGCCGTAAGGTGCTTTATCCGGTTATACTCTAATTACTCAAAGGTTGACTATATGCTGAGCGAATAGACTACCAAATATATCGTGAGCAAGAAACACTGATGTTATGACCACAACCAACCGATTAAACCAGTATAGAGTTATGTGGGTACTCGTGTTTTTCGATCTCCCTACCGAAACCAAAAAGGACAGGAAGATCTATACGCAGTTTCGAAAGCAGATAATGAAGAATGGGTTTACCATGTTCCAATTCTCAATTTATACTCGCTGCTGCCCGAGTCGCGAGAATGCCGAGGTGCACATAAAAAGGGTGAAATCAATTCTACCGCCCAATGGCGATATTGGAATACTTTGCATTACTGATAAGCAGTTTGGTAGCATGGAGTTGTTTCAGGCCACTAAACCAATTAAAGCCAGCCCTGATCCACAGCAACTGCAGCTGTTTTAGTATTAGTATCGGGGTGACTACCCCTGCTGTGCAAACTAGTCACCCTGACACTAAACTTTCTAACGCGAACAGTCACCCCGTTAGCAAAAAGTATAAAACAAAAATCCCCCCAAAACCATTTGGAGGGATTTACTATTGAACACTTTTTTTATTTCAAAGATTTGACCTAATGAATTGTGATACAATTTTATGACCTATGGTATGTTGTGTTCAATAAGTCAAAGATACAATCTGAAAGCAATTCACAAC
>CAZBBA010000119.1:0-9431 GCA_964490015.1 uncultured Rikenellaceae bacterium
AGAAGAGAGAGTTCACCGAAGGTAAATAATTCGCTCATCGCCTCATCGCTCTATCGTACCACCTCAAACTTCGATATTCGATATTCGATATTCAGCATTCGATATTCTCCTTGCTCTTCCCCCTCTGCCCTCTGCCCTTCGCTCCTCTGTCTTCTGTCTTTTGTCTTCTAACTCCTTACATTCAATACTACTCTCCACTCTCCCCTTCCTCGTACCAACTCTTATACAAAAGGTAACCCTTGGCAATGCGCTGGTTAATCTGCTTCGATTGCTCCACATCGAGTTTTTTGACAAATTTGGCGGGCACGCCGGCATAAATGCTGCCGGGCTCAATCTGCGTATTGGCTAACACAAGCGCATTGGCCGCCACAATGGCCCCCTCGCCCACCACGGCATCGTCGAGCACGGTTGCGCCAATCCCAATCAGCGCACCTGCCCTAACCGTTGCCCCGTGCACCGTTACGTTATGACCTATAACAACATCATCCTCAAGGGTTACCACCGATTTTTGGTAAGTAGTATGCAGCACAGCATTGTCCTGCACGCTCACCCGTTTGCCAATGCGTATGGGGTTCACATCGCCCCGTAGCACTGCACCATACCAGATACTGGAGTCGTCGCCTATCTCCACATCACCAATAATCACAGCGGTTTCAGCAATAAAACAGTTGACTCCAATTTTCGGGGTTTTACCCCTTAGCGATCTAATAAGTCCCATGGTTTACTTTTTTCTTTGATAACAAAGATATGGGTAGTTTTGCTTAAAAACACAAAAAAATGGAGTAGTCGATAAATGAAGGCAACACCTAATACTTATCCTCAGCCAATTACGTAACCATATCTCCGAAAACGTTTTAAATCTGAATAGAATGATGTTGTAAAACAACTTAAAAAAAAAAAATCGGCGTTTTTCATTTTATAAAATAACTAATTTTGCACTATAATTTTCAAGTGGGGGTACAAGTTGAAAAGCCTGAAAAATAATTTACTATGCATATAAAATAGGATCATATTTTATATGCATTTGCATTTTTAACGCCTCCCAATGAGAACCAAAAAAACACAAACCATTATGGATAAACAAAAGCAAGTACTTGAAGTTGACGAGGTATCGATTCGATTCTCGGGCGATTCAGGTGATGGGATGCAGCTTTCAGGAACTTTGTTCTCCGATGCCTCTGCGCTTTTTGGCAATGGCGTTAGTACATTTCCCGATTACCCGTCTGAAATTCGCGCACCACAAGGAACCATTGGCGGGGTTTCGGGATTTCAGCTGCAAATCGGAAGCAAGCGAGTATTAACTCCAGGCGATTACTGCGATGTGCTTGTGGCAATGAACCCAGCTGCGCTAAAGGCAAATGCCAAATGGCTAAAGCCCGGTGCCACTGTGATAGTTGATAGCGACACGTTTAACGAAAAGGGCTTACAGCGCGCCAACTTCAAAACCGATGATCCTATCAAGGAGCTAAAGTTGGAGGATTATAACATAATTTTTGCCCCAATCACAACCCTTACCAAGGAGAGCCTTAAGGAAACCGAACTCGACAATAAGAGCATAATCCGCAGTAAGAACATGTTTGCGCTGGGTATGGTGTACTACATGTTCGACCGCCCACTTAACTTCACCGAGCATTTCTTTGAGGTGAAGTTTAAGAACAGGCCCCGCATTGTTGATGCCAACAAAAAGGTGCTTCGCGATGGATACAACTACGCGGGTAACATCCACGCAATTCCAAACACCTACAAAATTCCACCTGCAAAGAATATCCCAAAGGGGACTTACCGCAATATCAACGGGAATACGGCTACCGCTTGGGGTCTAATTGCTGCAGCCGAGAAAGCCAAGCTGCCCCTGTTCTGCGGATCGTACCCCATTACGCCTGCTACTGAGATTCTTATTGAGCTGGCCAAACGTAAAGATTTGGGCGTAAAAACCCTGCAGGTTGAGGATGAGATTGCTGGTATCTGCACCGCCATCGGCGCAGCGTATGCTGGTAACTTTGCGGTTACTACTACCTCTGGGCCTGGGTTGTCACTAAAATCGGAGGCCATTGGATTAGCGGTAATGACCGAACTTCCCCTGGTAATCGTTAACGTTCAGCGTGGTGGCCCCTCAACGGGTCTTCCCACCAAAACTGAGCAGAGCGATCTGGTACAGGCACTTTACGGTCGCAACGGGGAGTGCCCCGTAGTGGTTGTTGCCGCCAGCTCGCCAAGCAACTGTTTCGACTGGGCTTTCACCGCGTCAAAAATTGCACTGGAGCACATGACTCCCGTGATCCTTCTTACCGATGGGTACATTGCCAACGGCGCTGAGCCTTGGCTTATCCCTAATATGAAGGACTTCCCCGAGATTCATCCTCCCCTAGTACCCAACGGTACACAGAATTATCTTCCATACGAACGCGATGCTGAGCGTTTGGCTCGTCGATGGGCTATTCCTGGCCAGGTTGGTCTTGAGCACCGCGTTGGGGGCCTAGAAAAAGACTTCCTGAAGGGTACCGTATCGCACGATCCGATTAACCACCAACGAATGGTTGACATTAGAGCCGAAAAAGTTGCCCGTGTACAGGAGTTTATTCCCGAGCAAGAGGTATATGGAGAACAGGAAGGCGACTTGCTAGTTGTTAGCTGGGGAGGAACGTTTGGTCACACATACTCAGCCGTTCACGAGTTACAACTCGAAGGTAAGAGTATTTCGCTCTGCCATATCCACTATATTAATCCGCTACCAAAAAATATTTACGATATTCTCAAACGTTTCAAAAAGATTGTTGTTTGCGAGTTGAATATGGGACAAATGGCCAACTATCTGCGGATGAACTTCCAAGAATTCAACTACATGCAGTTTAACAAGGTACAGGGTTTACCTTTCACCCTTGTTGAGCTAAAGGAGAAATTTAACCAAATACTGGAGGGTAAATAATCATGGGTAAACACAATTATACTCCGCAAGATTTTAAGAGTGATCAGGAAGTACGCTGGTGCCCCGGTTGCGGCGACCACGCTATTCTAAACTCTGTTTACAGGGCTTTGCCTGAGGTTTCGGAGGCGTTGGACTACAGCAAGGAGCGTTACGTTTTTGTTTCGGGTATTGGCTGCTCCAGCCGTTTCCCTTACTATGTAAACACCTATGGATTCCATGGAATCCACGGCCGGGCCTCGGCTATTGCAACTGGCATGAAGGTGGCCAATCCCAAGCTAAGTATTTGGCAGATGACAGGCGACGGCGATGCGCTTGCAATTGGTGGCAACCACTTTATCCACGCCATCCGACGCAATATAGACATCAATATAATTCTTTTTAACAACGAGATTTACGGCCTTACTAAGGGGCAATATAGCCCAACATCAAAGTTGGGTTCCATCACAAAAACTTCGCCCTTCGGAACGGTTGAGCAACCCTTCCGCCCAGGTGAGTTGGTAATTGGATCTCAGGGCAAATTTTTTGCCCGCTCTATAGATGCCGATGTGAAGTTAACCGCCGAAATACTGGTTGAGGCAGCCAAGCACGATGGAACTTCGGTAGTGGTTATTCAGCAAAACTGCGTTATATATAACGATAAAACCCATGCCGAATTTGCCGATCGAGATGTTCGTCCCGAGCGTACCATAGTTCTCCGTCATGGCGAAAAGATGATCTTTGGCCAAAACAACGACAAGGGTCTGGTTATGGAGAATAATCAGCTTAAAGTGGTAACCATTGGGCAGGATGGATACACCTTGGATCATATTCTGGTACACGATGCCCATAACCCTAACCCAGGTTTGCACGTTATGCTTGTAAATATGGCATACCCAGAATTCCCTTTGGCACTTGGGGTGATTCGTGCAGTTAAGTTCCCTACATACGACGACAATGTGCGCGATCAGCTAATTGATATCCAAAAGAACGCCACCATCAAAACCATGGATGAACTGCTTCACAGCGGTGATACCTATGAGGTTAAGTAACCAACAAAAAAGGGGCTTTCGCCCCTTTTTTTATTATAATTAACGTGATGCCTTCACCAATTGCTGAAAAAGTTCAAGGTTGCTTTCAATAGCATTGCCAACTACCACCATTGAGGCTCCAGCATCAAGCAATACTTGAACCTGCTCTGGGGTTCGAATGCCTCCTCCCACAATAACAGGAATATTTACACTGCCACAAACTGCCTTTACAAGCTGAGGGGGAACAATTTCATCGGCACCACTACCGCCCTCAAGGTAAATCACCCTTAATCCCAGCTGCTCACCAGCCATTGCCGTAGCCACGGCAATATCCAACTTTGTGCGGGGAATAGGCATTGTATTGCTAATGTACTGAACCGATGTGGGTTCTCCCGTTCCAATTAGCATATATCCTGTGGGAATTACCTCCATCCCGCTATCGTGTATTGCCTGAGCGGCAATTACATGATTGCCTATCAGAAACTCGGGATTTCGACCCGAGATCAGCGAGAGCAGCAGAATGGCATCGGCATGGGGGCTAAACTGAAAAACACTTCCGGGAAATAGTACCACGGGTATGGAGCAGCTCTTTTTAATCTGCAGAATTGTATCATCCATATTTCCCCGAACTAAGCTACCGCCAACTAGAATAATATCAACCCCATACTCATGGGCATGCTGAATAAGTGTCGCTATATTGCAGATACTCTTATCGGGATCGATGAGCAGGGCAAATTGCCCTCGGGTTTGTTGCGAAAGGGTTTTCAGAATCATTGCTACCAGACTAAAGTTTTGGGATTACAGCAAACCCACACCACGTTGAAATACTCCATGTAATGGTACTGCAGATGAAAATGCTGAAAGGTATTGCCCAATCGTACTGAAGCTTTTAATGATCCATCGGGTAAAATCTGATGAATGGGCTTAATATCCATCTCGGCACCACCCAAACCTTCCATCCCTGGCAGCTTATATATTGCCTCCTTGGCACTCCAAATAAGAGCTAATCGCTGGTTGTCGTCGCTATCAATCCAGCGTTTCTCGTTCTTAGAAAGATACTTATCCATCACTTGGTGAAATGGTCGAACAAACGACTCAACATCTATCCCTACCAAAAACTTATCGCTCATCACCACAGTTACCAAAGGATAAGAGTGACTTATGGAGATGTGGGCACGGGAATGGGCAAGGAAAGGTCGACGGGTGGGGTGATACATCACATGACCGGTGTAGCCAAATTCCCGCAGTAGGGACCTAGCGGCAAGCCACTCGAGCCTACGGCGGGGGTGCGAAATTCGGGCTAATCCAGGGAAGTAATCGCCACCTACTATCTTCTTCAGGGTTTCCTCGTTCTCCTCAACTCGCCAAACGCCTAGTATAAAATCCTCCGTTCTATGTAGATGTTCGATTGCCATATCTTAGCGAATATCATTCCACTCAAGGGTTTCGAGTACCTTAACCAGATCTTGTCCAAAAAAATCAATTGCAGGGGCAAGGGAGTCCTTGTTTGGACTAACGGCAAAATATAGGGCACCTCTCAGAAAGTGTTTTACCGAATCGGTAGCGTAAAACTGCCACGAGCTGGCCGTATTGCCCTTCATATTGTAGAGTATGCCATAAACCCTTTTTTCGGGGTTTGAGTAGAATCGCTCACTAATTGCTTCGGCCTTAAGGGCATGTTTGTAGGCCAGAGTTCTTGAGTCTTCGGTTAGCGAATCGAGCCGGTTGGCAGCCTCCTTATAGCTGATATGTATGCGGGCTTTGTACTGGGGAAAGTCTAAATTTACCCAGTACTCCTCGGCAATTCGGGAGTTATCCTTCACCAACTTACCATAGGTTGGGTAGTAGAAGTGGTATGGAAAATGAGCCGAGTCGAGGCGCTGATATTCTTTAGCTGGGAAATCAATACGAAAGTAGCCTCTGGGTTTGGGCGTTGAACTCCCACTGCAACCCACCAGCAGCGCTCCCGCAACGAATACCAAAATGTATAAATAGCCTTTACTCATTTTTATCAGATTGATTTAAAATTTTAACCCTCACGCGTCTAATTCTTTTGTTGTCAACCGAGTCGATGGTAAACCTAAAGAACTTATGCGTAATCGTATCATTCTTGTTTGGCAGGTATCCCATTATCTCGAGTATTACACCTGCCAGGGTTTCGGCCTCGCCCCTCACTTCATCAAAAATTTCATCATCAACATTTACCACCTTGGCAAAGTCGTTGAGCAGGATTTTCCCCTCGAAAAGATAGGTGCTATCATCAATTTTTGAGTAGAGCGACACCTCCTCGTCCGACTCGTCCGAAATCTCCCCCACAATCTCCTCAAGAATATCCTCAAGGGATACAATACCGCATGTTCCGCCATACTCATCGACCACAATGGCCAGATGGATTCGGTTTGCCTGAAACTCAGAGAGGAGCACGTTTATTTTTTTACTCTCGGGGATAAAGTAAGGCTCTCGAAGAAGTTTTTGCCATGCAAAAGTTTCGGGTTCATCAATATGCGGTAGTAAGTCCTTCACGTAGAGCACGCCTCGTATTTCATCGAAGGATTGCTCGTAAACGGGAATTCGGCTGTAGCCCGACTCCACCACCACCGATTTTACCTTATTGAGACCTACCGAAATATCCACAGCCACCACGTCCATTCGAGGTTTCATAATTTCTCTCACCTCAGTATGACCAAAAGTAACAATCCCCCTTAATATCTTTTTCTCCTCGGGATGCTGTCCCGATGTGATTTCGAGCGCATCGCTTAGCTCATCGATGGAGATATTGCGGCGTGGCGAGAAGCGCTTGCTTACCTGGGCAGTAGAGGAGACCAACAGGTAGTTAATTGGCTTAAAAACTTTGGTGATTATTAGCAACGGACCAGCCATAAGTCGACTAAACGAAAGCGCCTTGCTGGTGGCTAAAATCTTTGGAATAATTTCACCAAATAGCAGCAGAATAAAGGTGATTATCACTACCTGTACAACAAATCCAAAAACGGGTGATGCGCTAAAATCGACAATAGAATTGGTAAGGTAGGTGGAGAGGATTACTATTCCAACATTTATAAAGTTATTGGCCACTAAAACCGAAGCCAAGAGCTGCTCGGGTTTCTCGAGCAGCTCTAGTATTTTCTTACACGATTTATTCTGACTCTCCTCTAAATACCTAATATCCTTGGGGCCTAACGAAAAGAAGGCCGACTCTGACCCTGAAACAAGACTAGAGAGTAGTAGCAGAATTGCCAGCACTACAAATCCAAAAACAACCCCAACGGTTAGTGGATAATAAGTAATATCAGCTAAAAGAAAACTGATGATCAAATGCTCACCTGGTTCCAAAATGCATTAGTTAAGTTTCTACTAGTATATAAGCATTGATGTTAAATGCTTAAAAGGGCAAATCGTCCTCAGGCTCGGGCATAGGAGGCTCAGGCTCGTTGGCTTGTGCTACTTGAGGATTGACTGTTTTTCCCTTATCGGGAGAAGCAGCTCCTTCGCCGGTTGGAGGTCCTAGGAATTTAAACGAGGTACAGTAAACCTCAGTGAAGTACTTCTTGGTGCCAGTCTCCTTATCCTCGTATGTATTGGTGCGTAAACGACCCTCAACATACAGCAACTTACCAGACTTCACGTACTTTTCAACAATCTCGGCTTGGTTACGCCAAACCACAATGGTGTGCCATTCGGTTTGGGTTACCTTCTGACCGTTCTTGTCGGTGTAGGTCTCATTTGTAGCCAGAGGGAACCTGGCTACAGCAACGCCGCCCTCCAGATGTCGGACTTCGGGATCCTTCCCAACGTTACCAACTAGAATTACCTTGTTTACACTCATGATTAGATAATTTTTAGGGTTTTAAAACTACAACTTACAAATATAGTCATATCATTTTAAACTGTAAACTAATTGGCATAAAAGATATGCTACTGAGGAGGGTTTAGGAAATACTTAGCTGCTGGCTCGGCTGCCAAAAAGTTATCTATTAATCGCGGCGTTGAATAGCTGTCAATTTCATTAGTGGGAATCATTATATACTCCATTTTAAGATGGCTTGTCACACCGTAAACTTCAATTACCAGAAAACGGGTGTATATTGTTTGATGGCTCAGCTGATGCTTTACTAATGGCGATATGTAACTAATGGTATGTTTCGATTTGCCAACCAGCCCTTCCCAATCTTTTAGTTTAACAATTTCTGCAGGTTCTACCAATTGTTTGGTTTCAATAAGCGGGAACTCGTATAGTGAATGCCAAATATCGTTAGCCTTGCGCTTGGCTATAAAAGTCATATTTTCAAAACGAATAAGTAGGTAGGTGAAGAAACGGTCGCGAGGAATCAACTTCTTACCCTTGGCGGGCAAACTATCAACCATATTATTACGGTATGCATAGCAGTACTCCATAAATGGGCATTCGGTACATTTAGGGTTTCGGGGAACGCACTGAAGTGCGCCAAAATCAAGTAGAGCTTGATTAAAGGAATCGGGCGACTCCTTGTCCATTAAATCCAGCACAAGCTGAAAAAACTCCTTTTTTCCGCTCGATGAGGTTGGCAAGCTAAAAACGCCAAAAATTCTGGCCATAATGCGGTAAACATTCCCATCGATGGCCGGAACCGGCAACTTAAATGCAAACGAGGCGATTGCCCCGGCTGAGTAACTCCCAATACCTTTAACCTTAAGCAAATCCTCGAAGGTAGTTGGCATAACGCCACCAAAACCGCTTACAATACGTTTAGCTGCGCTATGCATATTTCGCGCCCGCGTGTAGTACCCCAAGCCCTGCCAAACCTTTAATACCTGATCCTCGTGAGCATTGGCCAAGTCGAAAACCGTGGGGAAAGTACTTGTAAAACGCTCGTAGTAACCCATGCCCTGTGCCACCCGGGTTTGTTGTAGGATAATCTCCGACACCCAAATCCGGTATGGGTCAGAAGTGTACCTCCAGGGCAAATCGCGCTTGTAAACCCCGTACCACTTAGCAAGAATGCTTTTAAAATCCATTAAATCAAGTATTAAAGAAAATAAATTCTACAAAAATAATTGTAAAGTTTTTTATTTATCAATTTAAAAGACTTATATTTGCAGTCCGATTTGAGATTTCTAACCTTAATTTATTGATAATTAAAGATTTTTTAAAATGACAAAAGCAGATATCGTAAACGAGATTTCCAAGAATACTGGAATCGAAAAGGTTACTGTTCAGAAAACAGTTGAGGCCTTCATGGAAACCGTAAAAGATTCTCTAGTAAAGGAGAAGAATGTTTACCTAAGGGGTTTTGGTAGTTTTATCGTGAAGAAACGTGCACAGAAAACCGCCCGTAACATTTCAAAAAACACTACCATCATCATTCCTGAGCACTTTATTCCTTCGTTCAAACCTGCAAAAACTTTTGTTAACAAGGTGAAGTCTCACGTGAAGTAATCTTTTTATTCTAAACTTTTAAGAAACTACAATCATGCCAAGCGGAAAGAAGAGAAAGAGGCATAAGATGGCAACCCACAAG
>CAZBBA010000120.1:0-9312 GCA_964490015.1 uncultured Rikenellaceae bacterium
CAACTGACAACCGACAACTCTCCCTACTCTTTAGTCCAAATTCGAGTATTCAGGTTCATCTCGGTAATGATTGTTTCAATAATGGTAAAAAGCGAATGCATAAACTCCACATCGGCGAAACTTACCGAATGGAAAATGGAAGCTTCGAATAGGGCCTTATTGAACTCAATTCCACAGTATACTCGCTCGCCAATAAACGAGAAATAGCAGTTTGCGCCAATTTTCTTGCGAATAGTCACCATACCCTCCATCATGGTTGGGGTAAGTATGTAGCGGGCTTCGGTTTGGTTGGTAGAGAATACCGCAAAATATTTTTCGAACTCCTGATTTTCGAGTTTTACCAAATCGCCTTTGGTGCTTTTTTGAAGGCTTTGGGCAAATTTACCTAGCAGACGCTCAGCCTTGTCGGGCAATACAAAGGTTTCGCCCTGTATATGCTTGTTAAAATCGGCAAGGAAGAAAAGCCCGTTGAAATGGTTGTTTACCCGTTTTACCTTTTTGCCGTCGTGGTCGGTATCCTCGTACTCATGCTGGGCAACTAGCTCCGAGAATTCGAATACCGTTTTGTCAATCTTTCCACTCACGTAATCGTCGCCAATGGCTTTGTTTACCATATCGCTGCCTAGCTTGCTCATTGTAAAATCGTTGAGCGAAATGTGCCTATTGGCATCATAAACAAATTTTGGGTTGATGAATTGGACAACCTTTTTCACTACCGACGATTTGTACTCGCTGCGGAATTTCAAATATCGATAGACGCCCTTTACAAAAAACACAATGGCAGCAATAAGTAGGATAAAACCAACAATTACATTAAGGTAGAACTGTTGACTTAAAAGAATAAACGAAAAAAAAGCGGAAACAATTATGATGAACATAATGGCAAAACTACTTGCTACTCCTTTCCTTGTACTTTCAATGCCTGAAATGGAAGGTTTTAGCTCGCTTTCGTAAAGTTGCTTGAGGTTATCGTGCGATAAAATTGGGGGCGCATCTTCAAGCGAGTCAATTTTGGGCCTCTCTTGCCCCTCCGTTTTTTGACCTATTAAACCCATAAGAAACTCTTGACCCTGCTGAAATTTTTTTCTGTCTTCGTCGCTAATATTGGGGTCACTATTAATCATATCCATGGGGATTTTTTCTAAGTTGCCCTTCATCTCGCTACCCATATGCGATAGTCCCTGGGCGAAGGATGTACTTTTTGGCTGAGAAAATGAGCTACTACCTTTCCCGCCTTTACCAAATAGAAAACGATATGTAAATAGGAAAACCCCAATAGATATTAAACCAATTATAAAAAATATTTCGTTATTTCCACTTTGATTAGGCTCTTCCCACTCACCGTTTTCTTTTAAACGTTCAATATCGGCTTCGCGTTCTGCAATCATACGACGGGTTTCCTCGTCGTACTCGTAGTTGCTTTGGTCCAATGCCTGCTGCGGTTGCTCTTGATAGTCACCTTGCTGTATCATTTCGTGCGATTCATCACTCGATAGGAATCCGCTGAACTTAAGGAACAATGCACCTCCAATAATTAGGTTTAGTAAAAAGAAGAAACCTGCAAATAGAAATATTTTTCGTTTCATGTTTCTGTTATGTAAATGTTTAAATTAAAACTAATTGCTACAATAAATACATTCAACACCTAACCTCATTGCATTAAACTGATGACGTTAACCTGAAAAATTTTACTGGCTTAATAGCATTGGGGTTTAAAATGCTTAGTACAAAGTAAAGATAGTTAACCAACTATTAGCTTTGCTCTAGAGTTTGAAAACGGTATGGTTGAGTTTGAAAACGTAGTTTTGACTGTCCACAAATTACACAGATTTCAACAAAATTATTATTTGAGTTAATTTGTTTAATTTGTGGATAAAATAATTACTCCTTAGTCCAAATACGAGTATTCAAATTCAACTCATGTATAATGGTTTGGTTCATCATAAACAGGTTGTACATAAACTCGATGTCCTTATACTTAACCCCCGATGTAAATACTTTAGGTTCGAAAAGGTTTTTGGCAAAACTCAGTGCAACGTAAACCCTAGAGCCAATAAAGGATAGGTGCATTTTACGATTATACATCTTGTGGATATTTACCAAAGACTCCATTATGGTTGGAGTTAGGATATAACGAGCTTCGGTTTGGTCGGTAGCAAATACGGCAAAAATTTTCTCAAACTCAGGGTTCTCAAGTTTAACTAATTTACCCTTGGAGCTAACTTGTAGTTTTTGTCCAAATTTCCCTAGTAATCGTTCGGCTGTATCGGGCTCAATGTAGGTTTTACCCTTAATCTGCTTGTTAAAGTCGGCATGGAAGAGTAGCCCCCTAAAAATGGTGTGCCATGTCTCCTTGCGCCTTCCATCCTTATCGTGGGTAACCGTTTTGTACTCTGTATGAAGTTCGGAACATCTAAAGTCGGTTTTATCAATTTTACCGCTGATTAGATCATCGCCTCTATACCTGTCGACCGAATGGCGAAACAAATCGCTCTGCTTGTACTCTGCCTGGGTTATGTACTGGTTTGGGTCGTACTCCCAGCTAGGATCTATTGCATTGATAATTTCTCTTACCACCTCGTCCTTATATCGTTGTCGATAGCTCTTTTTCTTTTTATACGATTGGTAAAGGATGTAAAGGCCCAGTAGCACAAGAGGAAGAAGCACTATGAAAGGGACACCCTCATTCTCATACTGTTCAAGTAAAATGCTTGTGGGAATAAAGAGCAGAAAAGCACTTATAAAAAGAAGAATTGCAAAGATTTGAGATCGCATAACACTTTTACGCAGCCCCTCTAGCCCCTGCAGCTTGGCTTTTAGCTCATTGTTGTATAGGTTTTCCAGCTGGTTGCGTTCAATCATAGTTTAAGGTTGTAGGGTTTCGGAAAGAATAGCAACAACTGATGCTACGATTTTCGTAGCATCAGCTGTTGTTGTCTACTCAAGACTTAAACTTAACTGAATAGGTTTTTCACGTTAACGTTTTGCCTCTCGGTTTCGGGGATAAGGAAAACCTCCTTGCGCTTAAGCCCCATCATGCCAGCAATAATGTTTTTTGGGAATACCTGAATGGCGTTATTGTAATCGGTTATTACAGCGTTGTAGGTGCGGCGTGCAGCCGATATTTGCGACTCCACCTCGTTGAGCGTGCGTTGTAGGTTCATAAAGTTATCGCTTGCTTTCAGATCGGGATAGTTTTCGACAGCAACCATAATTCCACGCATTGCACCAGAAATCTGGTTGTCGAGTTCCACCTTCTCGTCGGAAGTCATTTGTCTATCGGTGACTTTTGCCCTAAGTTGGGTAACTTTTTCGAGCAAATCCTTCTCGTGACTAGCATACTGCTGAACTGTTGCTACCAGGTTAGGAATTAAGTCGTATCGTTTTTTTAGCTGTACATCCATTCCCCCAAAAGCATTGTCAACCTCGTTGCGCTTACGAATTAGATTGTTGTACATTCCAACGATAATAAATACAAGAAGTACTGCTGCTCCAATAACAATAACTGTTGTGCTCATTTTGATTGCTGTTTATTTGATTAATTAAGTTTTTATGCGAGCATTAAAAAAAACCAAGTAAGCCCTATTTAGATTCTTTGACTAAGATACAAATTGAATCCGTATTTTTCTCTCTACTATAGGTTTGTTAATACCTTTTTAAATTTCATTTAAAGTTTTACCAAACCTTTACATCCTCAATAGTATTATTATCAAAGGAAACTGAGCTATAGTCGATGTTTGAATCGTAAAGGGTGATGCCATAGGTTTTTGAGTGTGCAATGCGAGTATTCTCGATAGTAATGTTGTTGGTGCCGAGGTCGCGAACGCTAAACGCACCATACGATTCGTAGTCGCCAGCATACAGAATTTCACAATGTTTGAATGAGCTGCTGGTGGCACCCTGCCATAGCGAAATGGAGTCCCAGTCTCCTTTTGCGGGATTTGGATTTGAGGAGGTAAAGATAATGGGACTCTCGGCTGTTCCCTCAGCTTTAAGTGTTCCAATACCATCGCCATAGGATACACTTATGTATCCATACTTATTGAATTTAAGGATAGTACCAGGCTCAATGGTTAGGTGCGCACCAGCACCAGGTGCCGAAATACGGACCTCGCCTCCTCCAATAATGTAGGGGACATTATGGTTTAGCCAGGTGTAGTTGCCAGGGATATTAATTCCGTAACAATCGTAGATGAAAATTCCCATTCCTGCATTTACGTTAAACTCGTTGTTATTTCCAATGGTATGAACGTAGTTTGGATATACCTTAATTGCATGCGATTGGTTGTTGATAAATGTGTTGTTGGTAAATTCGGTAAACCAGCCTTCATCAAGATTTATGGCTGCATTCTTTGAGTGCTTAAAGGTGCAGTTAGTAAATTTTGCAGAAGTTCTAATATGAAGCATTCCATCGTAGGCATTGTCGCCCTTACCTCCGTATTCAAAAGTACAATACTCAAACTGGCAGTTTCGTGCGCCATCGTATAGGTAAATGCCATAGTAGTCGCCAGCAGCAGGAAAAGGGTTTGCGGAGGTGAAGATTATTGGCTTTTCCTCTGTACCAATGGCTGTAATTGTAGCATTCTCACCGGAGTAGTAGGCAGCATAAAGACCAGTATTTGATTTGAATTTAATTTTTGTACCAGGCTGTATTGTTAGGTTTGCACTTACGTAAATGTCATAATTAATTACATAGGTATTTCCCTCTAACCATAATGTATTGGAGGTTATATTCTCTGTAACTTCAATAACCAGTCCACTTGGAGTGGGATCGTCTTTTTTGCAGCTTATAAAAAATATAGCTAAAGATAGGGTAGAGAGGAAAAGGATTTTTGTTTTCATATTAAATTGCTTTAGATGGTTACTTATGATATCTAAAACAAAGAAAACAGCAAGTGTTATTTTTTTAAGGCTAGGATTTGAAAGCGTCAGGGTTATTCTTGAAAACGTTAACCCTTTAAAAAATCCATCAGGGCTTGCTTGCGGCGATGAGAGATTGGAATTGATGCCTTGTTTTTTAGAATAATCGACCCGCCATCGTTCTTGTCGATTCGCTCTACGTGGTTTAGGTTAACCAGGTAACGCTGATGGGGGCGAAAAAAACGGAATGGGGAAAGCATCTGCTCGTACTCCTTAATACCCTTCGACACCAATATTTGCTTACCATCGCCTAGGTAGAATGTGGTGTAGCTGTTATCGCTCTCGCAGAAGAGAACCTCTTCCAGGTCGACCAAAAAAATAGATTCCATGGTGCGAAGTACAATCTTTCTGTTTTTTCCTCTGTCCTCAACATGATCTAGTAAATTTTGCACTTGCAAAGCCACTTTGTTCTTCTCATAGGTCGATATGGCATTTTCAATGGCCGCACAGAACTCCGTTTCGTTAACTGGTTTAAGAATGTAGTCTATAGCGCTGAACTTAATGGCCTTTATGGCAAACTCGTCGAAAGCGGTAATAAAAATAACCATAAAGTTATATGGACGAACCTTTTGCAGGATGTTAAACCCGGTGCCTCCCTTTATTTCGATATCGAGCAGCACCAAATCGGGATTTGTATTCATTATTAACTCTATGCCACTATCAACACCATTGGCTTCACCAACAATATCAACCTCGGGAAAGTTGCTCTGAAGAAGATTTCGATTTATCTCCCTAATATCGTCTTGATCGTCGATAATTACTGCCTTAAGCTTAGCCATAAAAACTAGTTTTATAGTATTGGTAAATGGATTACAACACGCACACCCTCACCAATTCCCATGCCAATATTCTCGATGCTAAAGTTAGGTAAATTTTTGTGTTTCTGCTTTAGCAGTTTTAACCTTTTGCTAGTTATTTCCATTGATCGCGACCTATGCGCAGGGTCTTTCTGAGTGTTTTCATCCATTCCCTTTCCATTGTCAATGATTTCTACTTTAAGGGTATGGTTCATGTCGGTAAACCTGAGCTTAATCAATCCATCGCCATTCTTGTCTTTTAACCCGTGTTTTACAGAATTTTCAACAAAGGGCTGAATAAATAATGGCGGAATGTGGATTATTTCGGCGTCAACGTCTCCTTCAAAATCAACAGAGAAGCCAAAAGCGTTATTCATTCTCAGCTGCTCAAACTCAAGGTAGCTGGTTAGCATTGAAATCTCCTCGTCGAGGGCAACGCTATCTACCAGCGAGTGCTCCAGCACGGCACGATTTAGCTGGGCAAATTTACCCAGATACTGAGCAGCCTTGTGGGCATCGTTGCTGAACATGAATTTTTGGATGCTACTCATAGCATTGGAAACAAAGTGCGGGTTCATTTGTGAGCGCGAAAGCTTTTGCTGCAAATCGGTTTCCAGTGCTTTGGCATTGCGCTGACGCTGAGCGTAAAGTAGTACACCCAAAACCAGCACAACAACCAGCAGCAGAATGGCTATGGCTCCCAGTTTAATTCGCTGGTTTTTAATGCTATTCTCAGCCGATAGGATTTCAATTTGATGTTCCTTCTTTTCAGTTTCAAACTTCTTCTCCAATTCAGCTAAGTGGTTTACCTTGTCAATATTAGTAAGCGAATCGCTAATTGTGTGGTACTGCTTGTAGTACATTAACGATTTTTGAAACTGCCCTTTCTGTTCAAAAATATTTGAAAGAAGCATTAATGCATCACGTTCTTCCAAAACGAAACCGTGCTCTTGGGCCTTTTTCAGGGCGAGGTAGGCGTAATTCTGGGCTTGGCTGTGATTTCTAAGAGCAAGGTACGATTTCGATACTAAGTACAGCTGTTCCGTTACTCCCGATGCATCCTCAATAGATTGCGATATTTCAAGCACTTTAATGTTCTCGTCCAATGCCATGGCAAAGTGGCCAATTGCGTAGTGAATTTCGGCCATATTGCCCAATCCTACGGCCATTCCCCGCTTCCAGCCTATAGTCTGGCTAAACTCATGAACCTTACCATAATGGTATAGGGCACTATCGTACAGGGATTGATCCTTGAAGTACTTGCCAAGCATATTATGCAGAATGGCCCAGTTGTTGTAATTGGAACTGCCACTACCATTTAGATAGTCCTTCGCCTTATTTAGGTATTTGAGCTGTTTTTCATCATCGCCAAGGCGACGGTAAATAATGGATATCTCGGAGTAGTTATTGAAAATCTTAGGATGCAACAGTTTTTCTCGAATGCGTAGCGATTGCAACTCGTAGTCAAGGGCCTCCTTGTAAAAACCCATATCTGTATAAACTATAGCTATGTTGCCAAGCATATTTGCCAAGGCTGCTGAGTCGTTCTTTGAGCGAAATATTTCGAGCGATTTAGTGAACCATTTAATCGCCTCTTGATTATTTCCCTGGTAGCTATTGGCAATTGCTCTTTGGTTGTATGCTTCGGTCAAAAAGTCGGGTAGCTGGTGCTTGTTGCCGAAGTCAATCATTACTTGCGCAACGGAATCGTGCTTGTTCCAGTTTCCTTTGTACTCGTAATGTCTCAAAATACCAATAAGTGCATTGTAGTATTCGTCGTTGTTATGGTTTTGCAAGTGTTGGTTAGCAATGCTTTTTAGGCTATCCTCCACGCTCTTAATCACCACCACTGTTCCTGCCCACGAATGGGTTACTATGGTTAGCTGGAAAATGACAAAAACCGCTATTAAACTACTCTTTGCACTCATGTATTTCTCTGTTTTTAGGAACTAAAGTTTGGAATACTCAACTCAACTCGTGTTCCCTCGCCTGTAATATTATCTAGTGAATTTACTTTTACTGATGAAATCTTTTTGTGCTTTTTACTCAAGAGTTCTAACCGTTTGCTTACTATTTCGCCTGAACGAGAAATATGACTCCTCTTTTTACTTGTAGTTGAGGATACTCCTATACCATTATCCTCAATTTCTACCTTTAACATATCGTTCAACTCGGAAAAGCGAATGGTAATTCTACCATCCTTTTCCATATGGCTTACACCATGTTTCACAGCATTCTCAACAAAGGGTTGAATCAGTAGGGGTGGGATATAAATCATTTCGATATCGAGAGACTCGTCGAATTCGAAGTTGAAACTAAAGGTATTGCCTAATCGCAGCTGCTCAAATTCAAGGTAGTTGGTTAGCATGGAAATTTCCTCATCAAGGGCAATGCTATCAACCAGCGAGTGCTCCAGCACGGCACGATTTAGCTGGGCAAATTTACCCAGATACTGAGCAGCCTTGTGGGCATCGTTGCTGAACATGAATTTTTGGATGCTACTCATAGCATTGGAAACAAAGTGCGGGTTCATTTGTGAGCGCGAAAGCTTTTGCTGCAAGTCGATCTCTAGAGTTTTGGCTGTGCGCTGGCGCTGAAGGTATAGCAACACACCCAAAATGAGCACAACTACCAGTAGTAAAATGGCAATAATGCCCAGTTTAATCCTTTGGTTTTTAATGCTATTTTCGACCGAGAGCATTTGAATTTGATGCTCTTTTTGACGAGTGTTGTACTCAATCTCCAGGGCATGAATGCTTTTGGCGTTTTTTGCAATATTGATGCTGTCGCGGTAAGCGTGCTTATTTGCCAGGGCAACGTAAGCTTGCTCAGGTTTTCCTGTTAATCTATACAGATTAAAAAGGGCATCCTCAATTAGCACTAGGTTTTCCAGAGAATTCAGCCTTAGGGCAATATTTTTTGCGTTGTTAAGGTTCTCGTAAGCTTTTACATATTGGTTTTGCGATAAATAAATTTTGCCAAGGTAAGCTAGACAAAGAGCTTGATAGCGTTCGTTGTTGTTCTTGTTATGCCCGGCCAGTGCATGTTCAAATGCTTTTTGGGCATTTGGCATATCACCTAAAGCAAAGTATGCCTGCCCAATAAGATGATCGGATACAGGGATTCCCCTTTCGTATTTTGCTTCATATTTATACTTTTTCCCTTCCTGAAAAAAGAATAAAGCGGAATCGGGTTTGTTTAGCGCAAGGTAAACTTCACCAATGCATCCATAGTTAAACGAGAGAGTTCGCTTGTCGTTGTACTTATCAGCAGCGCTTGATGACTTATTGAGATAAGTAAGCGCTTTTTTATACTCCTCTAGAACGAAGTAAGTTGCACCTAGTGTGTTTTGGGTAAAGTACGCACCCCGGTAATCGCCAATGCTCTCTTGAATCGATAAGGCAGAGAGGAAATACTGGATTGCTAGGGTATTTATATCCTGCATCCGATAAACCTGTCCAAGGTTGCTGAGAGCATAGGTCATTTGCAAGCTATCGTTAATCTCCTTGGCCAAATTTAGGCTTTGGTTGTGGTAATCGGCAGCCTGCTTGTAATTGCCATCGTAACGTTCCTGGAGACCAAGCCTGTCGAGGGC
>CAZBBA010000121.1:0-9290 GCA_964490015.1 uncultured Rikenellaceae bacterium
TATTGGGAACTACATTCCCACACTAGGTGTATATATTATTACCGACAAAAATGTATTTGCCCATCTGGGCAAGGGTTTTCCCAATTTTCCAACTTTCATCACTGAGCCAGGCGAAGGCTCAAAGAGCCTTGTTGAGGTGCACAAAGTAAGCCGATGGCTACTCGAGAATGGTGCCGATCGTAGCTCATTTATACTTGGGATTGGGGGTGGAGTAGTTTGCGATTTGGCAGGGTTTGTAGCATCAACTTTTATGCGGGGAGTTGACTTTGGATTTGTAGCAACCTCGCTCCTAGCCCAGGTAGATGCTAGTGTTGGCGGCAAAAATGGAGTGAATGTTGATGGCTACAAAAATATTGTAGGCACATTCATCCAACCAAAATTTGTTGTCTGCGATATCGACACGCTAACATCTCTGCCCAAGGAGGAATTTACGAATGGGCTTGCCGAAATTGTAAAGCATACCCTAATAGCCGACGGGAAAATGTTTAGCCATCTCGAAGAGAAAGTTGAGGCAATAAAAAACAAAGATTTAACTCTACTCCGAGAGTTGGTAGCCCACTCAGTAAAGATTAAAGCCAATATTGTGGGAAGGGACGAACGAGAAAAAGGTGATCGGAAAAAACTTAACCTTGGCCACACATGGGGACATGCAGTGGAAAAGGAATCGGGTTTACCCCACGGCAAAAGCGTTAGTATTGGGCTTGAGTTTGCGGCACGATTTTCCATGCACAAAGGAATGCTTGTGCACAGAGATTACATGCGCATAATTAATCTCCTTAGAGATTTGGAGTTACCTATTTGCACAACCCTAAGCCCAAACCGAGTATTTGATGCGTTACAAATGGACAAGAAGAAAACGGCTGATTACATTGATTTTATATTCATGCAGGGCATTGGCAACTCAATAGTGGAACGTATAAGCATTAGCGAAATTAAAAGTTTTATTGAAAAAAGATGAGAGAGCATATTTGCCTAAGCATAGGAAATATAAGCTATAACGAGATTCTTGAGCAGCTAAAAGGAGTTGCCTTGGCCGAAATCCGAATCGATCTACTTCAGCTGAATTCTACCCAGCTAATATCAGTATTCAAATCTCATCAAAATTTAATTGCAACTTACAGAGCAATAATCGGTGAGTTTGAGGATATGATCTCGAACCTAAATATTGCCATGGAATATGGCTGTGCTTACATCGATATCGATATTAACACCCCGGAGCAATACCGAAAAACATTAATTAACAAAGCCCGAAGGAATGGGTGCAAAGTAATCCTATCGTACCATAATTTCACAAAAACACCCGATTCAGAGCAACTTAAACATATTGTCGATAACCTTTTTTCATCAGGAGCCGACATTGCCAAAATTGCTTGCATGGCAAATACTGAGGAGGATTGCAAAAGGGTATTAGCACTCTATTCATACCACAAAAACCTTGTGGCATTCGCCATGGGCGAAATTGGGAAAAACACACGCGTTGCAGCAATTCATTTGGGCGCACCGTTTACATACGCATCCATAAAAGGTAACGAAACGGCACCCGGACAACTATCCTACAGCGAACTTGAGCTACAGCTGAATATGAAAAATATTTGAACGCAATTTTCGATATAAAACCATGAGTACAACAAAACTATTTGCCGTATTTGGCAACCCAATACTACACAGCAAAAGCCCTCAACTATTCAACGCGGTTTTCGATGAGTTTGGACTAGATGCCTACTACACCCGCATCAGGCCGCAGTCGGCAAACGACATCATTAACATTATTCGATCGATTCCCATGGGCGGCGGAAATATTACAGCGCCCTACAAGGAGGAAATGGTTTCACTGGTTGATGTAGTTTCGCTCGATGCCCAAGAAATTGGGGCAATAAACACCATTGTAAATTCCGATGGCCGATTGATTGGCTACAATACAGACCACTACGGTGTAACGCAATCGCTTAAGGAAGAAGATATAAATCTACTCAATGCCAGATGTCTGGTTTTAGGAGGTGGCGGGGCAGCCCGTTCGGTTGTTTACGGATTAAAGTATAAAGGAGCCCAGGTTGCCATTTGCAATCGCACCTTTAGCAAAGCCAAAGCGATTGCCGATGATTTTGGATGCGAGGTGATGAGCTGGGATGATTTCGACACATCTATCAACTTTGATGTAATTGTTTCAACAATTATTCCTCAAGCACTTCCACCTTTTCTCGAAAAAGTTCATTTTGCAAATCTGTTCGACGCATCCTACAAGCCTTCCAAGGTTAGCGAGGTTGCACAAAGAAAAGGGATTAGAATAATACCGGGGCAAAGATGGCTCTTGCATCAGGCTGTTGAATCATTTAGGTTATACCTTGGTGATAATCCTCCGGTAAGCACCATGGAATTAGCTCTTAACAAAAACTTGAATCGGGAAGATGTTATTGCTACGAACTTTGATGGAAAAACCGGATTACCCAATACATATAAAGGGGTGAACCTTATTGTGTCATCAAATGGGTTATCACAGGAACAAGTTAATGCAATTATCAATGAAGAGATTAGTAAAGCCTTCGGCGGTTGATGGTACGGTAAGAGCACCAGCCTCAAAAAGCGTTGCCCAAAGGGCTTTAGCCCTTGCCAGCATGGCATCAGGAAAATCGGAGATTGCATTTGCGGGTAATTCCGATGATGTTATTGCTGCCATTCGGGTTTGCCGCGATTTAGGTGCGGATATTCAGGAGAGGGAGAATATGCTAATCGTTAATGGCGGGGTAACCGTTCCTGCGCAAACGCTTAGCTGTGGCGAGTCGGGGTTAGGCATCAGAATGTTTTCGTGCATTGCTGCCACACTAAACCAACCAGTAACCCTAACGGGTCATGGATCTTTGGCCACAAGGCCAATGGGGATTGTTGAGCAATCGGTAAGGGCAATGGGCGCCCACTGCAGCACTCAAAATGGACTAGTTCCAATTACAGTTTGCGGCCCAATAACCGGAGGCTTGGCCCAGGTTGACGGATCGCTTAGCTCGCAGGTACTTACCGGAATGCTTATGGCTGCTCCTTTAGCAAAGGCCGACACAATTATTATGGTCGAAAACCTGCAGAGCAAACCCTACATCGACCTAACCCTTGAAGTAATGAAAGCATTTGGGATTGAAGTAGGCAATAATGACTATAGAGAGTTTAGCATTAAGGGCAACCAGACCTATACCCCTACAACGTTCAACGTTGAGGGTGATTGGAGCGGTGCTGCTTTTCTTTTAGTTGCCGGTGCTATTGCTGGCAGTATAAGGGTAGAAAATCTAAATCCCATGTCGAAGCAGGCCGATAGGGCAATAATTGAAGCCCTGCTATGGGCTGGTGCTGGCGTTTCGATCCATTTCGATTATATTGAAGTTAGCCGAAAAAAACTCAATCCCTTTCACTTCGATGCAACCCATTGCCCCGACCTCTTCCCTCCTCTGGTTGCGCTGGCTGCCCACTGTAAAGGGGAGTCGCGAATTCTGGGAGTAAGTCGTTTGCGAGTAAAGGAAAGCGATAGGGCTGCAACACTTAAGCAGGAGTTTGCCAAGTTGGGTATTCGTATTGAACTCGAAGGAGAGTTGATGCGAATTTTCGGTGGAGATGTTAAGGGCGGAGAAGTTCAATCGCATGGCGATCATCGCATTGCCATGGCCTGCGCAGTTGCCGCTCTGGCGGCAGATAGCGATATTGAAATTGAAGGTGCCGAAGCGGTTGAGAAATCGTATCCAGCCTTTTTTGAGGATCTTATTGTAGTTTGTAAAAATAAAGTACTATAACTTTTTTGAGCACCATAAAATAGCCAGAATAAAAAAATTCTGGCTATTTCTATGCTATGTAAATCAGACATTCACTACTTAATGTATGCTTCTTATTATCAGAGAAACTACTTCACAGGGAAATATATTTTCGTTTGAATCTGCATAGGTTCAACTACTTCGGGAGGGGTTAGATATTCCTCCCAGGAGTGGCCTGTAATCTCAAGTCCATTTGCCATAATGTAATCTAACACTTTATAGTAGGAATCGCTCACAGTTTGATAACCTCCTATGTGAACAATACTTACTGCTTTGGTAGCAGGTAAATCAAGTTTAACTATACCATCAGGCAGTTTAGCTGGAACTTTATTAACCGGTATGGCAGCTGTTGCTCCCCACTCTATAGTTTTTTCATCTCCCTCGTAAATGGTAAAAGGAACACCTACTGCCTTTAGCTTATTAGCCTCAACTACGCCCATAATATCCCCAAATGCTTGCTGAAGGAATCCAGCTGTTTGTTCCATTGTAACCTTACCTGTAACAGCAAGTACAGTTCTTGTAGGAACCTCTTCAATAGTAACATCACCCGAAATGCAATCGGCTGGTAAACGCTCCACATACTTTTTAAGGTTATCTAAACCTTTTTGGAATGTTTTTTCCATTTGCGATTTGAAAAGGGTCATCACTAGACGGCCCATGGGATAGCTCAGATTGTCCATACTCGACACCCAGGTTACTGAAACATAATCAGGAGTTCTATCAAGTGTAAACCAAGTTTTATACTGTTCGCTTACACTGAAATCGAGCGCAAAAACAATCTTATTCTCGTTAATACTTTCAATAATCTCAAGGGCACCATCGCCACTTTTCTTGCTTTTCCACTCCTGACGATTGCCGACTCCAAAAGTGGGACCAGAGTACACTGATGTCATTTCTGGGTCATCCTCTAGGAATGGAGACCAATTATCCCAGTTTTGCAAGCTGTTTATCTGTGAGAAAATTAGTCGCGGCGACCTTTCAATTTCAACGGAACTTGTAAACATTCGATCCTTGGGAACGAATGCTGCAACTATTAATAGTAAGGCAACTACTGCCAAAACAACTATTAGTAACCACTTTAGAATTTTCATAGTTATTTGTTTTATGGTTAATACTACAATCCAAAATTATTCAGAATCTTAAAGCAGAAACCGAAAAAATTACAAAAGTTACAAAATAAATATATGACCTTTGTTTGCAACGTACCTTAATGATCATCCTATGAAGAATATGTGTAGATTAGCAGTAAAAAGTTGAGACATGAAATTCATTTGCCCCCTAATCACCGTTTCCAACATGGCTCGCTCGCGCGAGTTTTACGAGCGCATTCTGGGCCAAACCGTAAAAGCCGATTATGGAGAGAACATCACCTTTAATGGCGATTTTGCACTCCACCTCGACACCCATTTCTGCCAGCTGATTGATGGCAAACCCATTCAGAAAGGCAGCAACAGCTTTGAGCTCTACTTTGAAGAAGATAACCTGAATGAATTACAGGTAAAATTGAATGCAAACAATGTGCAGCTGATTCACCCGCTCCGTGACCATCCCTGGAAACAGCGAGTAATTAGGTTTTACGATCCTGACATGAACATCATAGAAGTTGGCGAATCGCTGGAAACCACTGCAAATAGGCTTTCGCTTACGGGAAAAAGTAAGGTTGAGATTGCAAAGCTGATGGGAGTACCAATTGAAGTTATAAAACAATGGGTAAAATAGCACCCGAAAAAACTTATCAACACCACTTCCCCATTCAACACCAATTCTGCATCAGTCGTCAATTTTGCGCAGCAGTGGAACGAATTTTGATTTAAATTCACATCAACCAAAACCATATTATTTATGAAAAAATGGATTGCTAAATCTTTTTTACTATTATTGGCAGCAATGATTGCCGTATCTTTCTTTAGCTGCGAGAAAGAAAAAGAGGACACACTGTACGTTAAGTTTGTGAACGAGCCAGCTTCGCAGTACACCATTACCACCATCCAGATAAGGCCCAGAGGACCTGTAATGGAGGAGCAAACACCCACCAACACCTGGAGCAGTAATCTTCTCTCTGCAAATCAGACTATTCCCCCAGGTGGACACGTATTCTTTACGCTCGACATACCCTCGGGACACTGGTCGGAGTACCGGTTAGGAGTAGATGATGGTAATGGGAATGAGATTATGCTACACGAGCAGCCTAACTACAGCGGAATGGATAATTTACCCATTACACATTGGGGCGGCGATACACGTACAGTATCGCCAACCATAGTATGGAGTAACGACGCTAATATGATTGTGGTTACAGGATGGTCCGACTGGACAGGAATTGACGAGTAAAAGAATCTGTTTGACTCCATATATTTAACGAAACAAATCCGCAAGCCTACAACTGGGTTGCGGATTTTGCTATTATGAACTTCAGCAAATGGTTATTAAACGGAAAATTGAGTAAATTGCAAACCATAAATTTTCAGACACAACACATGAACACATTTGGTCGAATTTTCCGCATCTCAATCTTTGGAGAGTCGCACGGACAGGCTATTGGGGTTACCATTGATGGCGTTCCTCCCGGTATTGAACTTAAACCCGACGACTTTTTAAACGATCTCGCCCGTCGTAAAGCGGGCGCAAAGGGAACAACCCCTAGGGTTGAAGAGGATATCCCCGAGATTGTTTCAGGTGTATTCAACGGCCATACAACTGGTGCACCCCTCACAGTCCTTTTCCGAAATACAAATACACAGTCGGGCGACTATGGGAATATCGCCAGTACACCCCGCCCTGGCCACGCTGATTTTGCTGCATATAATCGCTTTGGTGGTTTTAATGACTATCGCGGAGGCGGTCACTTTTCGGGACGATTAACGCTAACCTTGGTGGCTGCGGGCGTGGTTGCAAAAAGAATCCTTGGAAAAATTACCATATCAGCAAAGTTGATTGAGGCAGGTGGAAGTGATGATATTTTTAGAGCAATAGACCAAGCCCTTCAGCTGGGCGACTCCATTGGCGGCTTAGTTGAGTGCAGAGCATTGAACATCCCCATTGGATTGGGCGAACCATTTTTCGACTCTATTGAATCTACAATAAGCCATTTGGCGTTTACAATTCCTGCCATAAAGGGCATTGAGTTTGGATCGGGCTTTGCAGCTGTTACCATGAAAGGCTCGGAACACAACGACCCAATTCTTGATGAAACAGGACGAACAGCAACAAACAATGCTGGAGGAATAACCGGTGGATTATCAAACGGTAATGAGCTGGTGTTCAGAGTTGCCGTCAAGCCAACTTCCAGCATCAGCATAAAACAGCAAACATACAGCCTCGAATCGGGAAAAGTTGAAGAGTTAGTTGTGAAAGGTCGCCACGATGCCTGCATTGCGCTAAGGGTTCCTGTTGTGGTTGAGGCCATAACAGCTATTGCACTAGCCGATTTAACGATGGTGGCCAATGGCATTAAACCAGCTAACAGCTAGTGATATAACAAAACACTACAGCCATGCAAGTAATATCCACCCCTAGTATGCCAAAAAGCAATGGGCACTACTCACACTGCATTGAGCACAACGGGATTCTTTACCTCTCGGGGCAGCTACCCATTGAGCCTGATACTCGTACAATGCCCGAAGGCATTGTAAAGCAAACTGAGCAGGTTCTAAAAAATGTTGAACGCATACTCATTGAGGCCGGAAGCAGCAAGGATAAAGTGTTGCAGGTGAGGGTATACATTCCTAACATCGACGACTGGAACACTGTGAATGTGGTTTATGCCGAATTTTTTGGAAATCATAAACCCGCACGTTGCGTGATACCTACACACAATTTGCATTATGGTGCGCTAATTGAGGTTGAAGCAACAGCCTACGTTTAATCAGATTACCCTACTCTTTGCCCAAAAGATAATCCTGCAAGTAATCGTAGCGAGGGGTTAAGTTTCCGTTTTTAATAATTGTAGCGCGCTCAACAACGCCCTCATCATCGTTGCCCAGAAAATGAGGAATTACGTTGTTTATTAGTGTTTTCCCAAAAAACTCACTGGCATCGCGGGGCAATTCGCCAGGAAGATTGTCGATGGTCATCATGGTAACATGCTTGTCGCCGCTAAAAGGAGCAACCTCCTTATCGAGTTCGATATTGTAGTCGTAGTATGGCTCGGCAATAGTTGTAGCCTTTAAGGTTGATGGAATAGGGCCAGGGACATCGCAGCTCACATCGGCAATCACCTTTATGCTGAAATCCTCAGCATGCATTTCATCTCTGGTAAAGAAATTGGGTGAACGGAAATCCCAGTAATGACAGGCTACAAATATGTCGGTCACCTTGGTGAAAGGTAAAAATGTGGAGATATGATCCGACGGGTTGTTCACCCAGTACTGCCAATCAAAGGGTTTGCCATCCTTACGCTGTGCGTAATGCCAAGGATCGAGCCTGCACATAACAGGTTCGTTAAACTGTTGGGATAAGAACTGCTCGGGCTCAACCAGGCTAACCCCAATTGCCCTAAAAATTTCCAAAGCACCACTGGCCACACGACCTCCACCTGTTATCAGAATTCGGGCAGAATTGAGTTTAATGGATTTTAATCCTTCCAGCATATCCTTGTAGTCGTGGCAATCCTTTGCCCTTCGCAAATCGAATAGGCCTGTACGCTTACCGTAGGCAAGTATTCCATTGTAAGCACCAACAATTCCTGCCCAGTGGCCAAAGGCCACTAAACGCTCGCCCTTGGTATTTGTAAGATACTCATGATCCAGTAATGTGATGCCCCTCTCAGCAATAGCTTGCAAAAGCTTTCGGTTGTGCGGTTGCTTTTTGGCTACATGAGCAAAGAAAAGATAGGGCTTACCAGAGATTAAAGCATCAATTTTCACCTCTTTAACGCCTATCAGCAGATCACAATCACTTAAATCGTCCTGAAGTTCAACACCAATCTCCACATATTCCGAATCCTTATAGCATCTCAAATCGCTAGGTTGAGCAACCACTTTGGCATTAGGGAATAGTTCCATCAACTCCTTTGCCTGTTTTGGGGGAATTGCCACGCGCCTATCGGGGGGTGTTTTAGTCTCTTTAAGTAATCCTATCTTAAAATGCTTATTCATAATGCTGAAACGGTTATAATTCGTGAAGATTGAAGTTGTTCTTTACAGATCAAGATCAGGCGAAATTACAAAAAGCCATTTTAACCAGCAATCGTTTGCTGAAAGCACCTGTAGATTAGAACGATTCAAAAAAAGGAGGAGCGCCACAACCACGCAGCGAGTCATAATGCTGGTATACTGAATATTAAGGCATGCTAATGTGCGACAAAAAAGGGTATTTTGCACAACAAATGTCGTTTTTATCGATGTGTTAAATGCTTAACAACATTTTAGATTCTATTTTTTTTCTTAACTTTGCGTCGCTGACATTTTTTTCAAGACCTTATTTATCAACGAAATACACTTAAACAATGGCAAAAAACAAGAAGTTTATCACCTGCGACGGTAACTATGCAGCATCGCACAT
>CAZBBA010000122.1:0-8677 GCA_964490015.1 uncultured Rikenellaceae bacterium
AAATCGGACGTTACTTTTAGCCAGCTTCCCATAACCATTAGTGGTTTTGGCGGCGAAACATCATACTCCGCAAGGGTTAAGGCGGTAGGAGACGATATCACCGATTCGAAATGGAGTGCTGTAACATTCAGAACAAACGCAGAACAAATCCTTTTCGATATCGATCCAACCGAAATTCAAGCCACAAGCGTAACTCTACGCTGGCCTGCAGGTGAGTTTGCCACCCATATCCTGCTTACTCCCGGCGACATTAGCCATGCGGTTACTACCAACGAGATTGCTGCTGGAGTGGCCATTGTAACAGGGCTTACGGGCGATACCGATTACACAGCCAAACTTATGAACGGAACCAAAACCCGGGGTACTAAAACGTTTAAAACCTTAATCGACATTGGCGACGCCACAGCCGTTTACCCCGAGGACGATTTGAATGCTGTTATTTCATCGGCCACCGATGGCGAAGTGTTGGTTTTATTCCCCGGTGTTTATGAGGCATTCATTGGTGATATTGCAATTAACAAATCCATTACCGTAAAAGGATTCCTACCTCACGACAAACCAGTAATTTACAACCGATTTGTTTTCTCGGCTGGTGCTACAGAGGTTAACTTCCTCGATCTCGAAATGGTTGGTACTCATACCAGTTTAGCATCTAAACTTACTCAGGCCTTCTTCTTCGATGCAGGCACATATAATGTTACCACATTAAAGATTGAGGGTTGTACCATTCGCGATTACAACCAGGCACTGGTTTATGGTGGATCGGCAGTTCTTAAAATCGACAATCTGATTATCAACAACTGCGTAATGTCCAACATTGTTAATGATGGGGGTGACTTTATTGACTTCCGTTCTGGTCATGTTGCCAACCTTACCATTACCAACAGTACATTTAATAGAGTTGCTGCTACGCCCCGTGATTTTGTCCGCCTCGACAACTCATCTGGGAACTTCCCGGGCTCAACAAGCAAAGTGCTAATCGATAAGTGTACCTTCTACCAAGTATCAAACGGACGGAGAATTCTGTACGTTCGATTCTTAGCCAACGAGAATACTATTACCAATACTATTTTTGCTGGCGCCGACGCTACTTACGGAGGCTACTACTCGAACCAGGCAAATACTGCACAGCCAGTTTGTTCGAAGAACAACTACTTTAATGCCCCTGGCTTCCTGGGAGGTATTACAAATGGTAAATTCGACATTTCGGGCAACCATACCACCTTTGACCCAGGCTTTACTAACGCCGAAGGTGGAAACTTTACTGTAAGCCATCAGGAGCTCATTCTGCAAGGCATTGGCGATCCACGTTGGTTACCATAAGTTAGCTACTTACGGATTTGTTGAGGGATTCTTTTATCCCTCAACAAATCTTTTAAAATTTTCTACTACGATACTATGAATTTGGTTGAGTCTGGTATCATTGAAAATTCATAGAATCAACCTAACAAGAGGTTACAAATTGGCTGAATGCCACTTACATCTTTATAATGAGATATCAATTTTTACTCTTTTCGCTTTTACTTTCCTTAAACTTCGCAATGGGTTATAGCCAGTCGGGGCCCATTGGCTGGGCATCGGTTAATGCAAACGGCCAGAATGGGACTACCGGCGGTGCAGGCGGCACTATTGTTACCGTTTCCAACATGACCGACCTTATTACTTACTGCTCCGCCACCGACCCCCATATCATCAAAGTTGAGGGGATGATTACCTTAACCCCCAAGGGAAGGTATATTGAGGTTAACTCCAACAAAACCATTATGGGTATCGATGCCCAATCGGGAATTAAGGAGGGTGGATTTAGGGTTGGCAACAATAAAAAGAATATTATCTTCCACAATCTGAATATTACCGATACATACCTCGAAGGTGATTGGGATGGCAAGGAACAGGATTGGGATGGAATACAGATAAAAGGGACTTGCTCCCACATTTGGGTCGATCATTGCACGGTGCTACGCCAAGGCGATGGGGCCATTGACATAACCAATGGCGCTAGCTACGTTACCATATCGAACTGCATTATTGGCCAAAACAACAAGGCCAGCCTAATTGGGAGCAGCGACACCGACACCTACACCGAGAGCTACAAGGTAACCATGCACCACAACTGGTTTAATGCCACAACCCAGCGTAACCCACGTGTACGCTTTGGGATGGTTCACCTTTTTAACAACTACTACTACAATATGGGCGGCTATGGCCGCGAAATGGGTTATGCTACAAGCAATGGCTACGCCATAGGCGTTGGAGTAAGCGCAAAGGTTTACTCCGAAAAAAACTACTTCGAGAAGGTGGTTTACCCCGTTCAGTTCTACGACAACACCACACTCCCGGGATATATCCTCGACATCGGAAGCGTATCGGTTGAGGGTGGCTCAGTATCTACTCGTCCCGATGGTATCGAGTGGAATCCTACAGATTTCTACGCATACTCCCTCGATGAGGCCGAATCGGTGAAGGAGTTCGTAATGGCCAATGCAGGGACAATGGACAATCCCATGAGCACCAATCCAATTACAAATCAGAGTTTATCGTTGGATTTAAAATGCTATCCAAACCCATTTAACGATTACGCAAACATAGTCTTCAGCATACCAAGTTCTGGGATGACAACCATTAGGTTATTCGATATTATTGGACAGGATGCACGGGTTATTGCCCATGCCCATTTTCATCAAGGGAAAAACGAGGTTAAACTTACCCGCGGGATATTACGACCCGGGATATACATAGTACAAGTCGATTTCCAAGGCAGTAGAATATCACGCCGAATTATTGCGCAGTAATAACTTGCCCGCGTAAGGGCCAAATATACAATGTTTATGACACCTTATTGCTTAAAAACCATTAGACGACAACTGATATTAAGCGTCCCAGTATTTGCAGTTATTCTAATATCAGTATTAACCTGCTGCAAGCAAAAAACAACGCTGGATAGTAGCCCCTGGCATATCCAAATGGTTGAAGCGGAAATGGCTCGCAACCCTGAGGCCTGGATGTTCGATTTTGAAAAGCGACCCAAATGGAACTATACCCATGGGTTGATGCTTATGGCCATTGAGCGGGTTTGGCAGCAAACAGGGAAGCAGGAGTACTTCGACTACATCAAAGGCTACTATGACGAGATGATCGACGAGCAGGGCAATATTCTGCATAACTTTAAGATATCGAATTACAATATCGATCATATAAAGCCAGGCATTAATCTGTTCGACCTATACGAGCAAACCGGCGATAAACGGTACCTCACCGCGCTGCAAACCCTGCGTGAGCAGCTTAAAACACATCCCCGCATCCCCGAGGGTGGATTCTGGCATAAGAAGATTTACCCCAATCAGCTTTGGCTCGACGGCGTGTACATGAACACCCCATTCTACGCCCGCTACGGCAAGGTTTTCAACGAGCCAGAGAATTTCGACGATGTGGTTCACCAAATTGTACTGGTTGAGCAGAAAACCCGCGATGCTGCCACCGGATTACTTTACCATGCCTACGACGATAGCCGCCAGCAGGCCTGGAGCAATCCCCAAACAGGTCATTCGCCCCATTTCTGGGGTCGTGCCATGGGTTGGTACGCAATGGCATTAGTTGATGTGCTCGACTTCCTGCCCACCGATCATGCTGGTCGCACCGATGTGCTGCAGATTCTAAACCGGTTGGTCGAAGCTATAACTAAGGTTCAGGATCCTGAAACAGGTCTCTGGTATCAGGTGCTCGATCAGATGGGTCGCGAGGGGAACTACCTCGAGGCATCGGCCTCGTGCATGTTTGCCTACACTATGATAAAAGCGGTAAACAACCACTATATCGACGAACAGTACAAGGACAAAGCCGCTAAGGCCTTCCAGGGAATACTCGACAACCTAATCTCCTACAACGATGAAGGGCATATCAACCTAAATCAGATTTGCGGAGTAGCCGGCCTTGGTGGAACGCCCTACCGCGATGGATCGTACGAGTACTACATCAACGAGATAATCCGCAGCAACGATCCCAAGGGTGTTGGCCCCTTTATCCTGCTTAGCCTCGAGATGGAAAAGGCAAACCTCACATTTACTAAGAAAAATACTAAGTAAGCAAAACCCAAAATCAAATTCTATCAAACCCTTAAAAACAAACTACTATGATGAAAACTTCTACACAATTAACAATCCACCGGATTTTTACAGCCATTATGCTTGTGGTTGTGCTATCCGGCAGCGCCTTGGCGCAAAAGTGGACTATTTACGATGGGAGCACACTCCCTAATGCAACAATTCCAGTATTTATCACGTCTAGCGGCTCGTTTAGCGATGCCGAAAACGCCATTATCGATGACCCAGCCGTTACGGGTAACAAGTTACTCCAGATGGATGTAAATGGTACACCCAACACCCAATTCTTCTGGAGAATGAACTTCGCATCCCAGTCCATTACATTCGACCAGTTCACGATTGTGGTTCGCGCTAAAGGACACCCCGAACGCGATATGGCCCTGGATATGGACATCGAGTTCAAGGGCAAACGCTCGCGCGTTACCATCTTCCGGGATGCTCCCCTAGCCGATATCCGCAACGGCTCCGGAACTGATACACCCCTTGAAATTGACGTCACAACGTGGAATACCTACCGGTTCACCATGACCGAAACCGAAACTCGCCTATTCATCAACGAGGCAGCTACACCTGTTATGACCTTTACCCCTGCAACAGTAACCTCAACCAACAACCACTTCCGTTTTGGCGATGGCGACTCGGGCAAATCGATGGGTGCTGATATCGACTGGGTTGTTTGGGATATTACCGGCGCTTACGCCCCAGGCGAGGGTACAGCCATTCCCAATCCTGTGGTGACCCCCAGCTGGAATGCCGACCTCTCGGAGATTAAGGTTAACGATGTAGCAGTTGCCGATTTCGATCCAGCAACAACCAACTACTCCGTAACATTGCCTTTTGGCTCTCCTGTTCCAACCATTAATGCTACAACTGCCGATGCAAATGCAACCTATGAGGTAACCAACGCAGCCGACGTACCTGGGAAAACCGAAATTCTGGTTACAGCCGAGAACGGCATTACCACCAAGAAATACACCGTGGATATTGAAGAGGCTCCCCATAACTGGAAAATGTACGATGCTTCTACTTTACCAAACATAATTGTTCCAACATTTATCACTTCTAGTGGCTCGTTTAGCGATGCCGAAAACGCCATTATCGATGACCCAGCCGTTACGGGTAACAAGTTACTCCAGATGGATGTAAATGGTACACCCAACACCCAATTCTTCTGGAGAATGAACTTCGCATCCCAGTCCATTACATTCGACCAGTTCACGATTGTGGTTCGCGCTAAAGGACACCCCGAACGCGATATGGCCCTGGATATGGACATCGAGTTCAAGGGCAAACGCTCGCGCGTTACCATCTTCCGGGATGCTCCCCTAGCCGATATCCGCAACGGCTCCGGAACTGATACACCCCTTGAAATTGACGTCACAACGTGGAATACCTACCGGTTCACCATGACCGAAACCGAAACTCGCCTATTCATCAACGAGGCAGCTACACCTGTTATGACCTTTACCCCTGCAACAGTAACCTCAACCAACAACCACTTCCGTTTTGGCGATGGCGACTCGGGCAAATCGATGGGTGCTGATATCGACTGGGTTGTTTGGGATATTACCGGCGCTTACGCCCCAGGCGAAGGTGATATTATTCCCGACCCTGTGGTTACCCCCAGCTGGGACGCCACTCTCTCTGCCCTCAATATCGATGGCAACCTGATTGAAGGATTTGATGCTGCCACAAACGATTACGAGATTGTTTACAGCGAAGAGGTAACTACGCTACCCGTGATTTCTGCAACCGCTAACGATACTAAAGCCTCGCTCGAAATTACTCAGATTGAGGCAGTACCAGGTGACGCTACTGTAGTTGTCACCGCCGAGAATGGTGTAACAGTTAAAACCTACAATATTACTTTCAGGTATGTGTCAACCGATGCAACCCTAAGCGAAATTAAGGTTGGCGAAACCGCCATCGAGAACTTTGCCTCCGAAACAACCGAGTACTCTGTACTTCTGCCAGCAGGAACAACCGAGGTGCCAACTATTACCGCTGTGGCTACCTTCGAGGGGGCTGAAGTTGCCATTACCCCTGCCGAAAGTCTGCCTGGCAATACCGTAATTGTAGTAACTGCCGAGGATGGCGAAACAACCAAAACCTACACCGTTAGCCTAAGGGCTATCTCAACCGATGCAACCCTAGCCACTCTGCTGGTTAACGATGCAGCTGTTGAAGGGTTTGATCCCGCTACCACTACATACAACGTGGAGTTACCCGCTGGAACAACCGAAATGCCAATTGTTGCTGCCACAGCCACCGACGACAACGCCGTGGTAACCATAACTCAGGCCACTGAACTTCCCGGATCGGCAGTTGTATCGGTTGTAGCCGAGGACGAGACCACTACCATTGAGTACACCATTAACTTCACCGTTAGTACAAGTGCAGAGCTTATATCGGCTGCATCATTTAAACTATACCCCAATCCTTCAACCACAACCATTACCGTGGAGATAAGCGAGATGGCTATGGGCGCAGAGGTAAAAATCTTCTGCATCAGCGGGCGTGAGGTAATGCATACCAACCTCTACAATCAATCCAAGTCGATTGATATTAGCGAGTTGGAGCGCGGCACCTATATCATGCAGGTGAAGAACAACGGTAAGCAAACACAGCAACTCTTTATCAAGAGATAGCAGGGTAACTTCAAAGTGTTGCCCTGGAATTAGTAACCCGACATTTAGTCGATAAAACCTAGAAAGTATGTTTAAACGATCGAAACTTGATCTGCTCTTTTCGGTAGTTTTATTGGCAATCCTTACCACCGGGGCCTGCAAGGGTCCCGGCAAGGAGGCCAAGGAGGTATCGTGGGATACCATGAATGAGATTCTGGCTCAAATTGTAGCCCCTCAATTCCCCGACCGCACCTTTGATATTACCGAATTTGGAGCCGTGGGTGATGGAATCACCATGTCGACCGAGGCGATTAACGGGGCAATAAACGCTTGCTCCTTGGCTGGTGGGGGAACGGTTATTGTTCCGCAGGGGCATTTCCTTACCGGAGCTGTCCATCTAAAATCAAATGTAAATCTACACCTGGCCGAGGGCACCACGCTAAAGTTTAGCCAGAACGATGCCGATTACTTGCCGCTGGTATTCACCCGCTGGGAGGGCACCGAGTGCTACAACTACTCGCCCTTTGTGTACGCCTTTGAGCAGGAGAATATCGCCATCACGGGTCAGGGAACCCTCGATGGCCAATCGGACTCGCAGAACTGGTGGCACTGGAAAGGCGAGTGGAGCCGCAAAACTTGGGAGATTGGCCCCGAAAACCAAGCCGATGCCGTGGCCAAGCTAAGGCAAATGGCCGAGGATGGCGTACCGGTTGAGGAGCGCGTTTTTGGCCCTGGCCACTACCTAAGGCCCAAGTTTGTGCAGTTCTACCGCTGCAAGAATATCCTCATGGAGGGGATCACCATTATCAACTCGCCCATGTGGGTTATTCACCCTGTGCTCTCGGAGAATATCACCATCTCCAATGTTTCGGTTAATAGTCATGGTCCCAACAACGACGGTTGCAACCCCGAGTCGAGCAAGAATATCCTTATTCAGGATAGTTTCTTCAATACTGGCGACGACTGTATCGCCATCAAATCGGGACGTAATGCCGATGGCCGCAGGCTAAACACCCCCTCGGAGAATATTATCGTGCGTCGCTGTACCATGCGCGACGGCCATGGCGGAGTGGTTATGGGAAGCGAGATATCGGGCAATGTGCGCAACGTGTTTGCCGAGGACTGCATTATGGATAGCCCCAACCTCGATCGCATTATCCGGATTAAAACCAACTCCACTCGTGGTGGTATTATCGAGAATATCTTTGTGCGCAATATCAACGTGGGAAGCGTTAAGCAGGCCATTCTCCATATCGATTTCGATTACGAGGAGGGCGATGCGGGCGAATTCACCCCCATTGTTCGCAATATCAACATCGAGAATGTGACCAGCCAGAGCAGCGACCGAGCTGTATTTATAAAGTCCTACGAGCGCGCTCCGGTAGAGGGTGTTCACATTAAGAACTCTTCGTTCAACGGTGTTAAAAAGGATAATCTAATAAACTACGTAAAAGATTTTGTGGTGGAGAACGTGCTGGTGAATGGCGAGCCCATGAAGGCACCAATCGCCGAGTAAGCATGCTTGCTGACAATGAGAATAGCCCCGGATGCCCATTCGGGGCTTTCTTTTTTCTCACTCATTTATCCACAAATTACACAGATTAACACCAATTACTTAACAACAGTAGCGGGTAATTAGCCAATCATCCCGACCATTAATCATCTGTCTTCCGACTTTCAGACTTTCGACAAGCTCAGGACATGCTTTCAGACTTTTTTACCACTAAGGCACTTAGGGCACTATGTTTAACTAAGGCAAACCCTCTTCGGTCTTCGGTCTTCGGTCTTCCGACTTGTTTTACCACTAAGGCACTAAGCACACTAAGTTGCACTAAGGTTCACCCTTTTCTGTCTTCTGTCTTCTGTCTTCCGACTTCCGACTTTCAGACTTTCGACTTTCAGACTTTTTTACCACTAAGGCACTTAGGGCACTATGTTTAACTAAGGCAA
>CAZBBA010000123.1:0-8669 GCA_964490015.1 uncultured Rikenellaceae bacterium
AAAATCGCTTATGCCTCTTGGAGAATACACCAAAATGGAGGTAAAACAAATTGCCACCCGAATTGGCTTTGCCAATATCGCAGGCAAACCCGAGAGTATGGGTGTGTGTTTCCTCCGAGGCGAGGATTACCGCGCGATAATTGGCAAGAACCAAGATAAAGAATCCAACGCAACTGGTGATATTATAGACGAAAAAGGTGATATCATCGGCCAACATCAGGGCATTTACCGCTATACGGTTGGGCAAAAAAGAGGGTTGCCAAATATGCCTAAGGAGAAATGCGTAATTCAAATTGATCGAGAAACCAATCGGCTTCTCGTTGGCTCGTGGGATAGCCTTTTTTACAACACCCTTAAATTGGAAAACTGCACACTAAATGGCCTAGACGAGGGAATTCATTCTAATGTAACAGTTATGATTAGAGGATTCGGAAAAAATCCAAAGCAAAAGGGCATACTCACGATTTATAAAAACCGCGAGGCGGTTATTGAGTTACTCGATCCTGCCTGGGCGCCTATGGCAGGGCAACCTACAGTTATTTACAAGGATGATATTCTCCTAGGTGGAGGCTATTTACAATCGGCATGGAATAGGTAATGTAACGTGCTAACCCAAATACCTATCTAAGATACTAAGTAACTCCTGGCTGTTAATGGGTTTGGTTATGTAATCGTTACAACCTGCCGCTATAGCTTTAGCCCTATCCTCGGAAAAGGCATAGGCTGTTTGGGCAATAATTGGAATATTGGGATTAACCTGTCGAATCTCAAGCGATGCAGCATAACCATCCTTTACTGGCATTCGGATATCCATAAGGATGACATCAATATTTTTTATACTTTGTACTAACTCCACGGCCTGTACCCCATCCCTAGCCCACAGAATATTTGCCCCAGTTGGTTCCAGCAGCTCAGTAATAAAAAGGTAGTTGATCTCCTCATCCTCCACCACTAGAATAACCCTGTTCTTCCAATTTGCAGTAATCTCCTCATCCATGTTATCCAAATCGACAGCTATTTCCTGCTCTTCAGGCTCAATTGCGGGTATGGTAAACTTAAATTCAGCACCTTTCCCAGGTTCCGACTCAACCCATATTTTACCTCCAAGTAGTTCAACAATCCCTTTACTAATAGCCAAACCCAGTCCCTTTCCCTCACTTGTACGATCAATCTTCTCGCCCACCTGCCTATATCGATCGAAAATAGCCTTGTGAAGCCTACTGTCAATACCAATTCCTGTATCCTTAACAAAAAACTCAACCTTTCCCCTGTTCAAACTATAACCAAACTCTATGGAGCCTTTCTCGGTAAATTTCAACGCGTTATCGATTAGGTTAGTAAAAACCTGCTCCAGGCGACCCTCATCGCTATAAATCTTAATATCATCGGAATTCTCAGGCAAAATAAGTCGAATCTCAATCGCTTCGCGCTGCTGAAAAACCCGCTCAATTCTGTAAAAATCATTTAGGTTGACCATAAGCTGGTTGATACTAAAAACCGATTTTATTACGGTTAGCTCTCCACTCTCGGCTTTACTCACATCAACCATATCGTTAACCAACTTAACCAGCATTCGACCTTTGCTACTAACTATATCGATATACTGCTGTTTCTTTTCCTTGGGGAGATTTGGTAGACTAAGCAGCTGGGTAAATCCCAGAATAGCATTCAACGGCGTACGAATCTCGTGGCCAAAGTTGGCCATAAAAACCGATTTGAGTTTATTGATCTCCTCGGTTTTGGCTTTGGCTATGAGCAAATCATCCTCAACTTTTCTCCGTTCTATTGCCATGGAGTAAAGGGTGATAATTTCTTGAATAAGCAAAATATTATTGAAAACATCCTCACTGCGACTAAGCAGAAAAACTGATCCGTACAGATTTTTGCCGCTATGAATGGAGGCGGAGTATAGTTTATCAATGGCGAAAACCCTCTCGAGGTTTCTTGAGGCGGCTGAGGAGATCTCCCCTTCGGAAAACTCATAAAGCGATTTCTCAACTTGCCGAAGCTCCTGCTCATCCGATTCGGGTAAATCGACTCCATTAAATGGGAAACGTCTCCCAACAGGATTCCAGCCAATTATCTCAAGCGCTTGTTGCCACTCATCCGATTCGAATCCATATACACCCTCAACGGTCATAAACTCCATTTCCGAATCGATAGATGAAACCACGTAAAAACAGTTAGGAATATACTTCTCGAGCACAAGCCCAAGGTGATGGAAACAATTCTCGTCCTGAGGCATAACAAGCAAATCGACAGCAATTGATGAGAGGACCTCCAGCTGAAAAGTCTTTATCTCATTTTCCTTTGAGGCCTGCTTCGCTGCAGTTATATCTCTTCCAATAAGAACACTCATCCACGTATCCTTACCAGTTGGGAATCGGTACATCTCCCACTCAATAACCTTTTGTACTCCCTTTTTTGTAAGAATAACTATCTCGTCACGAATCGAACTCTGTTTCTCAGGCTCATTAAGTTGGCGTAGTTTTCTCCTTTCTGCAGGATTGGGTATAAGTATTTTGAGCAGTTCCCGGCTTTCGACAACTTCATAGGCTTTATATCCGGTAAACTCCTCCAGCGCTTTATTCCAGAATGTTATTACACCCTGCGGGCTTACAAAAGCCATTAGTAATGTAAAGTTATTGAGGAAATTTAACGTATTATTGGCAAATTTTTTACATCCATCTTCAGCTTTAACTTGTTCGGTAATATCCTGAATAGTACCCATCCAGTGCTCCACAATACCATTATCTCCTTCAACTGGTTCAACCGTAAGCAAAAGTAGCTTACTGACATTATCCTGCTTTTTATACCTAAACACTATCGATTCGTATCCTCTCAATGTTCTATTCTTGATCCTAACCAGCATATCGGTAAGGGAGTATCTATCGGGGCGTGGTATGTATCGTTGAATAAAATCGAGGGTTGGGTATTCACACTCGCCTTCTGATATTGAGAGTATACTATAGGTGCTGTTAGACCAAAAATTTGCTTTTCCATCGGGATATTCACTCCAAAAACCAACTTGTAGTGCTTGAAAATTGAAATTTTGAGGGCAATTCTGGGGAAAAAACTTGTTGGCAGATTCTGCTTCTTTCCCATGGTGCAATCCAAAGTCTTTCGAAACCATTTGATAAGTATATAGTTATATTTACTGACCTGTAATAATTATACTAATTTACAAAAAAATTATAACTTGAGATAAAAAAGTTTAAGCTGAGAAGGGTAATGCCTATGGGACAAATGTTAAAAACTTTTGGAAAAATGTTGAATTCTTTATGCAGTACTCAACCAAACCATTAAACTAGAATGCCTTACTTTGCGTGAGAAACCATTAATTTTGGACAATGCTAAAACGTCCGGGCTTTAACAACGATAATCTTAAGCGGGTTCACCGAAAGGAGATACTCTTCAACACCTCTGAACTTGAGGCTATTAACATATACTGCAAAAGGTATAGAATTAAGAATCGCTCCAAGTTTCTTCGCGAAGCAGTAATATCAAAGGTGCTTCAGCAGTTTGAGCGAGATCATCCAAAACTTTTCTAGAAATCATATCAAAAAAAATCCATGACTACCAGGGGCAGTCATGGATTCTGGATTCAAATTTTCTCGACTCTATCCAAATAGTTGACTAATAATCTGCATATTCTTCTCGTTGAAAATATCCTTGCCTGCTGGAGTATATAGGAGTTCTATCCTGTCGGCATAGTGCTTCTCTACCTTACCTCTAACCACCTTCATGGTGCTATTTACCATACCGTTTTGCTCGGTAAATGGCTCCTCTAGCACTGCAAAGGTTGCTGGCAACCAACGGTCGGGGAACTCGCCCTCAAACTCACCACCGGTCTTAAACATGGTAATATCCGCTTGAATTAGGGCTATGGCCTCACGATTCGCTTCGGGCGATGAGATATTCCCTAATTTCTCTTTTACAACTTTTTTCAGTTGTTCCTTGGCAGGAACAATAAGCGCAACGGTGTATGCATTCTGGTTGTTGTACAGAATTACTTGGTCTATCAACTTCGATTGCTGGATTAGGGTTTCTTCAATTCCCTCGGGGCTGTACTTTTCGCCATCGTTTCCAATAAGCAAGCTTTTAAAACGGCCAAGTACATACAGGAAACCATCCTTATCCATGTAACCCATATCGCCGGTATATAACCAGCTATCTTTAACTGTTTCGGCCGAAGCTTTCTCGTTTTTCCAGTAACCCTTCATCACGTTTTCGCCCCTGATCACAATTTCGCCCTTCTCGCCCAACGGTAGCTCCTTGCCGTTATCATCACATATTTTCAGATCGAGGGGCGTTACCAGATATCCCGACGAGCCTAGTTTATGGCGTTTTAATGAGTTTGAGCTGATAATTGGGGTAGCTTCGGAGAGGCCGTAGCCCTGCATCATGGGCATTCCAACCGCATAGAAGAAGCGTTGCAAATCGATATCGAGCAATGCGCCACCACCAATAAAGAATTTCAACTCGCCTCCAAATCCCTCGCGAACTTTCTTAAATAGGATCTTATCGAATAGCCATAGTAAGGGTTTATAGATAAAGGTTCCCCCCTTGCCCTTGTTAAATCCCTCTTTATTGTAAGAATACGATAGGGAAAGGGCAAAATTGAATAGGCTCTCTACTGTTTTGCCCTTGGCTTTGATATTTGATTCAATATTCTTCTTAAAGTTCTTGGCTAAAGCCGGAACGCTAAGTAAAAGATTGGGTTTTATCTCTTTAATATTTATGGGAATATTCTTGAGCGTTTCCATTGGTGTCTTACCCAGCTGCACGGTGGCAATGCTTGCCCCGCAAGCCATAAACGAGTAAAGTCCTGCTACATGCGCAAAGCAATGATCCAGCGGAAGAATAATTAGAGTTCGATACGAAGGTGGAATATCCATTAGCGTTAACGCTTGCTCCACGTTAGCGGTATAGTTGCGGTGCGATAAAATAACTCCTTTGGGGTCGGCTGTGGTTCCCGAAGTGTAGCTAATAGTTGCATAATGATCTAGGCCAATATTCTTTCGGGCATCCTTCAGGGCGTTTGGGTTAGATACAAAGTATTCGTCGCCAAGCTTCATCACATCGGAGACATGCATCTCGTTCTCCTCGTATTGCTCCTGAATATCGAGATAGATAATCTTTTTAACAAGCGGGAGTTTGCTCTTAATCCCTCTGATTTTTGGAGCCTGATTTCCCGATACAAAGATTATGGATGTTTCGGAATGCTCTAAACGAAAGTATAAATCGGGACCATCGAGTTTAATTGACAAGGGCACATTGATTGCACCTGTGTATAAAATTGCCAACTCGCTAATAACCCACAAATTACGTCCTTCGGATAGTAAGGCGATGGTGTCGTTATCCTTAACCCCGAGGCTTAACAAACCACATGCCAACCGGTAAACCTCATTTCGTGTTTGCTCGTAAGTAGTTGAACTAAAATGGCCTGAATGCTTTTCCCACAGGTAGGGGTTCGCAGAGTACTTATCGACACTCTGTTCAAAAAGATCAATAATTGTTGTCATAGTATGGAGTTATTTACTTTTTCAAAATTACGCAAAAAGATTCAAACGATTGTTTGCCATTTATTTGCCATAACCAACAAATCTACAAAAAAGCGATAATAAGATACAGTTTTTAGAAAAATAATTGCATTATGCTATCTTTACCAATAGTAGAAACAGCATGAAACAATTAGATAACAATTTAACGAGCTGCAACTTGTGTCCTCGGGTGTGTGGCGTAAACCGCACTCAAAACGAGTTGGGATTTTGCCAAGTAGGCTCCCAACCACTTGTTGCTAGCATTACACTTCATCGTGGCGAGGAACCCGGTATATCGGGGAAAAATGGTATTTGTAATGTGTTCTTTGCTCATTGCAACCTTGCCTGTATATTCTGCCAAAATCATCAAATTAGTAATAATTCCACAACCCAAACGGCCTGGTTAGGTGATTATAACAAAATCGTCACCAAAATTATATCTATACTCAACAGGGGCACAAATATGCTAGGGTTTGTATCGCCCACTCACCAAATACCCCAAATGGTGACAATAGTTAAAATGCTTAACGAGCAAGGCTACACCCCAAAAATTGTTTACAACACCAATTGCTACGATAATCCACAAATCATAAGGGGACTTTTGGAGATAGTGGATATTTACCTTCCCGATTTAAAATATTTCGATAGCGATCTTGCTGAAAAATATAGCAGTGCACCAAACTACTTCGCCTCAGCAATTAAAGTACTTGAAGAGATGATTTGGCAAAAGGGAACATCTATATTAGTAGATGATGAGGGCACCCTCGAGTCGGGTGTGGTTCTGCGACACCTTCTACTTCCAGGGCATAGCCTCGATAGTATCAATATTTTTGAGTACTTGGCTCATAATATATCAACGAATATTTCTATTTCACTTATGAGCCAATACTATCCCATTGGAAACATGCCCTTTCCCATTAACAAAAAAGTAAAAACAGAGGAATATAATACTGTGGTAAAAAAGATCGAAGAGCTAGGCTTTCACCGGGGTTGGTTTCAGGATATTGGTAGTAGCGACCACTATTTGCCCAACTTCGCCAACGATAAGCCATTTGACGATTAAAAACCATCAATTTATATATCGTTGTAATATTGGTAGTTACATCCTACAACCCTTAAATAATGAGTGATTACCAAAGAATTATTGGATTTTTTTTTGTTTGTGAAAAAAAAATGTAGAAATTTGATTTAGAATTAAACCAGAAGCAACTATGAGAAAAGCACTCATCTTTACTCTATTACTGGCCTTCACCTTTTCGGGATGCCGGTTTTTTGATAGTTTTAAGTCCGATAAGGGCGCAGATACCCTAATAGCCTGGCAAGCCAAACAGGACAGCATCAAGAAAGCTGAAATGTTAAGGGTTAAAAAAATTGAAGAGGCCCGCAGAGCCAAAGAGAAAGCTATTCAGGACTCGCTCACCAGAGTTAGAGAAATGGAAGCTCGTAACAGGTATCATGTGATTATTGGTAGTTTTAAAGTACCAAACAATGCCAACGAATTCCAGAAACAAATGGCAAAAATGGGCTTCCAAAACCCAAGAATAGTAGAATCGCCCAATGGCTTTAAAATGGTTTCGGTTGGCGCTTTCGAAACCTACTCCAAGGCCGCCAACGAGATTCTACGTATTAACCGCGGCAAGGAAGAACCCGTTGAAATGTGGGTTTATAAGGCAAACTAACTAAGATTTTTACATGCCCAATTCAAACCAATGAATTGGGCATGCTTTTTCAATATAAAGCATACAAAAAAAGGAGCGGTAAGCTCTTTTTTTGTTTTTATATCGTAGGAAAATGTACTGAAAAATTAACTTTGTCGTCATTATCCATAATAAAGAACTCTCATCTTAAATTAACTTAGTAACTTTTAAACAAAACAAAATGACAAACACTGTAAAAACTCTTCTGAGCGAATCGAAGGTGGCGCGTTGGATTGCGCTCATCCTGATCTCGCTTACCATGTTTTTTGCCTATTTCTTTGTGGATGTGGCTGCCCCACTGCAAAAACTGCTGGAGACCGACTATAGGTGGTCACCTGAAGTCTTTGGAATGCTTGGTGGATCTGAGTTTTTCCTCAACGTTTTTGCGGGATTCCTGATTCTATCAGGGATTATCCTCGATAAAATGGGCATACGGTTCACCATGATAACAGCAGGGCTTACCATGGTTATTGGTGGAGGACTCAAGTTTTACGCACTTACCGAAAGTTTTGCTAATTCGGAAATGGCTGTTTGGCTCGGCACTTTTATAACCAACATCCCGGCTTCAGCTAAATTGGCCTTTTTTGGTTTTGCCATTTTTGGAATAGGCGTTGAGATGGCTGGTATAACCGTTTCAAAAACTATTGTTAAATGGTTTAGGGGCAAAGAGATGGCGCTTGCCATGGGTCTTGAGATGGCGCTTGCCCGACTGGGAGTTTTTGCTGTTTTTCAACTTAGCCCAATTTTTGCCGAGAATGGGGGCGTTTCCAACTCAGTATTCTGGGGACTAGCATTCCTCTGCGTAGGATTCCTTACATTCTTTATCTATACCTTTATGGATAGGGCCTACGATAAGCAGATTGACACCAAGGATGCCAATGATAACAGCGATGAGTTTAAGCTGTCGGATATAATTAAAATTATCACTAATCCTGGTTTTATTGCTATTGCAGGGCTTTGCGTACTCTTCTACTCGGCAATTTTCCCGTTCCAGAAATTTGCCACCGATATGTTAGCCTCCAAACTTGGTGTTGACCTGAAAACAGCGTCTCAGTACGTTTCGTACTTCCCAATTGGTGCCATGATCCTTACTCCTTTTATTGGATTCTTCCTCGACAAAAAAGGGTATGGTGCAAGCATGATGATGTACGGTGCAATTTTGCTTACCGTATCGCATCTGATTTTTGCGTTAGTGCCTGCAGAAATGTTCTCCGTGGCGGTTGCTCTTGGAACAATTGTTATTCTTGGGGTTGCATTCTCATTGGTACCAGCCTCTATGTGGCCATCGCTACCTAAGGTGGTTGAGGATCGTTACCTTGGGTCAGCTTACGGACTAACATTCTGGATTCAAAACATGGGATTACTCGGAGTGCCAATTCTAATTGGCTGGGCCATTTCTGCATCAAATCCGGGTGTATCGGAACAAATT
>CAZBBA010000124.1:0-8620 GCA_964490015.1 uncultured Rikenellaceae bacterium
CTATACCCCTCTCCTTCCACTCGTCGGTTAAATTCTGTCGAATGGCAATACCTCTTATTCGTTTGTCAATCCAGTCTTTGGGGTAGCCCTTCTGCTCATACATCTCTTTCATTCGCTCCTGGGCAAGTTCAGGATTCTCAATTTCCTGCACACGTTCGTATCCTATCTTTGCAAGCCACTGCTTAAAAGGTTCTGCCTTAGGCGATGGGATGGATTGAATAATACGAAAAAGGGATTGCGTGTTGGCGCAATCCGTTTTTCGCATTTTGCCATCTGGAGCCTCAAGTTTCAACTGTCGACAAATTGTCGACAGTTGGATTCCATCTTCAAGAGCAACTCTGGTTTTCATCTTAAACCAGTAGTCGCGGGGGTTTGTGCTTTCTGTTAGTACGCCTACAACATCAATTACCGAGAAATACCATTCATTCTCAATCCATACCCTGCGTATGCTTTTGCTCTGAAAAACAACAATTTTATTCTGCTCCATATTCTGAAAATCTATTGTTTTTTGATGTATGCAAGGCAAAATTAGCATTTTTTAAAACGAGCCAAAACCTAGTTCCAATTATAATCGGGCTAATCTCCACCAACTCGCGTGTTATATGGTTACGCTCACGCAGCGTTTCCAGGTTGTAGTGCCTGCCTACCGAAGCGAAAGCATAGGTAGGCTTACCGTAGTGGCGCGCCACCATCCTTAGGCAGGTTGGCCCGCAGTCCATGGCGTCGTGTTGGGGGTAGTGGGGGAAAGGCATTTTGAATCTAGAATGATGAATGAAAAATGTAAAATTATAAACTGGCCTGCAACTGGTTGGTGTAAAAATAGGAAGAAAAGTTATATGTCGATAAAAATGAGGTTAATAAGATTAAAAATCTTTCAAAGATTCTAATTATCGGCATCTAAAATTCAAGTTAATTATTCACATAAAACGTAGCCAACTATATGATCCAAAATCAATCACTTTACTCGGCTTCAGGAGTTAGATTGTGATTCACAATGCTTTGGCTAAACCGAAATCCTTTGAGTAAGTCAAATTTATTCTCTACGTATATGCTCTCCTTACCCAAATTGCTTTCGATACTAAAACTATTATTCTTATAGAAAGACTCTTCAATTTCACGAAGCACTCTAAAAGTCTTTAGGGATAGTTGTCGAAACCCTTCACTTCCAAGCCCTAGTGTTTTTAATGTTTTTAGGTTATAACCAATTTCTCTAAATCGTCGAATATGCTCGTCGAATGGGTAAGATTCCTGATTAAAGTAAGTGGCGGTTCTAATATCCTTCTTAGCCGCATCGCGCGCTGATTCCAACCCCAGTGATAATCGATACTCATCAATTTGCTTCAGGTTCTCTTCACTCGTAGACTCGCTTGTAATGGTTTTTGAGCCAAGATCGACAGTTAACGAAAAGACCCCTAACTGGCGGGTTGAGTCCCGCTCGCTATGCGCCATGGCTGAGGCAAGGAATTGAGGTGCTAAATCGCCATTGAAAACTGCCTCCCGCAGGATGGGCTCAAGATCGTATCGCGAGTATTCCATTGACTTGTATGGCTCAGCATGTAGATCGATATTATTCTCCATTGGGTATTTCAATTGATTTCGAAGCCCAAAATGATGTAGTAAGACATCAATAGGGAAAAGGAATCTGCCGTAGATGGGGACGGGTGGGACTCCGCGCTCCGTGATCAAAGTGTGCAGCACCTTGGCATGCTCGTACAACAGACTATCGTAGCTCTCCTTGGGTTTCCTGTAAATCAGGTAAGACTGTTCCCGTTCCCTAAGCGTATCGAGGATAGCTATATAGCTGGAGTCTATCCGAGAAAGGTAAACCGATTGAAGGAAGTTGTTGCTTTGCCTAATCTCCTCCCAAAACGGCTCGGGAAGTTTATTAAAATAATGGGTATTCAGCGTGTTGATATCAACCCCTTTGGTAATCATCTCCATTATCCACTCCTTGGCCTGCACATGCTCTCCAACTAGTATTGCGCAAAGCGTGGCATTATGGAGGTCGTTAAGATGTCTTTTCTCAAAAGCTGAGAATGCGTGTCTATAAATACCGTAGGCCCTCTGAAAATTTAACTCAACTACGCTAAGTTCAGCTTGATTAATACTGTCATAGTAGGCTCTGTAGGGTAAATGTGCCTGAGCAGATGCGCTTAACAGGGCAATATGTAACAGGATTGTGATGGCTATTGAATATTTCATGTTAAACAAATTTGGGTTATATATGCCAGCATATTGCAGTTTGTAATAGTATTTAGTTTTGATAATTAAAGTTCAGGTGTCAAGGTAATCAGACAAAAAATCAAATACTATTATAATATATGGAAAGGGAATTTTTGACTTACAAGAAAAACTAATTTTTTACTACAATCAATTTTGTTCAAATACGCTTAAACCATTCTAGGCTTATTTGTTGGCGTGTTAATTATAGTTAAGTAATTTAGACATAAACTAAACCAGCACAATTTCAGTCTGTACTGGTTTAGTTATACTACAAAAAAACGCTAACATACAGTTTCATTAAAAATTATACCGTTTTCACCAAACACAACAGTCTGAACACAGTCACCATTAATATAGGCATATTCTTCCCCGCTTAGATCTCCAACGGATTTTTTTCCGGTATAAACTTCTAATCCACCATAGACATTAGACATATCGATGGAATTTTTCTCAAATTTTTTTAAGATACTTTCCATAATGTTAAATTATTAGGGTTCCTACTCTTGCGGACGACCCGCTGGGCTTTTCGGATTACCGCCCACCAAACTCACCCTATGGGCCCAATTAGGATGCTTTGGCATACCAAAGGTAAATCACCTCAGGGACACGAGATGTCCCCGGGAATTTTTGTTGTATTTTTTTATTTCACTTAACATACATTACATTTACTACATATTAAGGTTGATGCGTTCTGTCTTCCTCAAATGTAAAAATTGGGTTTGTACGCTATGCAAAATAGTAAAATCGATATGTGATTCATAATGTGCGCTTTACCCGCCCCCGTTTTCCGGATGCGTATCGTCACTTTCAAACCCAAACCGAAAGGTTACGGGTATGGCAAAGTAGTAGCTATTGCGATAGTGATAGTACCTTATATCGGCCCCCAACTCGCGAAGCTGGGCAATATAGCGTTTTACGGTGCGATCGCTTACGCTTAACCGTTGGGCTAACTCCTCGGGCGAGCCTGTGCACTAATGTTCAATATACCAGACCAAGCTTTCAAGGGTATTCTTTAGCTCAATAACATGCATAATTCAATAAACTATAAAGGCATACTAAATCCTTCCCCGCTGAACAAACAGCGGGGAAGGATTGGATTATTTACTAGAAAAAACGTTACCTCTACTCCCATACCTAGCGGTGGGTCTCCAGCGGGTTAAACCCAAACTTAAAGGTTAGGGGTTTCACAAAGTAGTAGGTGTTGCGCGAGGTGCAGTAACCTATATCGGCCCCCAGGGCACGTAGGTGAGTTATGTAGCGCCTTAGCATCTTGTCGGTTATGCCCAACCGTTCGGCCAGCTCCTCGGGGGTTCCGGTGGCCTCCTCCTCGATAAGATGTGCTAAATCCAGTAGCAGATCTTGTTGCTTAACAATATACATGGCAAAAGAATTTATGGGTTTACGGTGCAGGGGAAAAACACAACCCCCTCTATAGATATATCCGCCGTTTTCCGGTTTTGTGACAAGGTTTTTTGAAATTTTCGTCAAAATATTTTATATAATATTGATTCCCTATTTGTTACAAGGGTCATTTTTTTGCCTTTTTTTCGGAGTTTTTTGAACGTGGTAATCGGGTGGGTGTAATTTTTGATATTTTTGGAGTAGGTGATGATGCTAGAAATAAACGTAGCAAATCAGGCTACATCAGATCAATAAAAATAAGGCCTTTGATTGGAAATTATTTTCTTTTTAATCTGGAATTCATAGATTTAAAGATCTTTCACAATGAGCACTAAGAAGGCTCTAAGGTTCACAAAGAAAATAACTTAACAATAATTTATGCAAGAAATTGATTAGTTACAGATAAACTATGCTATTGCGTTCCAAAATTGGCAGAAAATCAATTCTATTCATTTGATTAATAAAAAAAATGATCATCCGCTATAATGCCTATGACAAATGAGTTGATTAAATTAACACGTCATTGCGAACGTCCTTTGTGAAACCCGAAGGGTTCGGCGAAGCCAACCAATCTGTTAATAAACAGAATTACATAGATTGCTTTATCCGCCTGCTGGCGGATTCGCAATGACGCAAAGGCTTTAGGTATCATAACGGACAATCATTTAAAAAAAAATTGCTTCTCCCTGCAAAAGAGTTAGGGAGAAGCAATGACCTAAATACTTAAAAACTACAACTACAACTCCAGCAACATATCCATTAGCTCGGGCTGTGGAAACATATCGACTTTGCTGGTGGAGACATTGGCATGACACCATAGGCCCGGATGAGTTGAAACATGGTTCACATCGCAGAAATCGAAAGCCTGGGCGCCCTTCTCCTTAATCAGCTCGGGTAATCCCTTGCGCACATCGATGCTATCCCTACTCGCAATGTAAAGGATTAACTCTTTTAGCGCTACCAGCTGCGTGTTGGAATATCTATGCCAATGGCTAAAGCCCCGGAAAGGCTGCGGGAGTTTTTCTATTTGATTAGGGTGTGCCTCGGTGCCAACGTAGGTGTAGTATTTGCCTGTAGTTTTAGGAATCCACACATTTGCTCCATCAACCTCCTTGGTGTATCCGCCCTCGGTAAGCTGTCCAAAACAGCAAACCTCAACACCCACCGAATTGCGGTGCATAGTGGTGTTCCCAACACCCAGATGCCAACCGTAACCTCCTGTAGGGAAAGCCTGAACAATCTCGCCATCAAATTTATCATTATCGCCTTTAATGCTTGCCCCACCAACTACAAACTCAGTTGCAACAGGGCCTCGCTTATCGCCTGCCCAATCGGTTATCACCTTGTAGGGGTTCTGCCAACCGGCGGTATGGTGCAGAAAAACCCACTCCTTGGTGGTTGGTCCTGGAAAGAACTCCCCCTCGGGAATAAAGTGCTGATTAATGGTGATTTCGGGCGAAGGTTGATCGATTCGCTCGGCGCCATCGGTGGTGGCGATGGCCATATGCGCCCAGGTTTGCGGCCCAACAATACCGTCGTCGGTAAGGCCATGCTGGCGCTGATAGCGCTTAACAGCCGCATGAGTATTGGCGCCAAAATCGCCATCGGTTGTAATCCCTAAAAAGGTCTGCAAGGCATTTACCTGCTCGCCTTTACTGCCAAGTTTTAGTGTCATAACTGATGTGTTAGGGTTTGGGTTTTGAGGGTATCAATGCAATTATCCAACCTAGTATCTTGTTGATAAGTAAACCAATAGGAGGGAAAAAGATGCTGAGCACAATTAATCCAACAATTAACCAGCCGCCACAGCTAAGGAGTTTGCCAAACCAGCCAAGGTTAAAATCGGGAAGTAAGAAATCGGTTAAACCTGCCTTTTTCTGCTTGAAGGGTGGGCGCGGTTCGGGCTCAACAATGTGTACCGGTTGCACATCCCACTCGCCAAGCACGTAGGTGTGAATTACAAATCGGGCGTGATACTGATCGGCATATCGGGTTTTGGAGGACAACCAGGAGCCCTCCTGCCACGATCCAAGGTTTGCCAAATGGATTATGGCGTACTTATCCTTACCAAAAAGGTAAGGATTGGCAATGGCTTCGCTATCGAATAATTTCGATTCAATAGGTTTTATGGCATCACCCTGGTTTATTCCCTGGCGCGTAAACTTACTGTCGATCTCCTCGGGTTCGTTGTACAGGGCTAAGCTGCTACCCCTTCGCACGTTAACACCAATATTATTCAGATCCTTATTCTGGCTGATGGGCTTTATGCCAATGCACTCCACAGCACCGACACCAATCTTAGGCTCGCCGTTGGGAACCAGAATTCCTGTTTCATCGGTATCGGCAATATACCACGTACCATTCTTGGGTTTAAACCTTAGCAGGATGGATACATTCCCGTATCGTTGGTTCTTTGCCTCAACATCATTCCTAATCTGACGAGTTGGAATACCCGAAACTGGATGTTTATCGAGATTTCCAATGTTGGCATTGTCGTGATCGGGTGAGGGTTCAATTCGGAGAAAAGCATCGAACTCCATAAGCCAAAGGCTCATCTTGTGGCGCTTTGTTGGGGAGCTGGTAAGATCGAAGGTTTTAATGGGTTTCCGATCGCTAAACGATTTGCCAAGAAAACCGCTAAGATCAAAGCCCTCGAGCCAATCGCCAAGAAAGGTTTTCATCTCGAAAAATCGTGGCGCCGTAAGCTCCACGTTTAAGTCGGGCATGCCCGCCTTGGGAAAGTCGGGATCAAATAGAATCTGGTTAAGCTGAACCTGCGCTATTCCGCCAATTTGCTCAATTCCATGCGAATGTTCAGAGGTGAACCATCTGTTCTCCCACCTAACGCCTATTAAATGCGCTTCTACACCCTGCGCAGCGCTAAGGTATGGATCGGCTAAGGCATTGGGCAATGACTGCTCTCTGGGGGCAATCAGCTCATCACTGGGTTTAAGCGCAGCAACTAGCTGGGTTTGCTTTTCAACCTGCTCAGCATAGCGAAGGCTATCCTTCTCCCAGGCCATAAGCGCTTCAATATTTCTGAGTGTAGTTCTATAGCTTCTACTTCCAAGCCACAAAAGGTTAAATAGGAGGAGAATTAGAATGATTGCTGTTTTTTTGCTCATCGGGATTTGAATTAATCTTACTTGGGTTCTTTGTAAGAGCTGGCTTCCTTTATATCGTTCATCCACCAAAAGGCATAGTAAACCGATCGGTTTAGCAGAATAGGAATAGCAATAAATGCCACCAATATGGCCACGCTGAGAGGCGACTCAAAAGCCAAAAACTTGCTAAAACCTATCCAAGGCAAATGAAGCGCAATAAAGATGATGCAAGCCGCAGCCAGGTTGTGCGACATGGTTACATGCATATCCCAAAACTCAATGTACTGATATGCATTTCTTGTACGCTCCCGTATTCGGACAAATCTTCTTGAATGATCACTGGTCAGAAAAAGAAATTCGTAGAGTTCCTCGTAATCCTTCGCTTTATGCCCCCGTAACCAGCTTACATTCCTGCAAAGTTTGATGTAATATAGTTTAAGCACTAAAAGCCTAAGAAGAAAGAATCGGGCTAAGGGTTTAATAAGATATCCAACTAGGTAACCCAGAAGGGCAATGGCAACGTATGTTTCCCAAATATTTACGCGAAAAACCTTTGGTAAAACCTTGTAGAATAGTTCTCCAGAGTTGTTGGAAAGCAAAAGAACCGACACAACAATACAGGCGCCCGGGAATGCAAAAGCAAAAAAATCGTACATAATTTTAAAGAACCTATCCATAGTTGAAATGTTTTAGTTGTACAACATTATCTTCATCTTAAAGAAAACTAGCTACTTCTGCACTATCCACTCGCCCAGCTTTACCCTCCACCACGATATAGAGTCGGCAACCACACCTAACCCATCGGCAGCAATGGCGATAACATTCCTAAGCTCATGGGCAAATCGCGAAAGATGCTCGCCATCCCAAAACTCGGCTTTGGCTGTCTGCTCAAGGAATGATTCAACCCAGAGCGAAACAACCCTATGGTGAACATTACCCATATCCTGAACAATGTACTCACTCGATACGGAGCTAACCCGCGATAGAGGTTTTGTATGCGATACCAGGTATGGCCCATTCGATAAGTTTTCAGGGAATTTCGCCAGGTAAACCGTTGCCCGCGCATAGTCGTAGTTATCGAGCAGCCATTGCGCCTGTTGCCTCGTGTCAAGGTTATTGAACTCAATCTGAGTATCTACTTTCAAGGGCAGGTAAACTATATTTAGGCTATCGCGGCGTATGTACTTTTGCAACTCCTCAATCTTTTGTATGCTACTCAAGTAGCTTTCGATAACCGAAATGTAGGCCTCCCGGGTATGCTCCGAGGGTGCTTTGCTGAAAAGGATATAGCTATATAGGCCATATCCAGGCGACTCGCTACGCCCATCGAGCAGGAATTGCCTGCCGGCAATGTAGCGCTGTCCTCCGCAGTTTGAAAGAGCTATAACCAGCGGAATTATCAGTAAAATCCAAATTAACTTTACTCGTGTCATGTTTTGTTCCTCCTACTATAGTTTCTGATTACAAATCCGATTGTATACACCAACACTAGGATAGCACCCACTAGCAGTATGCTTTCTGTGCTATCGAGGGGAATTGATGTCATGCTGATAACGGTCCAAGCAACCACCGAGAGGATAATGGCAATTATTAGCTCTGCACTTTTTATTTTCATCGTTTTAGTAGTTTAGTTTTTAGTGTAAGATGATAAAGTAAAAAGTATACCTACCGATACAAACGTACAAGCTAGCCCTCCCAAATGGGGCAGGTCTTAGTGGCATCGGGTTTTCCGGTTTCGCAGATGGTCCACTGCTTTGCTTTTACTCTTCGCTCCCTTATATGCTTATGCACGTAGGGACAAAACGTGGGGCGAACGCCTTTAAGCATCTCCCCAATTATATCCGTAGCCTCGGCATCGACTGGATACGATTGGCCAAAAACATTGCGGTGCA
>CAZBBA010000125.1:0-8547 GCA_964490015.1 uncultured Rikenellaceae bacterium
TCGTAGCTCCTGAAAAGGTCTACCAAATCGCCCACCTCACTGCACTCCAATCGGATAATGCCATCGCCCACCACGGCAGGCTTAATGATATCGAGAAATGGAAATCCCTTTACGAAGTTGTTAAGTTGTTGCTCAACAGTCTCTTTGGGTATTCCAATTTCCTTTAGTTGCTCAAGGTCCTGTGTCGATAGCATAGCTGATTCTTTTTTAGGTTAGTAAGGATTTAACGTTGGTAAATATCGTTATTTTTTAACTATTCTTACCTTTGCAGGCTGTTTTTAACAGCATAATTCTATTATTTGTAGATGAAAACTAGAAAGATAAATGTAGTTACCTTGGGCTGCTCCAAGAATGTGGTTGATTCCGAATACCTGATGAAGCAGTTGGAGGTTGATGGATGGGATGTGGTTTTTGACTCGAACGATACCTCGGCCAGGGTTGTGGTTATTAATACCTGTGGGTTTATTGCCGATGCCCAGGAGGAATCCATCGATACTATCCTTTCGTTTGTGGAGGCCAAGGAGCGTGGGCAAATTGAAAAGATTTTTGTAATGGGTTGCCTGTCGCAACGCTTCAGGGAGGATTTGATAGAGGAGATTCCTGAGGTTGATGGTTTCTTTGGGGTAACCGATTTACCAGAGATTTTAAAGAGTTTAGATACACCCCTTAGCAGCAGCCACCTGAACGAAAGGCGTACTACTACACCTAACCATTTTGCTTTTCTAAAGATTTCCGAGGGCTGCTCCTGGGGCTGCTCATACTGCGCCATTCCGCTAATCCGAGGGAAACATATCTCTAAACCTATCCCTGATTTATTGGAGGAGGCTCAGTATCTAGTAAATCAAGGTGTTAAAGAACTAATCCTAATTGCCCAGGATTCAACGTTTTATGGGAAAGATATTTATGGATCCCGGAAACTCCCAGAGCTTGTAAGTGAGCTCAGCAAGATTGATGGTTTGGAGTGGATTCGCATTCACTACGCGTACCCAACAGGTTTTCCAATGGAGTTGCTCGATGTTATGCGGAGTAATTCAAAGGTTTGCAAGTATATCGACATTCCTTTCCAGCACGTTAGCACCAGAGTGCTTAAGGCCATGCGTAGAGGCATTAACCGCGCAGAAACGATTGAATTTATTGAAACTTTGAGAAGGGAAGTTCCGGGTGTCGCTATTCGTACCACACTGTTGGTGGGGCATCCAGGCGAAACAGAGGCTGATTTTAACGAGCTGCTGCAGTTTGTAAAGAAGATGAAATTCGATAGGCTTGGTGTTTTTGCCTACTCGGAGGAGCAAGGTACCTATTCAGCCTCCTTAGTCGATGATGTTCCCGAGGAGGTTAAGCAGAGTCGTGTTAACCAGGTTATGGAGATACAGCAACAAATATCGCTGAAGAATAACAGGTTAAGACTAGGAAAGGTTTTTAAGGTGATAATAGATAGGGAAGAGGAGGGGTTCTATATTGGACGTACCGAGTTCGACTCACCGGAGGTGGACCAGGAGGTTCTTATCTCTAAAAATAATCAAATTGTATTAAACTCGGGCGATTTTGCAAATTGCAAAATTGTAGATGTTGACGACTACGATTTGTATGGGGAAATTATATCCTAATACAATTCTTTTAAAACAAATTAAGGCTGATGAACCTCATCAGCCTTTTATGTTCAAATAAATCAGATACTTGCAAAAATGCCTAATGCTTAAAATAACTAAACTAATTCCTTTAGCTTGCCAATGGCAGCCTCGTAGTTAGGCTCGTGGCCAATCTCAGGCACAATCTCAATGTACTGAATCACATCGTTAGCATCAATAATTACAACTCCACGAGCCAAAAGCCTTAGCTCGCTGATGTGGAAACCGTAATTCTTACCAAAATCCATTTCGCGATGATCCGAGAGGGGAACTAGGTTGTCGATTCCTTCGGCTCCGCAAAATCGCTTTAGCGCAAAGGGTAAATCGGCCGAAATGGCCAAAAATGCAACCCTATCGCCAAACTGAGCGGCCTCCTGGTTAAATTTACGGGTTTGCATCGAGCAAACACCAGTATCAATGGACGGGAAAATGGATAGTAACTTTACTTTTCCCTTGTAATCGGCTAGTGTGCTGGGTTTTAAACCTCCATCAAGCAGGGTAAACGTTGGGGCTTTGTCCCCCACCTTAATCTCGTTCCCAATTAGGGTTACCGGATTGCCTCCGAATGTAATTTTTTTACTCATAGCTCTATTTCGTTTTTTTAGTGAGATTTTTGTTTGTTTTATACTAACACTACACTTATGTCGATTGTTCAGCATTAAACAAAAAAACGCCCTGAAAAAGGGCGTTTAAACGGATATTTATTGAGTACTCGCTTCGCTATCAGGCTTTACCTCCTCTGAGTTCTCCTTTTTCTTAATGTTGATAACAATTTCGTCCTCCTTTTTATTGTAGTCAACGCAAATGGTATCACCAACCTGAATTTCGCTCTTTATTATCACCTCAGCCATCTCATCCTCAAGGTATTTCTGTATAGCACGCTTTAATGGTCGAGCTCCATATTGGATATCGTAACCCTTTTCGGCCACAAAATCTTTGGCTGTATCGGTAAGTTCAATTATATAACCCAAGTTGTGAATCCTTTCGAATAGCCCTTTTAGTTCAATGTCGATAATCTTGTGGATATGTTCTCTGGTAAGCGAGTTAAACATAATCACGTCATCAATCCTATTGAGGAACTCGGGCGCAAAGGCTTTTTTAAGAGCCTTTTGGATTATGCTTTTGGCGTAATCGTTGTTTGCCGATTCGCTAGTATTGGTTTTGAAACCAACGCCCTGCCCAAAATCTTTCAGCTCACGGGTTCCAATATTCGAGGTCATAATGATTATCGTGTTCTTAAAGTCCACCCTGCGACCTAAGCTGTCAGTTAATTGTCCCTCGTCGAGAACCTGCAAAAGTATATGGAAAACATCGGGGTGGGCCTTTTCAATCTCATCGAGTAGCACCACGGAGTAGGGTTTACGCCTAACCTTTTCGGTTAGCTGGCCGCCCTCCTCGTAACCAACGTAGCCTGGAGGCGCTCCGATAAGGCGCGATACGGAGAACTTCTCCATATACTCGCTCATATCAATGCGGATAAGGTTATCGGTGGTATCGAACAGATATTTGGCCAAAACCTTAGCTAGCTGCGTTTTTCCCACGCCTGTTGGCCCAAGAAAAACAAACGTTCCAATGGGTTTGTTAGGATCTTTTAGTCCAGCTCTATTGCGCTGGATTGATTTTACTATTTTGCCAATGGCCTCATCCTGTCCAATTACAGAGTCTTTAAGCTCTTCACCCATCTTCAGAAGTCGGGTACCCTCGGCTTGCGCAATGCGCTGCACTGGAACGCCGGTCATCATGGCAACAACCTCGGCTACCTTTTCGTCATCCACTATCTCGCGATGCTTCACCAACTCCCGCTCCCAGCGTTGCTGCTCTCGCTCCAGTTGTTCCAGAAACTGTTTCTCGCGATCCCTAAAGCTGGCAGCCGATTCAAAATCTTGATTTTTTACAGCCTTAAGTTTCTCGGCCTTAGCCTCTTCTATTTGCTTTTCTAAAGCAATTATTTTCTCGGGTACTTTTATGTTCGAGATATGCACTCTTGAACCCGATTCGTCCAGCGCATCAATAGCCTTATCGGGCAAATGCCTATCGGATATGTAGCGCATGGTAAGTTTAACGCAGGCATCAATCGCCTCAGGTGTATAGAATACGTTGTGGTGATCCTCGTAACGCTCCTTGATCTTGTTTAGTATTTCGATGGTCTCCTCGGGCGATGTGGGCTCAATCATAACCTTCTGGAAGCGTCGCTCCAGCGCGCCATCCTTTTCAATGTGCTCGCGGTACTCGTCAAGCGTTGTGGCGCCAATGCATTGCAACTCCCCACGGGCAAGAGCCGGTTTAAGCATATTGGCCGCATCCAGGGATCCAGTCGCACCACCAGCACCTACAATGGTGTGTATCTCATCAATGAAAAGAATAACCTCATTAGTTTTCGATAGCTCGTTAAGAATGGCCTTCATTCTCTCCTCAAACTGTCCCCGGTATTTTGTTCCAGCTACAATCGATGCCAAATCGAGCGTAACTACTCGCTTATTGAAAAGTACTCTCGATACTTTTCGTTTGGCAATTCTCATGGCCAATCCTTCGGCAATAGCCGATTTACCAACACCCGGTTCGCCAATTAGGATTGGGTTATTCTTTTTCCTTCGGCTAAGTATTTGGGCAATTCGCTCAATCTCCCTTTCGCGACCCACAATAGGATCAAGCCTATTCTCTTCAGCTGCTTTGGTAAGATCAATTCCGAAGTTGTCCAGAACAGGGGTGTCACTTGCTGGTTTGCCTGGGGTTTGTTGTGGGCCACGCTGTGCTCCCCCAAATGACCGCTCATCGTCCTCGTCGGAGAACTCAGCTTTTGCTTCAATTATTTCTGGTTTCATCTCTGCTTTAACAGTATGGAAATCAATGTTTTTTTCTTCTAGCAGCTGTGTTACAAGGCTATTCTCATCCTTAAGAATGGCTAGTAGCAGATGTGCTGTGTTAATATTCTCTGTTTTTAGCTCACGTGCAACTAGGGTTACCAATTTCAGTACCCTCTCGGCCGATTTAAATAGTGGAAGGCTATCGGGGTCGGTTAAGGGTGAGGGAATTTCGGTTCCTCTAATCTTATTTTCAATTATTGTCTTGGTTTCCGAAAGATCGAGTCCAAGCTCAAGTAGAATATTAATGGCCATTCCCTCTCCATCTCGGAGTAATCCAAGGAATAGATGTTCTGTATTAATCGTTGCATTTCCCAACCTAACGGCCTCTTCTCGGCTATAACTTAGAACTTCTTTAATCTTGTTTGAAAATTTGTAATCCATATATTTAGTCAAGTTTTTTACGATACTAAAGTAATACAGTATAACAGATTTACCAACTCATTGTTGCGATTTTGTAAAAAACTATTCCCATAATTATAGCTAATTTAAAAACACCAATACCTATTCTGATTTCCTACTTATTTGGATGCCAATAGTATTGTATTAAATAAGTTGTATTTCCCCATCCGAAAGCCTCTTTATGCTCCAAAATATGTTAATAAATACTCAGCTGCAGGTACTATTAAATGATTTATTATTGGTAAATTAGCAAGTTTTTAAATAGAAATGAAATCAACGCTTTTTATTACTAGAAATACTGTTACAAATGATTGGAGAAGAGAAAATTAAAGCGGTTAACATTGAGGAGGAGATGAAAACTGCCTACATTGATTATTCAATGTCGGTTATTGTGTCCAGAGCGTTACCCGATGTGCGTGATGGGTTAAAACCTGTTCATCGCAGAGTATTGTTTGGCATGTCTGGTTTAGGCCTAAACCCTGGTAAACCATACAAAAAGTCAGCGCGTATTGTAGGAGAGGTGCTGGGTAAGTATCACCCTCACGGCGATAGCTCCGTGTACGATGCCATGGTTAGGATGGCTCAGGTTTGGTCTCTTCGGTATCCGCTAGTTGAAGGCCAGGGAAACTTTGGTTCAATCGATGGCGATAGCCCCGCGGCCATGCGTTACACCGAGGCTCGCTTGATGAAAATATCCGAAGATGTATTAGCCGATTTAGAAAAAAATACTGTCGATCTCCGCCTAAACTTCGACGATTCTCTTGAAGAGCCAACAGTTTTACCCACTCGTATTCCATTGTTGCTGGTTAACGGAACATCGGGTATCGCTGTAGGTATGGCTACTAATATGCCTCCGCATAACCTCTCCGAGGTTGTAGACGCCACCTGCGCGTATATCGATAATCCCGAAATTGACGTGGAGGAGCTAATCAAATATATTCATGGACCCGACTTCCCTACAGGCGGTATAATCTATGGCATTCAGGGCATCAAAGATGCATATCGAACGGGTAGGGGTCGTGTAGTTATTCGATCCACAACTGAGATTGAGCAGACCGAATCGGGTAGAGCCAAAATAATTGTAACAGAAACCCCTTACATGGTGAATAAGGCCGAGATGATCAAAAAGATCGCCGACCTTATTAACGAGAAAAAGATTGAGGGTATAAGTTATATCAACGATGAGTCCGACAGGCAAGGTACTAGAGTTGTAATAATTTTAAAGAAGGAAGCTGTTGCCAATGTTGTGCTGAATAACTTATTCAAACAATCGCAGCTGCAGTCCACATTCTCAATAAATAGCATTGCGCTTGTCGATGGACGTCCAAAAATTCTTAATTTAAAAGACCTAATAAAGTATTTTGTACGACACCGGCACGATGTCATTATTCGTCGTACAAAATTTGATTTGGATCAGGCCGAAAAGCGAGCTCATATTCTTGAGGGACTCCTTATTGCCATCGATAATATCGATGAGGTAATTGCAATCATTCGTGCGGCTCAAACTCCCGACGAGGCGCGTGAAAAACTGATGGAACGGTTTGAACTTACCGATGTTCAAGCTCGTGCTATTATCGATATGCGTTTGAGAAGTCTTACCGGATTAGAACGCGACAAGGTTAAGGATGAGCATGCTGAACTATTAAAAATGATTGAATACTTCAATCAGGTACTTCAGGATGAAGCGCTTCAAATGAAAATCATTAAGGATGAATTATTAGAGATCAAAGGAAAGTATGGTGATGCTCGGAGAACTCAGGTAATTCCCGATGCAGAAGAATTTAATCCCGAAGACTTTTATGCCGATGAGGATGTGGTGATTACCATTTCGCACCTGGGCTACATCAAGCGCACACCATTAACTGAGTATCGTTTACAGGGTAGGGGAGGTGTTGGTACTAAAGGCGTTGCAGCACGCGACGAGGATTTTATTGAGCACCTTTTCGTTGCCTCAATGCATAACACCATGCTATTCTTTACCGAGAATGGGAAATGTTACTGGCTTAAGGTATACGAAATCCCCGAAGGAGCTAAATCATCCAAGGGAAGAGCCATTCAGAACCTAATTAACATTGAACCCGACGATAAGGTAAAAGCATATATTAATGTAAAAAAGCTCACCGATCCCGAGTATGTGAGAAATAATTTCATCATTTTGGGAACGAAGAAGGGCATTATTAAGAAAACATCCCTAGAAGCGTATAGCCGTCCTCGTCAAAATGGCGTTATTGCTATTACTGTAAAAGATGGTGATCAACTTCTCGAGGCATGCCTCACCGATGGCAACTGCCATTTGATGCTGGCTGCCCGAAACGGCAAGGCCATTAAGTTCCCCGAGAGCCTAGTTCGCCCCATCGGCCGAACGGGTGGGGGAGTTAGGGGAATCTCCATCACCCCTGATGACGAAGTCATTGGCATGGTTTGTGTAAAACATGATGAAAAGGTCGATATTTTAGTGGTTTCTGAGAACGGTTACGGAAAGCGATCCGATTTTGAGGATTACAGAATAACCAATAGAGGGGGGAAGGGCGTTAAAACTATTAATATTACTGAAAAAACGGGTAAACTTATTGCCGTTGAAGCGGTAACAGATAAAAACGATCTGATGATCATAAATAAGAGCGGAATAACCATTCGCCTTTCTGTATCGGATGTTCGATTGGCCGGAAGGGCAACACAAGGGGTAAGGCTTATTAATTTGAGAAATGGCGATACGATTGCTGCCGTTGCAAAGGTAGATGCAGCTGAGGATGAGTTGGAAAGCCCAAATGATCAATTGTCTGAAATTAACGACCAGATAGATAACATTGAATAGTAAACTAAGATTCTTTAAGTATTAACAATAAACCAAAAGTGATGAAACGAATAATTCTATTTTTTTCAACCGTGCTAATAAGTGCGAGCTTAATGGCACAAACCTCTAAGAGCATCAATTTCAGCTCTCTCGAAAAGAAGATTCAGAAAAGTAACGAACGCATTGCACATGAAAAGCATGGCCAGAATTATGCAACCTGGATGTCTCGGGGGGAGTTAATGATGGAAACCTACGATGCTATGACTCTTACCGCAAGAGCTGGTATGACCACTAACGAGTTCAATATTATCGTTGGCGCTCCTAAGCAACAATCGGAGAAAGAAGTCGACGAGCAAACCATCACTGAATTCCAAATGGATAGAACCAATTTTTATTTCATTAACGGGCAGCTCGAGTACTGGGTGTTTACTAATAACCTCATCGAGAATCCACTAAAAGAAGCCTATAGTAGCTTTATGAAGGCCAAAGAACTTGATACCAAAGGAAGGGCAAACAAAAAGTTAACCGAAAACCTTACGAAGCTTAAGTATCATTTTATTTCCGAAGGAACAGCCAAGTATGCTCAAAAAGAGTACAAAGAGTCATCAAAGTTTTTTGGTGTTTCTGTTGAAATTGGTGAGTTGCCTCTTGTAAATTTAGTGGATACTGTTGTTGTGTATTACGCTGGCCTATCGGCTCAGGTTGGGGGCGATAACGAAAATGCAGTGAAGTATTACAAGAAAGCCCTTAATTATAACTACACTGCCGATGGTAATATTTATTACAACATTTTTGAGGCCTACACCAAGCTTGAGAAAGATAAGGAAGGCTTAGAGTATCTTCAAACAGGATTCCTAAAATT
>CAZBBA010000126.1:0-8376 GCA_964490015.1 uncultured Rikenellaceae bacterium
CGGCGAACGCAGTAATGTGCAAGTTAGCATTTCGGGTGCGGGCAACATAAATCTATTTGAAATGCCTGTTCAGAATGCGGATGTAAAGATATCGGGTTCGGGAAATGTTAGGGTTAGCGTTAGCACCAGGCTCGATGTTAGCATATCAGGTATGGGCAGCGTTTACTATAAGGGTCATCCGTCTACTATCATGTCAAATATCACAGGTCTTGGCCAGGTGATCGATAACAACTAAGATTTTATTAACCATTGATTTAAAAATAAACACATTATGAGTGCACTAGGACTATCATTAACTATTTTAGCAGTAATTACTACTTATATTTTTATCATTCGGCCCTGGCATCTTAACTGGGGTGCGTATGTAAGCGAGATAAAATCGTACATCCCCGGCGATGAGATTGTTGATAAACCAAGCTTTAGGGCTACTCGTGGAATCTCCATCGAGGCTCCCGCCGAAAATATATGGCAATGGATAGTGCAAATCGGCTCCAAGAGAGCCGGATGGTATAGCATCGACTGGATTGATAATGGGGGCATCGCAAGTTCGGAAGAGATTCTACCCGAGTTTCAGAGTCTCGAAAAAGGGCAGTTTGTCCCCTTCACCCCCGATCAGAAAAACGGGATGTGGGTTAAGGAATTTAAAACCAATCGGTATATCCTTTGGGCTGATAAGGACGGAAAGGCTACCTGGGCATGGTTCCTGTACCCCGAATCGGATACCAGCACCCGACTGGTTACCCGTTTACGCACAAAGTATGTTTGGAAAGGGCTTTGGATTATCTACTACATAATCTACGACTTTGGTGATATTATTATGATGTCGAAATGATTAAAGGGCATTAAAAATAGAGCCGAAAAGTATCAACTTCAACCAAATCTTATACTACAATGAAAAAGGCATGTATCGTTTACCACAGTAAAACGGGAACAACTAAAAAATTTGCTGAAGATATTGCTTCGTTTATCACAGGGCAAAACTATGAAGCCCAAGTGTTTTCAATTGATAACGTGGATATTACCGCCCTTAAAAACGCCGATTATTTGCTGCTTGGGTGTTGGACAAGCGGATTGATGGTTTTTCTTCAGCATCCTGAAAAACAATGGGTTGAGTTTGCCAATAAAATTGATGTAAGTGGTAAAAAGTTGGGGTTGTTCACAACATATAAGCTGGCTACGGGTAGCATGTTCCGCAAAATGACTCAAAAGCTAAATGGAAATTCTCCAGTACTCGAACTAAAATCAAGGAATGGCAGCTTAAATGATCAACAAAAGGAACTCCTTCGGGTGTTTTTAAACTGATCAAACAAAAATGGACAAGAAAATCTATAAGCTTGTAGTCGTAGGTGCTGGCATTACCGGCCTTAGCACTGCGCTTGCGTGGAAAAAAGCGTATCCCGGTGCTGATAATGATGTCATTGTCCTTGAGCGGAATCCGATAGTTGGTGGATGCGTAACCACTTTTGCCCGTGAGGGTTTTAGGTTCGATACCACGCAGATCATACCTGATGTCTCGGATCTGTTGGAGTTCTTTGGCGTGGATGTACCTCTCAAAAGGTTTGAGGGATACTACGCCCGGCTTTTTATGGCCAATACCTCAGATTCATCGGCAAGGATTGTTCCCATTCCATCATCGTTTGATGCGTTTGAGAAGATGCTGGCCGAAAAATATCCCGACGACAGCAAATCAATCACCAATTTCTTTAGCTACTGCCGGGCAATGCACAACGAACTGAACTACCTTAAGACCGAACCTAAGTGGTATCAACTGCCAGGCATTCTGGTTCATTGTCAAAAGATTCTTTTAAACTCAAGCAAAACATACCACCAATTCCTAAACAAATTTCGGTTTAAAAACCCCGAAGTTTTTCAGATTCTCGATACCTTTTCGTCATTCAGCGGTCTCTCAGGCAATCGCTGTGCAGCGCTACTAACCGCTTGCGCAATGGTAACTACGTTGAAAGGGAGCTATCGGCCCGAGAAAGGGTTTATCCAATTCCCAATTGCATTAAGAAAAAAAGCTGAAGAACAGGGAGTTGAGATTAGGACAAAGTCCGAAGTAAAAAGAATAATTATTGAGAACGGTAAGGCTTGCGGTGTTGAGCTGGCCGATGGGGAGTCCATCATTTCAACCCACGTAGTTTGCACCACCGATACCAAGGTAACCTTTAACAATCTGGTCGGAATCGAAAATCAAAAACACAATAAAAGCAGCTACTTCAAAAAGGTGCAGTCGATACAGATGTCGCCTTCGGGTTTCTCCATTCAGCTTGGTCTCGATGATGGAATCGATCTTGAAAAGTTAGGGTTTAACTGCGGGTACAACGTGCTGTCGTCGGGAGCCGATGCTTTCGAAAAAATGTTCGATTCATGGGATGGTGGGGAGTTGATACAATCCGACGACTGCTTTCACCTTGCGGTGATTTGTCCATCGCTTATGACCGGTGGAAAACCCACCCTGATAATCCATGTGGTTCCGGTTTATGCCGAATACTGGATTAGGCTGAAGGATGAAAATCCTGAGAAATATGCTGCTGAGAAGCAAAAAATTACCGATTTCTATATTGGAAAAGTTGAGCAGTACATGATCCCCAACCTAAGGAAACACATCGAGTTTACAGATATTTCCACACCAGCCACCTACAAAAAGTACATCGGCTCACCCACAGGTTCGCAGTATGACATGTTGCCTGTTCCTGGCAACTTCGGGAAGAATCGCTTGCCGACCCGTACTCCCATTAAAGGACTTTTCGTACCAAAATTCAGTCATGGAATTTGGCCTAGCATGCAGGCCGGACTTCAGGTTGTAGATATGATAACCGGTGGAAAGATAATGGATGGTAATTCATCTTATAAATCAAAAAAGTAGAGTATTTCGGTTATTTATTTTGGAAGAAACTTAAAAGACCTTAGGTTGATAACGTAAAGTAATTGCTAATGATTTGAATTCTGCTTAGCTTTTATGTAATCACTTTTTAATACTTTTGTTACTGTCAGAATTAACTAGGTACTGGCAGTAATTATTTAACAGCTATGGTATCCAAACACAGCATCGCCGTATTACCCTTTGTAAATATTAGCCCCGATAAAGAGAACGAGTACTTCAGTGATGGGGTAACTGAAGAGATAATAAACGCCCTATGCCGGTTTGAGGAGCTGCACGTTACTTCGCGCACATCATCATTCGCCTTTAAGAATCAGAATACTGATATCAGAGAGATAGGCAAAAAGCTTAATGTTTACTACCTGCTCGAGGGCAGCGTTCGTCGTGCTGGCGAAATGGTTCGCATCACAGCACAACTTATTAAAGCCGAGGATGGTTTTCACATTTGGTCGGAGATTTGGGATAGGGAACTGAAAGATATCTTTATTCTACAGGATGAGATTGCCCGTATTATCGCTGAACGTATTAATAGTAAAATTAAGCCTCAAAAAGAACACACCGAAAATGTGCTTAAGAATACCGATGCGCTGGATCACTACCTCAAAGGCCAATACCTGCTCAATAAGTTTATAATTAGCAATCAGCAAGATATTATCAGGCATTTTGAGCAGGCTATTGCCATCGACCCAAACTTTGAGAAGGCATATGTGGGTCTTTGCAATGCCTATACCTGGCTCAGTTCCGTTGGGTCGTTCGATCCCATTGAGGGTAATAAAAAGATTGAGGAGAACCTCAGGGCGCTCATGCGACTCAATCCCAACACTCCCGAAATCTATATGCTAATATCGGGGAAAAACTTTTGGATGGATTGGGATCTTCCTTTGGCTCTCGAAAACATAAACATTGCCATTGACCTTAAACCTAGCAACGCCGAAGCCTTTGTTCAAAAGGGTTTGACATTAATGGCGTTAGGAAAGATAGATGAGGCCTTCGATTCGCTCTACCATTCACAGCGCCTTAACCCTTACGACGAGGTTACCGAGTACTGCATTGGATTTCTCCACTCGCTTTTAAACGAGAATGAAAAAGCCATGGAGCTTGTGAAGCGTAGCTTCAATACCCTCTCCTTATGGGATGCACACTTTTTCCTCAGCGTGGAAACGCTTTGCAAACTGAATAGATTTGATGAATCGTGGGAAATTATTTGCGAAAAAGAAAAGCAAGAAAACTTTGCATACCTAATGCCTTACATAAAAGGGTTGTTTCATTCCATCAAAGGCAATAAAATGCAGGCAATCAGCGAAATTGAATTACTTGAAAGTGAGCTAAAAGGCAACACCCAGATGGGAATGCCATTTTACTACTACCTCTGCAAAATCTACATTAATATAAACGAGAAGGAGAAGGCGCTGGAATACTTTGAGCAGGGGATGCAGCTTAGATCATCGCCCTTGCTTTTTGCCAAGATCGACTGTGCATTTGATACTCTTCGCAATGAACCCCGTTTCCATAAGGCTCTGATGAGCCTAGATTTTGATATTCAGGATTTATCTCCCCAAAAAAACAAGTACAAAAGAGCAACTCTCAGTTCACACCAAGCCAAGGAGATAGAAAGAAGACTAAATGAGCTGATGGAAAAAGAAAAACCATTCCTAAACCCACGTCTCAGCTCCCCCGACCTGGCTGAACTTGTTGATATAAGCACTAACCAGCTTTCGCAGTATCTTAACGAGCACCTTAGCAAGAACTTTTACGATTACTTAAATTCTTTTCGACTGAAAGAATTCTTACAGTTCAGCAAGAATCCCAAGTATTCGCACTTATCTATACTTGGTTTGGCCTACGAGTGCGGGTTCAACTCCAAAACCACATTCAACGCATTCTTTAAAAGGGAGATGGGGGTAACGCCAAGTGAGTATTTCAAAACTAACTAGTTTGCCAATTCTCCCGCACCTAAACTTTTTATCATTTCAAACACCTTACTTTGTTGATTATCTGCTAATGACAGATGTATGCCTTAGCAGCCTAGTCCGCCCCTACACCATAAGGCGATAAGTATTTGGCTATCGGTCATCTTTGCATCAGAAAACTTTTAAAATCTGATGCCATATGAAACGTTTTGTATTCTTTTCTCTTCTGATTCTTGCTTTAACAAGCAAAATCTTTTCGCAAAAATACACCCAAACTCTTAGGGGCAAGGTAATCGAAAAGGAAACTCAGCAGCCCATTGCGTTCGCCACCATTGCCCTGCAAACCAATGGTACAATGCTTGGTACCAATTCCGATGACGCAGGCAACTACCGAATCGAAAATGTTCCCATTGGCAGGGCAACAGTTCAGGTTAGCTTTGTGGGATACGAAAGTATAACCATCCAAAACATCGAGATAACTTCGGGAAGAGAGGCTATTGTTAACGTTGAGCTGGTTGAAAGCACCATCTCGCTTGAGGGTGTAGTAGTAAGAGCCGAGAGCAGCAAGGAGAAACCCATCAACACCTTTGCTTCGGCTAGCGCACGAACATTCTCGGTTGAGGAGGCACAGCGATACGCCGGAGCCAGCTACGATGTTTCGCGCCTGGCCATGAACTTTGCCGGAGTAAAATCCACGGACGACACACAGAACGAGATTGTTATACGCGGAAACTCGCCCATTGGAATGCTCTTCAGACTCGATGGTATTGACATTCCTAATCCCAATCACTTTGGCGATGGTAGTGCTTCGGGAGGAATTGTTAGTATGCTAAACGTGAATACGTTGGCCAACTCCGATTTTATCACCGGTGCGTTTCCCGCCGAGTACAGCAATACCACGTCGGGCGTATTCGATCTGAAAACTCGAAATGGCAATAACCAGAAGCACGAGTTTATTGCTCAACTTGCCCTAATGGGAACCGAACTGAGCGCCGAAGGACCCATTTCGAAGAAAAATGGCTCATCGTATCTAATAAACTACCGTTACTCAACCGTACAGCTACTCAATGCGGTTGTGGATCTGCAGATGGCATCGCTGCCAACCTATCAGGATGGTATGTTTAAGCTGAATTTCCCATCCAACGGAAAGGGTTCAACATCAATTATTGGATTTGGCGGAACCAATCAAATCGACTGGGTTGAGAGTACCCGCGACACATCGGAAGCCAAACCCGATATGGCTACCCTACTGAACTACGATACCGACGACTATATCGATAACAAGAGCGGGACTATTGGGCTTACGCACACTCGACACCTTGGCGAAAGATCGTATCTACGATTTATCCTTTCGGCTTCAACCGTGATGAACCTTCATCGTATCGACTCGGTGAGCAACGCCGACAGAACAACACATCTTTGGTCGGGTTCAAAATTCCAGCGAACCAAATATGCAGTAAGGACTTTTGTAAATACCAAGTTGAGTAGCAGGAACAGTATCCGAGCTGGACTAACCATCGAAAGGCAGGATTTTAGGCTGAACGACAGCGTGCTACATTCAACCAACGGTGTTTTCAGAACCCTGCGAGATTTCAGTGGTGCAGATTACGTTGCCAATCCCTTTGTGCAATGGCAGCATCGGGTGAACCAGGAGTTGAGATTCAACGTGGGCTTAAGCTCCAACTACCAGCACTCAACCCAAAGTTTTTCTCTGGAACCCCGGGCAGGCATAAACTGGGAACCAGTTAAAGGAAATACTTTTAGCCTGGCCTACGGATTGCATTCACTATCAACGCCAGTTGAAGTTTTGCACAGCAAAGTTATGGATGTAAATGGAGTTTACTCAAATCCTAACGCCGAGCTGGGATTTACCAAAAGCCACCACCTTGTTTGCAGCTTCGATAAGGTTTTCTCGGGCAAGGTTAGGCTGAAAACCGAAATTTACTACCAGCAGATTTTCGACGCTTTGGTTGAGGTTCAGCCCAGCTCATTCTCAATGCTTAACCGGGCATCATCATCGAGTTTGGAGTTTGGAGCGCTTACCAATGGGGGCAGCGGATTCAACTATGGAGTTGAGCTAACAGCCGAAAAGTTTATGGATAAAGGAACCTACTTCCTTTCAACCCTATCGCTCTTCGAGTCGAAGTACAGGGGAAGCGACAACGTACTTAGGAACACAGCGTTCAATGGAAACTACGTTTTTAACCTGTTGGGTGGAAAGGAATTCAAGATTGGTTCGGGGTCGGGTCGCTATATCAAAAGGTTGAATGTTGATGGCAAATTCAACCTTGCCGGAGGCAAACGATATTCGCCCATCGATCTGGAAGCATCACGCCTAATTGGTTACACTCAGTACGACGAATCCGATGCCTACTCGCAGCAAATGCCTTTATATATGAATATCAACCTAAGGGCCGGGATAAAGTTTATTGGAAAATCAGCAACCCAGGAGATAGCCATTAATATCAGCAATCTTACAAATCGTAAAAACCCATTCTTTATGAAGTACGATTCACAAACCGATGGCTTAAAAACCGTTTACCAGTTTGGGATGATGCCCGATATACTTTACAGAATTGTTTTTTAAAACCCCCACAATATTAAAACCATATTCGTATTAACACTTGCAACTATACTACAAATTTTAACAGTAAATTCGATGGAAACTAAAAGAATACTAATTGTTTACGCTTCGGCCACCAACTCAACCAAGGAGATTGCCGATAGTATGAAAACATACCTAGAAAGCTATGGGCACAAAGTGGATGTTGTATCCGCAAAGAACAAAAAGGCAGACATTACTAGTTACAGCCTGATCATTATTGGTTCAGCAATTCAAGCAAATAATCCACTGCCCGAGGCGCTTGAGTTTATTGACACCAACAGGGATCAATTAAGCAAAAAGAATGTGGCAGTTTTTGCGGTTTGTTCAACAATAACCTCATCGAAAAAAAGCAAGTACAACAATGCCCTAACCTATGCCGATAAGGTTGCAAGCGGACTTGAACCAATAAGCAAGAATGTATTTGCTGGTAGTTTCCCATCGAATGGGAAAAAGTTCGACGATTTTATGGCCAAATTATTTCTGGGGATTATCCCTGGGGATTATAGAGATTGGGAAAAAATAAAGAAGTGGGTAATCGAAATTGAACCCAAGAATTAATTAAGAATTCAAGTTGATTATTTTGTCTAAATTAAATAGAACGATACATTTACAATTATTATAAAAGGAAAATACTGATTGTTCAAAATCTAAAGTTATGCTAATCACTTATCTAGTTATCATCTTTCTTCTTATTGTCCTTTTTGTGATACTTTTCCAGCTGGCTCTTCTGTTTGGTGCTCCCTGGGGCGAATACACAATGGGAGGGAAATTTAGCGGTAAACTTCCTTTAAAAATAAGGTTTGCTGTGCTGTTCCAAATCTTGGTCCTTATCCTGTTCGCATTTATTATCCTTGTAAAATCGGAGCTGGCATTCGAACAGTACCATAATTTTGGCCGAATTGGCATCTGGTTTATCGTTGGTTTCTTTGTGCTTGGGTCAATTCTTAATCTCGCCACTCCCAGTAAAAAGGAAAGGA
>CAZBBA010000127.1:0-8370 GCA_964490015.1 uncultured Rikenellaceae bacterium
ATTAAATCGATGGAGAAACTATCGGTAAAGGATCCAATTTTTAGTGCGTACAAAAGGGCATTTTCTGTTACATGCGTAAAATCCCAAGGCACAATTAGTCTCTGTGAATTTGGTTCCATAGTACTTTGGTTTTAGGAAATATGGTCATTTTTTAAAGATATAAATTTAGAACAATTATTTGTTAACAGTAAATAGATATGTGAAAAAAATGATAAAAGGCATCTGTAAAATTTTATAGCGCTATATATCTGTCGATTACAATCGAAGTGTCATAGTGTTTTAATTGCCTTTGTGGGACAAATTCTAACTATTTGCTCTATTAAGCTAGAATCGCTTAAATAATTATTAATTATTTGAACATCTGCATCGAAATCTGGGGTAAAAGTTGATGTAATTAGACCATCGTGTCGAGAAAAATCGAAAAGATATGGAGCAATGGACATACAATATCCACACGAAATGCACTTGTATCGTAGGATTTCCAATCGGAACTGCCTAAACATCGAATTCGATCATTAGAATGTTTTATATAAAACCCTTTATTACTATATTTGGTTCAAAATTACATATGAGAACCTTAGCGAATATTATTTGGCATATCCCTTTTCTGGGTTTTATTACGGCCTTTTGGACATTTGTAGTAGGCGGTATACTCGCTCTTACAATAGTTGCTGCGCCCATTGGCCTTGGCTTAATGCAGCTGGCTCGATTCCTACTCACCCCCTTCTCGATGCAAATGGTAAGTAGAGGTTCACTGAACCAAAAACAAAATTTGCTTTGGAAAGCATATGGATTTATTGTGAGAATCTTCTATTTCCCAATCGGACTCCTGCTTGCCATTGTTACTGTTTGCCAAATTGTAGGGTTATTTATGTCAATCGTTGGGATTCCTGTTGCTATTGTACTGGCAAAATCGCTTGGAACATACTTCAACCCTGTTAACAAAGTATGCGTTCCAGAAAGGTAAAGAGCCTTGTGTAATTCGAAAAAATTTAGTGACTCGTTGGTTTAACCGAAACTACCCGATACAGCTTATCGTTTCTTCTAACCATGGTTGGTGTGATAAAAGAGCATTTCGTGCCCTTTGGGCACTTTTCCACTGATTTGTCGTCAACCCGAATATCCTCAGCCTCTAGTTCAACAACTCCTGTCGTTGGGCCAATAACAAGCACTTTATCGTTTTTGTAGAGCACGCTTGCCTCTACTTTTAGCTCAGCTACCTGAAGGTTCGAGAAGAAATTGGTTATTTTGCCTACATAGATTTTTCGTTCGGTTGCCACGCTTCCGTAATGATGACTCCACTCTCCTAGTCTTTGGCCTAAATAGTAACCATCCCAAAAGCCACGATTGAAAACCTTTGACAGCCGATCCATCCAACCATCAATTTTATGCTGATCATATGTACCGTCGGCAATTGAGTCAACCGCTTCGCGGTAGCATTGGGTTACTGTTTTCACGTACTCCGGGCTGCGAGCTCGTCCCTCAAGCTTTAGAACTCTAACACCCGATGCTATTATCTTGCTCAAAAATCCTATAGTGCATAAATCCTTGGGCGACATGATGTATTCATTGTCTATCTCAAGTTGATCTCCAGTTTCATTGTCGGTAACAGTATACGATCGTCGACAAATTTGAAGGCATGCGCCTCGATTTGCAGATGAGTTGGACTGGTGCAGGCTCATGTAACATTTACCCGAAACCGCCATGCATAGAGCTCCGTGGGCAAAAATCTCGAGTTGAACCATTTGGCCCGATGGGCCAGTGATATTCTGCTCTTCAATATTACGGGCAATAACGGCCACCTGATCGAGGGTTAACTCACGTGCCAATACGGCCACATCGGCCCATTGCGAGTAAAACTTAAGCGACTCTGTATTGCTGATATTTAGTTGGGTAGATAAATGTACCTCAACTCCTTGTTCACGTGCGTAGCTTATTGCCGATTGATCCGAAGCAATTATGGCAGTAACTCCTGCCTTGGCTGCCGCTTCGATTGTTGCGCGCATTGGTGGAATATCGTGATCGTACAGCACAGTATTTACGGTTAGGTAGGTCTTTACCTTTTGCTCGCTGCAAACCCTAACAATTTCGGGTAAATCTTCAGCTGTGAAGTTTACGGTAGACTTGGCGCGCATATTTAAATGCCCTACGCCAAAATAAACCGAATCTGCTCCGCCCTGAATGGCTGCCATTAGCGACTCAAAGTTACCAGCCGGCGCCATTACCTCAATATCCGAAGGATTGAAAATCATCTCTATTAATTTTACTGCAAAGATAGGCAATTTGATTGTAATTGAGGTTTTAGTGAATCTCACAAAAGTGAACACGAAAGGTGGCCAACATCATCTTTGCAAAACGAATAAAGAGGCTATCTTTGCGCCTCATTAAAAAACGATATGATTTCAGTTGACAGTCTAACTCTTGAATTTGGCGGCACAACGCTTTTCAAGGATATATCCTTTGCCATTAACGACAAGGATAGGATTGCCCTTATGGGCAAAAACGGCGCAGGCAAATCCACATTGCTAAAAATAATTGCCGGTGCAAAAACACCAACCCGAGGAAGAGTAACCGCTCCTAACGATGCTGTAATTGCATACTTGCCGCAGCACCTTATAACCGAGAATAATCGAACTGTTTTCGAAGAGGCATCACAGGCATTTGCCAATATTTTTGAGATGAAACGTGCGATTGATGAGTTAAACCATCAACTTACCATTCGCACCGATTACGAGTCCGAAAGCTACTACAAATTAATTGAACAGGTATCGACCCTTAGCGAGAAGTACTATACCATTGAGGAGATAAATTTTGATGCCGAGGTTGAGAAAATACTTATAGGACTAGGTTTTCAGCGTGAGGACTTTACGCGCCCAACCAGTGAGTTCAGCGGTGGATGGCGCATGCGCATTGAGTTGGCAAAAATTCTGCTGCAAAAGCCCGATTTAATTCTGCTCGATGAGCCCACCAACCATATGGATATTGAGTCGGTGCAATGGCTCGAGGAGTTTCTAATTAACAGCGCCAAAGCGGTTATCCTAATCTCGCACGACAGGGCATTTGTTGACAATATCACAACCCGAACCATTGAGATTACCATGGGTCGTATTTACGACTACAAGGTTAACTACTCAACCTACCTCCAGCTTCGCCAGGAACGTCGTGATCAGCAGCAAAAGCAATACGATGAGCAGCAAAAAATGATTGCCGATAACCAGGAGTTTATTGAGCGATTTAAGGGAACGTATTCCAAAACCAACCAGGTGCAATCGCGGGTACGAATGCTGGAGAAGTTGGAAATACTTGAGGTTGACGAGGAGGATACATCTGCGCTAAAGCTTCGCTTTCCGGCATCACCGAGGTCGGGTAGCTGGCCGGTAATTGCCGAAGGTTTATCGAAAAGCTATGGCAATCACACCGTTTTCACCAACGCATCGTTCTCCATTGAGCGTGGCGAAAAGATTGCATTCGTAGGTCGAAATGGTGAAGGAAAATCGACTATGATTAAAGCCATTATGGGGGAGATTCCCTTTGGGGGAAAAATGACCCTTGGGCATAATGTGATGATTGGATACTTTGCCCAGAATCAGGCTTCGCTGCTAAACGAGGAGTTAACCGTTTTTCAAACCATCGACGATGTAGCCGTGGGCGAGATACGAACCAAGATAAAGGATCTTCTTGGCGCATTTATGTTTGGAGGCGATGATATAAACAAAAAGGTTAAGGTTCTATCGGGTGGAGAGAGAACGCGTTTGTCCATGATAAAGCTGCTTTTAGAGCCAGTAAACCTGCTAATCCTCGACGAGCCAACCAACCATTTGGATATGCGCACCAAGGATATTCTTAAAAGTGCACTTTTAGCCTTTGACGGCACTTTAATACTGGTATCGCACGATCGTGACTTTCTGGATGGGCTGGTTACCAAGGTTTACGAGTTTGGTAATAAAGAGATGAAGGAACATCTTTACGATATCCGAGGGTTTCTTGAAAAGAAGAAAATGGATAACCTTAAAGAGATTGAACGAAAAATCAAGTAAAACAAAAATCGCTACTTAATATTGAGCCCGCTAAAAAATTGCGTTAACGCCATCCAGTACTCCTGATTGGTTGGGTTGCGCTCCCACAGTGCGCGCGATCCATGAACGCCTTCGCCCTCGGTGGGTCGGAAAAAGCTTATAAATTTCGAGGGCACATGATCTAGGAGCGACTTGGTATCGGCAAACTCCATGCGCGAGGTTAAGGTAAGAATAGGAATACAGATTGAAGAAGTTGATTGCTTGACGTTTAACTCATCGCCAAAATACTCGCCTGGCGAAAAGGCTACCACTGCTTTGATCTTAAAATTTTCGGTTGCTTCCACTAGGGCTAATGAGGCTGAGTAGGAGCTGCCCACAAGAATGATGGGTTTATTCGATCGATTTGCCACGTAGCTTATTGCCGCTTGAATATCGGCCAGTGCTGCGGTATACGATGTGGAAACCTGTTTTGATGCGGCATCAATTGCGGTTTGGTTTTTTATAAAATTCACCTCGTTTCCCGATCGAAGGTCTATGGATAGGCAGTTAAACCCAAGATTGGCAAGCTTTGGGGCTGTTTCGCGATACTCTCCGCGGCTATATCCTGCCTGATGGAGTAAAATTAGATAGGGCTTCTGTGTGGATACAACATAATGATCGGCAGTAACTACAACACCATCATCGGCAGTAAATGTAATGGTTTGCTGCGCAAAAAGCACACTGGTTGATAGGGTAAGAAAAGTAAAAACCAAAAACCTCTTTAGCATTTCGCCTAAAAATTACTGATTTCAATTTTGCGTGTGAAACGCATTAACGAACGAAAATGGGATAGGTCTCCTCAATCTTGGTGGCCAGGATGGTTACCTTATTCTTGTGCTGCTCAACAACGCCCTTTTCGAATAGTTGGAAAAACCTATCATTTCCCAGCTGAGTAACCTTAATGATTCCCGGTTCGAGCGTAGAAATTATGGGCGCATGGTTGTGCATCATCGCGAAGGAGCCTTTTGATCCGGGAACCCTCACGATATCAACCTTGTCCTTAAAGAAAAGCTTTTGAGGTGTAATAATTTCGAGTAACATGAGCTTCTATTTTTTGGCGTCCTGTAGCATTTTCTCACCCTTTTCAATGGCCTGCTCAATGGTTCCCACCTGATTAAAAGCTGCCTCGGGGTATTTATCAACCTCGCCATCCATAATCATGTTAAAGCCTTTAATGGTATCCTGAATATCTACAATAACACCTGGCAGGCCAGTAAAAGCTTCGGCCACGTGGAATGGCTGCGAGAGGAATCGCTGCACACGACGAGCCCTGTGAACCACAAGTTTGTCCTCCTCGCTTAGCTCGTCCATCCCCAGAATTGCTATAATATCCTGCAACTCCTTATATCGCTGTAAAAGTTGCTTAACTCGCTGTGCGGTTACATAATGCTCCTCGCCAACTATTTCGGGATTCAGAATTCGCGATGTTGAATCGAGCGGATCAACAGCGGGATAAATTCCAAGCTCCGATATTTTACGACTCAATACTGTTGTGGCATCAAGGTGCGAAAAGGTGGTTGCTGGCGCTGGGTCGGTTAGGTCGTCGGCAGGTACGTAAACGGCCTGAACTGAAGTGATGGATCCCCTGCGGGTGGAAGTAATACGCTCCTGCATAAGGCCCATCTCAGTTGCAAGGGTTGGTTGATATCCTACAGCCGAAGGCATCCGGCCCAATAGTGCCGACACCTCACTTCCGGCCTGTGTAAAGCGGAAAATATTATCGATAAAGAAAAGGATATCGTTTCCTTTTCCATCTCCCTTGGTACCGTCTCTAAATGACTCGGCCACCGAAAGACCCGAAAGAGCTACAGTTGCTCTTGCTCCAGGAGGTTCGTTCATTTGACCAAAAACCAGCGTGGCTTGCGATTTTTTTAGCTCATCATTATCAACTAACGATAAATCCCAGTCTCCCTTTAGCATGCTCTCCTTAAACTTGGATCCATAGCGAATTACATCCGACTCTATCATCTCCCGAAGCAAGTCATTCCCCTCGCGGGTACGTTCGCCCACTCCGGCAAACACCGACATTCCCTCGTATTTTTTTGCAATGTTATTAATCAACTCCATAATAATAACTGTTTTGCCAACACCGGCTCCACCAAATAACCCAATTTTTCCTCCCTTGGAGTAGGGTTCCAGAAGATCGATAACTTTTATACCAGTAAACAACACCTCGGTTTCGGTGCTCAAATCCTCGTATCGGGGTGGCTTATTATGAATTTGATACTCATTCTCGCTACTTAATGCCTGGATTCCATCAATGGGTTCGCCAATAACGTTCAGCAATCTACCCTTGATCTGTTCTCCTGTCGGCATTGTTATCGATTTTCCAGTAGCCTCAACCTTCATCCCTCTATGAAGACCGTCGGTGGAGTCCATGGCTATGGTTCGAACGGTTTTCTCACCAATATGCTGCTGGCATTCCACCACTAGGGGTGAACCATCATTTCGCGTAATAATTAGCGCATCGTGGATGTTGGGTAGTTGCTCACCGGCCGAGGGGAACGAAACATCGACAACAGGGCCAATAACCTGGATAATTTCACCAAATATTTTAGACATATCCTTGGAGTTTACTGTATGATAAACTACAAAATTAACCTTATTGAGAATATAACAGCAAGTTTTATGAGATTTTTGTTGGTGATATAAATTACCATTCATTAACTATCCATCAGTACTGAGTTGCATTCATGAAAAACAGAAAGAGCGCTTGTAGGCGCTCTTTCTGAATATTAGTTTAGTTAACTATCGTGATCGTTGATAATATCTGGTTATAAACTGGTTAAAACGCTCTTCGAGTGTTTCCTTTACTTCGGCTTGTCCAAACTTGTCGGCAGTACCAACAAGTTCCTGCATAATCTGCAGATTTAGCTCTGTATCATATCCCGTTATATTGGCAAAGCGGGGTTCAAGACTAAAGAAATAGTCCAGATTCTCGAGGGTAACTTGGGCGTATTTATTCAACAAATTATTGGCCTTATCTGTTTCATTTGCCTTATAGTAACTCTCAATTAGCCCAATTACAAAGAAATCGTAAGGAAACTTTTCCTGTGGAAGCAACTCAACAATACGATCAAGGACTTTAACTGCCGAATCAACCTTATTAAGGGCGATTAGCTCATCGGCCAATCGGTTAAAGTTGTTCCTTAACCGCAATACAAGAGTGGTTCGTTGAACATTATGATCGACCATCACGTTGGGTTGATCAATCCCTCCCCACTTGAATTTCTCCATGTAGTTCTCGTAAAGCTTATCAATATTTAACCGACCAACAGTAAGGTAATCGGGCTGTTGGGTTTTTATGGGCACAAGTTTATAGGCAAATCCCTCGTGCTGTAGGTAATCCGATAGTCCAATATCGGAATCGCCACCTGTAGATACAAAGTATATTGGACGCTCCCAATTATTGTTGGCAAGAATCTCCAGCATCATCATTTCGGGCTTTTGGATATAATCCTTATCGATTGTCCACTCTATAGCATCAACTATTAAGTGAGCATCCTCGGGTTTTACAATTCCATTGGCCAGCACTTTCTCCTTGTCAACCGTTAAGCGAATCTGCTTGGTGGGCAAATAATCAATCATCTCACCGCTGGGGGTTCGATGACGCTTTTCGGGTTCGTCGCTAGCTACAAAATCCATTAGCTGCTTAAGCTCAACAGGACGGTTTACCCTATCGATGATGTAAACAACATCTCTAGTTCCCTGAACAAACTTATCGAAATCCATGGTTATGGGAAGTGGGTCGGAGTCGTTGGCCTTCCATTTCATCTGTTCGGTGTACCAATCGGTTCCCAAAAGACTTAGATTAACCACCCGAACGTCGGTTCGAATGCCCTCAACTTCCTGAGCATACCATAGAGGGAATGTATCATTATCACCATTGGTGAAGATAATAGCATTGGGATCGCATGTATTTAGGTAATTATACGCAAAATCGCGAGCAACATATCGACCCGAACGATCGTGATCGTCCCAGTTTTCGGATGCGAGAACTGCAGGAACCGTTGCTGTAATTAGAATTGCCAACGCAGCAGCAGTAACAGGCTTAATTCGCTTAGCAAAACTTTCGTAAAGGGCTAGCACGCCAATACCAATCCAAATAGAAAAGGCGTAGAATGATCCAACGTAGGAGTAATCGCGCTCGCGGGGTTGCAGGGGGTACTGGTTAAGGTAAATTACAATTGCGATTCCGGTAAGCACAAAAAGAAGAGTAACCACCCAAAAGTTTTTGGGGTCCCTAAAAACATGAAAAACAAGTCCAATTAGTCCAAGTATAAGTGGAAGCATAAAGTATGCATTCCTGGCCGGG
>CAZBBA010000128.1:0-8246 GCA_964490015.1 uncultured Rikenellaceae bacterium
ATTCGCTAAACACCAAAATTTACAGGAGTTTTTAATCTGTTAAAGTAGAATTAATAAATCATTGTATTACTTATTTTTTTCAAACTAAATTTAAAACGCATGGTTACTCCTCATTTAAACCAAATATTTTAAGCAGTCTATAAGGTATTGTTTTCCGTAATAAAAATCATGCATTGCAAAAAAACGGAAATCACCAAACGATTTCGGGAAATTTTATCAACAATAACACATTTTTAAGACCCTAAGGGTTTTCAAAACACTTAGGGTCTTAAAAACTACTCTACCACCACCACCTGCTGCTCGCTGTAGCTGCCACGACGGGCGTGCAGCACGTAAACCCCAGGCTGAAGGCCCTGCACGCTCAGGGTTTGGGGCAGGGTGGTGGTAACGTTCACCATCACCGCACCCTGTTGGCTCATCAGGCGCAGCACCCAGGGGATGTTCTCGTTGGTTGGCTCTATCTCCGAGATGGTAACCTCCACGCTGGCGGGGTTGGGGGCGATGAGGAGGCGGGGATTTATCATGCCCCCATTCGATATGGTCACACTTTTTGTAGTAATTGCAGATGTGCCACACTGGTTTGATGCGCTAACGCCTAACCCTAAAATCCATGGTCGAGAACAAGTTGGTTGCACAAAAAGTTCAGCCCCATCCTGAGAAATAATTGTGCCATTTGTAACAGACCAACTATAAGTTACATCACTTGGTGATGAACTTGCCCACACCATAGCTTGATACTGGCAATTTAAGGGTTCTATAGGGACTGTAATAGTAGGCTGTGTGGGAGTGTTGCTTACCCATACAATGTAGTCGGGTAACACTATTTCACCGCAAGGACTGTTAAGTTTGGCTCGTACCCAGCCTGCACCGCTTGTGGTTGAACTGGCTGCACTTACAGTGTAGGAATTTGTACCTTGCCCGCTATGATAAGAAAGGTTACTGCTTTTTGTCCAGTTTACCGTGACCCCCGCGGGGAGATTACTCAACGTGAAAGTGGAATTGGAAGTACATAATATAGTTGGGCCATTTATCATAACTCCACTGGCTGGAATGCATAAATTAAACTCACCTAATTCGTTAAGAATAAATTGAGCATTTTGAGGAGTAAGCTGCAAGTGGCTCTGATTGACTGCTTGTGAGTAGTATGTAGCAAGGGGTGTTCTGCTTGTGCCAATCAGGTTTTGGTTGGCCATAACCTCAGCTGGATCGTTAGAGTTAACGGCCAATGCGCTAGATATGGGGATAAATGTGAAGTTGTTGTAGCTTATGTAATCGTCAAAACCAGCGGGCAAACCTCCAAACCAAGATAAGGGGTAGTAACCACCAGGAGCTCCATCGAAAGATAATTGAGAAGTATTTGAGTAGTACTTTTTCAGATCAGCAATCATTGTGCTTGCCCCAAATAGCCATTGCCAAAAAGAACCGCTTACTTTCCACTCAACGGTCGCATCATAAACCACTCTGTTTAGTTTGTTCGGCATGGCATAACCTTTAACAGTAAACTTGAATTTTCCAACATTGTGCACGACATTTATTAGCGAAGAGTAGGGGTTAAATATGCTCGCACCGGCATTTGAGCCGTTGGCAATGGCCACATTACGTGTAGTGGTTGGGAAGCCTAGCGCATCGTACTGTGCCATAAAGGTGTTGTGGTGGGTACTGATGAATGTGTTGTTGCTGTTGTTGGCGTAGTACTTCAACATCTGCTTGGTTGCAGGGGCGTTCAGAAAATGGTAAAGGCTTGGGTCGATTATGCTGAGGTAGCTGTTCACGTGCCATGCCAAGGCCTGGTATGCAGGTGGCACGTTGGCCCGCTTATGCGGGCTATCAAAGGAAATGAAAAGGCGGGTATCGTGGCTCTTGCCCTCCACCTCCATGCGCCTGAGGGCCACCCTCGATACCAACCCGCCCATGCTAACCCCTAGCACCACGTTGGGCTGGGCATCGGGTACGTTGGCCTTTTGGGCGTTTGCCCACTCTATTACCTTCTCTAGCAGTCGAGCGTTACGGAAAATATCATCAACACCGTTGGTGTAGTCGAGGAATACAATGTCGTATTCGCTTATCAACGCATTCCAAAAACGGCTTCCACCATCTAAAGAAACATCCCATAATTTTCTGTAAAAATCGTAAAAAGAATAGTTTGGGATAATGGATAGTACGCTCGACGGGTCAATCCCCTCGGCAACTATTAGGGGATTCCTGAGGGTTTGGGAAGTGTTGCCGGTGGAGTACTTCACAAACGCCACCCCGCCGGAGTGAACCCCCTGAACGGGTGCAAATGGGATGGCATCATCGCTATAATCGTAGGGCGATGGTTGCGGTGGCTGCGTGGTGGTGTGAACCGTTAGCCTGAAGTGGCTGCGGAGCGTTTGCCCGCCGCTTGGGGTTAGGGCTACCCTTACCACCTTTTGCCCCGCCGTGGGGTAGGTTACGGATAGCGGGGCGTTGAAGGCAATGGTGCGGTACCCTCCCCCATCGCCGGGGTCAATCTGTAGCAGCGATATGGGGGCTGTGCTGTTGGTCATGTGCAGCAGGGAGCTGAGGGTAAAGGTTACGGTGGTGCCCCAGGCCTCGGCGTTTACCGGCGCAACGGCAAAAAGGGTGAAGGGCTGGTAGGGGGTTGCGCTGCCGGGCACATCGTGGAGCTGGCCGTTTTGGTAGCTGAGCAGCCCCGATGACATGGCATTGTCCTTAATGCGGTTCATGTTGTAGTGGAGCATCGACAGCTCCACCCCGTCTGGGCTGGCGGCGCTAAGGTTACCGTAGAACACCTCTGGGCTGGTCATGCCTATCAACGATACAACCGATGAATGCAGCCCAACGTAGAGCGACCTTTGCAGCAGGGGCGTGGTGAAGCTGCTATCGGTCAGGATGCCATTGAAGGGCAAGGGGCTGTGGGGGAACAGCCCGCGCTCCAGCAGCATACCCGTGGTAATACGGCTCTTATCAAGCGGAGCAAACAGGAAATCCAGCTGCTCGTTAATGGTTTGGGCTTGGGAATTAACCCCAAGGCATAATGCAAGAAGAGCAGATGCAAATACTTGAGCAAACTTATTTCGTATCATAATCATTTCGTTTTTTTTATTGTTTTAGGTCGAAACGACCGTCAGTTATTACTATGTCCTCACAACCTTCGAGTTTTAGCAAAGCATTGAATCGCCCCGAAACTATTCTATTCTCCAAATCGTAGCGGGTGATTTCAACTTCACCTTCGTGAGCATAGGAGTACTCGTAAGCGGTACCAGTTGACCCCCCAAGAATTAATAGATAACTAATATTTATATTCATTGAATCACAAGAATACGTTCCAACACTAATTTCATCTGTCCAAATCCTAATATGTATAGATGTAAGAGTGTCTGTAACTTTTCTTGCTGCAGCTATTTGCAACCGAGATTCGCTCATTTCAGGCATATTAAGGCTTTCGGCGGGGTTAAAGTACCCACCGTTTCGCCACACCTTGCCATTCACCAGGCATCCAAAGGTGTTGGCACCGGTTGTGGTTTCGGGGGGCAGCTCAGTGCCAGGGGCAAAGGGGTTATTCTTTTCGCAGCTTGTCATGCAAAGGGCTAGCAGTAGGGCTAGCAGGGGAGTGTAAAGCTTTTGTCGTTTCATGGTTACGTTTGTTTGGTGTTTTTGTTAGCAAATTTACTCATAATTAATGTATTATTGTTTATTTGGTGTAGCTGCTATCGGTTAGCGAGCCATTGAAAGGCATGGGGCTGTGGGGAAACATCCCACGCTCGAGTAGCATACCCGTGGTAATATGGCTCTTATCAAGCGGAGCAAACAGGAACTGCAACTGTTCGTTAATGGTTTGGGCTTGGGAATTAACCCCAAGGATTAGCACTATTAGTGCCGATGCAAGTATTTGCATTAGTCTATTTCGTATCATGTTTTTTTATTGTTTTAGGTCGAAACGACCGTCAGTTATTACTATGTCCTCACAACCTTCGAGTTTTAGCAAAGCGTTGAATCGCCCCGAAACTATTCTATTCTCCAAATCGTAGCGGGTGATTTCTATAGAACCTTCTTGTGCGTATTCATAACTACTGTAATTACCCATATACCATGAACTAAATTTAATATTTATGTTTATTGAATCGCATAGGTATTGTTCTAAACCAATATTTGAAGTAAAAATATAGACTCCAATGCTAGAGAGGGAATCCTCTAACTTTCTTGAAGCTTTAATTTGCAGCCTTGTTTCGCTCATCTCAGGGATATTAAGGCTTTCGGCGGGGTTAAAGTACCCCCCATTTCGCCACACCTAGCCGTTCACAAGGCATCCAAAGGTGTTGGAACCAGTGGTGGTTTCAGGGGGCAGCTCGGTGCCGGGGGCAAAGGGATTGTTCTTCTCGCAGCTTGTCATACAAATGGCCAGTAGCAGAGCTAGCAACGGGATGTAAAGCTTTTGTGGTTTCATGGTTCTTTGGTAAAGTAAATAAAATATACTATGAAAAGTTTACACTCTATTCATCTCCAGCTCTTCAGCCCAAATCAGCCTATCTTCGGTCGAGTACTGCCAGGGAGCTCCGTTATTCTCAATATTATTAAAGGTAGCCTTCAGCTCGCCAGGAGCCGATCCTTCTTCCATCACCAGGTATCGGCGCATATCCACAATTAGCTTTGGATGATCGATATTGATTGGGCATTCCATAGCACAGGCATTGCAGGTTGTGCAAGCCCAGAGTTCCTCCTCGCTAACATAATCACGGATAAGCGATTTCCCATCGCTATACTCTTTGCCTTTGGCAATCAATCCTTTGCTTTTTTCCTTCATCCTTGCCCTTAGATCCATCACAATCTTTCTGGGTGAAAGCTTCTTGCCTGTGATATTTGCAGGGCAAACCGATGTGCAACGACCGCATTCAGTACATGCCAGCGAATCGAGGTAATTTTTCCACGATGCATCATCGGCATCGAGAATGCCAAAGCGCTCAACGGGAGCATTGGCAGGTGCTGCTGCATAGGCGGTTTCGGGGTTCATCATCAGCTTCACCTCACGGGTAACGCTATCCATGTTTGGCAGCTTGCCAAGGGGTTCAAGCCTTGAAAGAAAAACATTTGGCACCGACATGAACACATGGAAGTGCTTTGAGTAAGGTAAAATATTGGCAAACAGGAATATTAGGAGGATATGCGACCACCAATGCACTTCATGATGAATATGGATGGTTTCAGCAGACATGCCAACAAAGAATTGTGCAAGGATGTTTCCCACAGGGAATAATCCATGAATCTCAGCATTGGTGGCTGTTTGGTGTGCAACGTAGCTAGCATTTAGCCCGAGAAGACTTACCATCAGCAACAAGATAATGGTAAGCGCAATCTTTGCATCGATGTGTGAGATATGCTTCATCTCAATCCCCTCGAAGCGTTTAATGTGGAGAAACAACCTTCTCCCCATGAACACGAGAATGGCAATGAGAATTATTAAGCCAAAGACATCGCCGGTGGCCATCAGAAAATCGTAAAACCACCCAAGTACCTTCAGCGATCTCTCCAAGCCGAATAGCCCGTCGATAACCATCTCGATACTACCAAAAAGGATTACCAGGAATCCCCAAAAAACAAGGGCATGCATTATCCCAGTGAAGGGTTTGCGGAACATCTTGGTTTGACCAATGGCCACGTTCATCATCAGCATAAAGCGCTTGCCAAAATCCCGAACAGGGAAATCAGGCTTGGTTAACCTGAAAATTCTCGCATAACGCCAAGCGGTGTAACCGAACACGGCAAATGTGATAAGTAGGGCAAAGGCAAAGAGAATCTGATTCATCGTATTAATTTATAAAAATTTTAAACCAATGTAAAATGTAAAACTCTAAATGTAAAATCAAAAAATAGTGTAGAATGATAAACCTATATCTTCTTTTGTACGGTTTTACTTTTTGCAGTTTGTAGGCTTTTTGTAAATATTGCAATTAGTTCCCTGCATTCTTTTAGATCAGAATCGATACTTTGAGATTCTTTTAATAGAGGCTTGAGTATGATTATTTTCAAACATATACTTGTTTCTCTTAATTCTTTAAGCACGATGCCAATTTTATGAATAAAGTCCTTATGTGATTCCGATGATTGTGCTTCACCATAATTAAAAGCGGGTGAAATTCCACAACGAACAAGTTGACCAGCAATATGATTTCCCCCTTTTGTATTCGGCAAAATCTCTGAAACTTCAAGCGTTCGAATAGCAAATAGGATAAGCCGTTCTTCTAAATCATATTTCCGTTGTTCTCCCATTTGCTATTTCGATTTACATTTTACATTTAGAGTTTTACATTTTACATTTCTTATTAAAAGTGATGTTGCCTACCTCCCCTTCGCTTCTTTTACCGCTTCCACCAGCTTGGGTAAAATCTTGGCGGCATCGCCAACAATACCGTACTGGGCAGCCTCGAATATAGGAGCATCCTTATCGGAGTTGATTGCCACAATATATTTCGATGAGCTCACACCTGCAAGGTGTTGGGTTGCGCCAGAGATTCCGATTGCAAAATAAAGGTTGGGGGCAACAATTTTCCCTGTTTGACCAGTATGCTCCTCGTGTGGACGCCATCCCTCATCAGATACGGGGCGTGAGCAAGCTGTTGCTGCACCAAGAGCATCGGCCAGGTCGAGAAGCGGCTGCCAGTTGTCGGGCGATTTCATACCACGACCCCCTGAAACCACTATCTCGGCATCGGTGAGAAGGAGTTTGCCAGTTTGTTTTTGAACATCCTTAACCTGAGTTTTTACCAATGAACCATCTATACTTACTGAACCTGCTTCAATAGTGGCTTGGTTGGTAACTTCTATAAGATCGAAGGAGTTCTGAGCAAGGGTAATGATTTTAATTTCAGTTTTTAACGCAACATTTGCGTATGCATTACCAGAGTAAGCGCGCTTATATACCACGAAAGGATTAATGCTGATAGGTAGCTTGCTAACCCCTGAACCGACGGCAGCTTTAAGCCTAACCGAAAGTCTGGGTGCAATGGACTTACCCATGTTGTTGTTTGCAATAACAATAACCTTAGCTCCCTCTTTATGAGCAATTTCGGCTATGGCTGCGGTATAGGTCTGGCTATCGAGAACGTTTAGGGCATCGTTCTTCAGGCTGATAATCTTTTTTGCACCATATCCACCCAGCTTTGTAAGCTCATCATCGGATACATTGCCTATGGAAAGTGCAGTTGCTGATGTTCCCAGCATCTCGGCAACTTTTGCACCATACGAAACAAGTTCAAAGGAAAGTTTCTTAAACTTACCGTCCCAATTCTCTGTGAAAACTAGTACTGACATATTTTTGCTTTTTTATTTGTCGATTTTTGTTTTGATTTAAGAACAAGCCTGCCTGCTGCAGGCAGGGATTAACGATTTTAGATTTTGGATTATTTGTGTAATCTTTAACTTCTTAAATCCTAAATCGTTAATCGATATTCGATATTACTTTTAATCAGAAAGTTAACTAAATAACTTTCGCTTCATTCTGAAGAAGCTCGATCAGCTTACCAGGGTTTTCTGCATCCACAAATACGCACTTCGCACGTGGTTGGGGAGGCTCAAAGGTTACTATCTCTGTAAGAGCATCAATGGCAGTTGGTTCAATAACCTTGATTACCTTGGTTCTAGCCTGCATAATACCACGCATGGCAGCAATTCTTGGCTCTTTGGCTATACCTTTTTGAACTACTGCTACAAAAGGTGTGGGAACGCTAACGGTTTCCTTTCCACCATCAATTTCACGGGTGATAATGGCTGTGCCATTTTCAATGTTTAATCCCGATACGGCTGATACAGAAGGATGTCCGAGAAACTCGGCCACCATGCTACCTACTGTAGAGCCATTGAAATCGCTCGATTCAATTCCACAAAGCACAATGTCGAATTGTTCTGCCTTAATTGCCTCAGCTAATTGTGCGGCAACCTGATAGGCATCCTTTGGGTCGAGGTTGACACGGATAGCATCATCGGCACCAATGGCAAGGGCTTTCCTGATTGTTGGTTCGGAAGTTGCTAATCCAATATGGGCAATAGTTACGCTTTTAACTCCAGTTGAGGCATTGTCTTTCAGTTCAAGCGCACGGGTAAGCGCCAATTCGTCCCATGGATTGATAACCCATTGAACCCCTGTGGGGTCGAATTTGGTGTTGTTGTCAGTAAATTTCACCTTGGTGGTAGTGTCGGGGACATTACTGATACAAACGAGAATCTTCATCGACATTTATTTTAATTGTTAATATAAATAGGTATATTTC
>CAZBBA010000129.1:0-7908 GCA_964490015.1 uncultured Rikenellaceae bacterium
AAGCAATTCACAACAACAAGGATAGCTACTTCTCTTTGGTTGTAGTTGTGTTCAATAAGTCAAAGATACAATCTGAAAGCAATTCACAACGCACCGAGGGAGCACCCAAGTGGGGATTCGGTTGTGTTCAATAAGTCAAAGATACAATCTGAAAGCAATTCACAACATCGCATAGAGGCCATGCGTAAGCTCCACGGTTGTGTTCAATAAGTCAAAGATACAATCTGAAAGCAATTCACAACCGTAGTTGGCTATTCCAGCTGCGCTCTCCAGTTGTGTTCAATAAGTCAAAGATACAATCTGAAAGCAATTCACAACTCCTTGAACGCACCATCAACGTAGGTATTAGTTGTGTTCAATAAGTCAAAGATACAATCTGAAAGCAATTCACAACTCTGCGAGCCAGCGGCGATGTACTCGTTCAGTTGTGTTCAATAAGTCAAAGATACAATCTGAAAGCAATTCACAACAAAATCTCTACAATGACCCATCACAGCAGGTTGTGTTCAATAAGTCAAAGATACAATCTGAAAGCAATTCACAACTACTCGTGGAAGCATACCGGGGTGGTGGAGTTGTGTTCAATAAGTCAAAGATACAATCTGAAAGCAATTCACAACGTTACCCGCTTTGGGTTATACCCTTTGTTGGTTGTGTTCAATAAGTCAAAGATACAATCTGAAAGCAATTCACAACGACAGGGTAGAGAAAGTACAAAAACGATTTGTTGTGTTCAATAAGTCAAAGATACAATCTGAAAGCAATTCACAACGCCTCGGCTTCGGTTATTTTTTGACCCTCAGTTGTGTTCAATAAGTCAAAGATACAATCTGAAAGCAATTCACAACGGGTTGGTACCAGTCATCGGTATCGTAGTAGTTGTGTTCAATAAGTCAAAGATACAATCTGAAAGCAATTCACAACATGTCGACAATCTCAGCGTCAAAGGAAATAGTTGTGTTCAATAAGTCAAAGATACAATCTGAAAGCAATTCACAACTACTGGTCAAGTTCTGTTGTGTCTAACTCAGTTGTGTTCAATAAGTCAAACCTGCCTGCGTGCCATCACTTCGGCAGGCAGGGATACAATCTGAACCGAGCGTTTTTTGCGAGCTCGGCGCAGCCAAAGCAATTCACAAAGAGAATATTGGGAGAGGTACATAGGGGTTGAACTGTCATCAATATCCTAAGCAGGCTTTTGTTATATAGAATAAACCGCATATATTAGCTAGTACAATAACAATCCAATTGATATGAAAACATTACTCTTAGCCATTGCTATTGCCTGCATAACGCTTACAGGTTATTCGCAGGAACTACGAAAGGTTACCCGGAAAGATAAGAAAGCATCGGTGGTTGAAGAGTACTTTGTGCTAAAAAAGGACAGGGATATTAAGCAAGGCGAGTATAAACAGATGCACGAGAGCGGGATTCTTATTAGAACTGGGTTTTTCAAGAACGATCTTGAGGATAGCCTGTGGGTAAACTATGCTAGAAATGGTAATGACACGTTGAGCTTTGGTAGTTACAAGGACGGTCGGCAGGTTGGGCCTTGGCTTGTAAATGATAATGTTGGTGTTTTGGACTACGTTTATAACTACACCACTAAGAAAATATGCAAGTATAACTGGAGGGGTCTATCGAGTCGATTTCAGGTTTTAACCGAGGGGCGCTGGGTAGAGGAGGAGATTGATAGTCCACCCTTGATGCTCGATGGAAATGATCCGCTCAAGCTTATTGCCCGAAACATTCAGTACCCCACCAGAGCATGGAAAGGTGGAATTGATGGTCAGGTTATTGTATCGTTTGTTGTTGATAGCACTGGCCGAATGGGGGGAGTAGGCCTACAAAAGACGGTTGACCCCGACTTGGATAAGGAGGCTTTACGGATTCTAAATACTGTCGATTTCGACTGGCATCCAGCACAAAAGGATGGTCGATACATTACTGTGCGGTATTCTCTTCCCGTAACCTTTATCCTCCGAAAATAACCTCTTTCGGAGTAAGTTTCAGGCTGCCAGTTGCATTGCTGGTTAGCAATATTGTTGAAAACGCTTTGCCAGGTTTTCAATTTTATTAGCAACAAGCAGAATGTTGATTTTGCCTGCTCAGAAAGGGTGCTGACTAGTATTTTCGGAATATATCATTAAGGGTAAATCCTAGGCGAACGCCAGCAGTAAATAGCAAGTTTTCTGCAACTGGATGACCCTGCTCCAGATATGCGGTAGTAATGGTATCGTTGTTTAGCGAGTAAACCGTTGGCAGGGCATTCCGGGCATCATTAAACCAAGTTGTAGCGTTGCCTTTGGCTATGCGTTTCAATTCTCGCCTCTTGGTATTTTTCCGCCTGTTCAACAAATTGTCTTTAACGGATAGATTTGTTTCAATAATCTCAGTATCCCAAATCCGATGTAGATTAAACGATTTGCCATTGTAAACCACCCTAACATCGTTGCCCCCGCGGTCGGATCCATAGCCAGCGTGCAACGGGTTGTGTAGGTCGCCCATAAGATGGAAAAGCACCTTTAGGTTAATCGTTACCTGCTCGGGGGTTAAGTTCCGTCGATTCTTTAGTTTGAAAATAGCAGAATCGAGCTGGGTTACCACATTATCGCCATTTTCGATGGTTGGATTATAAGTTTGACCTTTGTCAACATTAATATAGTGCCACTTTCTCATGTAATCGAACTGCGAATTGCCGCGCAGCTCGTCCATCCAGGTTGATGCAGCATGCCAGGTGTCGTTTGCAAGGTACTTGCTAATGGAGTCTAAAGTACTGCTGGAAACATAATTTTGAGCTATATCAACAATTGTATGATGTCCTGTTCGCCCCCAACCAAAACTTGTAATCGATACTGCGGTTAACATGGCAACAAGAGACAATACGCGTAATTTCTCTATTATAGTTGTTACGGCTTTTGCTTTTAGATTTTGATATAGATTCATGATTAGTTATGGTTAAGTGAAGCGAATCTGATTTAGAATAGTTAATGATTGAAAGGTTTAAACGATATGTAAACCTCTACACAAGTTTTGTTAATTTTCTGGTCATTCACTCCGAGCCGAGTGTCATAAAAGGGCTTGAGTTAGCAAAGCAATTCAATAGTTTTGGCTATGTTTTGCATTCAATAGTCTGTTGTTTGATTGAGCCTTGAGGGATGCCAATACAGTTGCAATGATTTGTTGGGCAATAATGGATGTGAAGCCGTATGGGTGCGCATGGTTCAAATTAGGCAGTTAACAAAAAAACCACTTACCTCGATAAACGCTGTAAGTGGTTGATTTTGTGTGTGGGAGTTACTGGATTCGAACCAGTGACCCCCTGCTTGTAAGGCAGGTGCTCTGAACCAGCTGAGCTAAACTCCCAAAGTGCTTTGTTTATTGCGTTGTGCTTTTCGTTAAAAGCGATGCAAAAATACGAGCATTTTTAATATCTGCAAAATTTATCAAAACTTTTTTCAATAAAAATTTCATCTATTATCATCGTACATTCCAAACAGCAGAAATACAGTAATGTGCGATTCTAACTGTAGGTGTACGGTTTTAACTAGTTGGTGTATCGAAACTATACAGTACATTTGACAAAATATGACAATGTAATTAGTAGTTTTTTGTGAAAGTAAAACATTGTTAGCTAATTATATTTGTGGGCACAACTCTTGAATACTTACTTAGGAAAAATACCTTTTCATATGATTCGTAGCTACTTTAATGCAGCAATACAATTTTTCACAAGGAATAAGTCCTTCACGTTGATCAATCTATTAAGCCTAGCTGTAGGGCTTGCCTGTGTAATTATAATTGTTAGTTGGGTGTTGTTCGAGACAAATTTCGACACATTTCATCTAAAGGCCGATCGAATTTATCGTTTATCGTCCGTCTTAACCATGTCAGGCGAGGTAAATTTTCATGCCACACACCATGCCCCAATTGGGCAAATGGTGGTAGAGGAGTTTCCTGAGGTGGAGCACATGTCGCGTTTTGGGCGTTCACACAGCCGATTGTATCAGTATGGACAAAAATCCATACTGGTAGAGGATGTTCACTATGTTGATAGCAGCTTTTTCCAGATTTTCTCCTTTAGGTTGATTGCTGGCGATGCCCAAAAGTCTCTCTCGGCTCCCAACACCCTAGTAATTACTCAAGGCATGGCCAAGGCCTTTTTTGGCGAAAGCGATGCCCTTGGTAAGGTGTTGGAGTCGGATAATCAGGCATACACCATTACTGGTGTTGTTGAGGATCCTCCCGAAAACTCGTCGCTGCGGTTTAAAGTGTTAGAGCCTATGATTTCTGCAACACGGCAGTTTGGTGGATTCTCGTATGGACATGGAATGGCTTTTGAAACTTGGCTTTTGCTTAAGCCAGGGACTAATCCCTTGGATTTAGAGAGAAAGATTGAGATACTGATGGACAGGGAGGTGAATGACCTTTTTAAAACGATTAACGCCAGATTAGGCGGTTTTCTTGAGCCTATTACTGATATCTACCTAAACTCAAAGGTACAACGGCAAGCTGTTAAAGGGAATATGAAAACCATTGTACTATTTATCATTGCGGCTTTGCTGGTACTTGTGATTGCTTGCTTTAACTTTATAAACTTAAGTACCGTGCAGGCTCTGAAAAGAGCTAGAGAAGTTGGAATTCGTAAGGTTTTTGGAGCGACCCGAAGACATTTAATGCTGCAGCATCTTGGCGAATCGATACTACTTGTATCTGTTGCCATGGTTTTAGCTCTTGTGCTGGCCGAGATTGCATCGCCGCTGGTTGAATCATTTCTGGGGGGAAGATTAATTCTCTCCTCCAAAACCACATCCTACTTTTTTTCTGGAATACCCGCCCTTATTCTGTCTGTAGGGATTTTAGCCGGTTGGTATCCCGCTTTATACCTATCACGGTTTAGTCCGATCTCAGTTTTTCGGCAATCCATTAAAACATTCGGGAGGAGAACCTCTTTCAGGAGTATCCTGGCTTTTCTTCAGTTTGCGATTTTACAAGCCTTGGCAATTTGCACAATTGTTGTGTTTGTACAGATTCAACACATCAAAAACAAGGATCTAGGATTTGATCCCCACAATCTGATATCGGTTAGAATAAATACGCCCAACCTTGAGGGTAAGCATAATACTTTAAGGGATCTTCTTGCTGCAGACCCTTATGTGGATGCGGCCTCATTGCACTCATTTATTCTTGGTCATACCATTTTGGCTCGCGATTTTGTTATGGAAGGAAGTCCCGAAGCGCTAAATATTTCGTATATGACCATTGATAATCATTATATTGACACATACGATATTAAAATGGCCGAAGGGCGAATGTTTCGAGAACCCTTGGATAGCGAAGAAGGTAAGGTTTTGGTAAACGAGGCATTTGTAAAGCGATTCGGTTACATCAACCCCATTGGTCGTAGAATTTTTCTACCCAATGACCCCATTCACAAGGAGAATGAAATTATAGGTGTGGTTAAGGATTTCAATTTTTTGTCGTTGCATAGTGGGGTTGAACCGATGGTAATGTTGACATGGCATGATCCCAACCAATTTGTGTCCATTAGGTTAAATAAGCAAAATATCCAAAAATCACTTGATGCGGTTAGGCGAATTTGGGATGGCTTTGCAGATGATACACCATTATTGTATTTTTTCATGGACGATAAGCTAGGTGAGTTGTATGCAAGTGAGAATCGGTTTGGAAGCATTCTGGGCGTTTTTACGCTTCTTGCCATTGCTATTGCATGTGCTGGACTTTTTGGATTAACGGTTCATGTTACGCAGTCGCGTAAAAAAGAGCTTGCCATACGTAAAGTGTTGGGAGCAAATACATCGACCCTAACGGCACTTATCTCCATGAGTTTTGTAAGATGGGTGGCTTTAGCTTCAGTTGTGGCATGGCCTACGGCTTGGTTTATCACTAGTAAATGGCTCGAGAATTTTGCTGAGCGTATCTCTATGCCTTTCTGGGCTTATGTTCTGGCATCTTTAATTTCGCTACTAATAGCACTTGCCACTACACTGTTTAAAACGTATGTAGCATCAAATCAAAATCCTGCCATTATCTTAAAGTATGAGTAGGTATAGGTTGCAGGTTGATATGGGGGAATGCAAGCGAAATTGTTGTGCCTACCCCCTCGACGGATTTTAGGCTGATTGATCCGTTGTGCATCTGCATAATTTGCTGCGAGAGGCTAAGCCCAATCCCCGAACCATGAGCCTTGGTGGAGTAGAACGGCACAAAAACCTTATCGAGATTGTCGCTACTTATTCCCATGCCATTGTCGGCAACTGCAATTATGGTGTTGATATTACTTTGCCTTATCTCGATGTCGATTCTGGGAAGCGGTATTCTATCGAGAGCATCAATTGAGTTTCTTATCAGGTTTATTACCACCTGTTCAATCAGGTCTTTATCGGCTTGCAAACACTCCACATCCTTGCCAACTGAGACGGAAATTTTTATGTGCTTGGAGTCGAGCGCGGGCTTAAGTAGTGCTATGATATCCCTGATTAACACATCTGCATCTACGGGTTTAATTATTGGCTCGGGTAGTCGGGTTAAACTCTTAAAGTCGTTAACAAAGCGCATAAGCGCTCGGCTCCTAACCTCTATGGCTTGATAACCATCGGCCAGATCGGCCGATTCCTGTGCCGAGAGACTTTCCAAAGGCCGAAGAGAACCTTCGGGAAACCTTAAGCTTTCGTTCATGGCCTCGCTAAGCGATAGGATTGGTGTAACAGAGTTCATTATTTCGTGGGTAAGAACCCTAATTAGTTTTCGGTACGATTCCAATTCTTGCTCCTGAAGGGGAATCCTAATGTCGTGCATTACCACTAATCGATACTGCTTGTTCATTAGCTTTATGGACGAACAGCTAAGGGCAAACTGCAGTACTTCACCCTGTAAATTAATTGGCAGAAGAAGTTCCTGTCCCACTGAAAGGTTTAGCAGGTGTTTGGGAAAATCTTTGCTTACTGAGGCCAGCGCATTGATGTTTTTTACCTCCCTTAACTTAAGGAACCTGCGTAGCGATAGGTTGGCCAATTTTACTTCACCATCGTCATCGTAGCAAACCAAAAGAGAATTAATCTGATCGACAATGTGGTTTAAGAATTGGTAGTGTACCTCTTTCTCGATTCGCACCTTGCGGTAGCTGTCGGTTAAATCATTGAGGAGTTGGGCGAGGGTCGAGAACGTAACGCTATAGTTTGCAGACTGAAAGCTAACATTAAAGTCCTTCTCCTTAACCGATTGGAGCATGTTATTCAGCTGCCGATATCCCCTTTCAACGAAATACACCATTTCAGCAATCAATAAAATGGTAAGTATCAGCAACTCGATGGTGGTGAAGTAGTAATCGCGCTTCTGTATAAAATAAGTAAACCCACCGATGGCTAAACACAGTAGTAAAATTCTGAAAATTAGCCTCACTCTAAATGATTTAAAGACCATACTTTGCCATTTTACGGTAAAGAGTTGTTCGGCCAAGCCCAAGTTCCTTCGCTGCTAAGCTCATGTTACCCTTATTTATTTTTAGGGATTGAATAATTGCCTGTTTTTCAATTTCCTCAATATTTAGATTTTGCCCTAGTGCTTCTTGACTGCATGAGCTGGTTTTTGAATTCAGGAATAATGAATCGGGTTCAATAACATTGCTATCGCTCATTATTACAGCTCTTTCAAGGGCATGGCGTAGCTCCCTCACATTACCGGGCCAGCTATAGGATTTTAGAAGTTTTTGTGCCGATTTTGAGAGGCTCACCTTAGTTTTTCCATACTTGCCAGCGTAGATGTTAAGAAAGTGATTTGCCAAAAGGAGAATGTCCTCGTCGCGCTCGCGAAGGGGGGGTAAATGTATTTCAACCGTGTTGATTCTGTAGTACAAATCTTGCCTAAAGGCACCGCTGTCGACCATTT
>CAZBBA010000130.1:0-7896 GCA_964490015.1 uncultured Rikenellaceae bacterium
CCTTTCTGGCTCGAAGGGTGGGCGCTCTACTGGGAGTTCTTACTATACGAGAAGGGGCTCCCAAAAACACCCGAGGACAAGATGGGATTCCTGTTCTGGAGGAAACATAGGGCTGCCAGGATCATCTTCTCCCTAAAGTTCCATTTAGAGCAGATGACCCCTCAGGAGTGTATCGACTTCTTGATTAACGAGGTTGGGCACGAGAGAGCTAACGCAGAGGCCGAGGTTCGCAGGTCGTTTACGCAACGCTACGACCCCCTGTACCAGCTAGCCTATATGATTGGGGGCATTCAGTTTCAGGCCTTACGTACCGAACTGGTGGATTCGGGGAAGATGACCTTCCGCGAGTTCCACGATAAGGTTATGCGACAGAATAATATACCCATTGAGCTGCTCCGAAACGTTTTACTGGAGCAGGAGGTAAAGAAAAACTTTAAATCATCATGGCAATTTGCCAAGGGCTATAAACTTAAGTAGCGAATTGCTGCCATTAAACCCTGGAACATCCTTTCACCTGAGTTGCCAGAACATTTTTTTTCTAATACACGTTAGGTATGGATAGTAAACAGCAGTTTTTCTCTACCCGGTTAGGGTTTCTAATAGCAGCTATCGCTATGGCGGTAGGGACTGGTAACATTTGGCGATTTCCCAGAATGGCGGCAGCCAACGGAGGCGGAGCGTTTGTAATTGTCATGATAATAGCCGTAATCGTTTTTTCTGTTCCCTTGCTGATATCGGAGATGGCCATTGGAAGGCATACCCGAAAGGGATCGGTGGGAGCCATTACCGATGTTGCTGGACCACAATACTCTTGGATTGGAGCTTGGCTAGTTTTTGTGTGTATTGCCATCACGTTTTACTACTCCGTGGTTACCGGTTGGACTATTAAGTACGTTGTTCTTGCAATCCAAGGAAAGTTTACTGCCGGAAACAATACGCAAGCGCTTTGGGATGCGTTCTCAACTAACCCCAAGGAAACCATATTCTACCATTTCATGGCTATGTTGGGCACCTTTGTCATACTGTATCAGGGGGTAGTTAAAGGGATTGAACGCTTTACACGCATTCTAATGCCCCTGCTGGCCGTTCTACTGCTGGCAGCAGCGGTTCGGGCGTTAACACTACCCGATGCCTCTCTTGGGGTTAAGTATCTGTTTCAAATAAATTTAGACTACCTCCTAAGCCCAAAAACGTGGCTCGAGGGCTTTACCCAAGCAGCGTGGTCTACTGGAGCAGGTTGGGCTCTTATGATGACTTACGCTATTTACACCAAGCCTAAGGATGCCATTGGAAGCAGCATGTTAATTGTTGGAATTGCCGATGTATTCTTTGCCCTAATCGCCGGGCTTACGATTCTCCCCACAATATATGCCCTAGCTCCAAACCTTCAGTATGCCGAACATGCATTGCAATCGGGTAACGTGGGGGTGACATTTATATACATGTCGGAGTTATTCTCCACCATGCCAGGCGGATTTATCATAGCCATCATCTTTTTCCTTTGCCTTACCTTTGCGGCCATTTCATCACTCATATCGCAGGTTGAGGTCGGTGTTGCAAACCTAACTACTGGAGGTTTCTCTCGCAAAAAAGCAGTGGCTATTGTTTGTGGAGTTGCATTTATATGCGGTATTCCTTCAGCCTACAGCATCGATTTTCTTAACAACCAGGACACCGTATGGGGTGTTGCCCTATTGCTAAGCGGACTTTTCACTTCGGTAGTAATCATAAAGTTTGGTGTGGAGAAACTCCGTAGAGAGCATATAAACCAGGGTGGCTCAAAAATTACAATTGGTCGGTGGTACAATGTAATAACCTACCTTAACCCTTTTGTAATACTTATGATTTTGGGCTGGTTAATCTATGGATCAGTAGTTTCCGATCCACAGAATTGGTGGAATCCACTAAAAATATCTAGTACAGCTAATATGATTATGCAATGGCTTGTGGTTCTGTTTACACTAATTGCCCTCAACAAATGGTTGCATATGCGTTTCTCTGGATATTCACAACACATTCGTGAGTAAGCCACTAGCTAACAGCAAATGAAGAGTATCAAAAAAGAAAATTTGATTTATGCCCTCTGACAATTGAGTAGAATTATTTACGGTGTACAAAATTACCTCCTATGAGTTCAAGACAAATTTTTCTTTATCTGATGTTGTTTACTCTGGTAAACTGCTCGATTGCTGCTGCCAATGAGTGGAACAACCCCAACGTTATAAGCTTTAACACTGAGCCCCCCCGAGCCACCTTTATGCCTTACGATAATATTGAGATGGCATTAACCGACAGCTACATCAATTCAAAGAATTTTATACTTCTAAATGGTCAATGGAAGTTCAGATGGTCGCCAAAACCGAGTGAACGTCCCAAAGACTTCTACTTACCAAGATATGATGTAACTGGTTGGGAGAATATTCCTGTCCCCGCCAACTGGCAGATGCATGGCTTCGACTACGCAGTGTACGTAAACAATGGATATCCATTCCCCAAAAATGCTCCCTTTATCGATACTACCTATAACCCCGTTGGTTCCTACAGAGTAGCCTTCAATATTCCTAGCCAATGGTCGAATCAGGAGGTTTTTATCCACTTTGGAAGTGTGAATTCTGCATTTTTCATCTGGGTAAATGGGCGTAAAGTTGGCTATAGCCAAGATAGTAAAACACCTGCCGAGTTTCGTATCACCGACTTTGTGAAAAGGGGCAACAATACGCTCGCTGTTGAGGTTTACAGATGGTGCGATGGAAGCTATCTCGAAGATCAAGATTTCTGGCGGCTTAGCGGCATTCAGCGCGATGTTTACCTGTACTCAACACCCAAAACTCGCATTCGCGACTTTTTTGCATTATCCACATTGGATAAATCATACCAAAATGGTATTCTTAACCTTACGGTTGATTTGCTCAGTCACCAGCAAAGGCTGCCATCCGGCATGGTTCTTACTGCATTGCTTTACGATGACAATAAACTAGTGTATGAAGAGACTAAGCCTATGGCCTTCACAAGTAAGGAGCAATCTGTGTCATTTGCGTACATTTTAAAAGATGTAAAAGCATGGTCGGCCGAAACCCCTTCGCTCTATAACCTAGTTCTTGCGCTTAAGGATAGAAAGGGCCAAACTGTTCAGCTTACTGGGTCAAAAATTGGATTTAGAACATCAGAAATTGCCAATGGGCAACTGCTAATTAACGGAAAACCCGTTTTAATGAAAGGTGTTAATAGGCATGAGCATGATCCTATAGCTGGACATGTTATTTCTAAAGAATCTATGGTAAAAGATATACAACTAATGAAGCAGCATAACATCAATGCTGTACGAACATCACACTACCCCAACGATCCCTTATGGTATAGCCTGTGCGATGAGCATGGCCTATACGTTTGGGATGAGGCCAACATTGAATCTCACGGGTACGGCTACGAAATTGACAAAACATTGGCCAACAGGGAGGAGTTCCGAAAGGCTCATGTTGATAGAATGAAGAGAATGGTGGAACGCGACAAAAATCACCCTTCGGTTATTGTGTGGTCCATGGGTAATGAGGCAGGCACAGGGATTAATTTTTTGGAAGGGTACAATTGGATTAAATCACGTGATACGTCACGTCCAGTTCATTACGATAGAGCCGAAAGGATGACTAATCTTACTGAGCGTCATACCGATATCATTGGTTGGATGTATGCCTCAATGGATTATATTAGAAAGGAGTACCTTTCTAAACCCCAAGATCGGCCGTTCATTTGGTGCGAGTATTCCCATGCAATGGGAAATAGCAATGGCAATTTGGTTGATCTTTGGGACTTTATATACGAGCACCCTCAAATTCAGGGAGGTTTTATTTGGGACTGGGTTGACCAGGGGCTTCTTACAAGAAAGGAAAATGGGGTAGAGTTCTGGGGGTATGGTGGCGACCTAGAGCCTAAAGGCGTTCGGAACGACCACAACTTTTGCCTAAATGGGCTAGTGAACCCCGACCGTAGCCCACATCCCGCATTGTATGAGGTGAAAAAAGTTTATCAAAACGTTTTGTTCAAGTCCATAAACCCTACCAGTTTAAGTTTTGACATCACTAACATGCACGACTTCACAAATCTTGAGGATTACCGAATTGAGTGGGAACTGCTTAAAAATGGTAAACAGCATACAAAGGGGATTTTTGATAGAATAGACTTGAAACCATACCAAACTAAAACAATAGAACTCCCTCATATAAAGAGGTTTATTTCACCTGAAAGTGAGTATCATATAAACTTTTATGTTTTCACAACCAAAAAAACCGCAATGATTCCAACAAACCACCTAGTTGCCTATGAGCAATTTGCCATTGGCCCTCTAGCGCCAATTGTTCATTTAGCTCACAAAGAGGCAAAGATATCTGTGGTGCAGGATGACAAGTTGGTGAAAATCAACACCTCAGCGTGGGGTTTATCTTTTAACACACAGTTTGGTACGCTTGAAAGCATTGAGGCCGGAGGTACGAGTATACTTAAGCAAAGCCCTAGTATCAACTTTTGGCGTGCTCCTACCGATAATGATTTTGGTAACGGAATGCAAAAGCGATGCGAGCCTTGGAAGAAGGCAAGCGAAAACCAAATTTTGACTAGCAAGGAAGTAAAGCTCGTAACACCTGATAGCGTTTATGTAGAGTTTACTTTCTGGTTACCCGATGTTGCCTCAACAGCCAAAACTCGATACACAATGTCAACAAAAAATGGGATTTGGGTTGAAACAGAATTTACTCCAGGCCAAGACAACTTGCCCGAGCTCCCCAGGTTTGGCACCAATCTCGAAATACTATCGGAGTACAGAAACGTGAAGTGGTTTGGACGAGGCCCTCATGAGAATTATAGTGACCGAAAAACAGCATCAACCGTGGGCGTTTACCATGCTACCGTGAGCGAGCTGTATTTCCCATATATTCGTCCACAGGAAAATGGCTACCGAACCGATGTGCGCTTTGTTGAATTCACCAACGATAAAGGGAATGGGATACGATTTGTTGCCGATTCGTTGATAAGTTTTAGCGCTCATCATAACCGAATCGACGATTTTGACCCAGGCCTTACCAAAGGGCAAAGGCATTATGTTGATATTACCCCAAGAGATTTGATAAGCATCAACATAGATTTAGGGCAAACAGGAGTGGGTGGCGACACTAGCTGGGGGCAAAAAGCATACCCACACTATACCCTGTTTCCACAGAAGTATAGCTATAAGTTCAGGATTGAGCTTATTTTCTAAATATTATTCCAAGTTTAATTGTATAACAGTTATAACTTCAATTAGTGATGATTAAAATAACTGGTTTTCAGAAACACGTACTTATTACTTTTCTTGCTTTTGCTTTGTATGCATGCGGTTGTAATGTGAGCGATCCTAAGGTAGAAGAACCTCTTAAGGAGTTATATCTCCCCTCAAAAATAATGTATGTGCCCGAAGGTAATGACTTCGAGAACAACGAAAGCGATTTTAGCTTTTCTCGAATGAATGAAACCTATAATGTGGCAATTTTCTGGCATAAAGAGTATGGAGCAAATCCAATGCTTAATCCCGATGAAAGCAAACTCTTCGATGTAACATTTGCACTTAACGAATGCGATAGGATATATAGGTATTATGTGAATGAGCTCAAGATGGTGAAAAAGGGGGAATCGCTGAGCGATAAATATAAGTTGCTAGTATTTGTTTTTGGAGGCGATGAAGCTACGGCCTTTGGAGGTGGACTTGAGGATAAGGTGGGTGTTATTTGGACTCCAGCCATTAGAATAAGCAAAACTCCTTACGGAGCGCTTGCTCATGAAATGGCTCATAGTTTCCAGTATTTAAGTAGAATTGATTGTGGAGCAGGCCCCATAGGTCCAATAATGGAGATGTCTGCTCAGTATATGCTTTGGCAGGTATATCCTGAGTGGATGACATTCGAAAACTATCATCTTGAAGGGTTTATGAAAAAGACGCATTTTGCGTTCCTGCACCCCACAAATATGTATCATTCGCCTTACGTGTTAGAGTACTGGTCCGAAAAGTATGGAAAAGATTTTTATGGAGAGCTCAGCAGAAGAACTGAGGCTGATGAAGATCCTGTTGCAACATACAAGCGTTTAACAAACAGCTCGCAGGAACAGTTTAATGATGATATTTTTGATGCCTCACGTAAGTTCATCACTTGGGATTTGAAAAGAGTTTGTAATGTTGCAAGTAAGTACGCTAATCAGCATTATACAACCCTTGTTCCAATGGAAGATGGTTGGTTTAGGATCGACTCAACTAAATGCCCCCAAAATTATGGCTATAATGGCATTAAACTAATCTTGCCTGCTAGTGGAACTAAGATTAAGATTATGTTTGAAGGGATTGCTGGTTCTCAGGGCTATAACCAGGTAAAAACTCAATTCGCTGGATGGCGTTATGGGTTTGTGGCTTCATTAAAGAACGGTAAACGTGTTTATAGCCCAATATATAGCAAGCCAAAAGATGAACTAGAATTTGAGGTTCCTAAGGATACGGAACACATATGGCTGGTTGTTAGCGGGGCACCTACTGAGCATTGGCCAATAGTGATGCAGTGGGGGAAAAAAGCCGAGCCTGTACTCGAAGAGCAATGGCCCTATAAAATTAAACTTAGTGGCACAACTTTACATCCTGCGGCGCTAGGCCAGCAAGTAATTTATTAAAAAAATCTTGCTATAGCAAAAAAGTATGAATGCGTAAGCCTTCTCAATCGTTTTAAAGGGTTAAATATTTCTATTTGCCTTATCTTGAAACAAATAAACATACATCAAAACAGAGGAATGAAAAACGAAGGTGTGATATTCGATATTAATGGAACTTTATTTTGGGTTTCTGAGTATCAGGAAACTTTGTAAGTGAGAATTTAACGACCCATTATATTCTCATAGCTACGGCAAGTGCGGCAACCTTCTGCGCTCCATCTGGGTCAACTCAACTGGCGTGCACAGCGCTGGCATAAACACCCAGTACAAAAAAACCTTGTTGGGAGTTTTATCTTTTTGCTCTACATTTTTGAGTTCTTGACCAAAAGGGTACAAAAACATTTTTACTTTATCGTTGCTAAATAAAATTAAACCGTATATAGCCCAAAAACTATAATTTTTTACTTCTTTCAAACTAACTAACATCACTAGTGTCCGATTAAAATCGGGACGTTAAAAATTAAACAAATTTGGCTCATTAAGCCTGAAACGTTCTTTGTCATATTGAAATTTAGGTCTCTCGAATAGGTCTCGAAGATGAGTTTTATCTGTTAATGATATGCTCAGGATCTGTAAATTCTCATAGGTACTTCTGTCAAGCTGCATGTCTTTTTGGACGATTGCCACCAAACAGTAAGTGCACATGGCAGCGTTGATTTGAATCCGAACCGCATTTTCAGTAGTACACCTGAACTTTTTGATTTTCAGATGTTGCTTTAGCCATTTGAAGAAAAGTTCGACTTGCCAGTGATTCTTGTAAAGTTCAGCAACTTGAAGTGCAGAAATATGCATGGCATTGGTTAAGGATTCAAGCTCACGCTTTTGTCCCTCATCCCAATATCTGACCAATCTAAGATGTACGGGATAATATTGCTTAGGGTAAAACCCAGTCAATTCAATCGTTACATCTGAAAGTACGTTTTTGGGTAATCTACTCTTCCATTTGATTATCTTGTATTGAAGATTCTTTTTTGCTCTGACAACGAAGAAAGCATCAATTTGATGAATCTTATACAACATCTTGAAGTGATTATATGCCCGGTCAAATATGTAATATGAGCTTGATTCATAAGGAATTTCTTTCATTGGGGTAGAGTCGTGAAAAGAAGCTTCAGTAATATGGAAAAATGCTGGTATCTGTGTCTCCACATCATATAATGTATGAACTTTGATTCC
>CAZBBA010000131.1:0-1601 GCA_964490015.1 uncultured Rikenellaceae bacterium
TCAGAGTTGCAACAGCTTGGTTTGGGAGGCTGTTGGTTTCTACCTCACCAAAAACACGTACCCCTTTCCCTTTAGCGTTACCAGCTCCACCTGCGGATCCTGGACAAAGTAACCGCGCAGCTTGCGGATATACACGTCGAGGTTGCGGGAGTTAAAGTAGCTGTCGTCGCCCCAGATGGTGAGCAGTAGATGCCTGCGCTCAACGGGCTGATTCAGGTTATCGGTGAGCAAACCAAGCAGCTCCTGCTCGCGCTGCGAGAGCTTTATGGTGGCAGTGGGTGTTTCCAGCTCGTAGCGCATGGGGTAAAACCTGTACTGCCCAATGTTACGCACCGAAACCGTTTCAACATCTTTTAGCCCATTGCCGCTTATTTTAAGCTGATTATTTATCCGAACAATTAGCTCCTCCATGCTAAAGGGCTTGCGGATATAGTCGGTTCCACCGGCCTCGAACCCTTTTACCAAATCGGCCGTTTCGGTTTTGGCGGTGAGGAAGATTACAGGTAAACTAGGATAACGGCCCTTGATCTGAGCGCAAAGGGTGTAGCCATCCACGTTGGGCAGCATAATATCCACCACGCAGATATCGGGCGAAAATCCGTTAAGCACGGGTAACACCCTGGCGCCATCGGCAATGTGAAGCACCTCGAATCCCTGCTGTTGTAACGTTTCCGATACAATCTTGCCCAGCGAGGGCTCATCCTCGATGTAGAGTACCCTTGTCATTTTGTAGAAAATTTGGGAAATGTAAGTGTAAATGTACATCCACCTTCGGGATTATTCCTAACGCTGATCGATCCGCTAAGCTGCTGCATTACCGAGGCGGCGTAGCTTAGGCCAAGACCGTATCCCTTCACGTTGTGCCTGTTGCCCGAGGGAACCCTAAAGAATTTATCGAAAACCCGGTTAAGATACTCCTCGGGAATGCCAATGCCATTATCCGATACCGTTAGCAGAATAGTCGACACTTGCTCCTCGAGTCTAATGTAAACGGATGGATTTTGCACACAGTAGTTCAAGCTATTATCGAGCAGGCTGTTCAGCACACCCTGCAGATGCAGGGAATCGGCCTTAATGGAAAAATCATCGCCCGAAAAATCGACCTGAATCTTGGCCTGCTGCTGGGCAATACGAATCTGCATGGAGGTAATAACCTCGTTAACCATCTGCTTCAGGCACAACTTTTCTGGATTGATAATGCTGGCCTCGCCCTCCCTGATCGCCATCTCAATAACCCGTTGAATCAGATTATCGAGCCGATAGGTTTCCTGCGAGGCAATACGGAGGTACTCCTCGGCCTTGGCGCGGTTGTCCATCACCTTGTAGCTTAAAAGCGCCTCAAGGGCCACTCTTACGGTGGCAACTGGCGTTTTTAGCTCGTGGGTGATATTACCCACAAAGTCGTTGCGCATCCGGCTAAGCTGCAGCTGTTTTTTGAAGCTGATAAGCGATATGGCAAAAGCAGCGCCCAAAATCAGCAGTAGAATAATGGCCACAGCAATATTGGTTGACAAGCGCTTTACAAGATACATTGTGTAATGCGACACCTGAGCACCTATAGAATTATCGAGCACAGAGCTATAGAAGATAAAATCACCAAC
>CAZBBA010000131.1:1701-7896 GCA_964490015.1 uncultured Rikenellaceae bacterium
CCCAGCTCGGCAATTCGCTCATTAAAATTATTTACTAAAATTGAAGTGTCGGTATTCGAGGCAAAGGCAAAACGGGTCTGAAGTTTTCGGCTTACCGTGTCGCTTATCTGTCGCGCAAATAGTTTTATTTCATCCCTCTTAATCCTATCGTCAGGCGATACCCTTTTACCCTCCTTAAACTCATTTTGCGACGATTTTACGCTATCGAAAGTAAATGCCGAATCCTGCTTAACCACAATGCTCACAAAGGATTTCGATTTTTCGCCCTTCTCATTCCTTTGCTCCTTTTTCTTCGATGACGAAACATTGGATCTAAGCATAATACTTGTTATGCCAGCGGCTTTAATATCCTCAATGGGGTGCAGGAAAATGGTGTTCAGCAGGCTATCGATCATGCTCTGCTCGGCCAGCTTAAAATCGGCAGCAAGCTCCTTGCGCAGCAACTCCCGCTCCTGAGTGTAGCGATCCGATAACCAGAATAGCATAAACCCTGTGAGCAGCAGATGGCTCACAATCATCAGCAGGCGGATTTGATTTATTCTACGCATAAACATGTCGACTATGAAAAGTTGAAATCAAATTGTTAACTCACCAATTCCATAAGCACAAAAGTAAACCATTTAGGGTTGGGCACTCCGAACCATTAACCTTAATTAACCTTAATTGGTAAGGGGTTAACCTACTGCCACTGCTAGCAAGCCTAATTTTGCTCGAAACAAATCAGCTAAAATTACTAATCCTAAACTAGCAGCACAATGAGAAAGTTAATTTACCCAATCGTATCGCTACTGATTACCCTACAGCTAAACGCGCAGGATAGCGTAACAACAGGAACGGTTATCTACGACAATACACGTAAGATTTCCATTACCCTTAGTGGCGATATGGCTCACCTCTCCAACATGATCCCCAAGGAGCAAACCACAACCAAGGAATTACTGTTTAGCCCGCAGGCATCGCTTTATCGCAATGTGGAGAAAACATCGGAGGAGGATGTGGTGCATGAGTCCACCGGGGGTCGAACCATGATGTTCCGCATGCAGCAGGCCGAAAACATTATCCATACCGATTTAGTTGAAAAGGTTAAAACCGAGCTGCGCGATTTTATGTCGCGGAAATTCCTTATCGAGAGCCCAATCGACACCATTAAGTGGAAGCTTACCGGAAACTCAAAATCTATTCTAAACCTCAACTGCCTAGAGGCTGAACTTATGGGTAGCAAGGTTAAAACAATTGCCTGGTTTACACCCGAAATCCCGGTTTCGGCTGGCCCCGAGGACTTCAGCGGTTTACCCGGACTAATTCTGGTTGTGGATATCGACAATGGCGAAACCTCCATTATCGCTAAGTCGGTGGAGCTAAAACCAATCGACACCAAACTTATTGCCAAGCCCAAGGGCGGTCGCAAGGTTACCCAGCAGGAGTACAATCGCATTGTGGAGGAAAAACGCGAGGAGATGCAGCAGGGTGGTAGCACAATTATTATCCGTCGCTAGAAAAATGGAAGCGATGCATGTTGTGTCCCTGCCTGCCGATAAGGCAGGTCTGTGTTTCTCGCGCCTCCGGCGGGGCAAGTCGTGCCTCTGTGCCTCTGTGTTTCTGTATTCCCGTTAAAATTCTATCAGACTAACCCCACATTTCATAAATTTTCATATAACAAACTTTGGTAATGAAAAATATCGTCCTCCTAATACTAGCAATTACCCAGCTATCGGCCATTGCGCAGCAAAACCTTACGGGGTTTATCATCGACGAGGAGCAAAAACCCATGCCCTCGGCCACCGTTGCGCTGCTCCACCCCACCGACTCCACCCTAGCCTACTTTGGTATCTCAAACCCCAAGGGCGAGTTTACGGTACCCCGTGTAGCCGCTGGCAGCTATATTGTGCAGGTAGCCTTTATTGGTTACCAAACCCGGTACATCAACCTAAAGGTGCCGACATCGAGTAACGGAAATCTGGGAGCCATAGTTATGAAACCCACTCCAATAAATATCGATGGCGTGGTGGTTAAGGCCGAGATGATCCCCATACTAATAAAAAGCGATACCGTGGAGTTTAACGCGGCCGCCTTTAAAACCGGCCCCGATGCCGTTGCCGAGGATCTGCTCAAGAAGCTGCCGGGCGTTGAGGTCGACAGGGAGGGAAATATTAAGGCCATGGGCGAAAACGTGAACCGCGTTCTGGTGGATGGCAAGGAGTTCTTTAGCTCCGATCCCAAGGTGGCCACCAAGAACCTGCCTGCCGAGAGCATCAGCAAGGTACAGGTGTACGATAAAAAATCGGATCAGTCGGAGCTGCTGGGGATCGACGACAGCGAGTACAGCAAAACCATCAACTTTACCCTAAAGGATGATATGAAAAAGGCTGTTTTTGGCGATGTGAAAGCTGGCGGCGATGCCATGGACTACTACCAGGGCAACGCCAAGGTGTACCGTTTCACCGAGAAGCATCAGGTGGCTGCGCTGGGAATGCTCAACAACGTGAATAGGGTTGGGTTCTCGTTTAGGGATTACATCGATTTTAACGGTGGCCTACGCAATATGATGAGCTCCGGTGGTGGAAACATTACCATCAACGCCAACAGCGGGATTCCCATCGATATGGGGCAACCCAACAACGGCAATATCACTGCCGGGGCGGCGGGTGCAAACTACTCGTACGAGATAGCCAAGAATAACCAGCTTAACATTAGCTATATGGCCAACGGAACCAACAAATCGGTTACCGACGATATTTACAGTCATCAGTTTAGCGATACGCGAAGCTTTGAGCAAACATCGCGGCAAACCGGCGAGGGCAAAAACCTGAACCACCTTTTCAACCTGGGATGGCGAAATAAGGCCAGCAACCAGCAGCATTTTATGGTCAACGGCATTGCCACCATCGCCAGCAGTGATTCCAAATCGAATAGCCTTACGCAGAGCTACGCCGATGGCGTATTTGCCAACCAGCTCGACAATGCCACGCAGGGCAACTCGCAGCAACTGAGCAGCACAGTAAATGGGTCGTGGCTACGCCGGCTGAACAGTAGCTGGCTTATGGTAAAAACCGACGCCGAATTTAGGTACAACCAGAGCATTGGCGAGAACAGCTGGCTTAACACCACCACGCTGGCCAGCGCACCGCTGCCCCTAATCGAGAATCAGCTCAGCGACAGTAAAACCGCTTTGCTATCGGCTTCGGGAAAAATCACAGCACTACAAAGGCTGGGTGCAAACCTTTACCTGGAACCCGTAATTTCGGCAGGATATAATAGCGAGTACCTTAATCGCCAGCAGGGATCAGTTGATGGCGTATTCTCCGCCATCGATTCCCTAAGTCCAAATATCAACAGGGATCATCAGTGGGTAAAACCTCGCGTTTCGCTTAAAAGCAACTCGCGAAAGCGAAAGCTAAATCTGGGAGTTGAGCTGGAAGCCGCTCAGCAGTACCACACCCTAAACGATACCGCAGGAATCAAGCAAAATATCTTTGCAATCCTTCCTCAGCTTAACTGGCAGTACGAGTTTAAAACCGGACATCGGCTAACCTTCGATTACCGCACGCAAACCCTTATGCCCACCGCCTGGCAGCTGCAGCCCATTGTTAGCAACAGCAATCCGCTTGCGCTGCAGTTTGGCAACCGTGAGCTTGACCACGAGTACAGGCACACCGCCTCGCTGGCGTGGTTGCTGTACGATCAGTTCACGTTCACATCGATTTTTGCCAATATTAACGCCAGCTACACCCAGAACAAGATTGGGCAATCCATAACTGTAAATAACAATTTTAGCCAGCAGGTAGAGCTGGTAAATGTGCCCTACGACTACACGGCAACGGGCTCGGTAAGCTTCTCAACGCCCATTCGTCCGCTTAAGGTAAATATCAACCTAAATGTTAGGGAGACATGGAACCGAACGCTTAGCTACGTGAACCAGGTTGATAATGTGAACACCAACTTTATCCACACCTTTAGGCTCCGGGTCGATAATAGGGCAAAGAACAAGTGGGATATTGGCGCGGGTGGCGAGGTTAGCCTTAGCCGATCGCTCTACTCCATTCAGCATCAGCTAAACCGCAGGTACTACAGCTACAAGGCCTTTGGCGATGTGGCCTACACCCCAACTAAGGCGTGGAACTTTAGGTTTAGCACCGATATCACCAGCTACGGTGCGCAGAGCTTCGAGCGGAGCATCATCGTTCCGCTGCTCAGCGCCGAGGTAAGCTACCACTTCCTTACCAACCGCAGGGCCGTAATCTCCATCGAGGGGTACGACCTGCTGAACCGCAACACGGGGCTATCCCGCACCAGCGGGTTTAACTACCTGCGCGAGGTACAGTCGAACACCATTGGCCGCTACCTGCTGCTCTCGTTTAAGTACAAGCTCAACAGCATGGGCAGCGACAGCGGCGGCATCACCATAAGGACAAACTAGTACAGTTCTACCCAAAAGTTCCAACGCTAAGTCGCTAATACGCTAAGAAAACTCCAACTTCTTTTGCGCCTTAGCGCCTTAGCGTTAAAATTATACACCATCCCGCAACCCGTAACTGCTAAAAGATAAAAGATAAAAGATAAAGGCCAATAACTAACTGTCAAAGGCTAAAAGCCAATAGCCAATAGCTAAAAGCTTTCGCTGCGTCTCGGAATTTCGGCGTTATCTGACGAAATGACGAGATCAAGTCAGCAGAAAACGCTGCTCTAACGAGACAGGCAATAGCCAAATCCATCCCCAAAAAACTACTCACAATAATCTCCTGTACCGTTTTTTGTTTTATATTTATCCTTAATTACTGGTACAACTATGCAGAGTATAACATCCACCTTTAGGACCTATACCCAGCAAACGGGTATTATCAAAGGATACTTTTGGTAGATATACAAACAAGTTGTGTGCTATGTTATGAACAAGAACCTCATAGACTGATGATTGACCAAATGATTGAAATACTTAAAAAAGACAAACAAAACTGGTCTCAATTTCAAAATTTATTCGATGATATTGAAGTACCTTCAAAAACTGTTTTATTACATGCTGGAGAAGTATCTCGGCAAATTTTTATCATCAAAAAAGGTTGTTTGAGACAATGGTTCAGTAAAGACGGGAAAGACATTACCGTACAATTCTTTTTTGAAGGTCAATCTGTAGCATCAATTGATAGTTTTTTGAAAAAGCAACCAAGCATATTTACCATTGAAAGTATTGAACCATCGACAATTAACTCAATAGACAAGGAAACTTTCGATAAATTAAATGAACTTTATCCTGAATTTAAGGAAAAATTACAGGATTATCTTTTTCAAAGATTTAGAAACTATGCCCAACTTTTTTTGTCACATATCAAAGATTCACCTAAAGAACGTTATGACGACTTAGTAAAAAATCGACCTGATATAATAAAAAGAGTTCCTCAACATTATATTGCTACCTATTTAGGAATAACACCTATTTCACTTAGCAGAATTAGAAATAGAAAGTGATAATCATTTCTTAACAATTGTTATCGTTGTAGTGCAGATTTTTGAAGAATTTTGCTTAAAAATATCAAATATGAGACAAGGATTCTTCAAACGAGAGCATACAAGCACAGCATTTATTATTCTAGATACAAAAAAATGCGAAGCATGTTGGAAATGCTTGGACGTGTGCTCTAATAATGTGCTTGGTCGGATAAATCTGCCATGGCATAAACATATTCAATTTACCAACAGAAGTGCTTGTTTTGGTTGTATGAAATGTGTAGATATTTGCAAGACAAATGCAATAAGCAAAAAATAAAAAGAATAGGGGGATATAAAATGGGAAATAATGTTAATCGATTCATAGTAAATCTTGGGCTATTAATTTTTGGGATTGCATCCGCATTCTCTGGAATGCTGATTCAAGTAAAATATCATATGGGCAATCATGGTAATATAGCGATTAATGACCTTGTGTTTGGAATACATTACCACGGCTGGTCTGTTTTGCATAAAATTTCGATAGTTGTACTCTCTTTCTTAATGATTTACCATATTTATCACCATTGGAAATGGTACAAAGCAGTAGTTACAAAAAGGTTATTTACCAAAAACCAACAAGTTTTGATTTTTTCTTTACTTTTTGTTTTAGTCGCAATAACAGGATTAACACCTTGGTTTATTGATATGATGAATGGAGATGAATTAGTACGGAAGATATTCATTGAAATTCACGACAAACTTGCAATAATT
>CAZBBA010000132.1:0-7884 GCA_964490015.1 uncultured Rikenellaceae bacterium
AATGCCAAAAGTTTTTAAGAATAAGATTGTAACCAATTATTAATAATCTACTGTACCTTTGCGCTAAATACCAAATATTGAATGATTAAAAAGATTTCGCTAATTACATTTGCAGCACTTCTCGCCCTGGCCACGCTGGCAATTTCCCTTAAATCGACGTTTTTTAGATATGTTCTTGCTCAAAAGGTTCAAAGTGCTGAGCAGAAATTTGGAGCATCAATTAGCTATTCTACTCCCCGATTAAAGGGATTCACGCACATTAGTGTTGATGAAGTAAATATTCTGCTTCCCTCCCGTTCTTTTTCGCTACATATCTCCTCCCTAGATATTGATATGTCTATGGGTAGACTTTTGCGATTTAATATTGTACCAAGGGTGATAAATGCCGATTCGGTGAAAGGCGTATTTACCGAAAAACATCCAGTTGACTCACCCTCTGTATTTCCCGATAGCATTGGGCTTCAAATTAGCCAAAATCTGCTTGGCAAAGTACTTGGCTCAGTTAATCAGAGCAGCAAATCATTATATACTCTGCTAATAGGGACAGATTACAATATCAAAAGCATCGATTTCAGCTATTCGAATTCAGCTGATAGCCTAAAGGTTTTAACCCAACACTTAAGTATCTGCAAAGGAAATTTCTCCACAACCCTTTCCGTTTTAACCCCCACGGTTAAGGATTCAATTCATGTAGATGGCAAAGCAGATCCTAGTATAAATCGTTTAAGCTACAGCATTAGGCCTAAGGGCCATTTTTGTATTCCTATTATTAATTCGAGGTTGGGAATACACTTTGGTTTCGATTCGCTTACGCTTGCGGTTGATGGAAATATGATTGAACGCGATAGCATTCGCTTGAACTTGCAATCGAGTATCTACGGGATAAGCGCTAAGCATAGGCAACTGGCCGATAGCACAATAAGAGTTGATTCGGCTGGAGTAATGTTGTTTACAAACCTATCGCCTACTTCTTGTAAAATTTCATCGCCATCCTTTGCTTGGATTAACTCGCTGAAGGTTCCCCTTGACCTTACCATCGAGGCTGGACAAAGGACAGCTGTAGCGATCAGTATAAACACTGGGATTTTCCCTGCAAAAAATCTCTTTGAGTCAATTCCTAAGTCACTTTTCAGAAATATTGATAATGTAAAGGTTTTGGGCGATTTGGACTTTAACCTTAACTTTTACATTGATTTTAGTGCGCCAGAAAACCTAATGTTTTCGGCAAAACTACAACCTATATCTTTCAAATTGTTAAGTCCTGGAAAAGTTGATTTTTCGGGGCTTAACCACAACTTTATTCATTTTATTCCCTTAAACGATAGTGTTTATAAGGCTGTAATGGTTGATTCCAGCAGCCATCAGTTTAGTCCATTAAACAGAATTTCGCCCTACTTGGTTAACGCTGTTGTTATATCGGAGGATGGTGGTTTTTTTCATCACAAAGGTTTCGATGCCGAAGGGTTTAGCTTTGCGCTGGCGCGCAATATAAAGGACAAGCGGTTAACCCGCGGTGGTAGCACAATTACCATGCAGCTGGTAAAAAATCTTTACCTAAACCGCAACAAAACCATTGTGCGCAAGGCCGAGGAAGCTCTTATTGTATGGTTAATTGAAACCCAGCGGTTGGTGAGCAAGGAGCGATTGCTCGAAATTTACCTGAATTTAATAGATTGGGGGCCGAATATCAATGGAATAACCGAGGCAGCCAGGTTTTACTTCGATAAGGATCCTTTTGAAATCAACCTAAACGAGGCCATTTTTCTTGCAGGTATTATTCCGCAACCCTCAAAGTTTATGTCCTACTTCGATACAGATGGAAATTTAAAGGATTACATGCAGAGTTATTACAACTTTATTGGATCAACCATGCTTCAGCGCTCCATGATATCAGAGGAGCAACTACAATCGGTAGAGCCAAAGGTTAGCATTGTAGGTTCTGCTCGAGCTTGGTTAGTTAGGGAAGAGAATCGAATTTTTGAGAGTGATTAAAGTTTAAAGAGTTCATAAAGTTTAGAGTTTAAAGTCAAAAACCAATAAGTTAAGGGCGAAGGGCAAAGATGGTTATCCCCTGTCGAAGTAACCAGTGCGCTGCATCTCTATCTACCTATGAGTATTCTTTGTTTCTATGTGGTTTTTGACGAGTGACTAGAGTGACTAAAACTAAGGACTAAAAGCCAAAAGCCATTAACCAATCAACCCTTAACTCTAAACTCTAAACCTTCAACTTTCAACAGCCTGTAAACCTACTCCTCCGTAAGCTTGCTAATGGCCTGATCGAGTTGAAGTGATTTTAACCTCAGAAAATGGCTTAACGCCTTATTTATAAGGTCTTCGGGTGTTTCGCCCAAGTATGGGGCTAGTATCTTAAACTGCTTCATAATCAGCGGGTCGATAATCACCTGCTGCTCCACGGGTTTTTCGGCGGGTGCCTTTTCAATGGGTTGGCTGGCCGTCTCCTCCTCCTTAATAAACCTTGTATTCGACATCAAGGCCTTTTGGATATCGTTTATGGTATGCTTATTCTTAGCCATAGATTTTCAGTATTTCCTTTGCCAGTTCAGTGTAATCTTCGGAACCTCGACTTTTGGGTGCATAATCGAAAACGGTTTGCTTAAATGCTCCTGACTCCATCAGCGAAATATCCTGTCGGATATAGGTGTTGAAAAGTTTTCCTGAAAAATTCTGGTTATCGGTTAGGCTTTGGATAACAGCCTGGCTAAACTTGGTGCGGGGATCGAGTTTTACAAAAAGAATTCCGGCAAGATCGAGGTTAGGATTCATGCGCTTTTTTACCTTCTCGGAGATAAGCATAATCCTATCGAGCCCAATAAATGCGAAGTTTTCAGCCTGCATGGGAACAATAAAGTGGTGCGCAGCCACCAGCGAGTTGGTCGATAGTGTGCCAAGACTAGGCGGACAATCGATAATAATAAAATCGAAATTTCCCGATACCTTCTCGAGCTGCTCGCGAAGCATGTACTCCCTGCCCGGCTCGTTGTTTAGCTGGAATTCGTAGTCGAGTAGCTTTTCGCTGGCAGGAATAAGGCTAAGCTTACCATTCTTTATTATTACATCCTCAATTGAGGCTTTGCCTATTAGCATATCTCCTACTCCTTTACCATGCGAATCGGCTCCAAAGGCGGTGGTAAGATTGCATTGGCTATCGAGGTCGATTAGTAGTACCTTTTTCTTTTTCTTAGCAAGGGCTGCACCGAGGTTAAGCACAGTGGTGGTTTTTCCTGTTCCCCCCTTATTATTTATTACGCTGATAATGTTAGCCATACAAAAGAGTATTTGTGAAAAGCTTCAAATTCAAACCATTTATATTAAACCCCTAATATACAAAAAAATGAAATCAAAATTCGATCAAAATGTGCATATCAAAGGATTTGTGCATACAATTAACCCCAAATGTGTTTAATTTTGTGACTATAAAACCTGATCAATAAAATTAACCTAACTTACAAAATCAACAATGAAAAAATTTAGCCTTATTATCATCCTATCAATTCTTTGCATGGGTGCTACTGCGCAGGGAAATGAGAATCTGGGTACGATCATAATTTTCCGCGATTTTCAGCTTCAAGCCTATAAGTTTTTCTACCCGGTCGAGATCAATGGTCAAAAGGTAACCTACGCTAAAACAGGCACATACTTTGTTTCGAATCTAGAGCCTGGTACCTATAGGGTAAGTGCAAAAACTGAGGCGGAGGCCTATGCAAATGTTACCGTTCTTCCAAACGATACCGTTTATGTTCGCTGTGGGGTAAATATGGGGTTTTGGGTTGCCCGTCCCGATATCATTCAGGTTGAAAAAAGCATGGGGAGCTATATCTTGGAAACGGGAAAGCTAGTCAATATAACCGACGAAGGATTTACAGAGTTTAAACCCAAAGGTTCCATTGGCATGGTGATTGGCGGTACTGCTGGCTTTGAGGGTGCAGACCTTTTTCTGATGGAGAACGACAGCTACTCTAGGTTATTCCCAGGGGGAGGTTTCCACATTGGCCTAAATTTTTCGCATTATCCACTTAAGAATATGGAACTTTTATACGAGTTACGCTATCAAGGAGCAGGTTTATCCCCAGCCCTTAGTAATGCATCGGCCCATTTTGGGAGAGGAATTGGGAGCGTATCAATATACTATATTATTCCTTTAAAAAACAACTATTTGCAACTAAAGTTTGGAGGCGGTGCCGGTTACCACTTTGGCACAAACATGGAAATTGATAGCAAAAAATTAGACGGAAACCTAATGACGGCAAATTTCAATTCCACCATTGGATACAAAGTTGGTGGTATATTCGGAACGTATGTGAATAGGTATGGGTTCACTTTTGGTTTACACTATAATATGGTATCGTATTCCTTAAACGAGCTACGCGTAAACGGTATTTTAAGCGAGTTTGATGATGAGAATTACATCCTAAACAAACCTAGCGGAAAGGGTATTGAGTTTAATATTGGATACCATTATATATTTTAAGTATCAGCGTAAATCCTCATTTTTAACACTTTTTTGTACGTAAAATTTTCAATTTTTCATAACTTTACAACCGATTTTGGGTTTATAATGTAGTAAACCATCATAAGAGTAACTACTATGAAAATCTACTTGAAGTATACATTCTTGATAGCGTTCATCTTTACTGCCGCTATCGCCAATGCTCAGCTAACAAGAGATTTATACAAACTCTACAATCCTGCTTACTTTAACAGGGCAAAACTCGATACAGCAACTTTCGAGCCTTGGCGTGCCATGTCGCCCAACAAGCCAACATACTCGGTTGAAGTTGGTTCCAGCTATTCAACTTACGGTGGTGGTTTGTCGTCGAGTTACATAAGCCCAACTGTATCGTTTATGGCAACCGATAAGCTGCATATAGTGGCGGGAGGAAAATTTTCGCATACCAATATGGGTGCTATTCCATTCCTTAACAACGAGATAGGACAAGCACAAACTCAGCCCATGGGTGGAAACCCAACCGAGGCATTTGCCTACGGCCATTATCAGGTTAATGAGAAAATTAGCGTATATGGAATGGGTGCATTTGGCAGGAACCAACTTTACATCTCCCCCTTTCAAACAGGATTTAGCACTGGTGATTATAGCCATTTATCGTTTGGAATGGATTACAAAATTAGCGAAAGGGTTCGCATTGGTGCCTCCTTTGGGGTGTCGAATGGGCCTGCATGGGGAGTTACCCCTTTCAACAGCCTTACCAATCAGCGGATGAATCCGTTCTTCCCATAGATTATTGAGCAATGTTATAACGAAAAAGCGAAGCTTATTTGAGCTTCGCTTTTTTATTCAAGGGCATTACCAATCAGTTAATTCCTTTCCAGCTGTTTAAATGTGATATGCTTATTGTGATATAAACCCGAAAAGAATTTAACCACACGTTCCTCGGCCGGGTGAATTTTTTCGCCAAATTGACTCGTCATCTCAAGGCATATTTCTCCCGTACTCTTTTCACCATTAATGGCAAGCCAAACGGCTGATCCCAGCTCGTCGAGATTAATGGATATATGAATGGATTTGCGGGCAGGAATAAAAAACCTGGCAAACTTCTCGTTCTTAAACTTGGGTATCAGAATGGTAACCAGCCCACTCTCCTCTACCCTATGGTTGTGAATGCGAATAGGAATAAGATCCAATGCACTGGTGTTCTTAAGAATCCTCCTTCTTTCAAAAAATCCTACCATTATATTAATCTTGGTTGTTTATAAGATGAAAGCAAAGCCGATGAGTTATCATCGGCTTTACAAAAATTATACGAATATAGATTAATGACCTACGCTTGGTGGAGCAGGTTCATCGGGGCTACCAGCATTCCTTAGCGGAACAAATATAAGGATTAGTGCAACCAGAATGATGATTACAAATCCGATTAGGAATGCAGGGTTCTTAAAGAACGAGAATACCTCGAACAGGAATATTCCGCCTACAGCAAACATGGCAACTACCAGTCCCATTAGGGCTTCTCCAGCAATTAATCCCGAGGCCAGCAGAACACCCACGTTCTCGGAACGTTGCTTTTGGGCATCGTTTAGCTGACGGCGCTTGGCAACCATATCCATTATACCCTTTATAACACCACCCACAAAGATGGCAAAGGTAGTAGTTAGCGGAAGATACATACCAACGCTCACAAGCATTGGGCTTTTAACCTGCATTAGGATAAACCCAACACCCATAAACATACCCACAATAATTAATGGCCAAGCCATTTCGCCACCCACAATACCCCTGGCCAGAATGGCCATTAGGCTAGCTTGAGGAGCGGGCAACTCCTGGCTACCAAATCCCCCAACATACCCCTCGATATTACCACGAGCAATATCGCCATCATTTAAAATGGTGAGAATAAAGAACATTACAGCACCCGAGGCCACAACGCCAATTATGTTTCCAATCTCCATTTTCCATGGCGTTCCGCCAAGAATATGTCCCGATTTCAAATCCTGTAGCATCTCACCTGCAACCGCAGCCGATACACAGACAATAGCAGCAACTCCCAGTACCGCAGCAACTCCGGCATCACCTCCATCAATTCCTAGGATTACAAGTACCAGCGCTGTAACTAGAAGTGCAGTAAGGGTTAAACCGCTCACTGGATTATTCGACGATCCGATTAATCCAACCAGATATCCCGAAACCGCGGCAAAAAAGAATGCAAGAATTGTCATCAAAATGGCAACCACAATGGCCACCCACATGGCGGTTTTAAAAATGAAGAATGTGATAATAAAGGTTAGTATCGAAACCGCAATAATACCAATTATTGTGAACGAAAAGCTAATGTCTTTCTCAATTCTATTGCTATCGGCAGGTGCACCTGTGGCAGCTTTTTTCACATCTCTAATTGAGCGTGCAATGCCTTCGATAAGGCTGTTACGCATCTTGTAAAGCGTATAACCAGCACCCACAAGCATACCACCTATGGCAATAGGACGAACAATACGCGCCCAAACATCCTTTGCAGCTGCAAGCCATTCTGCCGAGGTAGCCGTTTCGGCTAGCTCCATCGATGGGCCAATAAAGTAGAGAATTATTGGGGTTAGCAGTCCCCAAGCAATAATTCCACCGCTAAAGGCAAGTGCGCCGAGGGTTGGCCCAATAATATATCCAACGCCAATATAAGCAGGGCTAACTCCAGGTGAGCCCAAAAACATCCCCCCCTGACCGGTGAAGCTACTTCCTGCAATGGTTTGTTTTCCCCAAATAATAAACTGTTCCCAGGCAGTGGCAAACAGCTTAAATTCGGCAAGGATTTTCACCACAGCGCCAACAATCATGGCTTGGAAAAGAAACTTGGAGCCTCCACCACCCGAACGACCAGCCTTATGTATTTCGGCAGCAGCAACGCTTTCGGGGAAAGGTAGCTCAGTGCTCTCAACCATTACCCTACGGAGCAGCGCCACAAACATAATACCCAGAAATCCACCGGCAATAAGGATTAGGGTCGATGTTAGGTAGTTGCCAGGGGTAAAGAATGGATCCCACAAGCCAGCAACAAAAAATGCTGGTAGAGTAAAGATTGCACCCGCAGCCACCGATTCACCAATAGCACCAACGGTACGAGCAAGGTTTTCCTCCAGAATACTTCCCTTTACCAGCTTAAGCAAGGCCATTCCCACAACAGCCGCAGGGTAAACCGCAGCTATGGTCATACCCGCTTTTAGCCCAAGGTATGCGTTGGCTGCACCCAGCACAACCGACATTACCAGGCCAATGAGCAACGCCCTAAGCGTAAACTCTTTCATGTTCGTTTCGGCCGAAACAAACGGGACGAACTTTTTTACTTCAGACATAAAATTATAATTTAGGGTTTAGTGAACAACTAAAGCGATAAATCAGTGCAATTTGGCATTTTTTAT
>CAZBBA010000133.1:0-7707 GCA_964490015.1 uncultured Rikenellaceae bacterium
CTGGCCCATCGTTTATGGCGTATCGCTTTATGTCAAAAATTAAGCTGTTGCTCATAATCAAAAGGCATCATTCTCGGTACGCTCAATTATCTCCTGCTGTAGGTCGGCATTCATATCGTTGAAATAATCGCTGTAACCAGCCATACGAACCATCAAATCCTTATAATCTTCGGGGCTTTTCTGTGCAGCCAAAAGCGTGGCCGTATCAACAATATTAAACTGAATATGATGGCCGCCAAGGGTAAAGTAGCTGCGGATAAGATGTCCAAGCTTCTTAACATCCTCTTCTCTTTTGAGCAGACTAGGTAAAAACCTCTGATTCAGCAATGTCCCGCCCGACTTACTCTGATCGATCTTGCTAAGCGATTTGATTACCGCCGAAGGACCGTGCGTATCGGCACCATGCGAGGGCGATGTTCCATCGGAAATGGCTTTGCCAGCCAATCGCCCGTTGGGCGTTGCACCCAGCACCTTGCCAAAATACACGTGGCAGGTGGTGGATAGCATATTCATATGGTACTTACCTCCCGGTTTTATGTTGGGTTTTCCATCAATGGTCTCGAACAGATCATTATATACTTGAACCGCTATGGAATCGGCGTAATCGTCATCATTTCCAAAAAATGGTGTGCGATTCAATATGGTTTGACGCATAACCTCATCGCCCTCAAAATTCTTCTGTAATGCAGAAAGAATCTGATCCATAGAAAAATTCTGCTCTTCGAACACATGTTTCTTCAGCGCAGCAAGGCTGTCGGTTACAGTGCCCAAACCGCAGCACTGAATGTAGCTGGTGTTGTAGCGAGGCCCTCCATCGTAGTAGTCGCGCCCACTGCTGATGCAATCGTCAATTACAACCGAAAGAAACGGCGCTGGGGCATACTTAGCAAACATACGGTCGATATAGTTGCTTACGCGCATTTTCTGATCGACAATATACTGGAGCTGCTTAAGAAAAGCCTGGTATAAATAGTCGAAGGTTTTGAAATCGATAGGATTACCAGTTTCAATGCTTACCTTATTCCCTGTCAACGGATCGATCCCATTATTTAGGGTTACCTCAAGAATTTTAGGAACGTTTAAATAGCCTGTAAGCAGGTACGCTTCCTTACCAAAAGCACCCACCTCTATACAGCCACTGCACCCACCCTCGCGGGCATCTTGCAGATTTTTTCCTTGGCGTAGCATCTCAAGGATATAAACATCGGGGTTAAACACCGATGGAAAGCCATGCCCCTGCCGAATTACCCGAGCTGCAGCATGCAGAAACTTATCGGGTGTTTTGGCACTTATATGTACAGAATTTCCAGGTTGTAGGATATGCATTTCCTCAGCCACCTCGAGCATAACAAACGACAACTCGCTTGTTCCATCGGAGCCATCGGGCTTCACCCCGCCCAAATTTATGTTCGTAAAATCGTTATAGGTACCGCTTTCGCGGGCTGTAATACCAACCTTTGGAGGGGCAGGATGGTTATTCACTTTTATCCAAAAGCACGAAATTAGTTCCTTAGCCTCATCGCGTGTAATAGTGCCCTGGGCTATCTCCTTCTCGTAAAACGGCGTTAGGTGCTGGTCGAAATGACCGGGGTTCATAGCATCCCAACCATTAAGTTCGGTTATGGTTCCCAGATGAACAAACCAATACATCTGTATGGCTTCCCATAAGTTGCGGGGAGCATGCGCAGGAACCCAACGGCACACCTCGGCAATGCGTTGTAACTCTTTAACTCTCTGTGGATTTTTTTCTTGCGATGCAAGCAGCTCAGCCAGCTCAGCATGGCGCTCAGCAAATACAATTACGGCATCGCACGATATGCTCATCGCTTTCCACTGCTCGGCCTTATCGGTTGCATCGGGATCGTTTAGATAATCGAGGTTGGCAATGTTATCCTCAATCTCCTTTTTAAAATCGAGCATTCCCTTACGGTAAATCTTGCCATCGAGCGCAGTATGGCCCGGGGCACGCTGCTCCATGAACTCAGTAAACAACCCAGCTTCGTAAGCAGCCTGCCACTCGCTGGGCACATGGCAAAAAATCCTTTCGCGCTGGGTTTTGCCTTGCCAGTAGGGAATAACCTCTTTCTCGTAAAGGTCAATGTCTTGCTGACTAATGCTATATCGCTGGAGCTCGCGCGTGTTAAGCACATGCAAATCCTCAACGCTATGGCAGGTGAGCTCAGGAAACGTACAAACGCTTTTGGGTTTTGGGCCACGCTCGCCCACAATCAGTTCATCATCGCCTATGTATATGGTTTTGCGCTTACAATGATCCAAAAAGTTTAAAGCCCTTAGCACTGGAATAGAATACTTTCCGTAATTCTCCCTATAAAACTCTGTTTCGTGCAATGCCCTTTCAATTGAAAGGGAGGGTTGCGTTTCAACGCTTAGCTTACGCAGTTTTTGAATTCGCTCATTCATACCTGGGTTATTTTCATTGGCCAAATGGCTTTTATATTTTTTCTCGGAGGATTTTGACCTCTCAGGCTTGGTGGTGTGGGGTATATTCTTATCAAACATAGCTGTAGCTCTTTAAAGGTAAACTGAATAATCTATTTATATTGATTTAGACGGTGCAGCAAGCACAATTCCCAAAAGGGAAAAAGGATAAAAACGGGAAAAGGAATGAGAAGTGATCTAGCAAATCCAGCAAGCGTAAAGCCCCTTGCCGTTGTTGTGGTATAACGTTGATATTGATTTGCTATTAGCCATATGAATGGAGTATAGTAAATGCAAACATATACTATAAATTGCAAAATGTCAATGATTTTTGTCAGACATCACTATAAATCGCCTCATAATATGTGATAAGTTTCAAACTATACTGCTTGGCTATGATTGTTCTTTCAAAAAATATTTTCACTATACATATCTATATATCATTGCATTAAAGATATTATTAAAAAAATCAGTAATCATTTATTTATATCGCTTGCGATATATAATTAAATTCGTACATTTGCATCGTGTTCGATATTATCTTTTTCGATACCAAAATCATTAAATTTTAAAATAATGAGGACAGAAGTGATGAACAAAAGCATTTACAACTTTACAGCCAAAGCAAAGGATGGCATCGAGGTATCAATGGAGAAATACCGTGGTAAAGTGCTACTGATAGTGAACACTGCTACCATGTGCGGATTTGCGAAGCAGCTAGGTAGCTTGCAAGATATACATGATAGATTTGGTGGTAAGGGTTTCGAATTGCTTGCTTTCCCAAGTAATCAGTTTGCTAATCAAGAACCTCGCGATGGCGATGAGATTTCAGATTTCTGCAAGATGAACTACGGGGTTACCTTTAACTTTTTCGATAAAATTAGGGTAAACGGTGAGAGAGCATCGCCCTTGTTCATATATTTGCAGGAAGCAGCGCCCGGGTTGCTCGGCTCGAAAAGTGTAAAATGGAATTTCACCAAGTTCCTAATCAATAAAAATGGTATTCCTGTAAAACGCTATAGCCCCATGACGCCACCCGAAAATATAATTCCAGATATAATCCGTTTAATGGAAACCAATAAGCTATGACAAAGTACGAACAGCTAAAACTTAGCAATCAGCTTTGCTTCCCCTTGTACGCCGCCTCAAGGCTAATTACAAGGGAGTACCAGCCACACCTCGATGAGTTGGGCATTACCTACCCACAGTACATTGCCCTGATGGTGCTTTGGGAAAAGGATGAAATCACGGTAAATGAGATAACTCAGAAGTTGATACTCAACACCAACACTGTAACGCCACTGCTAAAGCGCATGGAAATGCAAGGGCTAATAACCCGGCAACGCTCCAGCGACGATGAGCGGAAAGTTATTGTTCAACTTACTGGTAAAGGGAAACAGCTGCAAGAGCAGGCGGCAACTATCCCCCAAAAACTTGTTGAAGGACTGGCTGCCAGCTCAATGACCGTTGAAGAACTTATTGAATTGAAAAATAGTTTGAATCAAATAATCAGTTTTTTGAAGAGTAAAGAAATGCAAACGTTGAACGACTAAGACCTATTAAATATCAATGGATTTAAGGATATAACTAAGTTAATTACGCTTAATAATTTCGCCCAACAACCAGTAAATACATATTAGTTGAAAACAAAACTACTATCTGTAGCATTACTAATTCTCTGCTCAACCTCAATTTTAGGGCAGAATGAAAAATTCTTTCGTATTTCCGATAATCCTGGAATTCTTTATAGTCCAAGGCGAATGTGGAACCCGGAGTTTTTTCAAGGATTTAATAAATCTCAAAACTACTTTGAGGGCTGGTACTTTAAATTGGTTTCGGCAGATGGCAAACATCGATATGCATTTATTCCTGGCATTTCGTTAGGTGAAGATTCACACGCCTTTGTTCAGTTTATCGATGGGCAAACCGGAAAAACGCAGTACCATAGGTACAAACTTGACGATTTTTACTACTCTAACAACCGCTTTGCGGTTTGGGTAGGCCCAAACTTTTTCAGCGCCGATAGTTTTTTTGTTGATTTAGGGAAAGATGATAAAAAGATCATAGGCAAAGGGATTATTAGCAATAGGATTGAATACCCTATAAGACCTCTATCGCCAGGAATAATGGGCTGGTACCGGTTTGTTCCGTTTATGGAGTGCTTCCATGGTGTAGTTAGTATCGGCCACAAACTCTCAGGCATTTTTTTTATTAACAATAATTTGATCTCATTCGATGAGGGAAAAGGTTACATTGAGAAGGACTGGGGAAAAAGCATGCCCTCGGCCTGGATATGGGCCCAGAGTAACACATTTGACGATGGCTCCAACACCTCATTTATGCTCTCAATTGCGAATATCCCCTGGGTTGGTAGATCCTTCACAGGTTTTCTAGGTTTTTTATGGGTAAATGGTAAACTTTACAGATTTGCCACCTACACGGGAGCTAAGATTGCTGAGCTAGTAAGGAATGAGGACAATATTAAGGTACTAATCAAGGATAAGAATTTTACCATTGAGTTTGCAGGCCTTAAAGGTATGCGAGGTGAATTGCTTGCCCCCGTTGCCGGTGATATGTCGCGCACCATTCACGAAAGCATAGATGCCGAGATACAGGTAACTTTATGGGATAAGAAAGGTGAAATGCTATATCAGGGAAAAGCGCATAACGCTGGTTTGGAATTGGTTGGCGATCCACAAAAATTAAATCCTTAAAATATTTAATCATCCATAGTCCACTTCAAAAAAAAAGTTCTTATCATTGCATCTGGAAAAACAGCAAAATGAATCAGCACAAATCATACTATAGCTATTATTATTACTTCTTTAGCAATAAAGGGGCTTAGCACTAGTATGGACATGAATTAGATAAATACAAAACCATAATACTGAGAAGCCCCGCCAAAGCGGGGCTTTTTCTTTTAATCACATAATCATGAGCAGAATAACTGAAATACTCACATACAGCAATTTATACGCCAGCACTTACTATTACTACTACCAAAACTATTGGGAGCCAGAATTGCTGTGTACTTAAAATTTGATAAGAATAACTAGGTAAAAACAGTAAAGGCTCCCCAAAAGGGAGCCTTTTTTAATTTACAAACCAATGGAAACAATCACAATTATTGGAACAGGATTAATTGGCACATCATTAGGAATGGCACTTCGTAATCGGGGCCATTTTGTTATAGGTTGCGATAAAAACAACAAGAACCTTAAAGCAGCAAAGCAGCTTAATGCAATTGATGCATCCAGCCAATCAATCATTCATTCAATCAACCAATCAACTATTGTTGTTCTTGCCACCCCCGTTAACCATATTCTTGACATCTTACCTCAAGTTCTCGATAACCTGCCTAAAAATGCAGTGCTAATAGATACAGGGTCGACCAAAAAGGCTATTTGTCAAAAGGTAAAAGATCATCCAAGACGTTCTGCCTTTGTGGCTGCGCACCCAATGGCTGGTAGCGAAACCTCTGGCCCACAAGCGGCAAAACCAAATCTTTTTGTCAACAAGCGAGTAGTAATATGCGAGCCAGAACTATCGAGCCAAGCTGCGTTATCAAAGGCCATAGATCTATTTGAAGAGATTGGATTGGAGCATATCTTTCTACTGCCCGATGAGCACGACTCTACTGTTGCTCTGATTTCGCACGTTCCACAATTATTGGCATTTGCATTTGGATCACTTCCACAGTTTGAAGATAATGGTTTTCAGAATTGGTCAAGGGTGGCTGCCACAGGATTTGACTCTACAACCCGATTGGCGCTGAGCGCTCCAAATATTTGGCTGCCAATTCTTCTTCAAAACAAGGAGAATTCAATAGATATCCTTCGAGCAATGAGTCAGAAACTTGATTTAATAGCCGATTATTTACAGGAGGAAAACACAGACCCGCTAATTGCCCAAATGGAAAGTGCCAGAAAAACACGAATTCACTTCGATGAGGAACAAGCAGCATTTAATCAGCATAAAGAATTAAATATCATAACAAGATAGACCAATGAAAACAACGATTCAAAGTCTAACAAAAGAGAAGCAGTTAAGCCGCATACTCGAGGAATCGGGTAGGCTCATAATTGCAGGACCCTGCAGCGCCGAATCGCAGGAACAGGTAATTGAAACAGCAAAAGCATTAGCAGCCGATGGTAGGGTGCATTACCTCAGGGCTGGGGTTTGGAAACCTAGAACATCTCCAGGCATGTTTGAGGGTGCAGGAACTGCAGGATTCCAGTGGCTTAACCAGGCCAAAACTATTACCGGGTTGCCTATCGCCACCGAGGTTGGCTCCGAAAGGCATGTGTACGAAGCCTTAAAACACGGGGCTGATTTACTTTGGATTGGTGCCCGAACGGTTAGTAATCCCTTTACGGTTCAAGAAATTGCCGAGGCCATTCGCGGAGTGGACATTCCAGTGATGGTAAAAAACCCGCTAAGTCCCGAAATCGCATTGTGGGAAGGAGCAATTAATCGATTTCTTCGTGCAGGAGTTTCGCAGGTTGGGGCTATCCACCGCGGATTTTCGCAGCAGGAAAAATCAACTCTACGCAACTTTCCCAATTGGGGCATCGCGCAGGAGCTACGTAGGCGATTGCCAAATATCCCAGTAATTTGCGACCCAAGCCACATTACTGGCAACCAACACCTGGTGCCCATGGTTGCCCAACGGGCAATGGAACTGGGATTTAATGGGCTAATGGTTGAGGTTCATCCAAACCCTACCATGGCACTAAGCGATGCTTCGCAACAGCTTAAGCCAAATCAGTTTTCCGAAATGCTTGACTTGTTACTCGAAGAAAAATTCGATATATCGCCCAACAATCTACTTTCGGAGCTACGAATGGAAATTGATATTCTTGACGAGCAACTAATTAATGCATTAGTAAGCAGAATGGAACTTGTAAAGCAGGTGGCAATGGTGAAGAAAAGGTACAATCTGGAGGTACTGCAGAACAGTCGGTACCAAGCTATTTTACGAAAAGTGATTAAACTCGCCGGCGAAAAAGGACTGAATCCCAACTTTATCAAAAGCATTTTTTTAGGCATACATAAGGAATCGTGTAGTTTTCAGCAGCAACAGATTGCAGAAACTGTATAAAATGGAAAAAACGGCCTAACTTTAGGTGCTCAAAGAAGAATTGGATGGAAGAGATACTAATAAGTGGTTTACAGGGCGTTTCGCGACTATTAATCGACGAAAAACTATCAAATATTGGGAACTACATTCCCACACTAGGTGTATATATTATTACCGACAAAAATGTA
>CAZBBA010000134.1:0-6253 GCA_964490015.1 uncultured Rikenellaceae bacterium
TTAGAACGCTGATTACACAGATTAAATTGATGAACGCGGATAAGATAATTATTATTAAGGAAATCCGTGAAAATCTGTAAAATCTGCGTTATCTGCGTTCAATTAAATCTTTCTATTGATGTCAAAAACAAAAGTAATAGTAGGTCTGGGTAGCTGCGGAATTGCTGCAGGGGCAAGTAAGGTGTACGATAAAATTCTTGCCTTAAAAAATGCCGACTCGCTCAACTTTGAGCTGAAAAAAACCAGCTGCGTTGGAATGTGTTTCCGCGAGCCACTGGTTGAAGTGGTTGACGATAGCGGCTCTTTCACCTACGGCGATGTTACCGTGGATAAGGTGGTTGAAATAATTCAAAACCATGTGCTGGGGCATAACCCAGTAAAACCTTATATCGTTAAAACCGATCTCTTCGAGGTACCCGACAAGGTTTTCTTTGAGGGGCAGGTGAAAATTGCGCTGCGTAACTGTGGATATATCGACCCCGAAAACCTTCATGAGTACAGGGCTCGCGATGGTTACAAGGCCATTGCCAAAATTGCCGAGGGTAGAATTTCACCCGAGGAGGTAATCCAAACCGTTCTCGATTCGGGCATTCGTGGGCGTGGGGGTGGCGGTTTCCCTACCGGGATGAAATGGCGCTTTGCCCGCAATAATCAGTCGGACGATAAGTATATCATTTGTAATGCCGACGAGGGCGATCCCGGCGCTTTTATGGATCGATCGTTACTTGAGGGCGATCCGCACTCGGTTTTAGAGGGAATGATTATTGGCGCATACGCCATTGGCGCAAACCATGGGGTAATATACTGTAGGGCTGAGTATCCGCTGGCCATTAAGCGATTAAATATTGCCCTTGAGCAAGCCCGAAAAGCCGGTTATCTTGGAACTAGTATTTGCGGAATAGAAGGATTTAATCTTGATATATATGTTAAGGAGGGCGCTGGTGCCTTTGTTTGTGGCGAGGAAACCGCGTTAATAGCATCAATCGAGGGCGAACGTGGTATGCCCCGTAAGCGCCCACCATTCCCTGCTGAAGCAGGTTTATGGCGTAAGCCATCCAATATCAACAACGTTGAAACCTTTGCCAATATTCCATATATTATCTACAACGGTGCGCAATCGTTCAATATGTATGGTACCGATAAGAGTAAAGGAACAAAAGTTTTTGCCCTTACGGGCAAGATTAAGCATGGCGGCTTGGTTGAGGTGCCCATGGGCATGACCATCCGCAATGTTATTTACAAACTTGGAGGTGGAATTCAGGACGAAAAGGAGTTTAAGGCCGTGCAGATGGGTGGCCCATCGGGTGGTTGCATTCCCAAGCATTTAATTGATACGGAGATAGACTACGATAGCATCACCGCTACCGGAGCCATTATGGGTTCGGGGGGAATGGTGGTAATGGACGAGACAACCTGTATGGTTGATGTGGCACGTTTTTTCCTCGATTTTACCCAGAAGGAGTCGTGCGGAAAGTGTACTTTTTGCCGAATTGGAACTAAGCGAATGCTCGAAATTCTCACCCGAATTACCCAGGGCAAAGGCGAGGATGGCGATATTGAAAAGTTGGAGGAGTTGGCTCATCAGGTAAAGGATAGCTCGCTGTGTGGTTTGGGTCAAACAGCACCAAACCCGGTGCTTACCACGCTTAAGTATTTTCGCCACGAGTACGAGGCGCATATCTACGATAAGAAATGTCCTGCCCACAGCTGTAAAGAGTTGCTGACCTATGTAATCGATCCCGAGAAGTGCACCGGCTGTCGAGTTTGCGCCATCAAGTGCCCTGTGCAGGCCATTACAGGCGAAAAGAAAATTCCGCATTTTATCAATCAGGAAACCTGCATCCACTGTGGCGACTGTTACAGCAGATGTAAATTTGAAGCAATAACAGTAAGCTAGTTTTTTATGGACATAAAAAAGACTATAAATTCTGTTTTAGTTATCCTAACTTTTTTACTTGCGTTTTATGGTAGGCGGTTACTATCACTAGTTCATCCGATTGAATTTAATAACAGCATCTTTGATATTCTTGCTATTTATTCTTTTTGGTTAATACCATCTTTAGTTGTTATATGGTTTTTTTATGGCTGTAGAAGGGTTTTAGTGACAGTTGGTTTAAATAATGGCTTCCTTTTCGGATTAATATTTTCTTTAGGGGCTGTTTCTCCAATGTTGATTAGCTCAGCATTTGAAGGTTCAATAAATGACAATTTAGATATATTGAATCTTTTAAAAAATACACTTTTTGCTGGTTTCATGGAGGAGTTTCTTTTTAGAGGTTTTCTTTTTGGCTTGCTTTTCTATTATTTAGGATGGGGTTTTATTCCTGCGTCGTTAGTAGGGGCTTTTGTTTTTGGTATTGGACATTTGTACCAAGGTGAATCATTGGCAGAAACAATTGGAGTTTTTTCAGTAACCGCAATTGGGGCTGTTTGGTTTTCGTGGTTATACGTTGAGTGGAATAAGAATTTATGGATACCAGTCTTTCTCCATGTTTTCATGAATTTGTCCTGGATCCTATTTGATGTAAGTTCAAATGCATTGGGTGGAATGTACAGTAATCTTTTTAGAGCTATTACAATAGCATTAACTATTATTATTACGATAAAATACTCAAAGAAGCATGGTTTAAATGTGAACAAACGTAATTTGTTTGTAAATAGATATTCATAGCATTATTCTGTCAATAAGTTTTTAAATTTTTTAAGTAGATAATTAAAGTGATATGCCAGAGCAAATCAACATAATTCTAAACGGAAAGCCCGTTATAGCAGCCAAAGGCGAGTATATCCTTAGCGTAGCTAAGCGAAATGGAATTGAAATACCTACCCTTTGCCATGACCCACGGCTGGAGCCATTTTCGTCGTGCTATGTGTGCGTAGTTGAGATTAATGGACAACGTAATCTGCAACCTTCGTGTTCAACACGAGTGGTTGAGGGTATGAGCATTACAACTGACAGTGAGCGTGTGCATAAGGCTCGCAAAACAGCACTCGATTTAATAATGAGTAATCACTACGCCGATTGCGTTGCGCCGTGTCGCGAGCGTTGTCCAGCGGGGGTCGATGTGCAGGGGTATATCTCGCTTATCGAAAAGGGTTTGTACAGCGAAGCCATTAAGCTTATTAAGGAAACCAATCCACTTCCTGCAATATGTGGCCGCGTTTGTGTGCGTCCCTGCGAGGTGGCCTGTAGGCGTAATTTGCTCGATGAGGGCACAGGCGTTGGAATAGATTACATGAAACGCTTTGCCGCCGATGCCGATTTAAGTTCGCCCAACCGATTTGTTCCCGAGGTTGCCCTATCAACAGGAAAAAAAGTTGCAATAATTGGAGCAGGTCCTGGTGGCCTGTCGGCTGCGTATTTTCTTCAGCAAAAGGGGCATCAGTGCGATATTTTCGAGGCGCAGCCTTACGCTGGTGGCTGGTTGCGCTATGGTATACCCGAGTACAGGCTTCCCAACGATTTGCTACAACGCGAGGTTGATGCGGTTACGGAGCTGGGTGTAAATATCTTTTATAATAAGAAGTTAGGTGATAATCTGTCGTATAAGGAGATCTCCGAAAACTACGATGCAACCATACTAGCCATTGGCTCACAGCGCGGTGCGCTGTTGGGTGCAGCGGGCGAGGATGCCGAGGGCGTTTTCTCTGGAATCGATTTTCTTCGTAATATGGAGGTTACTGGTCAGCGTTACGATTTTAGTGGGAAAAAGATTGCCGTGGTGGGTGGCGGTAATACGGCAATGGACTGTTGTCGTACCTCAATTCGTTGCGGTAGCACCGATGTTACAGTGGTTTATCGTCGAACAGAGAAGGAGATGCCAGCCAACCCCATCGAGATTCACGAGTCGAAGCTGGAGGGGGTGAAGTATAAATTTCTTACTGCTCCAGTAAAGGTGAATAAGGATGAGCATGGCAAGCTAAAATCGCTGACCGTGGTTGATATGGAGTTGGGCGAGCCCGATGCATCGGGACGCAGGAGGCCTGTGGCCAAGGAAGGTTCTGAAAAGGATCTTGAGTTCGATTACATTTTAGCCGCCATTGGACAGAAAACCGACATCAACTTTTTGGATGATATAAATACCCATGCCAAGGGGGGATTCCTTAAACCCAACAAGTGGGGCGATATTGCGGCAAACCCAAACACATTGCAAACCGATATCCCATCGGTATTTGCAGCTGGTGATGGTGTAACTGGCCCTGCAACCATTATTGAGGCTATTGCACAGGCAAAGCTGGCATCGCATAGCTGTCATCAATATCTAACAGGGCAAGAGATTAATCCACCCAAAAAGGAGTTCTTAAGCAAAAAGGATAATTTTAAGAAGCAGATAAAGGACGATTATATTGATCGTTACCAAAAGCAGCTGCGCGAGGAGATGCCTGTTCTTGAGGCCAATTCGCGTAGTAATTTCAGCGAGGTTGAGCTGGGCTATACCGAGGGGCAAGCGCTCCACGAAACTGCTCGTTGCCTTGAGTGCGGTTGCGTAGCCTACTTTGACTGCGATTTGAAAAAACACGCCGATACCTACCAGGCCGACCAACAGCGCTTTGCTGGTGAGCATAAGGAGTTCCAGGTAAACTTTAATCATCCTTACATCGAAATAGATAACAATAAGTGTATTCTGTGCTCGCGCTGCGTTCGAGTTTGTAAGGAGGTGGTTGGTGCCAATGCCCTTACGTTGTTAAAGCGTGGGTTTGATACCTACGTGGCGCCCGCAACTGGAGGTAATCTTGCCGAAACAACCTGCGAGAGCTGCGGATTGTGTATTTCGGCCTGTCCAACCGGTGCGCTAACCGAGAACGTGCCCTTTAAGCCCGGGCCCGTTAAAATGGATACCTTCGATACCATTTGCACCTACTGCTCGGTGGGTTGTAAGCTAACTTTCCATCATCGTGGCGGATACATTATGAAGGTAACTGGTGCTGAGGGAATGGTTAATGCCGATGGCAACCTGTGTATGTACGGTAAGTTTGGTTACCGAATTTTTAATCGACCTGATAGTATAACTAAGCCTTTGGTTAAGGAGAATGGCGAGTTTAGGGGGATTTCGTACGAGAACGCCTACAAGATAGTAGAGGCCAAGATAAAGGCATTTGATCCTTCTAAAACAGCCCTGTTTGCCGGAGCTAGGTTAACCAACGAGGAGTTGTATTTGATACAAAAATTTGCCCGAGCAGCTGTGGGAACTAATAGCTTAAATAGTTTCCACTACATTCATGGTGCAAGTGGTTATGCTAATATTTCGTTGCATAACGTTCCATTGGACCAACTGAATGGTGCTAGTAGGATGTTTCTTTTCGGTTCGGAAATCGATCGCCATAATCCGGTGGTAGGGTATATGATTAATTCGGCAAAGTTGCCCTTTGAGGTGGTTTCGATCCGACAAATGCCAAACTTAAAGCGTAAAGCAACTAAGTTCGTTCATATCCTTTCGTACTATCACTTTGTAAGGGCTGTAAATCATTTTATATTATCAAATAATTTGCAGAACAGCCTCTTTGTAAACGATAACTGTGAGGGCTTTGACGATTATAAAAATAACCTCCTAAAAGAGAACTACTACGACTTATGCAAAGCGGCATGCGATTGCAACGGTAAGTGTATCGAGGAGTTTGCCCAGAGGTTCAACGCAGAAATGAATGCCGTACTCATCTTTTCCGAACGCGAAATTAGCCAGCAAACAGCATTAGAGTTAAAAAATCTTGCCCTAATTACTGGGAAACTAGGCAAAACCTCAAACGGAATAGTTGCTCTTAAGGAGAAGAACAATGCTCAGGGCTTGTTCGATATGGGAGTACGACCCAAAACAGGCGTTGGCATCCAGGAACTATCGAACCCCGACTTTGCTGATATTTTAAAGAATCGCTGGGGTATTAATTCTCTACCAAAAGTTGATGATAAGTGCTTTACCGACCGTTTTTTTAGCAGCGAGTTCAATAATATTCTCATATTTGGCGAGGATCCAGTGGGTACATCCGAGGGGAATATAAAGGTTCTGAAACCTTTAAGTGATGCCGAGTTTGTAATGGTGCAGGATGCCTTTATGACCGAAACGGCAAAGCAGGCCGATTTAGTTTTGCCCGCATCGTTCTGGTTTGAGCAGGGTGGCTCATTTACTAATACCCAAAGGATGATTCAGGGTTTTGAAGCAAATCTAAAACCTAAAACTGAGCGAACCAGCATTCAGCAGCTTCTCGATTTGCTTAAGGCCTTTGGATTTAATAGTTTAACTGATATTGATGATGTTCG
>CAZBBA010000134.1:6353-7595 GCA_964490015.1 uncultured Rikenellaceae bacterium
ATCGAGAATGAGCAGAATGCCGTAGATTTTTATACCCAACTTGCCAGTCAAGCGCGAACCGAGGATATGAGCGCAACCTTTGAGCAGTTCGCCAAGGAGGAGATTGGCCATAAGGCCCGTTTGATCAAAATAAGGGACGAAGGCATATTCACCTTGCCCACCGAGAAGGTGCAAGACCTTAAAATTTCCGATTATATTGTTCGAGCTGAGCCAACCGCTGAGATGACCTACGAGCAAGCATTAGTGCTAGCCATGAAACGCGAGAAGGCGGCCTTTAAGCTTTACCTAAAACTATCGGAGGAAACAAATATCAGTGAATACAAACAGCTTTTTTTAGGTCTTGCCCAGGAGGAGTCGCGTCACAAGCTGCGCTTTGAGCTGGAGTACGATGAGTACGTGCTGCGCGAGAACTAGTCGGATGGTAATCGCAATCTAATCTATTATTCCCATTTTTCGCATCAGGAATGAGGCGTTTAGCTTTCTGCTGATGCCATCTTTCAGTTTATAATCGAAAATAAGCTCTTCCTCTTGCAGTTCAACCTCAAAGCACCTATTTAGCACAATGTTGGGGAAGGTTTCCTCCATTTGTCCGATGGCTAAATCGTGGGTGGCTATTAGCGTAAAAGCGTTTAAATTGATAAGCTTTTCAAGCAGCCCCATGGAGCCCATCTGTTTATCCTTGGGATTGGTTCCCCGCAAAATCTCATCGAGAATAACCAAGGTATTTGGTTGCTGAGAAATATGGTCGATAATTTTTTGGATTCTTAGCAGCTCTGCGTAGAAGTACGATTCGTTCTGCGCTAATGAATCGTGAATATTGATGCTCGAAACGATATCGCAAGGCGTAAACGTAAACTCACTGGCGCATACGGGTGCGCCATTATGGGCAAGTATCAGGTTTACCGCAATGGTTCGCAGAAAGGTACTTTTCCCGGCCATATTGGCTCCGGTAACAACTATAACTTTGGGTTGGCCACAAAAGTCGATATCATTACCAATTCTATTACAGGTAGGTATAATTGGATGGCCAATGCATTTTGCCGAGAGGCCAAAGGGCTCTTGCTGGATTACTGGAAATGAAACCGTTTCGCTATTATTAAAGGCAAACCGGGCAAAGCAGATTAATGCATCCAATTCCCATAAAGCATCAAACCAAGTATTTGCAATGGTTTCGTGCTTGCCCTTCCACTTTTCGAGTTGTCTGAGAACCTGAAGTTCGAAAAGGAGCGAGGAGTTAAAAAG
>CAZBBA010000135.1:0-7458 GCA_964490015.1 uncultured Rikenellaceae bacterium
GAACTTAAAGCAAGTGAAAAAGAGGTTATTGACAGGGTTATTGACCAAATGAGCGATTGGAGCGCTGCAGCTATTAGCAGCTACTCGCACAAGGACTTGCCATGGGAGGTTACTGATGAGGGCAAGGACATTAGCTACGAGCTGGCGTTTTACCGCGAGGCCCCCTTCTCGGTGCGCAACTATGGAAACGAGGAGGAACAATGATATTTGAAGAGCTGCCTGAATTTGGTAAGGATTTAAAAACGTTACTAAAGTACTACCGAACCCTAAACGACGACTTGGGCGAGGTGAAAACTATTCTTCGTAAGAAACCCGAGGAGCGACCTCCATTTAGCTTCAGGATCGACAACCAAGGCATTGAAACTTGTGTAATTAAGGTTAAAACGATAGCCTGTAGAGCCCTTAAAGGGCGAGGGGTAAACTCGGGGTTGCGATTGGTTTACGCCCATTTCCCTGCCGACCAACGAATTGTATTTATAGAGCTGTACCATAAGAGCGATAAGGAAAACGAGGACAGGCAACGAATTTTAAACAACTTTAAATAGCACACTCAAGCTTTATCCCTCCTCTGCCAATTTCATAAGTCTATTCCACATCATATTATTTTTGAAACATCCTGAAATTTATTGCATCAGATGAATTTCCCCGTTGTCCCGATGCTTCGTGACTAAATTCGTCCTCAACGAAATCCCTGCCGGGCTGGTTGGCTGACAGGCAGGGCGGCAGGTAATCTAATTATCCCTGACACAACGGATGGAAAGACCGTACTTCTTATTGTGGTTGCAACTGCCCGCATACGTGCTTGGGGTTAACATTTCCGTGGCCCAAGCAGACGTCTCATTGCCCTCGGTAGAACTCCACCATAAACCGTGGTTGCCAATGCCGTTGAACCACCCACTATAGTTACGATCGCCGCCCGGAAGGGCAGAGAAGTTGTACTCATCGGTTGCGCCGGTGTTGGGGTTATCCCATCGGGGGTGAGCATAGGGTTCGGTACGTGTACTTTTAAGCTTGCCCCCAGCAACACTTACCCCGCCAACGTAATCAGTTAGAGCAGTCCAATCCTCATCGGAGGGTACACGCCAGCCCGTGGGGCATAGGTTACCTGTGCTTACAGCGTACCAGTTGTACATAGCGCCGTAGGCATTTTTGTAGATTACCTCTTTATTATCGTACCAAGCGAATGCGCCTGTGCTCATCCCTTCCCACTGGGAATAGTTGGTAATATTTGGTATTAGTGCACCATTGTTGTACCGGGTAACACGAAGATTCTCAGCCATCCACTCCTGTGAGCCTATCAGAACCGTGCTATAGGTGTTCCCATCCACATCGGTAACCCCATCACCTGGTCCATCGTTTCCAAATACAATTGTTAAGTTGTCAGATGAACTACCGCAGCTGGTTGAAATGGTCCATTGTAATTCGTAAAGCGTAAAAAGCTGCCCCGTAAAGGTGGTGGTGGGGTCGGTATCATCGGTAAAACTGCCACCTATACCACAAATAATACTCCACTGGCCTGAACCATGATGCTCAACGGGAGTGTTAGCTGCTAGGGTTGCTTGGGTTGTTGCATCAGTTAAGAACTGGTTTGGTCCAGCATAGGCATTGGTGGGTTGTGGCCAACAACTTGCATGAATGGATAGCCATTTGCTACCTGAATAAATCTGAAGTACTTGTTCGGTGCTGTTAAGCAGTGTCTGGCCGTTCTCTGGCGTTAATAACACAATTTCAGATGTGGTAAGTATAGGGATAATAGCAGCAGTTGTGCCCGCTGGCAGTGTTACCATGTTGCCATCGGTTATGCTCAGCAAATTACCATTGAGGGATAGCTGTTGCTGGCTGTGGGAACTATACTTATCTCCATCAAACCTAAGCATATCACCAATTTGGGCTCCTGAAACATCTATACTCTGTGTAAAAATTGGGTCGGTTTCGGTTTCAATGTAATTGCCTAAATCTGTAATTTGGCTCTCGTTTATTTCAATACCTGTTGATTTGTCCCATGATGTGAAAAGAGGATCTATCTCCTCAACGCTTTCCGCTGTCTTGGCATGCAAAGCGTAGGGTACGCTTAGCAGCTGGGTTACCCCTGTTATAGAGTAGCTGGCTCCTCCCGTAGGGTCGATTTCGGTTTTCAGAAAGTATGTACCAGCAGACCAGTCAATTGCATCGAAGTCAGTTCCTCCGCCAAAATCCACCGAAACCAAGCCGTTGGCATTGGTGGTGGGAGTCAGTATTTCGTAGTAAACGACTGTACCATCTGGATTTCCTTGAAGAATGCTAATACGCATGCCAACCTCGGTGCTGGTTACTAACTCGTTGTTGGCATTCCGGATAACGGCTTGGTAGCTTATTTTTTGTGGAGCTTGTGCCAATAAGGTTAATACTATAAGCATTGCCGTTAAAAAAGTGTATAGTTTTTTCATTTTTGTAAGTTTTGATCGTTGTTAACTATGTTTATAGGTTAATTCTTTAGTGCTTTATGATTTTAAAGATTTTAATCTCCTACTGGTTATCGTAAACCTTTTGCTGTGCCCCAATGCCATCGAACAATTGCTGCCCGTGTGGGTAGTATAAAGGGTCTGCCCAATGGAAAAACTGGCAGATTCACCGCTTCCCATAGCTTCTCCGCCTGAGGTAGGAACTGTTTTCTGGCAAATAATCCTGTAAGCCCTAAGCCTAATAGTATAATGCTGCTAAGTGCTAAAAATAACTTCATAATTAATAATTAAACATTGAGAGTATATTAAATTACAAACTCAAAAATAAGGAATAAAAACTTCTAAAAAAAATCAAATAATATTTGCATTATATAATTATCTTATATATATTTGCATAAAATATATATTTGATTGCTACACTAAAATCGTAAAAAATGATTCAGAACAGCTTAATTAAAGGGACGTTGAACCCAATTATTTTAAAATTACTTTCGGAGGAGAAGCGTATGTATGGGTATGAGATTACCCAAAGGGTAAAGGAGCTCACAGGTGGAAAGATTGAGCTCACCTTTGGCGCACTCTACCCAATTCTCCATAAACTTGAACAACAGGGCGTTGTGAGAACAGAATCGGAGGTAATCAATAATCGCAACAGGATTTACTACTCGCTTACCGAAACAGGAAAGAATACAGCGAAGGAACGGATTGCCGAACTTGAAGAGTTCGTGAATACGCTGAGAGTGCTTCTTCAACCTAACCTTGGGCTTCAGTATGTACACGCTCGATAAACGACACGTTGAGCTGATAGTTTCGGATGTTGAGAGAGCCAGAATCACCTTATCGCATCTTGCCGATGAGCTCGTTGACCATATCTGCTGCGAGGTGGAGAACCTAATGTGGGAAGGAAAAACCTTTGAGGAAGCCTACGAGATTGTGAAGCAGCAAACTGGAATTAAGGTGCTTAAGAAAATTCAGGAGAATACCCATTACCTAATCGACAAAAACTACAGGATTATGAAAATGACAATGAAAATTGCTGGGAACATCTCGCTGATTCTCCTAGCTTTGGGAACTGTTTTTAGGCTATTCCAATGGCCAGGGGCAAGCATTATGCTCGTTTTGGGCTTTGCAACGCTCTGCTTAGTGTTCTTCCCCTCTGCTATCTACACCAACTACAGGGACTCAAAAGTGAACCTACCAAAAATGCTTCATATCTCAATACTTATTGGTGGGGTGCTTTTCATGCTTGGAGTCCTGTTTAAAGTTCAGTTTTGGCCTGGTTCTGGTGTACTTCTGGGCTTAGGATGGATTTTTATCCTATTCGTTTTTCTTCCCATGCTGCTTTTTGTAAAGATGAGACAGTCAATCACCTCCCGGGAGAAAAGGATTATTGCGGTAGGTATAGTGGGACTCATCATCTTTGAGCTATCAACCATGTTCAAATTATTCCATTGGCCCGGAGCTGGGATACTAATGGTTGTTGGTTCGGTACTGATTGTGAGCGTTTTTGTGCCACTATTTACCTACTCTAAGTTCAAGGAAACAGGTAAAATAACTGGGCATTTCATATTTATTATAACTGGTACAATATTTTTCATTCTTTTTAGTACACTACTGGCAATCAATACATCAAGCGATTTTTTAGGTGTTAACCAAAGGAGCTACCAAAAGAATACAGAAATTGTTAACTACCTTAAGGGCAAAAACCAGGTGATTTACAGCAATCTATCTCAACAGGATGATAGCATACAAACAGAATCTGAAAGAATTATCAAGGCAATACATTATCAAGCAACAATAATTTGCAATCAAATCGAAAAGATTAAACTTGCTGTGATAATGGACGCCGATGATGTTGATATGCCAACAGCAAAGTCCCTTGCAAACAATGTTTCGATGATTAAGAATCAAACAAACTCGAAATCGGTTAGAGTCAATCTACTTGGGGATAATAATCTTGGATCTGCTCATATCCTAAAGCAAGAGCTAATGAACTTTCAGAATTTGATTGAAAACACAAGCGTTTTAAATAGTAAAACTGTTCGTGGTATCAACATGCTCTTAGCAACACCAACCATAGAAATTAAGGGTGAACAAACTCCCTGGGAAACCTATAGTTTTGATAATATCAATCTAACTAATTGTCTTGTAGTTCTTTCAGATATTGATAAAAAAGTTAGGATGGCTGAGAGGCTTGCTATTAATAACATTGTTTACCTTAAGCAGTAAATTGCATGTAGTATAAAGTAAGAAAAAATAAACCATTAAATATCAAACCATTATGAAAAGAGTAATATATTTCTTAGGAATCGTCAGCGCAAATCTAATGCTGTTCGGCTCACTATTCAAGGCGATGCACTGGCCGGGGGCTTCAATTCTGCTTGCCCTGGGTATTCTCATATTTTGCTTTGCATTTCTACCCCTCTCACTACGAAGCAACTACATTGATCAAACGGTTAAGAATAACAAGTGGCTTTACATAGTTACCTACTTTGTGTTTGCCATCTGTTTAGTAGGAGCACTTTTTAAAATTATGCACTGGCCTGGGGCTGGGATACTACTTGTAATTGGTGTGCCCCTACCCTTTGTACTCTTCCTCCCTGTTTACCTTTACCATACCCGCAAACCCAAGAGCCAAACATTGATGAATAACCTTGGGGTTATGTTTGGGCTAACCTTTCTGGCCGTTTTCAGCGTTATGCTTGCATTAAATGTGAATTCAAGGGTTATTGAAGGATTTGCCCTTAATGCCTTTAACAATGAGAACCTCCTAAGATTTTACAGATCAGTTGAAATAAATAATTCTCAAGATGAAATAGTTACTCAAAAAGCCGAGGCGATTTGCCAATATATCGAGGCGATTAAGGGTGAAATAGTTCAATCAACAGTCTCGAACAATGTTGATAACATGGATGACCTCAATCCCCTAACCATGAGCAACAAATCGAAGGAGGCACTTTCATTTCTTTATGAGCTTGATATGAATGGTAAGACGAGAGCAGAAGTACTTTGGGGTATGCTCGATGAGTACGCTGAGTTGATTTCATCGTCGGAGAAGGCAAGCAATGAACTCAAAACACTAACTAAGAACCTATTAAGCACAAAAAACGATTTTACATCGTCGAAGGAATCACACTACTACAACTGGTTTGATAGAGAGTTCCCTTCGAACCAACTTGCATTGGTAATGAATGTGTTAACTCGAATTCAAAGCGATTTAAAGTTTTTGGAAACTGAGTTTATTTGTTCTGAAAACTTCAATAAATAGGTTCCCTGTCCAATCGAAAGATAATCGTTTTGGAAAAGGGCAAATTATGATAAACTATTAGTCAACTTCTCCTTCAAGTCATTACTTCTTTCAAGAAAAGCTTGATATGCAGCATGTCTTTGGTAAACAGAGTAGTACTGAAGGCTGAAAATATTTGAAAATGATGCTGTTTGAAGGTTATTTGGGTTGTTAAATTGATTGTTCACTAACGATATCTCCTTCATAATAAATGGCATTATGAAGCTATTGTAGAAAGAAAAGAGGTAATCGTTTAACGTTTCAATACCTATCATATCGGAGTAGTAGCTAACAAGACTTTCTCTAAGTTCGAAGTCCCGAATTAGATTAAAACTTCCACTGTTAGTTATGTTTTCGTATGTGTTCGATGTAAGTATTACTCTATTAAAATTTGAAATCAGGACTATAACAACTTGAGCAGAGTCCACGCTTAAGCTGTTACCCTCTATCAATTTCAGAATTGGCGTTGCCCGGGCAATCCAAACGCTATCTTGCGATATGCTGTTTTTAAGTGTTGTAATGTTACTATTAACTTCGCTAAGGAAACTAATTTTATAGTTTTTCTCTAACGACCTATCATTGGCATTGCTGCGCCAGTTATTAAGAAGAAAACCAGCTGTAACTCCAAGGAAAACGACAATAAGTTCAAGAGTTAACTTGCCCCAGTTATGCTTGTTGATGTTCGGTTTAGTCATTTTTTTCATCGTAAATTTCAACATATTGCATCAATTTTATGGGATTAATTGCTAAGCCATTAGAAGAGCAGAGAGCTAAGCCATTCAATATAATCAAAGTAGATTAAGATAAAAGCAAAGGTATTGATAAAACCATGCGTTAGTATTGCGTACCAGATATTTCTATTAGAAAAAATGTAGATAATTGCAATTATAGCTGAAATCAGACCTGTGGATATCATACCGCTCAGCCCTTGGTAAAGGTGGCTGTAGCCAAAACTTCCGCAGGTTATAACGATAGCAATAGCATCGCCCAAAGCTCTCGACTTGAAGATGTTTGAAATCCTATTGAGCAGGAAGCCCCTGAAAAGAATTTCTTCCAAAAAGCCCCCGATAATCCAACCAACGCCCAGCATAATAAATAAGTTTGTGAGATTCCCCTTTACATGTTCAACGCCCGATAGGTCTAATTGTGAAGAAGTTACGAGTTCAATCAAAGGGTCGAATAGTACCAGAAAACTAAACTGAATTGGTAGAGCCAAAGAAATGGTTGTTAGAATGGTTTTCCACCAACTGTTTGGCTTCTTGAAACCCAACTCCTTAATTTTTGAGAGCCTTTCTTTTCTTGCTAGGATATAGGTTGCCATCACAACAAAGGCAATAGCAACCCCAATCATAGGAAGAAAAATTATTACAATGAGGCAAATGGCAACTATTGCCATTTCGAGTGCCTTGGTAAATACTTGGTTAGTCATAGTAATGATATTTTAGAATTCAACAATAATCCCAATGGTTGGAAGGATGACCCCACCACCAGCCGACCTAATTTCATCAAGCAGATACCGACTTGGGTCGTTTGGGTTGATCAAAGCATTACCTTGCTCATCAGTTCTGAGTAGCAAAATATCGGGTTCATCTATCCTTGAATTGTAAAGATTTTGGATGTCGAGGTAGAAATTAAGCGACCACTTCTCTCCGTATAGAGCCTTATCAATTCGTATGTCGAGTTGGTGATATGGTTTCAACCTCAGTGTATTGAACCTGCTATAATCCTGAA
>CAZBBA010000136.1:0-7324 GCA_964490015.1 uncultured Rikenellaceae bacterium
AAGTCTATTCCTCGATTATGAGTTGGATAAACGGATTGAGGAGTTTGGCTGGAAAGATGAAATAAGGGATTTTATGGAAACCCTTATTATTGAAATTTTTAATGATACCATATATCCTGGATTAAAAGGTAAGGTAATCGACCGCTTTTCATCATCGCCATCAACTTTTGAGAGGCTAACAGGAAATACCCACGGGGCCATAACTGGCTGGGCGTTTACCAACCCAACTGTTCCTGCGGTAAACCAAATGCTTAAGGTGAATAATTCGGTTAAAACCATACTGCCAAATGTTTTTCAGGCTGGTCAGTGGACCTACAGCCCATCGGGCTTTCCAATGTCAATTGTAACTGGCAAACTTGCTGCCGATAGGGTAATAAAAAGCAAATAAAACACTATATTTGAAATGAGTATCAATTTTTTGCAAATTAAAATCAGAAAATCAACTTGTTTACCCCGTGCCCTAAAGGGTGCAAGTTGATTTTCTTCACATCCGCCAACAGGCGGATTGGGGTAAATGAAGAAAATCAAATTTCACTCTTTACAAAAAAGATGTTTTTCCAATTTTAAACTATAATCCATATGCTTTATTATCACCCAATCCCACCAAGCCTTGAATCAAGGCTTATTCAATTTTTCATGGGTTTGCTTGGCATGAAGCGGGCTATGGAAAGGAAAATCGCCAGAAATTCCTACAACAAAGTTCCAGCAGCCATTCCAAAATCAATAGCTAAGAACTTCGATGTTAAAGTTGAAGAATTTAGTGGCAGAAAAGTTTGGTCAATATCCCCAAAAAGCCAAGAAAGTAAAACTATAATTCTTTTCCTACATGGCGGAGCATACTACGCCAATATTACCAAAATGCACTGGGGGTTAATCGAGCAACTTCTTGTAAATACAAGTGTTACAGTAATTGTTCCCGATTATCCGTTAGCCCCTGAATTGACCTGTATTGATACTTACCAATTTCTTGATGAAGTTTATGCAAGTCTAATTGCCACTCATCCCACGAAAAGAATTGTATTTATGGGCGATTCGGCAGGAGGTGGACTGGCTTTAGGGTTTGCCATGCAAATTCGAAACGAGGGACTAAAGCAGCCTGAACAGATTACTCTTTTCTCGCCCTGGCTCGATGTTTCAATGGATAATCCAGAAATTGCCAAGTATGATAAGCACGATAAGATTTTAAGTCTTGACGGATTAAAATCAGCTGGTAAGAAATATGCGGGCAATTTTGTTGTTACAGATTATCGGGTAAGTCCACTTTATGGGGATTTCAAAAATCTTGGAAAAATCTCCATTTTTATTGGTACGAATGATATGCTTGTTGCCGATGTGCGAAAATGCAAGCAAATACTTGAGGATAACCATATCGATTTCAACTACTTTGAGTATCCCAAGATGTTTCACGATTGGGTTCTAATCCCAGGTTTGAAGGAGGCAGAAGATGTTTACCCCAAGGTTTCTTTGATAATAAACCCTTAATATTTTGTTTGCTTATGGACTTTGTTGTGAATTAGTTCAAACCATTAAGAACCTATTAGGTCTTGCCCACAAGTGATATTGCCCAATCCTTTATTTTCACCCAATCCCTAAAATCACCTGGTATAATACCCAAAAACAGTTTCCCCATAAAGTCATCGAATTTTTTCCCGTTCGACGGGAAATTTCCCCCAAAAACATTCTTGCTTATGGGTTTTAGTCCATGTGCAACCTTATCGGGGTAGGTTAGCGCATTGTTGTACTTGCTTTTTTTACATGAGGTTATTGTTGAACAAACCGCAAAAGCTGCAACATCCTTGGTGCTTAATTGCTCCCTGTTAGAGTCAATAAACACAAGTGCCTCGGGTAATGGATTATTTGCTTGAATTGCTGAACCAATAATTATCAAGCTGTAACTAGTAATATCTACCTTTTTGTTCTTTGCAGATATAACATCCACTTTGTGACCATAACTTTCAAGGTATATTTTTATACTGTCGGCAACCTCCTTGGTTGAGTTGCTAGATGTGGCGTAAACTATTAGTATTTTATTGGTTTCCATCTGTTTGGATGTTATTTGTTGAAAGGAAAGGGTTAATGAAATTACAAAAAGTATTCTTTTCATCTTTTTATATTTTAGAAAACTATTCTATAAAGTATATCGGGCATTGCACCAAACTGGTAAACGGTTTTTATGGCATCAGACTTGGAATCGTATTTCATAAAAAAGGGATTCTTTCTGTTTGTCACGTTGCTGATATTGATGGCAATTTCCTGAGTTGTGAATTTACCAATGAATTTAATCCCAGTTCTGATGTTGTTATTCAGGTACATAGGCATTCTTAAAGAGTAGGCTTGGGTCTCATCGTACTGGGTGTAGCCTATTAATCTTGAGGCTTCCATATCTATAGGTGAGTAACGCGCTCCACCTGCAATGTTGAACTTGCCATCGAGGTTTAGCTTTTTAACGTAGCGTCCATTTCCTGAACCTAGTTTAAATTCCTTCCCCGCTAAAAGATTGAATACGAAATTGCTGTTGAAGGCGGTGTTCCTGAGTACATTGTCGCTACCACGGTACTTTGAGTCATAAAGCGATAGGGTTGCCAGAAAGTAGCTACCCTTGTCCATAAACTTCTCAGCAGTAATCTCAACACCATAGTTATAGCCCGAACCAGTATTGGTCAATGGACCAAAATCTAGGTCGGAACCTGAACGCCGGTTAAGCATGGATAGTGAACTTGGCTCAAGCTCAACCAGCGCATTAACCATTTGCTGGTAGTAGAATTCAGTTTTTACTCGGAATACCTTACTGAGCATCCTGTCGTACCCCAGCACAAAATGGTGGCTCATTGTAAAGCCCAAATTCTTATTGGGTAAACTGTAGCTGCCGTCGCTTAGCCGAACACTATTTTGCAATATCTCTACAGGGGTTGAGAGCGAATGCAAACCGTAGGCAAGATTCACCGTGTTTCCGCTAAAAGGTTCCCAGCTAAAGCCCAACCTTGGCTCAAGGGCGAAGCTACATGTGGAATGCTGATAGTTTGAGCTCAGCCCAACGTTGACTCTCATCTCCTGATTAAACCTGTGCTGCCACTGAGCGTATGGGCTTGCAAGGTAATCGTGCCCATCGAATTTACGAAGATTTCGAAAAGTACCCATTGAACTCAGAAGCATGCTATCGTGAAGGGAAAATCCCTGCCTTTCGATGGTGAACCCTGCCCGAATACTGTTGCGACTATCAATTTTTGTGTTCACAAAAAGTCTAAGAGCATGTTTGTCTCTTCTGAACATTGACCCCGACCAAAGGTGAGTGCTCCTATCCTCATTACTCACAGAATCGACCCTGTAGGTGTTTTTAATAGTTGAAGCAGAGGCTGTTACTCTTAGGTATGTCCTTTCGCCTAAAGGATGGGTGTGCGTTATTCCAATCACTCCAGTATGTGTATTGATATACTCGTCGGTATCATAGTTCAGCAGGGCGGCCATATCGGGTTTGACTTCCGATGTATCGCGGGTGCTCTCAACCCAATAGATGCGGTTGGTGCCACCGAAACCAATAATTGAGGTTGATCCTCCTCCACTCGAAGGGAAATTGAGTTTAAACAGCCCATCCTGATAGGTTGGCAGTGAGGGCATTTGCAAATCAACAACTGCGTTCAGCAGTTCAACAGTTGAGTACCGATAGTTGATTAGGTATGATGAGCCTTTTTTTCTTGAAATAGGGCCTTCGGCACTGAATTCGGTACCCATAAGGGCAAGTTGACCAATGAACTCATGCTTCTGGTTGTTGCCATTACGCGTTTTCAAATCGAATACTCCAGATGTGGTGTTGCTGTATTCAGCGGGGAAAGCACCAGTAATAAAATCGGAATTTGCTAAAGTGTTCACGTTAAGCATGCTCACGATTCCGCCAGTTGCGCTGCCATCGCCAAAATGGTTGGGGTTTGGGATATCAATTCCATCGAGGCGGAAGAGCATACCAATAGGAGAATTTCCACGGATTACAATCTCGTTCTGCGTATCATCGGTCGATTTTACCCCGGCAAAGTTCATCGCAAGTCGAGAAACATCATAGCTTGCCCCAGCGTATCGCTGTGCCTCCTCAACCGAGAATGTTCGTGCGCTTGCCGAGGCAAAGGTGTTGATGGGCTTCTCCTTATTCACCGTAGCGCGAACCTCAACCCCTTCGAGTTTTATTACGCTTTCAACTAGCTCTGCATTTACAACTACCTCTTTACCAGTTGACACCTCTATGTTTTGGATGGTGATGGCCTCGTATCCCACAAAGCTAAACTGAATTGCGGCCCTTCCAATGGGAACATTCTCAACCCGGTAGTTTCCTGATTCGTCTGATGTAGATCCTAACAATGTACCATTTGACTGTATTGCGATTGTTGCATACGCAATAGGTTGCTGGGTTTCCTTGTCAATCACCCTTCCCCTGAGGGTTTGTGAGTACTTTTGAGCACTAATACTATTTATAAGTGTAAACAGAAGAATTGAAAAGATTACTAAACGTTTCATAAGGCATCGGATTTTTAAAGTTTTCTGATGCAAAGATGGTCGATAGCCACTCGCTCATCGGCTCAGTATGTAGGGACGGACAAGGTTGTAAAGACGTACATCTGCTTTTGACAGATAATCAGTATAGTATGGTTTTGTAACGGAAAAAAGTTATAGGTACGGGAAAAATGGCGGACTTGCTGCCTACTACGCTTTATTACAGGGTTGATATTTGATATGCGGAAAATCACCCCCTCTCGAGACTAGGTTAGTATGAGTTGATTGTATTTTGAAATAATGAGCTGGTGTAAGCGAACAAAAAGGGTATTCCTTTATCATTTATTGTCAGGTGCTTGTGTTTAAAATTCTATATTTGTTCTTTTTATTCCACATTATCTATTGTTTTTGTGTTTTATATACCCTATATTTGCATATAATAATATGATTATTAACCACAATATTATTGACATGGAAACTTTAGTTGATATTTCAAATAAGCACCTAAGGAGTTGTAGTCTAACGTTTAGGAGACATTTGATCGACGAGGTGGATTGGAGCGATAGGCTTATAGCGATAATGGGTACACGTGGGGCTGGTAAAACAACCCTTATGCTACAACATTTAAAGGAAACGTATGGAGCATCGGGAAAGGCAATATACTTTAGTCTGGATAATGTATATTTTGCACAGAACAGACTGGTGGACGTTGCAAGCCAATTTGTGAAGTTGGGTGGAGTTGCGCTCTATGTCGATGAGGTGCATAAGTACCCCAACTGGTCCATAGAGTTGAAAAACTTGTACGATAACTACCCCGAGTTAAAAGTGGTTTTTAGCGGATCATCGATGCTAGAGCTATATAAAGGACATGGTGACCTTAGCCGAAGGTTATCAACCTACATCCTGCCCACCATGTCGTTTAGGGAATACATTGAGCTGGAGCATAGAATTTCATTCAATGCGTATAGCTTATCCGATATCCTAACTCGGCATATTGATATTTGCCACAGCATTTGCGATAAGGTAAAGCCCATCGCCCTCTTTGTGGATTACATGGAATATGGTTCGTTGCCATTCTACCGCGATAGCCGCACGAAGTACCATGAGAGGCTGCACAACGTGATTAACATGACGCTAGACTACGACCTGCCATCAGTTACTCCAACCGACTACTCGCACGTAATCAAAATAAAGCTGTTGCTTAAGATTGTAAGCGACTTGGTACCCTACAAGCCAAATATAACCAAACTAGCAGCGCAAACGGGTATCGACCGCAAAACGGTTCTCAAATACCTCGATTTACTGCATCGGTCGGGGCTTACAATGCAATTGTCGAGCCCAACCTCAAGCGATTCCATTTTCACTAAGCCCCAAAAGGTTTACCTTGGAAATCCAAATTACATGTTCGCGCTATGCGATGAAAAGCCAAAGATTGGAACTCTCCGCGAAACCTTTTTCTCCAATCAGGTGTCGGCAAAGCATCAAGTGCACGCCAACGATATTTCAGACTTTATTGTGGACAAAACCTACATCTTTGAGATTGGGGGTAAAAACAAAGGGAACAAGCAACTCCAAAAAGCTAGCAATGGGTTTGTGGCTGCCGACAATATTGAGTATGGCTCTGGAAATCATATTCCATTGTGGCTTTTTGGATTTTTGTACTAGCAGTTTTTCAAAACACAAAAAAAACATATCTTTGCATCACTAAAATCGCTGGATGTTTAAACTGCATAAGGATAGGGTGAGGTAAATAATCATTGGCTTTCTGGCCTTTGGTTATCCCATTAGTAAGTTCTGGCAATTTCTTGTCGGAACAAATATCATTTCGTAATATTTTAATAAATTGCTGATGCAAAAGATATTCTCATTCTTTTGTAATGATGCATATACAAATAACAATAAACATCATGAGTAACGAAAATAAATCTATTCACGAGTTCGATTTTGCTCTTATTTGCGAATACTTTTCGAGCATCAAACGTCAAGGGCCTGGTAGCCCCGAGGTTACGCTAAAAGCATTGAGTTTTATTGAAAACCTTACCGATAAATCTCGCATAGCAGATCTGGGTTGCGGAACTGGCGGTCAAACCATGACTTTAGCCCAGCATACGCAGGGCACAATTATGGGGATCGATCTTTTTCCAAATTTTATCTCCCTTTTCAACGATAACGCACTTAAGCTTGGGCTTGAAAAAAGGGTAAAGGGTATCGTTGGTTCAATGGACAATCTTCCTTTTCAGGATGAGGAGCTTGACCTAATCTGGTCCGAAGGAGCAATTTACAACATTGGTTTTGAACGTGGACTTAGGGAGTGGCGGAGATTTCTGAAGAAAGGAGGGTATGTCGCCGTAACTGAAGCTTCGTGGTTTACCGAAGAGCGACCCGATGAAATCCACAACTTTTGGATGGATGCCTACCCCGAAATTAATACCATTCCTAACAAGGTTGCCCAAATGCAAAGTGTGGGTTACATTCCCGTTGCGTCTTTTATTCTGCCCGAAAACTGTTGGACCGAACATTTTTATGTTCATCAAGTTGAGGCTCAACAAATTTTTCTGAAAAAGCATAAAGGCAACAAAGTTGCCGAGGAGCTGGTAGTCAACGAGAGACGGGAGGCGGAACTATACTCAAGGTACAAACAGTACTATGGGTATGTATTTTACATTGGGAAGAAAACTTAAATAAAGCATTTAAAAAAGGGCTGTTCCTTTATTCGAACAGCTCTTTTTTTGTGCTATTCAAAATATTACTTATTCAACATTTAGAGACTGTTTAAATTTTTGAATTTTTAGATTTCTCACTTCGTTACCAATGACAGATTTACGCAACCTCCACATTTTCTGAT
>CAZBBA010000137.1:0-1382 GCA_964490015.1 uncultured Rikenellaceae bacterium
TGGGAGTAGATATGGAGGCTGCTGCCAACGATGTGCGCGATAAGATGTCGCAGGTAGTTCGCCGTCTCCCTCCCGATATTGATGCACCAGTTGTTTCAAAAGCCGACGCCGATGCCGAAACTATCATCATTCTGACAGCGCAAAGCGATACCCGCGACTTGTTGAGCCTATCGGATATTGGTAACAACCTTATTAAGGAAAGATTGCAAACTATATCAGGCGTAAGTACTGTAGGTATTTGGGGCGAAAAGCGCTACTCCATGCGGTTGCATCTCGATCCCAATAAACTTGCGGCATTTGGGCTAACCCCCAGCGATATTCGATTAGCCCTTAACCGAGAAAATATTGAGCTACCAACGGGAATCATCGAAGGGTACTATACCGATTTATCAATAAGAACTTTAGGTCGACTTGAAACCGAGGATGATTTTAATAACCTGATTGTACGTGAGGTTAGAGGTGTAAACGTTAAGCTAAAGGATGTAGCAAGGGTTGAGCTAGCCCCCGAGAACGAACGTTCTATTTTTAGGGGAAACTATGGCACGCCACAAATAGGGATTGCCATCACCCCGCAGCCAGGGGTAAATTATATTACCATTGCCGATGAGGTGTACAAACGGGTAGAAATGCTTAAGCGTGAGCTCCCAGAAGATATTCGTCTTGATGTTGCCATTGATATAACCACCTCAATCCGCAAGGCCGTTAAGGAGGTGCGAGATACAATTCTGATGGCGTTTATGCTGGTGGTTATTGTAATCTTCGTTTTCCTCCGTCGCTGGAGAACCACTCTTATCCCCATGATTACGATTCCCATCTCCCTGGTGGGCTCATTCTTTGTGATGTACCTGATGGATTTCTCCATCAACGTGCTTTCCCTACTGGGAATTGTGCTGGCCACAGGCCTTGTTGTTGACGATGCCATTGTGGTGGTGGAGAATATCTTCTCGAAGATTGAGAAAGGGATGAAACCCATAAAAGCAGGACATGAGGGAACCAAGGAGATTTTCTTTGCCATCATATCCACAACGGTTACGCTAGTGTCGGTGTTTATGCCCATTGTATTCCTGCAGGGTATAACCGGTCGACTTTTCCGTGAGTTTGGTATAGTGCTATCGGGTGCGGTTATAATTTCATCCTTTGTGGCATTAACGCTTACTCCTATGCTAAGCGTTAGGGTTTTAGGCGAGAAGCGCAAGGAGAGCCGATTCTCTGTTATAATGGGTCGGTTTTTCGATTGGCTCTCCAATGCTTACCAGCGATCGCTAAATGCTTTTATCAAAAGACGCTGGATGGCATTAGGGATAATCGCGGTTGCACTTACAATAATTGGATCTTTGGGTGCTTTAATTCCATCGGAGTTAGCACCTATGGAGGATAAGAGT
>CAZBBA010000137.1:1482-2742 GCA_964490015.1 uncultured Rikenellaceae bacterium
GCTTTTGTTACCCAGGATCAAACCATCAGGGCAGGTAGGGGTGGAGGTTTACCCGTTCAGTTTGTAGTACAAGCACAAAACTTTGAGAAGCTGAAAGCAGTTGTTCCCGTTTTCCTCGAGAGGGCTCAGGACGATCCGCGTTTCCAGGTGGTGGATGTAAACCTAAAATTCAACAAACCCGAGCTTAAGGTTGAGATTGACCGGGAGAAAGCGCGTGCCACGGGTGTTACCGTTCGCGATATTGCCGAGGCTTTGCAACTCTACTTCTCGGGCTCGCGCTACGGATTCTTTATCTACAATGGTAAACAGTACCAGGTTATTGGTCAGGCCGAGCGCCATTTCCGCGACGACCCCTCGGATATCACCAGCATTATGGTTCGCAACGATAAGGGTAACATGGTGGAGCTGGGTAACCTGATTCGGATTACCGAGGAGAGCACTACACCACAGCGATATCGGTATAACCGTTATGTGTCAGCAACATTTAGAGCTTCCACGGCTCCTGGTGTAACACTAGGACAGGGTATTGACGCCATGCGCGATATTGCCGACGAGGTTCTCGACGACTCATTTGCTACCACCCTAACGGGTATTTCGCAGCAATTTGCCGAGAGTTCGGGTAGCATGTACTTTGCCTTTGTGTTTGCGCTAATTCTTGTTTACCTTGTGCTTGCTGCCCAGTTCGAGAGCTACCGCGACCCTCTGATTATCATGTTTACCGTTCCGCTTGCACTTGCTGGAGCCTTTGTCTCGTTATATGTTATGGGGCAAACTATGAATATTTTTAGCCAGATTGGTATTATAGTACTGGTTGGAATTGTTACCAAAAACGGGATTCTGATTGTGGAATTTGCCAACCAGAAAAAGCAAAAGGGATTAGACAAAACCCAAGCGGTTGTCGAAGCAGCAGGTCAGCGCTTGCGCCCAATTCTAATGACCAGTCTCTCCACAATTTTTGGAGCACTACCCATTGCCATGGCTCTTGGTGCTGCATCAACAAGCCGTATTCCGCTCGGTATAACCATTATTGGCGGACTACTTTTTGCGCTGGGATTAACGCTTTACATCGTTCCAGCCATGTATACTTACATATCAAAGAAAACTGCAAATATTATACACGAAGATGAGGAGTAGATTATTAGTTTTACTTGTAGGTTTAATCCCTTCGCTTGCCTTTTCGCAGGAGCTGCTCACGCTTGAGGAGGCCATTCGTATTGGGCTCGAGAATAGCTACTCAATTCAAATCTCCCAGAATAACGT
>CAZBBA010000137.1:2842-6989 GCA_964490015.1 uncultured Rikenellaceae bacterium
CTTTACAAAATGTACGAGGAGCAGATGGAGCTCTCGAGGCAACGGTTAAAAATTGCCCGCGAAAAATCGTTAATAGGTGTGGGGTATGAGCTGCAGGAGCTGCAGTCGGAGGTCGATTTTAGGGCCGATAGTGCGCAGTACCTTCGCCAATCAAGCTATCTAATCAATCTAAAGGCTGAACTGAACCGCTTGCTGGTGAGAGAGCCAAACTTTGGTTTTTCGGTTAATACCGACATTCCGGTTCCTTCAGTTGCAGCATGTAGCGATGTTTTCCTTAAGATTTCGGAGTTTAATCCCTCGTTACTTATTGCAAGGTTGCAATCATCCATTAGCGAACTCGAGGTTAACGAGGCCATAAGTTCGCGTTATCCAACGGTTAATTTAACTGGCGCCTACAATTTTTCGCATACAGGCACACCCGATGGTTCAACAAGATTATATACTGCTCATGGCCCCACTCTGGGCATTGGTGCTTCCATTTCGCTATTCAATGGATTTAATACAACTCGTAGAATTAATAATGCCAGGATTGTTGCCGAGAATCAGAGGTTGAACGAGAAGGATCTAACCCTTCGGTTACAAAGTACCGCATTTAAGCTGGTGAATAACCTAAACCAGGCCATTGAGCTGGTGAAGGTTGAGGAGAAATCGGTTCTTCTGGCCCAGCGCAACTCCGAGGCCTCGTGGGAGAAATATCGATTGGGTGCCATTTCGGATTTGGAGCTGCGCGAGAGCCAAAAAAAGTTCTTAGATGCCCAAACCCGATTGATATCGGCACAGATGAACGCACAAGCGGCAGAGATTGATATTCTATCGCTTACTGGAGAAATGGGCGAATTCATAAGTAAGTAGTAATTCTTCTATCAAAAAAGCATTGCAGGCATACTATTATCGCCTGCAATGCTTTTTTTTGTACATTAGTATTAAAACAAATTTTATGGAACCAATGCTAAAAGGTAGAACAATACTGGTTTCGGGCGGAAGCCAAGGGTTGGGCTATGCCGTTGCTGAGGCCTCGGCCGCCGAGGGCGCCAATGTTTTTCTGGGCAGTCGTAATGAGGATAAGCTAAAGATTTCGGCCATGCGCCTTGCAAAAGCAAGTGGCTCTAATGTCGATTTTGGTGTACTCGATGTTACCAATCCTCTGTCGGTTTCCAACTGGGTTAAGGGTGCCTTGGCCAGGTTTGGACAAATAGATGGGCTAATTGTTAATGCAGGAGGCCCACCAGCCGGCATGTTCGATAACTTTTCCGACGAGCAGTGGTACAGCGCATTTGAGCTAAACCTGATGAGTGCCGTGCGGTTAATTCGCGAGGTAATCCCCACCATGAAAAAGGCTTCAAAAGGAAGTATTGTTACAATTACCTCGGTATCGGTAAAGGAGCCCATCGATATGCTGTTGCTGTCGAATGTTTTTCGATCGGGAGTAACCAGCTTGGCCAAAAGCCTATCGCGCGATTTGGCATCGTATAATATTCGCATAAATAATATCCTTCCCGGTAGGCTCGATACCGAGCGGGTAAAGCATCTCGATGGTGTGATTGCTCAAAATAAGGGTATAAGCGTAAACGAGGTTCGTTCGTCGTTTTATGATCAAATTCCCCTTGGGCGGTACGGGAAACCCGAAGAGCTGGGGAATTTGGCGGCTTTCTTACTTTCCGATAGGGCATCCTTTATCACCGGAACCACTATTCCCGTTGATGGCGGAATGCTTAAAACGGTTTGGTAAACATTTTGATATTTATGATAATATAGGCAATTCCATTTTCGGGGTTGCCTATTACGTTTTTTTAAAGAATAAATTCTAAAAGTTATATTTTTGCCCCCGAAATCATTCCGGGAAAAACAAATCAAAATAAATTATAACTATGGAGTTTTTAACCGATCATTTGGCCAATGCGCACATCCTCAATCAGCTCTGGCTTACCTTTTTGCTGGTAATCACCATGGTGCTGGTGTCGCGCACATTTGTTGCGGGAACCCGCTACTCACCAATTCTTATTATTGTTGTATTTGGGCTTATTATGGGTTTTGTGATGGTGAGCACTGGAATGGGAACGCCCGGCTTAAGTGAGTTTCCCATCCTCGACTTTACCAGCAAGGTTACCATCACCGCCTTAAGCGCCTCGTTTTTTGTTGGTGGGCAGGAGATTCGCAAGATCTTTACCAATCAAACTATCGATAAGGAGGACATTGTGGTTCCCTCGTCGGAGGAGATGTTCCTGGGAACAACCTTTACACAGTTTATGTTTCTTATCCGGTCGTTCTTTGTTCTGGTGGGTATCGAGTCGATGAAAAGGGTAATTATTGGTCATAATAGCGGAGAGCCGCTCGATAATTTTTACCCGTTAATAGGATATCTTGGCTTGGTAGGATCAATTATTCTTATCGATTACCGTGCAAAGATTACCAATAAATCGGTTTACATCCGGAAGGGTATTGCGGAGACAGCCTTGATTCTTGGAATTCTTGTGCTCTCCTGGCATATATCTAAGTGGATTAGGCCTCATATTGCACTACCCGAAATCTTTTTTGCCATGATCCTTTCCGTTTCGCTGGGGATGATTTTTTCGCGTTGGAAATTTGGCCCAACTATCCGTTCTCTGCTGTTTGCTGGTATTCCTGTGGTACTTGCAGCAAACTTTATGGTGGGTGGCTCAAGAATTGCCGAGGCCTTTTCCCTTTCGGGAATGAACGCCGTGCTATCGTTCGGATTTTTTGGTCAGCTACTGTGGATGTTTGGTGGTCTTACAATACTTATTCTGCTTGGAAAGGCCAATCATATGCGCAACTTGGCGCCTGGAATGGCGGGATCGCTATCGCACTCGGGCTTAACCGGTGCCTGTACTGCAGGTGACTTGGGCAACGAGGCGCAGGTAAGGGCTCCAATTATGATTAATATCCCTTTTGTAGGCCATATTTTCGTTTTCTCAATTCTTGCCGCAAGTACTGTTGCAGGTGAACTTCTTATCCCTTACACGCTAATTGTTGTGGCAGTTGGAGCAGTCCTAACGTATTTTGCTCTTCGAACTATGCGAAATTCCAATGGTGTGGAATCGAAGGAGATTCGCGGGCTTATGTTATTCTCGTTGGGCTGGCAGCTAATTGCCGTTTTTGGCGGATTGCTTATACTGAATCTTGGCGGAATGGGCTTTAACGATTCCGTTATGGCTAATGCGTCGGCCATATCGCACTTTGGTCTTTTTGCGGCTATTCAAGGTGGAATGTTTGGTGAGCAAGCCTCTGGGCTAATTGCCTTTGTTTTTGCCATGCCATTCCTTGTGCACCCGCTAGTGTTCGGGATATTTGGTAAAACGGCCGAGAATAATGGCGTTATGCCCACCAAAATTGTTTACACCCTTGCAGCCATTGGCGTAATTGGGGTTGCATACGCGTTATTCTTTTAAAGGATATTTAATGTAACTTGAGAGAGGTGAACTTTAATACCCTTAAACTGGGCTGTAATCCAAGCTGCAGAGGGTGTTCTCATCGCGAGTACACCCTTGAACAGAGTTTGCACCAGAAGCAAGGATTTGTATCGAAAGTTCTCAATCAGTGGAGTGGTAAAATCAACCCAATTATTAGTCCGCATGAGGATCAACGCTGGGGCTACCGCACCAGCGTTACCCTTGCGGCCGAATGGAATGGTGAGCATTGGCTCTTTGGCACCAAATCGATGGATGAGGTAATACCCATTCATAATTGTCCCGTCCACCATCCTTTAGTAAAAAAAACTATTGAGATTATTTCATCTGCTTTACCGGATTATAATAGTTTTCGTTTGGCTTACCTTGTTCTATCGAAAGCGCATTGCACTTTAATTGTAAAGCATAAGGAGTTAACCCCAACCTATTGGTTAACCGATGGTTTAAGGGAGAATCTTCAGAGGATTGGGATTGATGGATTTTGGGTTCATTGCAATCCATCGGCTGGGCGACGGCTTTTTGAAAAGGGAGGCTGGAATCTGCTTTTTGGTCAGCCTCGCTCGTTCGATTCGGTTGGTCTTATGTATGGCCCAGCATCGTTCCAGCAGCAAATCCAGCCGCTTTACCTACAAACTCTAGCAAAAGCCCAAGGCTTTTTAAAACCGAACAAGACCTCTGCTGTGGTCGATTTATACTGTGGCACTGGCACATCATCGGCGCAG
>CAZBBA010000138.1:0-6972 GCA_964490015.1 uncultured Rikenellaceae bacterium
CAAGCGCCAAAAAATCGCCCTTGGCGCTCACAACCTCAACCACATCGCCCTCGGCGGGCTCGCCATCAATTCGCTTAATTGCACCCGAGAATATCCAGGGATGAAAGCGCTGCAACGACTGCTCCTTGCCGCTTTTAAGGTAAACCTTTGGGTATATCATTTTACTCTGTTGGTGATTAGTTTTATATAAATTTCGCGGCAAACCCACGCATCGATGGCAGCATACTGCTGCTGTGCCTCGGTGTAAACGGGTGAGTCCCAATTGGAGAGCTGCTGCGATTTTGAAACTTTAAGTCCAAGCACTATGGCAGCCATTTTGCGCACGCTTAGGCTCTCGATACCATACTCGGCAACGATGCCCTGCAAATCGATAAAACCTGCTGGCATAAAACGCCCAACCTTTTGTAAACCACGATTATCGTCGCGTATGGCGGCGCCAATCTTCAAAATTGACTTATCTTCCAAAATATTAACAAGTTCCTTAGGTAAACCAACCTCCTTGACCTTAATCAGAAGGGCAATTTCGGGCGTTGCCAGCTGTAAAAGCGCAATTCCGTTTGCCTGTCCTTTTTTAAAGTTAGGTTTGGTTTCAGTGTCGAAGCCAATAATTCTTTCCTTAGCCAGCCGAGGCAAGTGCTTCAGCAACTCATCTTCTGAATTGATTACAAAAATATCGCCACTGTAAACTGCCTTGGGCAGCAGGTTAACCTCCTCCTTGGTTATATCATCCTTAAATACCATACCTACTCGTTATCCATTTCGTCCTGACGACGGGTTATGAACCAATTGCTTGTATCCACATCGTCGTCGGTTTCGGGTTTTGTTTCTTCGGGCATCTCCTCATCCAAATCGATATCACCAAAGGTAAGCTGGTGAATTGGTCTAATGGAGTTGGCCAAGCGCAGTCCCCAGAACTCCTGAAAGTTGAGGCGACACTCCCACAGCGCATCGTTCATCTCATCGGCCTGCCCGCCCTGGTATATCATTGTAAAATCTTTCAAATCCTGATACACATCACTTAGGTACTCGGCCAAGCTTGCGAAGAACTGATCGTCGGTTTCAGCAGTTCGCCTATCAAAAACCTCGGGAAACGCATCGTACTCGCCCAGAAAATGCTTAATGCGCTCGTTGAGCGCAATGTAGTACTCCTCGGTTACGTACTTCTGGTTTCCCTCCTCATAAATAGGCTCAGTTTCGGGAAGCAGCGATGCCTTGTAGTATAGCAATGGCAGTAAGCTATTGGCCACCTTTATGAATTGGCTTCGCTTAAACTCGGTGCACTTCTCGATAAATGCGCAGTACTCCTTTGCCACCGCGGCAAACTCCACTACGTTTCGGCTAAAAACTATTTCGTTGGTTGACATATTTGTTGTCAGTTGACTTTAAACGATAAGACATATGAGCGATTGGTTGAATGAATGATTGATTGATTGATTGACTGCCTCTGGCAGGATTGATTGACTGATTGATTGAAATTCAAAACCTAACTTTCAACTTTCTGACTTTCGACTTTCAAACTCTAGACACTTTATGAACTTTAAACTCTAAACTCTAGTCACTCTAAACTCTAAACATTCAACTCTAGGCACTCTAGGCATTTCAAACTCTAGGCACTCTTAACTTTCCCCCCCTTACCCCTCAGCATCAAAAAAAAGTTTGTAATAATTTAAGCCCTTATCATCATCGTACCCCTTCTCCACCCTGTCGCGGCCACCGTGTATGTATAGATGAAAGTTCTTATCGAGCTTTATCACACTTTTAAAAACCTTTTTGGCCTGCTTGGCAGCATCAGTTGATATGGTGAACGAATCCTTAAGATTACACCCCATCTCGGCCTGATAGCTATCCTTGTACTCGCGGAACTGCTCCACCACCTCGGGCTTACGAATTATCTCCTCTTCAAACTCCAGCTGATCGAATGAATCGTTCTTGGTAAAGTAATCGCGGGTTTTATTGAGCAAGGCCACCTGTTCGGTTCTCTCAATCTTTGGATCATCCACTAATACATCGTTCACAAAATCTTTGCAAAGGTTGATGTAACTGCTGGTTTGGTAAAAATCGTCCTCACGGGGCTTAACGCCAAGGAAAACCTCTTTCCAGAACCTAGCCTCATCATTTTTATTGATATTGTCGATGGCCACCACCTTGTAGCCAAAATCGTGCTCGGTATTAAATATCAAGCATCCTTTATCCAACTTGCGAATGCTGATGCCCTGATGCTGCTCCACCTCAAATGCATTGGACTGCTGATGAACGGTAATAAAAGTATCCTTGGTTTCGGACTTAAAAAGACCGATGGCGTCAACCAACTCGCCCTCCACCACACAATCGGATAGCAAAACAACGTACAGCTCACCATCCTTAATATTGGGGTGACCACTGCTTTGGTAAAGGTGCTTTGCAATGTTTACCGACTGCTCCAACAGCTGTTCCTGATTCTCGAACAATCGTTGCGAGTAGCTGTACACCTCGTTCATCGACAGGTCCGAACCGTGCGCAAAGCTGTAAAACTCGGGCTGCTTAAAGGGCATTAAGAAGTAATTCTTAAGCAGGTCGAGCAGGTTAGAATCGTGAATGTGCGCAAGGCTATTGGCCAGCACCAGCTCGCCCTCGCGGGCTCTGCTGCCTACCCTATGGATGGCAATTCCGTTTATTGTGGCTTCAGAAAAATCGAACATATAAATTTTTCTGCAAATGTAGCAGAATTTGGAGAAATGGAAAACTGGGAAGGAAAAGGGTGGCGAGTTGCGGGTTGCGGGTTGCGGGTAGATTTTGAGTTTGAACGCTAAGACGCTAGGACGCGTAGATGACTGTTTAGCGTTCTGCGTTCTGCGTTTGGTGTTTGGCGTGAACTTTAAACTTTAAACTTTAAACCTACCTGCCGACAGTCAGGCACTAAACTCTAAACTTTATGAACTCTAGGCACTCTATAAACTTTACACAATCCTCATCGCTACTGCCATCCGCGCTTTAATCATAAGCATATACTTCATAGGGTCGGAAACGCGTATGCGTTCGTTCATCAGATTGGTCGCTTTTACACGTTTAATACGATACAGCAAAGCCCTAAAGTAAACATAAGCAATGTAAACTCCAAGTTTAGCCTTGCGGGGCAATTTACGGATGCCCTCAAGCGATTTCTGCAAATCGGCCTCAATATCGTCCTCAATCTTTCGTTTTTCCTTCTCAGAGAAATTGGTAAAATCAACGGAAGGGAAATAGATGCGTCCCCGCTCCTCAAAATCGGATTTTAGGTCGCGTAAAAAGTTCACCTTTTGAAATGCCTCTCCCAAGCTACGTGCGGGGTGAGTAAGCTCATCGTACAGCTGTTGGTTGCCATTGCAAAACACCTTTAAACACATTAAGCCAACCACCTCGGCGCTACCGTAGATGTACTTTTTGTACGATTCGTCGTTGTGTTCCTGCTGCTCTAAATCCATACGCATGCTCTCCAAAAACGACTCGATAAGCTCGTGGGGAATATTATACCTATTCACAACCAGCTGAAAGCTGTTAAGTATTGGGTTTGTGCTAATCTTCTGCTCTATGGATTGGTATGCCTGTTCTCTAAAATCGGCCAGCATACCTCGCTTTGGATGATCGTGAAAGGTATCAACAATCTCGTCGGCAATGCGGACAAATCCGTATATAGCATATATATCATCCTGTATGGAAGGATGCAGCCTCGATACCGTTTTGGAAAAGGATGTTGAGTACTCGGTGGTGAATATCTTACTGCAGCTTAAACTTGTGCTATTGTAGAGATCCATAACGCTTAACAATTTGTTCGGTGGTTAGTCGCGAGCTGATTACAGCCATAGGTAAACCTGTTCCAGGAATGGTACTTGCCCCAACGTAGAAAAGATTTTTGTACTTCTCGTCGGTATTATGCGGACGGAAATAGCCAATCTGATTCAAGTCATGGGCCAAGCCCAAACCGCTACCGCGGTAGAGGTTAAACATCTTTTCCCAATTTTGGGGAGTTAGAATGGTTTTTGAAACCAGATTACTTTGGATATCAAAATCTATTCGCTCCGATAGATCAGCTATAATATTATTGGCAATCGCCTCGCTATCGTCCCAGTTGGGCTTGTAGCGTAGGTCGGGCACTGGACACAGAATAAAAAGCGCCTCGGCACCCTCGGGGGCGTGCTCTGGATTTGCCCTACTGGGCACATTAACGTAGTAATAAGGTTTTTTGAGGCTTACTCGGTTCTTAAAGATTCCCGAGCTGTACTCCTCAAAATTTTGCCCAAGGAAATAGTTATGAACCTCCAGCCCATCAATCTTTCCCTTTACCCCTAGGTACATTGTAAGGGGAGCAAGAGTCCACTTTTTGCCATCCAACTTTTCGGGACTATGACTTTTACGTTTCAGTATCTCGCCACGGAACGAGGCGGCATCGCCATTAACCACATACAAATCGGCTGTCCATTTTTTCCCTTGCTTATCAATAAGTCCATCAATCTCCTTACCATTATCTGAGTAGCCAACAATTTCGGTATTGTAATTTACTTTGATATCTCTTTCATCCAATAATTTCTCAAGCCCCTCAACAATCTTGTACATTCCACCCTGCACGTTGTGATACCCATCGTGCACCAGCTCGGTGTAGGTTAGCATAGAGTACACTGCAGGCGTATCGAAGGGAGTAGCACCAAGGAAAAAGGCCACCAACGAAAAAATCACCTTCACCTCATACGATGAGAAATGCTTATTCATCTCGCTCCACATGGTCTTTAGCATCAGTGGCCCGTGCTTCAGCGGAACAGTTGCCAGCGTGGCAGCAAAATCGACAAGTGAACTGAAATTCCTGCGGATAACCTTATTCTCCGTATCGTGAAAAAGAGTGCCTGTTTTTTTCAGATACTCGCGCATCTTGTTTTCAAAATCGGGCTCTACCACTTCAAACTCCTTAGCCAACTTTTCCAAATCTTTATAAATAACGTACTTTTTTGGATTTCCCGAAAAGTTAACGGTGTAAAGCGGATCGAGGGGGAAGAAGGTGAAGGGAAGCTCCAGGTTACAGCTCTTGGCAAACTCGTCGAACTCGTAGCTCATGGAGAAGAAGGTTGGCGCCAAATCCCAAGTAAACCCATCCTGCTTAAGCTGATTTAAACGTCCACCAGCCTGATGGTACTTCTCGAGCATCTCAACCTTATACCCTTTCGCCGATAAGCGAATGGCGGTGGTTAATCCGCCCAAACCTGTTCCCACTACAAGAGCCTTTTTCATGTATTAGTATATTGATTTATATTTTACCTTAAGTGCAGAGTAAAAACCCAGCAAATGCAATTGAAAAGATCAGAAACATCCTAGCAAAATATGTTGATGAAGATAACCATTTTTTTCAATATGCATAAGTTTTCCGTTTAAACAAAGATCCCAACCCTTTTGTTTAATGTTTTATGTTTTTATATAAACAGATTGACAGCACAGGCTTTTTCGGAACTACACAAAAAATCACTAATTTTGCGCAGCAAAAAAATATCAAAGAGTGAAAAGAGTTGTAGTAGGATTATCGGGAGGAGTTGACTCTAGCGTTGCTGCCTATGTGCTTAAAGAGCAGGGCTTCGATGTGGTTGGACTATTCATGAAGAATTGGCACGACACCACTGGCGTGCTACACGGCGACTGCCCATTCGACGATGACTACAACTTTGCACAGATGGTTGCCCGCAAGTTGAACATTCCATTCGAAATGGTTGACCTAAGCGAGCAGTATCGCAAGCGTGTGGTCGATTATATGTTCGATGAGTACTCGCGCGGGCGCACCCCTAACCCCGATGTGCTTTGCAACCGCGAGATCAAATTCGATGAATTTCTTAAAGCAGCCCTAAAGCTCGATGCCGATTACGTGGCTACTGGCCATTACTGCCGCAAGGACGAAATAGAAGTAAACGGGAAAACGATTTACCGCCTGCTGGCGGGTGTCGATCCCAACAAGGATCAAAGCTACTTCCTTTGCCAGCTTAATCAGGAGCAGCTCACCAAAGCGCTATTTCCCATTGGTGACGTGATAAAACCCGAGGTACGCCGCATTGCTACCGAGTTAGGGCTAGCCACCGCACAGCGAAAAGATTCGCAAGGAATATGCTTTGTGGGGAAGGTTGACCTCCCGGTTTTTCTTCAGCAAAAGCTTGTTGCCAAAAAGGGCGATATTATTGAAATCCCTAAAGATTTTATCAACAAGGATACTGCTGGTAATTCATCCTCATTTAAGGACTTCGCTGCTCCTTTCGCTTATAATCCGCAGGCCGGGAAAAAGGTAGGCACACACCAAGGCGCACACTTTTACACCATTGGGCAACGTAAGGGGCTAAATGTTGGCGGAACGCCCGAACCCCTATTTGTTTTGGCCATTGATGTGGACAAGAATATAGTTTACGTTGGGCAAGGGCAAGATCACCCTGGGTTGTACCGCAGCGGATTGTTAATACCCAACGATGAGATACACTGGGTACGACCCGACTTGGCTATGCAAATTAGCGAAGACAAAGATTTTCTTATCAGAATTCGCTACCGCCAGCCTCTGCAAGAAGGCCGATTGCATTGTGAGCAGGAAGGAATGTACATAACCTTTACCCAACCACAGCGAGGCATAACCTCGGGGCAATTTGCTGCTTGGTACCTTGATGATGAGCTGATTGGATCGGGGGTTATAGTTTAACTGCTACATCCTTACCGCATTCTTTTTTTGGCTATTTACCCACGCCCAGATCAGGCGAGTTCCCAAGGTTCTGTTTGGCTGCCAACCATCAGCAATATCAACAAGTTTTTGCTTTAGAGCTTTGCCTTCCAACTCCACGGCATAAAGCTTTTGCATCCCAAGCCGAATGGCTAAATCGTCAATTGGAAAAACATCGGGTCGGTTTAGCGAAAAGATAAGCACCATTTGGGCTGTCCATACCCCAACACCCTTAATTTTGGTAAGCTCCTTTATGATCTTATCATCGCTTAAGTGATCGAAAT
>CAZBBA010000139.1:0-6711 GCA_964490015.1 uncultured Rikenellaceae bacterium
AGCGCCAACTACTGTAACCACGATGGGAACCATGAGCATGGGAATTGTAGGCATTTATCCTGAAAATAATGGTCGATAAGCGGTGCAAAGAGTGTTTCCTTAAAACCTACAAGCGGCTTTTTCAGAAGTTCAACGTAAACGAATCGCAACAAAGAGCATTTCTGACTTTCTTCGATTTCATAATGGAACGGCACAGCGAGAGCAATAGCCCCGAGATCCAGCGAAACCTCAACAGAACTTTTTGCCATATCATTGGGATTGACGATCCTTTTGCCGAGGAGAAGGAGGATAACAATAGGATTGCTCTTGATCTTTACAAAAAGTGGAAACCTAGAGTTTTGGAATCGGATAGGCCATTTGACTTAGCGCTTCGGCTTGCCATTGCTGGTAATATTATGGATTATGGGGCCAATACTTCTTTTGATATTGAGCAGACCATAGAGAAAGTATTTAACGCCGATTTTGCCATCGATCATTCAAAGCTGCTGAGGCAAAGAATTCTTGATGCAAAGCGAATCCTTTACTTGGGCGATAATGCAGGTGAGATAATATTCGATAAGCTTTTTATTGAAACCATTATGCACAACGATGTTACTTTTGCTGTAAAGGGAGGGCCTATCCTAAACGATGCAACTAAGCAAGATGCCATTGAAGTTGATCTTCATAGGGTGGCCGATGTTATTTCGAATGGATACGATGCTCCATCAACCCTACTAAATCGCTGTAGCGATGAGTTTCTTGATGTGTATAAATCTGCCGATCTGATTATCTCAAAGGGTCAGGGCAATCTTGAGGGGCTTATGGATTAAAACGATAATAGAATATTCTTTCTTCTCATGGTAAAATGTGATGTTATCGCGGAGCACCTCAAGGTGCAAAAGGGACGTTTTGTTGTACATAGTATAAATTAAGGCTCTACAGCTAATTATATGGGTAACCTGTCGAACAAAATACCAATCAGATTCTTCGCTTCGCTCAGAATGACATTAGTAATATTTTTTAAAGGTGAGGTGAAGGAGGCGGCGAAGCCGCCTCCTTCACCTCACCTCAATTATATATAATCAAAAAAACTGTCATTCTGAGCGAAGCGAAGAATCTAACAAAAATATCAAGCATATGAAAATATTTCAATCATCAAAATCTAAATCATACTCACACATAACGTTTTAAACCCATAATTATTAGGATTCGGAACTATGGAAAAAGTAAAAATCGGAATTATTATCTGCAATCGCTACAGAACCTGCGCAGGTGGAAAATGCTTCCGCTCGCTCCAAAACCGTGAGGGTGCATTCGCAATGTATAAGAACATGGAAGTCGAACTGGTTGGTTATACCACCTGCGATGGATGCCCCGGAGGAAATATTGAGTACGCTCCCGAGGAGATGAAGAAGAATGGTGCAACGCATATCCACTTTGCTACAGGCTTTCTGGTTGGCTATCCCCCTTGCCCATACATGGAGCATTTCGAAAAGTTTATTGTTGATAAGTATGGCATGAAGGTAGTTTTTGGGACACACCCCATTCCCGAAAAGTATTTCCTTACACACGGTGCGCTAAACACATGGAATACACCATTCTTGCAACGTGCAATTAAGGAAACTTTGAACGAGGAAATCATTCGCTTAAAGTATGATTAACTGCGAACCTATAAGGATTGCCATTGCCAGCGGCAAGGGAGGAACAGGAAAAACCATGTTTTCCACAAGCCTTTTCTATACCCTTCAACAAAAACATCAGATCGTTACGCTGGTGGATTGCGATGCCGAGGAGCCTAACGATATGGTATTTTTCTCAAGTGATGCAGAAAAAAACATCGATGTTACGCAGAGGGTTCCAGTAATCGATGAGAGCAAATGCACCTACTGCGGAAAGTGCCACGATTACTGCAGCTACAAGGCTATCTTCATTATCCCGCCCTCAAAAATAATTAAAGTAATGGAGGATTTATGCCACGGCTGCGGTGCCTGTAGGGTTGCCTGCAAGTTTGATGCAATTACGGAGAAGGAAGTTTCGCTTGGCGAAGTGAAGTGCTTTCCCATCTCCATGAACTCCAGAATTGTTGAATCGAGGATGAGGGTTGGCGTTTACTCACCTGTTTCGGTGATAAAGGCAGCCATAAATGAGGCGGGGAGTAATCATGTAATTCTGTTGGATTCCCCACCGGGGACATCCTGCCCTTTTATCCAAACCGTTGCCCGTGCTGATTACGTAATCCTGGTTACCGAACCTACTCCTTTTGGGCTTAGCGACTTGATACAATCCGTTGAAACGCTCAAAACGCTGAATAAACCCTTTGGGGTGGTAATTAACCGTGCGGGTTTAGGTGACGAAGAAATTTATAAATACTTGAAGAATAATAGAATACCATTACTATTGGAGATTCCATTCGACAGGGAGATTGCAGCTATTTACTCCAAGGGACAGATTGTTACCAAGGAAAAACCTGAGATGCAGGAGAAGTTACTTGCAGTTTTTGATTTAGTCTGTAATAATTTAGTTAGTAGATGAATATATTTAATTGTGATAGTTTTTTCCCAAAATAATTATTGATTTATACAGAACGACATACATCTCTTTGATTGCAAGTGCTTTAAATTACATAATCCATATTGTTTTTCACCCCAGAGGGGTGATATAGCGATTGTATAAAATATTAATGGCTAACAAGCACCTCAGCGGGGTGCAATAATGAAAATAATTGAGAATAATTTATTGCGCACCAGCCTGCGGCAGGAAGGTCTACGAAGCGCAGAACAAATACACAGAGAGTTCAATCGCTATTTACCCTCTACGAGGGTGAATGTAAGTTATTGAATTGTTATTTAAAAGGAGACAAATTAATTCATAACCCCATTTTTGACCATGGAAATAGTCATAATCAGCGGTAAGGGAGGAACAGGGAAGAGCAGCATCAGCGCTGCATTTGCAACGCTGTCGGAGCAGGTGGTGCTGGCCGACTGCGATGTGGATGCCGCAAATCTCTATATCCTTTTTAATCCAACCCATGAGGAGGAGCAGGTTTTCATTGCTGGGCAGAATGCTGTAATCGACTATTCGATATGCAACCATTGCGGTATCTGTTTGGATTATTGCCGTTTCGATGGTATTCATGACCTGCATGGTGAAATTGAAATTTCTGAAACTTCGTGCGATGGCTGTCAGCTCTGCTCCCGAATTTGCCCCCTTGGGGCAATTACCATGGTCGATAATGATAAAAGTCGAATGTATTTCGGTGCATTTCGCAATGGACGAATGGTTTACGGTAGATTAGCACCAGGCGAAGAGAACTCTGGAAAGCTGGTGAATATGGTTCGAGAGAGAGCAAAGAGTATAGCAAAGGATTTTAACCTTAGCAAGATTGTAATCGATGGACCACCGGGCATTGGTTGCGCTGTAATCTCATCAATTACAGGAGTTGATCATGTTATTATTGTTACCGAACCCACCATTTCGGGAATGCACGACTTGAAAAGGACTCTCGAAGTTGTCACAAAATTCAACCTCAAGGCTTGGGTTGTCATCAACAAGTGCGATTTGAATACCGAGATGGCCAGCGAGATTGAGATGTACTGCACTCAAAATAATATATCAATAGCCGGAAGGTTACCTTTCGATAGGGTTGTAGTTGACGCAATGGTAAACTGTAAAAGCATTGTTGAGTGGGCACCCAATTCCGAGTTTTCAAAGGAACTCTCATCAATATTTAAAAGAATAACAAATGGATAGTAAGGGATATGTGCATCTTTACACAGGAAACGGTAAGGGCAAAACCACCGCAGCCATTGGCTTAGCAGTTTGAGCGGTGGGTGCAGGGAAAAAAGTTTTTATAGGACAGTTTGTTAAGGGCATGCACTATGCGGAGCTCGACTCGCTGAAGCGTTTCCCTGAAATCGTAATTCGGCGTACGGTTTGGACTGCTTTATCAAGAATAAGCCAACCCATAGGGATATCGATGCAGCCCACCACGGGCTTGAGGAGGTAACATCAATTATCGAGAAAAGTATGTTCGATATGGTTATCCTCGATGAGGTATGCATTGCTTTATACTACAAACTATTTGGTGTTGATGAGTTATTATCATTGATAAAACAAAAACCCATGGGAATGGAGATTGTTCTCACTGGTCGCTATGCCCCCGATGAGTTGATTGAAGCAGCCGATTTGGTAACCGAAATGAAGGAAATTAAACACTACTACAACAATGGAATTGAAGCACGAAAAGGAATTGAGTACTAGCTGAAGCGGTCGTCGGCTCTCTTGGTTTTTATTACATCCTTTTTCCCAGTGAGCCAGCCGATTTTAATATTTCGAACATTGTTAAATTGAGGCACGTAGGGTTTGATATCCAGCAAGGGAGTGCCATCCAGCGCATCGATATTCTCGACGTGGAGCGTGTTCCCCTCAACTTTAACCAGCTTTACAATCGACATCCCGATTCCATTGGGGCGCTTGGGTGCTCGGGTTGCGAATACGCCGCGAGCCTCCTCATCTAAAACGGCTTCACATGTAGCTTGAAATCCCTTGAAAGGTGGAAATGGTAGATTAAAATAAGGTGCGAAAAGCCCTCAATATCTTTAAGCCCCTCAGCGTATTCGGAGAAATTCCCTTGTAACCCTTTGCCGATGAGGGTTGGATTGGTGTATTGGTTTTTTCTTTGAATGGCTTGTGAATAGTCCCAATGGGATGGAAGGTTATGATTTTCATTGTAAGTATTTTGGTAATAAATTCACAAATTTACACTTTGAAAATTAAATTGAAAGATTAAAGACAGTGAATTCGGATTTGCAATTGCTAAAACAGGAAATCCTCACCTGCACAAAGTGCAATCTTTCCAAAACTCGCAATCATGTTATTTATGGCGAGGGGAATGAGAACGTTCCAATACTGATTATTGGTGAAGCACCGGGCAGAGATGAGGACTTGCAGGGGCGACCATTTGTGGGGAAATCGGGGCAACTTCTCGATAAAATTCTGGATGCGTGCGGATTCACTCGCGAAAAGCATGTTTTTATCAGCAATATTGTAAAGTGTCGTCCTCCCGATAATCGTGCGCCAACAACAAAAGAAGCAGTAGTTTGCATGCCTTATCTGTTGAAACAGATTGAACTGATAAATCCCATAATGCTAATTCTGCTCGGAGCAACAGCCTTGAAGTACATGGCCAGACCAGAGCACAGGATTACGCGCGAACGGGGGAATTGGCTCAATTTACAGGGACGACTTGCAATGCCGGTGTACCATCCTGCGGCGCTTCTCCGCGATCCCTCGTTAAAGCGACCAACCTGGGATGACTTCAAAAAGATAGTTTTTAAATACCGCGAGCTGGTTGATACGAACCACCATTCCGATCATGTGTAATATCTTATCTTTGAATTATTTTCAAAATGTTAACTAATCAGTTTTAAATTTAATAAAATAATTGCCACAGATTTACAGATTTAAAAACAACCAAAGGTTGTTTTATCTGAGGAGATTCTAAATAAATTGTATATTCTTAATCATTCTTAATCTGCGAATCTGTGGCAGTTTTTTGTATATTAGCATTATAATCATACTGTTTAGTTGCCCAAATAGATTATATGTCATGAAAATTTCAATTCTTGTCGATAATACCCCGGGTGTTAACACAAAAGCCGAGTTTGGGCTATCCTTCTTCATTGAACATAATGGGAAAACGATTCTTTTCGATACCGCCCAAACCAATCTTTTTCTGGAGAATGCAAAAATTATGAACCTACCGATTCGGGATGCAGATTTTATAGTTCTAAGCCATGGCCATTTCGATCACGGGAATGGACTTGAGCATCTCAATGAAGGCTCTCTGGTATGCCATCCCGGCTGTTTCGTAAAGCGTTACCGAAAACCCGATCGTTCGTTTATCGGATTGAAGAACAGCAAGGAGGAGTTAGAATCAAGGTTCAACCTTATTACAACCGATAAGCCCTATCAACTGTTCGATGGTGCATTCTTCCTTGGGGAAATTCCCCGTGTAACCGACTTCGAGTCGAAATCAACCTCCTTCATCTTCGAGGATGGAACCCCCGATTTTGTAATTGACGATAGCGCAATTGCGCTAAAAACCGAGAAAGGTGTGTTTGTGGTTACAGGTTGTGGCCATTCGGGTGTTGTGAACACGCTCGAATATGCTAAAAAGGTTACGGGTGATAATCGAATCTATGGAATCATAGGAGGTTTTCACTTAAAAGAAGTTAATCGGCAAACCACCGAGACCATTGAATACCTAAAGAAAAATAGAGTGAAACATGTTTACCCATCGCATTGCACTGCTCTACCTGCTCTTGTCGAATTTTTCTTAAATTTTCAATTTTTGCAAATTAAGACAGGTGTTACTTACAATTTTTAGTATTGTAGTGAAGATTACATTATCGCAATTATTACTATTATTGCTAAAATTTTTTTGGAATATGAAAGCATATATAAGTTGTGTTCTTACGTTTCTTTTTTCGGGTTTTGCACTTTGGGGACAAAGCGAGGTAAAGGTTTACGCAGGAATACTCGATTACCCTGGCTTAGCCTTTGAGAAGGGTATTGGCAAGGGGACAAGCGTTGAGGTTGGTCTTTCTTTCAGAACCAGAACCGATCAAGTCCTTTTTATTGATAACATTGGTGCCGATATGACTCATAGTAACGGTTTTGTTAACCTTGCGATAAAATGGTATAGGGAGGGTAAGAAAGAAGAGGAGAGAT
>CAZBBA010000140.1:0-6590 GCA_964490015.1 uncultured Rikenellaceae bacterium
ATGCGGCTTCGTCCATACCGGTTTTGCGGGCAAGTCCCACCCCAGCATGTTTTTTTGGCAAATCGAATGCCTTAAGAGCCACAAATCGAAGTTTTGTGTTATTGCTGATTTGATCAGCTTTATCCACTATGTCGGTACAGCTGATGGCATTTTCAACCACATCGGCGGGTGAATTGTCCGGATAATTAACAACAACAATTACTTCAGTATCGCATTGGGGTAGCTGGCAGCTTAGGAGCGATTGGAGAGAGATCCATAGGTTGGGTTCGTTGTACGATGGTAGCACCACGACAATTCCTAGGTTCTGCTGCGGAGAAAAGCTAATTGTGGGACTAAACGTTTTGTGTCGCTGAAAGTAGGTGTGATCCATAGTAGAGCTTTTATGAACCTAATAAATAACAAAGCCCCACCTTAAGCAGGTAGGGGCTTTTGAGTAGCTTTGAGGTAACTTATTTTTTTGTGGCTTTGGTTTTACCATACTCAACGTTTAGGCCAGCAATAACATCTTTGGTAATTTCAATTGATGGGTTTCCATACAATAGGGGCCCGCCAAAGGTACCGCTTAGAATTATTTGGAACCCTTTGTCCTGGTTATAAATTTTAAGGTAATCGGTAATACTATGCTGAATCCGGCGAAGCATAACTTGCTCCTCCTCGGCAAATCGCATACGCAGTTCATCCCTAAATTGATAAAGTTCTTGCTCCTTAGCGGCCAAATCGTTCTGCATTTGCTGGGCAGTTGAGCGGGTTACTAGCCCCTTTTGAACCTTATCCTGAAAATCTATCATTTGCTTCTCAAATGCACGGGTGCGACTGGTCATATCGGTTTCCATTTTGCGCCCTTTGGCTTCAAGTTCCTGCTGTATGTCGAAGTACATATCGTATTTGCTCAACACAGAGTCGATATTTACCCAAGCAATTGCAACTTCTCCGCTAAACGATTCTACAGACTCCCCTCCCTCAAAAATGGTGTGAGCGCCTTTTGGTGTACTGGTAAAATGCAAAATGTAAAGCAAAACAACGGCGATAGCCAAAACAATGTTAACTACTAGTGATGTCTTTTTCATTTCTTTTAGGTGGTTGAACCGGGCATATAAAATTTGAACCGGTGTGTTTAACAATTTGGAACAATTAATATCGAAACGTGTGCAAATATATTGATTATGCTCAAAAAAAAAATTTATGCTCAAAAAAATTACTCAAAAAGTCCTTCGTCGCGAACAAGTAGCAGAATAGCTTGGAATGGAACAACAATAAACTTTTCCTTGCTAAACTCTATTTCAGTTCCACTATCCTGAAGATAAACTGCCATATCACCAACGTTGGCTTGGAGAGGAAAATACCGAGAGTTATCTCTACTCTTCTGCCAGGGTTCCTCATAATCCGACGGCGCAGGAATTGGATAGCCTGGTCCTACCTTAACTACAAATCCGCATTGTACCTTCTGCTTTTCCTGAACTCCAGGGGGAAGCAGAAGCCCGGTTTTGGTTCTCTCCTCTGGATTCTTAGGTTTAATAAGAACCCTATCTCCAACTACAATAAGCTTATCTAAATTCTTTGTCTCTAAAGATATTTCCATAGAATGATTTTTCATTTATAGATATTACAAAGATACAACATTTAAGGCCGTTAGATTGGTGTAAATTACTTTGATTGAAAGTGCATGGTGCTGTTAAGTGGTAGATAATAAAGCGTATACATGGATGTATTGATGAATTCTATCATTATTTTTATTACTATTTAACAGTCAAATCTTGGTCTACTATTCTACACCGAAAACCAGTCGGGCTTTCTGGTGATACGTTTCTCCGGGGTTTAGCCTGGTTGAGGGGAAATGGTGCTGATTAGGCGTATCTGGAAAATGCTGCATCTCAAGGCAAACTGCTGTGTGCTTATGATATATTGTGCCGTTGTGACCCGTTAAACTTCCATCGAGGGAGTTTCCGCTGTACACCTGAATTCCCGGATTGGTGCAGTAAATGCTTAATTTTCGACCACTCGCCTTGTGGATAAGCTCTGCGGCTGGGATATCAAATCCAGTTCCATTTCGAATTACGAAACAATGATCTAATCCACCAGGAATAGAAAGTACGGTATCCTTAAGTTCTTTGGTTTGGGAAAAATCGAAGTGAGTTCCTTTGCATGTGACAAATTTACCGGTGGGAATTTGTGTATTATCAATCTCAAGATACTGGTCGGCATTGACGAATAGTTGATGATCGTATATTTTTTCCTTAAATCCCCCTAAGTTAAAGTAGCCGTGGCTTGTTAGGTTAACGTGAGTAGGAGCATCGGTTTGTGCCGAAAAATCAATTTCCACACTATTGTTGTCGAATACAGTGTAGGTAACAGTTGCCTTAAGGTTTCCGGGGTAGCCCTCCTCCAGATGTGGGCTATTGTAGGTTAGCTTTAATTTGGCGAGGCCATTGGCTACGGTAATCTCAAAGTCCCAAAGTTTAGTGTGGAAGCCATTATTGCCTCCGTGTAAATGGTTTGGTGAATTATTGATCGGAAGGTTGTAACCAATGCCATCGATATTGAAATGACCCTTGGCTATTCGATTGGCAAATCGGCCCACGATGGTTCCAAAAAATGGATGTTCCTTTACATACTGATCAAGGGTTGGAAATCCTGCAGTAATCTCTTCTACACTTCCATTCCTGTCGGGAGTTTTGATGGAAGTTATGATTCCCCCGTAATTGGTGATGCATATAGTTAAACCTTCCGACGATTCAAATCGAAAGATTTTGGTCTCCTCCCCGCTGGGCAGTCGGCCAAAGGTGTTGATCGAAACATTCATGTTGTAATGATTATTTTATGTCTATTCAATTCTAAATCCAACCACGCAAATATCGTCAATTTGATCGTTTGGTGAACCACTGATTGGTTCGGGATGGTTCATCCAGTCTAGCAGTTCTTTTTCAATGTAGTCTATCTGCTGAACGGCATCAAGGTGGTGATGCTTGAATATAAGATCTTGGAAATGTTTGCTCGAGAACTTCTTGTAGTTTGGCCCCCCCAGCTGGTCGATAATACCATCGGTTGTGAGGTAGACCATGTCGTTGGGTTCAAGTGTGACAACCTTAAGTGTGAATGTGCTATCCTTAAAATGCTTTGCAATAGGTGTGTTATCAGCTTTTAACATGTGTAGGCTGTAGGTGGAGTTCTCCAAAGCTGTCTCCAGTATGTCTAAGGGCAAATTGGTAGCATCATTACGTTTTACAATGTAGCAGGGTGTTTGCGATCCCGCAAATTCAAGTGTAGAGGTGTTGTTAATTATATCAGTTTTGCTTTGATATATTGCACAAATGCCAACCACCATGCCATCGCGAACTTCGTTAGCTTCATCCTCCTGCTGAAGTGCATTAATAAGATTCTCCTTAAGAACCTTGAGGATCTTATCGGGTTGGGTAATCTGCTCACGTTTTACCACCTCATTGAGCAAGGAGATTCCCAGCATGCTCATAAATGCCCCAGGAACACCATGTCCAGTACAGTCAGCCACTGCAAGTAACTTGATGTTGTTTATTTCGGTATACCAATAAAAATCACCACTTACAATATCGCGAGGCCAAAACACTACAAAACTGTCTTTAAATAGATTTCCTAATGCTTCTTTGCTTGGCAGAACTGCCTTTTGGATTAGCGAGGCGTAGAATAAGCTGTCGGTAATTTGCGAGTGGCTTCGTTCAATAATCTTTTTTTGCTGCGATATTTCTTGATAGGCTATTTCTATATTTTCGGCCTGGGCTTGGAGTTCTTCTTTCTGATGGCTTATTTCGGTTGTTCGTTCTTCCACCTTTCGCTCCAATTCCTGATTAATGTTTGTAATAATAGCCTGAATTTTAAGTATCTGCTCCTTTTCTATCCGCTCTTTTTCCAACTGGTTCTCTACTACTTTTCTGTTTAGCTGCCCAAACCGATTTGCCAGAGCCAATGTAAACAGGAATACCTGCCCAAAAGACCCAATTTTGAGGCTTGATGCCAAAAAATATGTGGAAAATGATTCGCTTGTGGGCTTAATAATTACGTAAAGCACAAAAAGACACAGGAATATAAAGAAGACGAAGTTGGCCCAGAGGTAGTAACCAGCAAGGTAATGCCCTTTAATGTAGGTCTTTATGGCAAAAGTGAGCAGGAAAATAAAAGTGATTATATGAATTGTATGAATAAATGGGGTAAAATTCCAAAAGTACCCCAGATTGATAACAACTATTAGCGATAGTGGCACAATGTAGAAAATTTGTAATCGCCTAAGTAGCGTATGCCATTGCGGAAACTTCTTTTCTGGATCGAGAAAGTATCGTGAGAAACCGATGTAAAAAAAGGTACACATTAAGGCAAGGTAGTTCCCTGTATAGCGTGTAATATAATCGCATCCGGTAATGGCGTAGCCAACGCGTTCGAAAGTTACAAAGTACAAGGCCATGGAGAAAAACGCAAGAAAGAAGTAGATAAAGCTCTTGTCGCGAAATAGGATGAACTGAAAGAAAATGTAAAAGCCCATGGAACAAAGTACCCCAACCAGAACTGCTAGTATTACCCAGTTCCGGGTGTAAGCTTCCATTTCGGTATTAGCGGGTCTAAGACTAATCTCCATAATGGGTTTGAACTCTTGGTATAGCTCAGTATTCATCCTAATGTAGAACGTGATTGCTCTCTCGGCGGGAAGTTTAATTGGAATAACCGATGGGTTTTCGGGGAAGCAACTCAGAGAACTTCTAACGTACTCCCCGTTTTGGGCAAGGAATTCAGCCTCAGAGTCGGTAACCCGGTATACCTCGTTATACTGTTTTGGCATTATGTGCAAATGCCAGTCAATTTGTTCGTTAAGTTTATTGATTACAGTAAATCTCACCCAATAATATTTTATACCCTTTGATATGCCCGTATTCCTTTTAAATTGGGTGTTATAGCTTGGTGAGGAAATATCTATAAAACTCAAACTGCCATCTGGATCGGGGAGTTTTTGAATTATGCTATCGATAAAATAGCGATTTTGTAACTGTCCTGTTATTATGAACGAATCCTGACCATAAATGCAATTAGCGTTTAGGGTTAGAAAAAACACAAGTAAAAGCGGCAAGTGCCGGCTGTGTATAGTATTACTTCTTGTAAATAGCACAATTCCCTTGTTTAGTATTCTTACAATCAGTCAAAAAGTGTTAAATGGATTTTTTAAGAAACTTAAAAATATAAAAAAACTAGATAAACTGAATAAGCAAAGGCTCAAAAAGATTTTACATATGAATGGCAGCACTAGCAGCGACAGAGCAAAAATAATTATTTTAGATATTTGGTTTTAGAACAGATGTTTCTTTAATTAAAAGAAAGAGAGACTACTAATCGTTTTGTCCCTATTTACACATTAATGTTATATAACTATTTCTAGCATACTATTTACCCTAATAAAATCTTTACTTTTGCAAGAGTATCTTTAAACATTTATAGATTAATGACAACAACTACTCCCTCTCAGAAAGTATTAATGATAGATGCATCCAACTCTTACTACAAGTTAAACAGGTACAGAGTTGGTGATTTTTTTGGACCAGTAGACCTGGGTATTCACCTAGCACACAAGTACAACAGTTTAAATGTGGGGGTAGGATTGCTTGCAGGTTCTATTTTCCCAGGATCGAATCGTTTAATATTCACAGGAGTATCACCAAGCTGGCATGGGTTCTATATTTCTTCAATGGGAGGGGCAGGCTTGGTTTTCGACAACCTGGGGATAAATATGTTTTCTATAGTAGGGAAGTGTTATACACCTTCTATTTTGTATCTCAACAGGAATCATGGCGAGGACATCGAACTTGAACTACTTCCGGTTAGGAGACGTGAGATATGGAACTCGGGGAGGGGAGGAGTTTATGCTGTTATGGAAAAGGCCCTAGAACTATTTGGACATCGATACGAAAATGATCCCCGAATCCTAGCTACGGGGCCAGCATCTATGTTCACCGATTTTGGTGGAATAGCTTCAGCTCCTATTCGCAATGGCGAGTTAACCTACGTAGACACTTGGGCAGGCCGGGGAGGCTTTGGCTCTAAAATGCTACAAGAGCATGGCCTCATTGGTATTATCTATGGCGGTACTCATGTTGATGAGGATTTCCGCGACCGTAATGTGGCCGATCAGTGGTTTCAGGATAAGTACAGTAAGAAGTTGGCAGCCAAGGATATTGAGGCAACCACAAAATACCGATTCGATCCTAACTTTGATACAGGAGGTACATTAGGAGTAAACTTTGCCACCCTCAATGAGCGAATAATTGCTTTTAACTATAAAAGCATTTACATGTCAAAGGATGAGCGGTTGGGAATCCATAGGGACTTTATCCAAAACCATTACCTCAAGCAGTTTAACGAGGAGACCATAAAAACAAAGCAACAAAAAAACTGTGGGGAGCCCTGTGCTGCTGTTTGCAAAAAAATGAATGGGAAGTTCAAGAAAGATTACGAGCCCTACCAAACCATGGGGCCACTCTGTGGAATTTTCGATCAGCGAGCTGCAGAGTTGCTGAATCATCATGCCGACACGCTAGGGTTTGATGCAATATCGGTTGGGGGTGTTTTGGCTTGGCTAA
>CAZBBA010000141.1:0-6032 GCA_964490015.1 uncultured Rikenellaceae bacterium
GCTGCAAAAGTAAAACTTATCCCAGTTTTTTCCAAATAAAACTAATTATTTATTCTACAATTCCATATTTTGCTGGATTTCTGACAATTATAGTTTCGTTTTGATTACATGATTGCCGTTAAAACAGCGCAGTAAACCCAATGTGTACCTTGGAATTTTTAACCTCAAAGGACTCGCCATAGCCTTGGCCAAGAGCATAGCTAAGTGATACTATTCCACCCGTTGTGGCAAGCTGAACTCCAAAGCCTACTCCCCTGGGCCAATATACTTTGCGAGCGTTAAGAGCTGCTCCTTTAGTAATCCCTTGGTCAAAAAAGACAAATAAGTTTAGCTGTTGTTGCACTCTCTGCTGAAGTTCGAGGGTGGCGACCCCATGCTTTGAAGTGTTAATCGATTCCTGATTAAATCCTCTAAGGTTTCCTTGTCCTCCAATTCTATACATCTCATTCTCCATAAACACAGGTGCTGTACCTTTCGATATAAACTCTATTGCCTGCCCCTGCAACTGTGCTTTCAGCACAGTACTATTCGCAAACACAGGGAAAAATGATGTGGCTAAAATTTTAGCTTCGCCAATCACAGACTGGTTAGATTGTGTACCGCCCTTCTTCCCTACTAATCGAGAGCCCACGCCAACGCCAGCCGACACGTAAAACGCATTCCTGGGGAAAATCTCAGAAGGGATAACACCAAGGTTAACAGACAACGTGTATAGAAAGGTTTTAAAATCCTCAACGCCTATGGCTGTAGAGAGCGATGCAGAGCTACGATAATCGAATCCAACGCCAACGTTACTACCAGGGCCAAAGGAAAAAACGGCATCTACCCTCGGGTTTATACTAATGTAGCTTGTGTCGCGGCGATAAAGATTGAACTGCGTTTCCAAACCAAAGTTTGATCCTTTTATATAGGACCACGATGATGCAATATTCAAGCGCTGGGTTCCTTCGGGAAGTGCTTGCCAACGAATTAAGTTCTGCTCACCTTGCCTAAACACGTTGGCTAAACTCAATTTAATATCTCCTGTAAATCGGATTTTGGGTTTTTCGCTATAGTCGCTGGCAAAGCCAATAAGGCCTGAGAATTGATTCGCGTTCTGATTTGACATATAAGTGTAAACCCTCGCCTTACCGGGTATAAACTCCACCTCACTTGGCCTGACTACTCCTACAAAGCTAAGGTTTCTAAGCTTTTGGTCGTAACTTATTAGAACAGACTCGCTGTATGGTTGCCCTTTAGCATAACCCAGGTATGCCTCGAGAAACTTACGAGAAAGTTTAATATCACCTTTTATATATAGGGTGTCGAGAGTGATCAGTGGCCCCGAAACAATACTCATATCAATACTTAGCTGGTTCTCGGTGATTCTGGAATTGGAATACTCAACGCGCGCAAAAGGATAGCCAGAATCCTCCAACCCTTTTATCACCTTCAGTGAGAGTTTTCCTAACAATTCGGGATTAACGACACTCCCTTTGTAAGCGTTCCACCTCGCATCAACGCTGCTTAGCCAAATGGCAGTGAGGCTATCGGGAGTAATCTGCACCAAATGGTACTGTTGGCCTAAATATCCAAAAGCAATTACTTGCGACGAGTCGGTGCTAAATGAATCTAATCGAGCCTCAAGAAAACCAGATTGATGAAACTCGCCCAAACATCGGGAAAAAAGCGATTGTAAAGTCGATGAATCGGGGCGGGAAATTAAACCAAAACAGCCTACTGGTGTAGGGGAATCGGCAAATACTAGCGTACCTTGAACCTGGGCAAATGGGGTTAAAGCGAGAAGAAGAGCAAGAAAACTCAGAATAATCCTCTTTATCATTATATATATCAACTTCGAATATCAGCAAAGGTATCAAATAAAAAACACACCTCAAGGTGATAAGAACCTGGGTGTGTTTTAGGCTGGATATTTAGCTGATGTTTACATCTCGTGGTTCATAAATCCTTGATCGTGCAGGACTTTAAGTAGAACTTTAGAAAACTCCACATTATCCTTCTTGGAATAACGGTTGTCGGTGAATATCTGGGCAAGTGTTTCCTTGCTATTCTCCTCCAGTAACTTTTTGGTAAGTGGTAACGCTTCCTTTGCAGCGTAGGTTTGATCGATATCGCCCTCGGAAAAATCCTGGTAAATTTCCCTGTGTAGAATGGCTGCCAACGGTAAACGATCAGTTAATCCAGGGGTTTCATCGGGGTAACCCAGAACAACTGTTGTTACGGGTACAACTCCCTTAGGCAACTTAAGCACTTCAATTATTTTATTGGCAGTGTATGTAGTTGTGCCCAGATAGCAAATTCCAAGTCCTTTCTCCTCGGCGGCAATGCACACGTTTTGCGCTGCTAGCAGCGCATCGATAGCACCTGTGAAGAATGATAAAAAGTTATCGTATCCTGGTTTGGCTTTACGCTGTAAACACCATTTGTTAAATCGGTTGTAATCGGCACAAAAGGTGAGGATTACTGGTGCCTGTGTTACCATTGGCTGATTAAAATGACATGGGGCTAACTGCTCCTTAATCTCCTGGCTTTTGGTGACAATTATACTGTAAACCTGCATATTACCTGTGGTCGATGCACGGGTGCCTGCATAAAGGATATCGTTAAGCAACGACTCCTCGATGGGCGTGCTCTTGTACTTACGAATGGAGCGGTGATTTAAAATGGCATTCATCTGTAAATGGTTTAATTATAAAACGTAAAATCTGTTTATCAAACACAACACAAACGGCTAATTTTCAATAAATTGTTTCTACGGTGAATGCTGAGTGATTAACATAGCAAAGGAACAAGATTTGAATAAAAATACAACTTGAAGGGTGGTGTTATACAACATTAGGAGTCAGATTAATGACCCTGTACGTGTGAAGAAGCGGATTGCGTGGCGAATTTAAAAATACTGGCAGGTTTTGCGAAACTATGATTTATTCAAAAAAACCGGCAATCATTGACCGTCGGTTGAAGGAAAATCTTTCAACATAAGCCCCCTTTTGGTTAACAATATATAGCTCCGACTGGGATTGGGCAACATTGTCCTGAATCCGGGGTAATTGCCACAACTGAACTGTTTGGTCAACCACAATTACCCTAGGATTAACAAGGGAAAGCAGGTGGGGGATATTTGGAGTCGTTTTGTCGCAAACTACAAGGATATCGATATTTAGTGGAATTTCTGCTCTATGGTTTTTAAGATTTTTACCCGTTGCAACAAGCACTGTTTGGCCATTGAATAAGAACCAATAACCAAGTTCATTCTCCATAGATGATAGAGCATTGGGTGTCAAACCTCGGTCAATCTGGCTAAGATTGACGATTTCGAACTGCTCCCCTACCCCAACATTAGTCACATAACCATCGATTGAATAGCGAATGCGCTCCCTTGCAGTTGATGTATTGAGGGTATCGGAGGTTACCAAAATTAATTTGTGTCCCCGACGAAAACCGATTAGACTCGATTTGTTTTGCGCAAAAACCACCACCTCACCTTGATGTGACTGTTGGGTGAAATGGTATGCTCTATGGGCAAAGAATACTATAAGCAAAAACAAAACAATTTGTGCGTAAACCAACTTTCGATACTCGAGCAGTAATGCAAATACCACAACAGCCAGTGATAAGGTAAGGGCTTGAACTGCTGTTATTGAAATTCCTGATGTGATAGAATGGGGCAAAGCCTCGGTAACCCGTACCAGGTAGTTGAGTATCGAAAGGGCATGATCCAGAGTCCACCCAATTGCATGATCGGCGAAGGGAATGGGAGCCAAGCAGATTAATGCAATGGCTAAGTAGAGTATAATAAACGCTAAAGGAATTGCATATAGATTGGTTAAAAGGAAGTAGTTTGGAAACTGGTTAAAGTAGAATATCCCCAGCACAAATGTGCCCAGCTGAGCAGCAAGGGAAACCGAAATCAGAGTCCAAACCTTATCGACCCACCCGTTTTTAATATACAGCAACCCGTAAATATATGGATAGAAAAAAACTATGGATACTACTGCAAAGTAAGATAGCTGAAAACCAACCTCGGTAATAAGCATGGGATTAATGGCCAGGATCACAAATGCCGAAGCGCTTAGGGTATTGTAGATACTAATTCTATGACTGAATGCTGTCCCCAGTATCACCAGCGAAAACATTAGTGATGCCCTTATAACCGAAGGGGATAATCCAGTAAAAACAGCAAAAAACCAAAGAAATACAATAAGAATTGATGCTTTTATCAGTTTTCCTCGCTTAACCCGATTTAAGAAAAACAGAAATGCCGAAAGGGTAGTAAAAAGAATTCCCACGTGTAGGCCTGATACTGCAAGAATATGCATAGCCCCCGAAGCCGAAAAAACGCGCTTTGTTTCCTGATCGAGTAGTGATTTGTATCCCATCGTTAAAGCAGACAAAACGGCCAGATTGTCATTTTCAATTCCAACTCCTTTAAAAAGTGAAAGCAAGCTTCCTCGCAGATTGTGTGCCGCAGAGTACAACCAATGTGAGGTACTACCAATTCTAATCCAATTTGCTGATTTTACGAATGCCACCCGATAAATCCCCTTCTTCATCAGGTAATTGGCATAATCGAACTGGTACGGATTTAGAACATTGGGGGGGATAGTAAAACTGGCCTTTAAGGCCAGTAGGTCACCGTACTTTAACTTTTGAGCCAGAGAATCATCGACCGAAAAGTACAGGAGTGTTTTCTCCCGAATGGTGCTCCATCCCTCACCCGATTTATGTACGTTGATTTGTGCTAAGACCCTAATGCTCGTGTTCCGAATCTCGGGCGCTTCAACTACCCTCAACAGCACATTTTGTTCAACATCAGCTAATGCCGATGTATTTGATAAGTTAGATTGTGTAATTGCGTAGCCGGCAACCAGCAAAAAAACGGCTACAATGGATCCAAAAACCCAGCGATAAGTCCATCCGGGTTTTGCAAAATGAACAATTATAGCCACTACAAAAAGTAGAAGTAGCAATAGGGAAAAAAATAACGGTGAAAAACTCATCTCGATATATAGGGATATGATTATCCCAACCACAAATGGCAGCAGCAACCGAAAAAATGGCACTTGCCGATTCATACGATTATGAGTTTGAGGGAAATCTACACCAATTTAATGAATAAAATAGTTTTTAGAGCGTAACAAGCTGAATTTTTGATGAGAGCAATATCCGGAAAAAAGAAAACCTCGGTTTCCCGAGGCTTTCAATTACAATAAGCTTTAAAAATTTATCTCTTAATCATCTTGCGAACGGTTCTTTCGCCTTTAGTGTTCTCAATGGAGATTAAGTAGATTCCTTTAGCAAGACTTTCGGTTGCAATAGGAACGCGGCTGTCGCCATTGAGGTTAACGCTCAACACCTGCTGTCCAATAAGATTGATAACCACCACGCGGGTAGCATTCTCGGCATTGTCGATGTAGAGGGTATGGGTAAAGGGGTTGGGGAATGCCGCAATGGAAGTGCCCCAAACGGGTCTAACGCTTGATGCGAAATCGTGCGAACCAAGGTGCTCGAATGTATCGGATGGATAAACTATCCACTGGCTATCATCGGCACTAGTTCCAGCTGAAGCAGCCCAATCGTCGGTTCCTTTTTGAATAGAACTCTTACGAACTAAGGTATACTCCGATGTGGCACCTGTTCCAGCCACCGGCCAGTTTGTACCAGGGTCATTATTGGGATCACCAATAACATCAATTAATACGCCGTGCTTAAACAGTCCAATGGCATCATCACCGTTGAAGGCTAGTACGTTATTTCCATCGGCTCCATTGGCTGCAGACACGTAAGCGTAAGTAAAATCAGCAACATCGAGAATAGCTTGATTTGATTGAGCATTGGCAAGAACAAGAACTTCACCTGCAGCGAGTGTTCCGGTAAGAGGTAGAACGTATCGGGTATCAGGGCCCGAAGAGAGGTTGCCCCAACCATTACCGTTGTTAGCTTGCTTTATAACGTAGTTGCTCAAGTCGATGGTTTGGTTTGTGGGATTGAATATCTCCAGCGCCTTATTGTTACTGCTACCCTCAATGTAC
>CAZBBA010000142.1:0-1953 GCA_964490015.1 uncultured Rikenellaceae bacterium
AAAATAATTTTATCTTTGCAACCGCAAAACGGTGGATGTAGCTCAGTAGGTTAGAGCGTCGGATTGTGGTTCCGAAGGTCGCCGGTTCGAGCCCGGTCTTCCACCCTAAACACCTCAGAGCCCCGAATTATTCGGGGCTTTTCTATTATTATTTCTAACCATTTTTTTTGCAAAAAACTCTTGTAGGCATTGAGGTTCCAATGCTTTTAATCCTAGCTGGTTTGGTGTTGTTTTTACTTTTCGCCCAAGGGAATTCCACGAAAAAATTGATGCAGATCATTTAAATTTTAGCGAATTAGGTATTGCGCTAAGCATTTTTTGTACTATCTTGTGGGTATCTTAGGAGTAAAATTATTAGCCTCATGCGCGATGCTAAAACCATACTAAACCTCATTGGCGACATGTACATGTCGAACCATCCAAACTACTTTTACAAGGAGGTTGTGTATTTCTCTGGGCGCATTTATGCAGTAAGAGTTTCCCCATTCCTGAGCCTTTCCGATATTTTTGTCGATCAAATCGACATAAAACTTATGGAGGAACAGGCCGAGGAACGGCCCTTTAGCTCAAGGGCCTGCTTTTTCTTCAAGAACTAATCTCAGTACTATTTAATAATTGGCTGCGCAAACGATACCACATCGTTGGCGGTAATCTCCTTTTCGCAAAGAATAATTAGCCGCTCAATAACATTTCTAAACTCGCGGATATTGCCAGTCCAGGTGAACTTTTTCAGGGCTTCAACCGCATCAGCGGTAATCTCCTTCTGGGGTATGCCATACTCGTCGCAGATTAGCTCAATGAAGTGCTGCGAGAGCGTGGGGATATCGTCGAGGCGCTCGCTGAGCGAGGGAACCTGAATAATAATAACACTTAAGCGATGGAAAAGATCTTCGCGGAAGTTACCAGCATCAATCTCTTTCTGAAGGTTTTTGTTGGTGGCAGCAATAATTCGAACATTCACGCTTATATCCTTATCGCTTCCAACGCGGGTAATCTTATTCTCCTGAAGAGCTCTTAGTACCTTAGCCTGGGCGCTTAGACTCATATCGCCAATCTCATCGAGGAAAAGGGTGCCACCATCGGCCTGCTCAAACTTGCCTTTGCGTTGCTTAATTGCAGAGGTAAATGCGCCTTTCTCGTGACCAAACAGCTCACTTTCGATTAGCTCCGAGGGGATTGCAGCGCAGTTCACCTCAACAAAAGGCATTTCGGCGCGGTTGCTTTTCTCGTGGAGCCAACGAGCAACAAGCTCTTTTCCTGTTCCATTGGGCCCCGTAATTAGAACGCGAGCATCGGTTGGAGCCACACGATCAATAATTTCTTTGACCTTTGTAATGGATTTCGAGGAGCCAACAATATCATAAGTTTTCGAAACTTTTTTCTTTAAAAATTTGGTCTCCTTTATCAGCGTTGTTTTATCGGTGGCATTACGTATGGTGATCAGAATTCTGTTGAGATCCAGTGGCTTTTCGATGAAATCGTAGGCACCTTTTTTAATGGCCTCAACGGCAGTGTCGATATTCCCATGTCCCGAAATCATGATAACGGGTGTTTCGGCTGATAGATCCTGCAGCTTGTCGAGAACCTCAATGCCATCCATTTGGGGCATCTTTATATCGCAAAGTACCACATCGTATGTCCCTTTTTGAAACAGTTCAACCCCAGACTCTCCGTCTTCGGCAACATCAACCTCGTGCTTTTCGTACTCAAGTATCTCTTTTAATGAATTGCGAATGGCGCGCTCATCGTCAATTATCAGTATTTTGGACATAGTAAATTTTAGTTTGCGTTACACAAAAATGGAGTACAAATATAGCAATCTGTAGATTTTGAGCGGGATGTTGAGGAAATAAAGTTTTGCTGGATTCTTAAAAGATGCAAATATTATTTAACCTCCTTGAGCTTGGCAAACTTTAGCAGTAGACTTTTTACTCCTGCCGCCCTGAATTCAAC
>CAZBBA010000142.1:2053-6013 GCA_964490015.1 uncultured Rikenellaceae bacterium
CCAAAGGTTGAGTCCTTAAATCCGGCTTGATTGCCATCGTCGGTAGCCTCAATAAAGTGGGTGTCGATCTCAGCAATAAAGCGGCTGGGTATGCTCGATGTGAGCGATCCCCACTTGTAACGAACCTGGGCGTGCGAGATGGTGGCCAGCTTGGCGGCGCGGGTAAGGGCAACATAGAATAATCGACGCTCCTCCTCCAGCTCCTCCAGCGAACCGGTTGACATCTTAGAGGGGAAAAGTTCCTCCTCAACCCCAGCCAGGAATACGTAATCGAACTCCAATCCCTTTGCTGAGTGAATGGTCATAATGGAAACCTTATTTCTGTCCTCGGGCTTGTCGTTATCGGCATCGGTGAGGAGCGAAACGTTCTCCAGGTAATCGGCCAGGGTTATTACCTCTGCAACCCCTTCCTCCTTTTGTGTGTCGCTAAACTCCTTGATGGAGTTAAGCAGCTCCTCGATGTTTTGTAGGCGCGTAATTCCCTCAATGGAACCATCGGCCTTAAACTCCTTCATCAGCCCGGCATTCATTATAATGGTTTGGGCCGCCTCGTAGGCCTCGGCGGTGTAGGCAATGGTTCCCATCTGCTTCATCAGGCTGTAGAACTGCATCACTTTTGATATTGCTGCAGGTTTTAGGTCGGAGCTAAACTCGTTAAGCTGCCCAATGGTTATCCAAAGGCTTTGCCCTTTCTCGTTGGCGGTAGCCTCGAGCCTTTCCATGGTGGTGTTACCAATTCCGCGAGCCGGGAAATTAATAACCCTTTTTAGCGCCTCGTCGTCGTTGGGGTTTACTGTTATCCTAAAGTAGGCCAGGGTGTCCTTTATCTCCTTACGCTGATAAAATGATAAGCTGCCGTACACGCGGTAGGGGATATTTCTTTTCCGCAGCGATTCCTCGAAAAGTCGCGATTGGGCGTTGGTGCGGTAAAGTATGGCGAATTTTTTATAATCGACATGTTCGCGCTGAATGATTTCCGAAATGGCCGATGCCACCATAAAACTCTCCTCCTGATCGGTGTATGCCTTGATAATCTTTACCTTTTCGCCCACATCGTTGGCGGAGAATGAGGCCTTTTGTATCTGCTTCTTATTTTTGGCGATTACGCTGTTGGCCGCGTTAACAATGGTTTGAGTGGATCGATAGTTTTGCTCCAGCTTAAAAAGCTTGTAGTTGGGGTAGTCGTTCCGGAAGTTCAGGATGTTCTCAATCTTAGCACCTCGGAATGAGTAGATGCTTTGGGCATCGTCGCCCACCACACACACGTTGTTGTGCCCAGCGGCCAGCTTTTTCACTATTAGGTACTGGCTGTAGTTGGTGTCCTGATACTCATCAACAAGGAGATACTTAAACTTGTTTTGGTACTTAGCCAGCACATCAGGGAAATCGCGGAAAAGGATGTTGGTGTTCATCAGCAGATCATCAAAATCCATGGCCGATGCCTTGTAGCATCGTTGAACGTACATGGCGTAAATCTTGGCGATTTCGGACTTGCGGGTTTGCCTGTCGAACGACACCAGCTGCGTGTTGGTGGCGTAGGCCTGCGGGGTGATAAGGTTGTTTTTTGCCGATGATATTCGCCCCAGCACCTCGTTGGTTTTGTAAATCTGGGTGTCGAGTTTAAACTCCTTTATAATGGAGGAGATAAGGCTTTTGGAGTCGGCGGTATCGTAGATGGTGAACGTGTTTACGTAGCCCAGCTTATCGGCCTCGGCCCTTAGGATTCGCATAAATATGGAGTGGAAAGTTCCCATCCAAAGCTGCTTGGCTGTGGTGTCGCCCACCACCGATGCAATCCTGTCCTTCATCTCCCGGGCAGCTTTATTGGTAAAGGTAAGCGCCATAATGGCCCAAGCGGGGACACCCTGCTTTAGCAGGTGGGCAATTCGGTAGGTGAGCACTCGGGTTTTGCCCGATCCTGCTCCGGCTATAATGAGGGCGGGCCCATTGTAGGTAGTAACCGCCTCGCGTTGTACTTCGCTAAGTTCGTTGAGGTATTGCACTGCTGGTAAATGTGTTTTGGTGAAAATGCTCACAAAGTTACGCTCATAAGGTTAAATGGGAAAGGTTATTTGAATATTGTGGATAACTTTTTTGGTTTGAGCATGCTTGAACTTCGCTTAAAGCACATTCGGGTATAATTCTTAATCAGTATTTGTTTGTCATTGAATAGAGGTGCAGACAATAAAAAACCAGCTTATACTCTTTCGCGGAAATGGTATTTTAGTCGGGAAGATGGCATTTTGCTCGGGAAAATTGGCATTTTGGGTGTTGGAATGGACATAGTGGCAGTTAGGATGGGCATTTTGGTCGGGGAAATTGGCATTTTGGGTGTTGGAATGGACATAGTGGCAGTTAGGATGGGCATTTTGCTCGGGAAGATGGGCATTTTGGGCGGGGAAATGGGTATTTTAGCAGGGGAGGGTGGGGTTTAGGGTTTAGAGTTGACAGTTTAGAGTTATCAGTTGTCGGTTATCGGTTGTCGGTAATCAGTTATCGGTTCTTTATAAACGTCGAAAATTTAGTAGAGAGGTACAGTATGTCCCGCTTAAAGGCGGAGGAGACCCTAGGTTTGCCTTACAGTTAGAAAACTCGGGGAAGGTTTAGTTAGTAATGCAAGCAAGGGGGCATTTACATCTACGTGGCTTTAAATAGCAAAAGAGCATCTGGATTTTGCCCAGATGCTCTTCTGTGAGCTGAGTATGGATTAGGTTATATACAAATAGAGTATTCCCTAACTCTAGCCATAAGAACCGCTGTAAAATGGTTCATCTCCTGGATTATCTGCGCGCGCTGCTCCGCGGTAACCTTTGATGAACACTTGGCGTCGATGTAATTATTAGTTGCTTCATCACAACTACTACTGCTAGTGCCTGAACACATGTACTTGGTTTGGTCGTTGGCTTGAATGTAGCATGCCGAGCCATCGTCGGGGCAGCAAACAGCGGGGATTTCGCATTGAGGTGCTACATCTTCAATCACAGTAAATTGCTCGCAGAACTCATCCTCACCAGTGGGTTCGCATCCCCAGAATGCAATAGCAAAGGTTGCAACAAGGGCAAAGGGTAAAATCAGTTTTTTCTTCATAGCCATTTTAATTAGTGGTTTGTTTTACAATCTCTTTACTTATAATCGCTTTAAATGCTTCAAAATCTTTGTAACCGGGATAAATGGTGCTACCTATTATAAATGTAGGGGTTCCGCGTAGCTTAAGCATCTCAAAATCCTTGGCATTCTTTGCTAGGTAATCCTCGGCATCGCCCCCCCAGCAGGCACTCCGCAAAAATGATATCCCTTTCGATAAACTCATCGATCATGCTCTGAAAATCATCGGTGAACACTGCGCCAAAATCGTGAAGGAACAGCTCGTGAAGGTACTCGTAGTTGCCGTGCTTATTAACGCATACTGCTGTTTTTAACGCATTGTCGAGCGAAATGTTACCGGTATTTCCCATCAGTCGAATTATAAGTTTTGCCTTTCCGGGAACTAAAAATTCATCGTTTAGACTTTGGTAAACTTCGGTGAAGAACTTTTTGCAGAACGTGCAGCTGTAGCTAAAGTAGGCAACAATTGTAACCTCGGCGTTGCTGCTGCCAAAAACAATATCGAGTTCTCGCTCCTCGAGAATTGAAATCTCGTTGTGTGAAATTGTTACTGTTTTATGTCTATTTATAAGATGAAATCCTATAGCGCCAATAATTAGTAAACCAACAACGATGGCAATAGTAGTTCCCCAATACTTATGTTTACTATTCATTTTCCTTAGTCAATTCAACTGTATTAAATCTACTTGTTATCCTGTGGTCGGGTTTGCCCCTCCCTGCGGTCGAGGTCGGTGCTGTAATTAACCAACCGTGGGTTGAATACCAGCCCTAGCCCAATGCTCTGAACGTTTATCTGCGATTCCATTCTTCGCCTAAGCGCAGGCTGATCCCAGCGGTGACGCTTTTCACCATTCC
>CAZBBA010000143.1:0-6009 GCA_964490015.1 uncultured Rikenellaceae bacterium
TACAATCATGCCAAGCGGAAAGAAGAGAAAGAGGCATAAGATGGCAACCCACAAGCGGAAAAAACGCTTGCGCAAAAACCGTCATAAGAAGAAGAAATAGCGCTTTGACAGCTAATCTGCCAGCCTATTAAACCTACATCCAACCTAAGGGGCCATAGTGTTCTTTAGGTTGGAATTGTTTATAATACCTTACCAACATTTTCAAAACCATTTCACCGTGAACACAGAGCTGATTATTGATTTACGTTCATCTGAGGTTGCTATAGCTCTGCTTGAGGACAAACAGCTAGTTGAACTTAACAAGGAGAAGAGCAACGTTCAGTTTTCGGTTGGTGATATCTATCTGGGTAAGGTCAAGAAAATAATGCCCGGGCTAAACGCCGCCTTTGTTGATGTGGGGTACGAGAAGGATGCATTCCTTCACTACCTCGATCTGGGGCCGCAATTCCGGTCGTTCCACAAGCTACTGCAGGTAGCACAATCCAAAAAGGCAAAGCCCTTCACCATCTCCAAGGCCAAACTCGAGCCTGAGATCGACAAGGAGGGGAAAATATCGAGCATTCTCAATTCTGGCCAAACTGTACTGGTTCAAATCGCTAAGGAACCCATCTCCACCAAAGGCCCTAGGCTTAGCGCCGAGATATCTATCGCCGGTAGAAATATAGTGCTGCTGCCCTTTTCCGACAAAATCTCCATATCCCAAAAGATCACCTCCATTGAGGAGCGGAAACGCTTAAAGCGACTGCTGGAGAGCATTGTTCCCAAAAACTTTGGTGTTATTGTGCGCACTGCCGCCGAGGGCAAAAAAGTGGCCATTCTCGATGCCGAGCTGCGCAACCTAATCAAAAAATGGGAGACAGCCTTCGAAAGGGTTAAAACGGCTCCCGTTCCCGGCATTATCCTTAGCGAGCTAAAACGAACCTCTGCCATCATCCGCGATATGCTGAACGTTTCGTTTAACAGCATTTACGTCAATGATGAAAACATCTACAACGATATTAAGGAGTATATCGGAACCATTGCCCCTGAGAAGGAGAAGATTGTAAAACTATACAATGGCAAGGTTCCCATCTTCGAAAACTTTGGAATTGAGAAGCAAATCAAGGGGCTATTTGGCAAAACCGTGTCGTTTAAGAGCGGTGCCTACCTTATTATAGAGCACACCGAAGCCCTGCATGTTATTGATGTGAATAGCGGAAACCGCTCCAAGGCTGGCAACGATCAGGAGACAAATGCTCTTGAGGTAAACCTTGCCGCTGCCGAAGAGATCACCCGTCAGCTAAGGCTTAGGGACATGGGTGGTATAATTGTGGTCGATTTTATCGATATGCACCAGAACGAGAACAAGCAGATGGTGTTCGATAAGATGAAGGAGCTAATGGCCAAGGATCGTACCAAGCACAATATCCTGCCATTAAGCAAATTTGGCTTGATGCAGATCACACGGCAACGAGTTAGACCCGAAATGCACATCGAGACTCTAGAGAAATGCCCCACATGTAAAGGAACCGGCGAAGTATCGCCTCCAGTCCTACTCGACGAGGAAATTGAGAAAAAACTTGCCTTCCTTGTTACAGAGAAGGAAATTAAAAAACTTGTGCTCAAGGCACACCCCTATGTGGCATCATTCCTAACAAAGGGAATCCTAAGCAGGCGCTTCCGCTGGACCCGGAAATACAAGTGCTCGCTTAAGGTTATTCCCATTTCATCATTCACCTTTTTGGAGTACCATTTTCTTGACCAAACCGAAAACGAGATAGATTTTTAAATCTAACCGAAAGCCGCTGCTCTCCGCAGCGGCTTTTTCATTCCCCCTCTCCTAGTGGTTTCTTGCCATTGTTAAAATCGTTTAATACTTTTGCCTGAACTTTTAGAAACATTTGTTGTTTGGGAAATACCTTAACTTAATAAAGATATAAAATGATGAAGAGATTCCTTTCGATTTTTGCCCTACTAACCCTATCGCTGGTTAGCCTTGTGGCAATGGGGCAAATTGACGATCCAGTTAAATGGAAATACTCGTCGAAACAGGTAGATGGGCAAAAGTATGAGCTCACCTTTGAGGCGACTGTTGATATGGGCTGGCACCTGTACTCGTCGGAGAACCCCGAGGGAGGACCACTACCAACCGCATTTATCTTTGCCGAAAGCACCGATTTTTCTGTAAGCGGCAAAGTTAAGCCTGTTGGCAAAGCCAAGGTAGAATTCGATGAGATTTTTAAAATGGAACTGGCCTACTTCGATGCATTTGCCCAGTTTGTGCAACCCATTGAACTGAGAGAAGGAATTACAGGTACCGTTGTTAAAGGCGAAATTGAGTACCAGGTTTGCTTCGAGGATAAGTGCATTTTCCTCACCAAGGATTTTGCCATACGGGTAGGTGAGGTAACACAGAAAGCAGATCAACAACCAGCAAAAGTTGACCAACAGGTTATATCAACCCCCGACAAGGAGGCCGTTAAGGACTCGTCGCTACTGGTGTTCTTCCTAATATCTTTTGCTGCTGGTTTGGCTGGGCTACTTACACCCTGCGTTTTCCCCATGATTCCCATGACAGTATCGTTCTTCATGAACAAGCAGAAGAATCGGTTCAATGCCATACTAAATGCATTTATTTTTGGAATCAGTATAATTGTAATTTACACATCCATCGGTCTACTGGTATCGCTAACCAGTGTTGGCGCAGGATTTGCTAACCAGCTAGTATCGCACTGGCTGCCAAACCTTATCTTCTTCACCCTATTTATGGCTTTTGCGGCCTCGTTCTTTGGGCTATTCGAGATTATGCTGCCCAGCAGCCTATCGACCAAAACCGATAGCCAGGCCGAAAAGGGTGGCTTTATTGGCTCGTTCTTTATGGCTCTAACGCTGGTAATTGTGAGCTTATCGTGCGTGGGGCCAATAGTTGGCGCCATACTTGTTGAGTCGGCAGCTGGGCTGGGTCTTAAACCCATTATAGGTATGTTGGGCTTTTCCATGGCTTTTGCCATACCATTCACGCTTTTTGCCATATTCCCATCGTGGCTTAACAAGCTGCCCAAGTCGGGTGGTTGGCTAAACTCAGTTAAAGTTGTGCTGGGCTTTATTGTACTTGCCTTTGGACTAAAGTTCCTGTCAACAATCGACTTAACCTACCATTTGGGTATTCTGGGCCGCGAGGTTTATCTTTCAATCTGGATAGTTATTTTCACCATGCTAGGTCTTTATCTACTTGGTAAGATTAAATTTAAGTTCGACTCCAAGGTTGAGCATATTGGTTTCTTCCGCATGATTTTGGCCATTGCATCGTTCTCCTTTGTGGTTTACCTAATCCCAGGGATGTTTGGAGCGCCACTTTCAGGTCTATCGGGTCTAATCCCACCAAAAACAACTCAGAGTTTCGATTTGGAGAGGATGATTGGCCAGCAACGCGTGGCCACCGTTCAGGATAAATCGACCCTCTGCGAGGAGCCCAAGTACGCCGATATCTTGCATCTGCCCCACGGTCTTCAAGGTTACTTCGATTACGATCAGGCTTTAGCCTGCGCTCAAGAGCAGAACAAACCGCTTTTTGTCGATTTTGTTGGCCATGCCTGCTCCAACTGCAAGGTAATGGAGCAAAGGGTTTGGAGCGATCCAAGGGTGCTACAACGCCTACAAAACGATTTTGTGGTGGTTGCCCTTTACGTGGATGAGCGCACCAAGCTGCCCGAGAATGAGTGGATAACCTCAACGGTTGATGGCAAGGTTAAAAATACTGTGGGCCGCAAGAATGCCGACTTCCAGATAAGCCGCTTTAACGTGAATAGCCAACCCTACTACGTACTGCTTGGCAAAAACGAGGAGCTGCTAACGGAACCTTACGGCTTTAACACTAACGTTGACGATTTTATCAAGTTCCTTGACAAGGGCATTGAGCAGTATAAGCAGAGCAAACCCGCCATTGAGCTGGGCACAAATCCCATTGATATAATGTAGATTTTCTTTTGTTCTATGACCGAAAAGGAGTGGCCAGCAATGGTTGCTCCTTTTTTTGTTGAGAATTGTCGACAAGTATTCGCTGGTTGCCTGTCCTCAGTTCTATCAAATACAAGTGGAAATCGTATTTACCTACCCAGGTTATCAGCTTAGTACATGCTGCTTTACAAACTCGCAGATTTCGTACAATGCTTGCTTAGCCTCGGGGAAAAGTGGCGATAGTAATGGAAAAGCATGAATCATCCCAGGCCACTCGCGTAGGGTAACATCAACGCCATGCTGACGGGTAAGGTTGGCAATATTCACGCAATCATCGTAATGTATTTCGTGTGATCCAACGCAGATATACAAAGGTGGAATTCCCTCAAAATTCCCGAATTGTGGCGATAGCAATGGATTTGTAGGATCGTTGTCGGCAATATACATATTTGTCCAAACCGTCCACGAGCCCATGGGGGCAACATCCTTTAGGGCATTATAGCTAAACGAAGGGGTAACGCAGCGCAAATCGGTAACCGGCGAAATTGAAAAGGCAGCCTTTGGCTGCATAATACCCTCCTCCTTAAGCGCTAAAAGAAGCGATAGGGTTAGGGTTGCCCCAGCCGATTCTCCTCCAACAATAATATCTTCGGGCTTGTATCCTTGATTCAGCAACCAGCGAAAAGCCTTTAAACAGTCTTGAACCGCAGCAGGAGAAGGATGTTCGGGGGCTAACCGGTAATCGAAAACCAGCGATTTCAACTCGCAGCCCAAAGCAAACTTTGCCACATGCATGCGATGCGTAAGGCACGATCCGGAGATAAATCCACCACCATGAATGTAAAGCAACACCTTATTTTGCTGTGGATTACTCGGAATTATCCATTCTGCATCTAATCCATCAACCCTTACTTTCTGCGAGGATACTTCCTTTGGCAGCTTCACTTTCGCCGAGGATCTGTCGATATTTTCCCTGAACTTCTCTACCGAAAATCTCTCGTCAACCACTTCGGGCTTAAACTTTAGCTGAAAAAGGTGCCTATTCCTGATAAGTCCAATTACCAACCGGCTTCGTAAACTTTGCATAACAATAGTTTTTAAAAATTCGATGCAAAAATCTGAATTAAAAGTCAAACCAGAATTCACCTATGTTAACTCGTACAACTTTTTACTGATTTTTTTTTCGTATTCGGCTAAGCGATTGGGGTGCAACGCCTAAAAATGATGCTAAATGCTTTAAGGGTATTTTTCTGATAAGTTCAGCAGGATAGGAATCGAGAATTATATGATATCGCTCTTCGGCAGTCATCGTTCTAATCTCAAGGTAAAATTTTTCGGAGTACTCCTGAATCTCGTTAAGCAGCTTACGCATAAAGATATTCCACGAGTTAATCTTCTCGAGTTTCCTGTAGTCGTCGAACGAAACACGCCTAACAACTGTTCTGTCCAACGCCTGGATTCCCTCGTCGGAAGCGCTCTGCATTCGGAAGCTAATTTTTGAGGTGAAACAGTATGGGGCAATGGCAAATGTTTTGGTAAGATCATTCCCGTCGATAGTGCAGAAAAACCGAATAAGTCCGCTCTCCAAAAAGTAGAAATGCCGGCAAACGATACCTTCTTCAAGAATAATCTCGTTTTTGTCAAACTCCTTTGGCTCGAAAAGAGCATCTATTAGCTGCCATTCCGAATCATCTAGGACTGAGTATTTTTCAATAAAGTTTCTAAAGATCATTTACAATTGATTGTACAATTATTCCCACCTTAAATGGAATGTATCGAATTAAACTCTTAACAGTAACATCAATGCTGTACTAGATTGCCTACAACCTGGATGCGTAAATATATAAAATTTACGCTTAAAGCGAGATAAACACTTAAACATAAGAAAACCAGCATAAACGATTGATTTGCCACGTTACAACCTCAACGATTTACTCTGAGAGTTTAACTAGAGTATTTTACTGGGGCAATGCAAATGGCAAACCCTGTGGTGAAAACGCATTAAACTCTTTTATCCCAAATCACTCTAATCAACAGAAATCAAACTAAAACTATTCCCTCCATATGAAAAAA
>CAZBBA010000144.1:0-5860 GCA_964490015.1 uncultured Rikenellaceae bacterium
AACTAACTTTGTTGGCAAAAATAATTTACTCCTCTCAACTGTTTCCCCGTTCGGCTGAGGCTCCAGCCCATAGCAGAACTCCTACTCACGGGTTGACTATGCGCTTAGCAGATAGTCAACCCGCGGGTGGGATAAAAAACCGATTCTGGTGCAGGCTGAGCCAAAGGGAGCAAGTGGTTGGTAGTGTTTTCCTAACGCTAAAAAACAAAAAAATTACGTTGTTAGATATTTCAGTTGGTCACCCGGCACCCATCCCCCAAACCTACTCCCCCCACGCCCTGATGCAGTACGCATCGGTGTAGGTGTGGATGTATATGCGGCCATCGGCGCCGTTGGGGCGGGCTCCGGCGAACGCCTCCTCGCCTTTTCCATACGGTACACGCTTTAGCTCCTTGCCCGTTTTGGCATCAAGCATTTGTAGGTCGCCTTGGTCTTTTTTGTAGATCACACCATCTATCACATTAGGGTCGGTTCCTGTTGTTTTTGAATCGTACAGTAAGTTCCCTGTGTTAATATCAAAAGCCGCTAAGTGCCCTAAGCAAAAGGCTAATGCCGTGTTGTCGTAGGCCAGCATATGCGCTACTTCGTCACTGGAGTTTGGGTCGGGACTAACTTTGGTGGAGCGCACCCAGTAGGGCTCCCGCTCCTGAAAGGCATCGAAGCAGTAAACGTACTTCCATTTACCCACCAGTATTCTTCCCTTATGGTAAGTAATTCGACCGTAAAAACCATCCCAGCCATCATCTGGTGTTTGCGGATTTACATATATGGAGTAAACCTTTTGCCTTTGGGTAAGGTTGTAAACGAATAGCGTCATGTAAGATTTACCTGAGGTTCCATTATAATCGAATCCATTAAAGCTTAAAGCGATAAATTCATCGCCAACATCGTTGGTGTAGACCTGTGACATTCTGTGAAACTCCACGGATTTCTCGGGCATTGCCTCTGGGATATCTGCCTGGGTGAACGTAAACATCTCTGCGTAGTTACCCGTTTCGATATCAATGCCAATAAGGGAGAACTCGGTGCTACTGTTCTGGAAATCGACGAAGGCGGTCTTATTACTGCCCACCACCTGCCTACCAAACTGCTTGCCCCTGGGGTGCTCCGTTACCCATAGTACCCTCCCCTTGTCGATGTCAACACCATATATGTAGGTTTCTTTAAGATCGCTTGCAGTTTGAAAGTCCGCCCCCACAAAAATATTATTGTGCTGGTAGTAGTAATCCGAATTACTAAACCGCAACACTTGTTTAGGACTAAAGTCGTCAACTGTAAGCCGCCACTTCTCCTTGCCCGTCTTGGTATCGAGCCCATGCATCACGGTATACTCGTCATCGTCGCCAGGTATAGGCGTGCTGTGAAATACAACGGTGTTTTTATAAATTGGATAGCCAGGGCCGATATCACCAATTAAATCCTTGCCACAGATTCTGTTTCTCCATAGCACATCGGGATTGCTGTTCTCGTCCTTGCAGCACGAGGTTAGCATCAGTAGTATGGTGAGATACGCTATATTCTTTATTATCTGCATAAGTTTTATTTCAATTGGCATCGCTGCGGGGATAAATCCCTGCAGCGATGCTGATATTTACAAATTATTATCTTTTAAAGAAAGGATGATAATATCCATCTTCAATTGCTTTCCGAAACTCCTCCCTCGTATTCTTATGGTTAAACTCCTCCATGTGGTTAGCTCCTTTTATGGTTTCGTTTGCCCATATCACATTACTACCCTTTGACCTGTCGAGCTGCTGGGTGTAGGTGGATACTATGCCATCGTGCGAGCAGGGTACGGCCACGGTGTAGGTTTGGCACACGTACTCGGTGATGCAATCGTTGGGTTGGATTAACTTTTGCATTAGCAAATCACCGCAATTCAATATTTCGTAGCAGTAGGTGCGCTTCTCGTAGGCGTATGAGCCAACCAGCACCGAGTGGTCGTAGTCGAGGCCGCTGGTGATGTAGTTGCCAACTGAGAGCCAGTAGACGCCTGCTGTAACATTAAGTCCTGCTGCAAACCAACTATATGGATTCCACCAGCCTAAGGCGATAGCAGCCACAGCGCAACTCGCATGTATACCCGAAATTGAATAACTTCCTACTTGTGCCGCTTTTGTGTAATTATAGCCGGGGATATCAAATTTGCCGTCAGTATTTGCATTAGCATTTGTTTGCAAAACAGTTTTCTCTTTACCACAATATGCTAAACGGGCAATGGACCACCGATCCTCCTCGGCGGCAAAGGTGAGAATTGGTACATTTACGCTCCGCGGCTCAATGGTGTTCATATAGGCGCTGCTCACTTGCATATCCTTTTCGCACTGCTGGGAGCCATCGGCCATTTGGCTGTTAATGTAAGGTTTCAGCAACCACTCTGATAGTCCATAAACACTTCCACTAACAATAACAGTTATCGCAGCTTTAACTAGTGAAAAGGGACCTATTAGTGCTGCGGTGGAGAGAACTACCGCATTATCGAATTTATTTACCGTGTTACTAAGGAAGGTCTTTTGCTTCCCGGCAGCAATTGAATTCTGTATGTAAGCCCCTTGGTGTGGTGTTCCAATGGTGATAATCCCCCTGATGTTAGGATTTCTTCTTGACTCTATTTCCCTTGCCACTAGCCCTCCTAAGCTATGCCCAATGATAATTGTGTTGGGGCGGCTAGTAACACTGGGTGCAAGGGTATTCGCTATGCCTACAATAGAGTTATTACTTGAGTATCCCAAGCGTGTGCCAGCTACTGGGGTAAAGGCGTTGTTGTAAACTGTCCAGCAGTTCCAGTTGTCGTTTAACCCATGAAGCCACACGTAGCTGTTCTGGGCAATAGCCTGGTGGTTAAAAAGCATAGCCAATCCTAACGCTGTAATAAGTATAATTTTTTTCATATCTAGTCAAATTTATTGGTTAAGATGGTATTTTACAATGTTTTTGGAGTAAATCTCGCCAAAATTCATAACAATGGGGGTGCCATCGGGTTTTACCGCCAGCCGTTTCTGCTTTACAAATTTTACATTGGCATTTGGGAGCAAGTGGGAGTCGAACCCAGAGAGTGAGTTTGCGAAATTGGGTTCGCTTTCGGAGGCAAAGCCAATCTCGAGCGATTGAACTAGCTGATCCCCCTCGTAAATTTTTTGGGAGAACATTCGGGTCAAATCGTGCGAGAACCGCATAATAGCTTTTTGGGTGGAACCTGCTTTCCAACTATTGGAAAGTGAGGGAACGCCCATGTCCATGTCCATCTCCATAACAACTTCTGTTTGACTTTGGCTAATTACCCTCATTCCATAAGCTGCTGCATTTGCAATTGCCTTGCTTGCGGCTGCTTGCCTGGTCTTGTTTGATGATACCCCTGCTTTACTTGGCTCACTTGCCAAAAAGGCAACTAAGGAATCGAGCATGGGTTTAAAGTTCACCTCACCAATATACTCACTACTAACTAGATTTCCAGTGGTACTGTATAGAGTCAAAACATTATTTTCAATTTCTGTTCTGTAAACCCTTTCTTCTGGTGTGAGTAGGGTTGGATGGAGGTTCTCGAGAAAATCCAGCTCATCGGGTGTAATATCAATGGAGGAATAGGTGAATGATCCATCCGTAAAAATGGTTTGTGTCAGTTCCACTAAGCTAACCATCGGTATCTCATCGGCACTGCTGATTACATCGTACCCATCTATTTGCTCTAACTTTGATGATTTTAGCTCCTTAGGCAGGCTTTGAACATAAGCACCTTTGAAGAACTCTTCGTTTTGATCTAAATAAATGGGCTCAGAGTACTGGACATTCCTTTTCGCTTGAAGAATCTCAATAGCAATCTCCTTTTTTGCTGTTTCAATTGGAACGATTGAGTCAACACCCTCTTTGCAGCTTTGTATTGATACAATACAAAGAAACGCATAAACGTAGAAAAATTTTGTTTTTACCATTTTAAGCAAAATTAGCATTGTTAAACTTCGATTTACCCCTCACCCCAAGTTGATTGCGGGTTGTACAGCGGGGTGTTTTTTTTATTAGCCCCATTACAGTATCTGTAAATTGTTCTGTAGATAATACTGTAAATAGTCCACCACCTAGTGGCAACAGGGGCAGTAACCACAATGGAGTAGTTACAGCTAATTTTTACCATATCTTTGTCACCTTACCTCCTTTCCTTTTAAGGTTTGGGGTGTGCGAAGGGGGAGCTTGGGCTTTGGAGGCTTTGGGGCTTCCCCTTCTTTTGTTGAGGTAAATCTACTTAGTAATCCCCTCTATAGATATATCCTCGGTTTTCCGGTTTTGTGACAAGGTTTTTGGGGTCGTTTTCGTAATTTATACCGATTCTAAATAAAAATCCTTTATATAAAGCAGGTAGTCAGTGGTTTGGTGATTTTTTTGTGAAGAAAAAATTTCGTCAAAAAAACAGCCATCTTTGTAGCGTTTTAAACATAATCAAGGAATAATCCATAGGTTGTATTAGATATGCACTACCCAACACCCATACTTGAACCATTATTGGCCAGGCCACTTACTGCGGGCAATCGATACCAACAGGTTTTTGAGGGGCTTAAGCGTGGCGAGTTGTTTTGCTTTGAGGGTACTTATGGCACGGCAATGGCTTTCTACTCCTGGGCAAAGAAGCAGCTTGGCCAGCAGTTCCCCATTACCAGCTACGCTTCGTCGCGCCTTCAACGCGATAAACTCCGCGATATAAGTCAACGGCTTCTGGTTAGGGTGGTAAACCACAAAATCGATTTGCAGGGTTCGCCTAATATTCCCTGGTTGCAAGAGTTTTTCCCAGAGATAGAAAGGTTTTACCTACCCTTCACCGATGTGCTGGGCATAAATGGGGCCTATCAGTGGTTTACCAATGGCGTGCAGTTCCCTTGGTTACAGCATAGGCTTCATCCATACTATGGTGTCTACTTTCCAACGCGTACCGAGCATCTGCTTCTTTTCGATAGCTGGTTGGTAAAGCAGAGAGACATTAGTTCTGCTTTGGATTTAGGTACGGGCTGCGGGGTGCTGTCGTTCTACATGCTAAAGCATGGTGTAAAAAGCATTTTAGCTACCGATATCAACCCCAATGCCCTTTATGGATTAAATCTCGACCTGCAGCGGCTGGGTGTGAATAACAGGATTCAAATCCAGCATGCCGATCTTCTCGAGGGCATTAGCTGTCACAACCTCGATTTGGTGGTTTTTAACCCACCCTGGATTCCTGATACCCCATCCGGCAGCCTCGATTTGGCCATGTACTACCAGGCCGATCTGTTTGAACGATTCTTTAGCTCCGCGCATCGGGCTCTTCCGCAAAGTTGCCGACTGGTAATCCTCTTCTCGACCTTTGGCCAGGCAGCTGGATTGGCGGTTGATCATCCTGTACAGGCTGAGCTGAATGGGCAAAATCGTTTCCGGTTAGTAAACCATATCCAATCGCCCGTTCGTCAGAAACCATCACCCAAAAAGAGCTGGTTGGAGCAGGTTCGCTCCCGCGAGGCCATCGAGCTGTGGGAACTTGAGAGGGTATAACTGCAATAGTAACCTGTTGTTCTTTATCCACAAATTAACACAAACCGTTTAGGTGTTCCATTTCACACAACCGATCTCTTCTCGTCACCTTCTGACGAGAAGTGAGAGCTCACCGAAGGTAAATTATTCTGTTGCCCCAGCTCATCGTTAATCTACCTCAAAACGCGAAATGATTTTTTCTTGAGCTCAATCATCAGTTGGCAAAATGCAGTTGGCAATGCTATTCGATCAACCAATCATCCAATCAATCATCTAATCAGTAAACCACATAGAAATATAGTTTACTCGTAGCTACAAAGCGTTCAACTTTTGGCTTTTTAGCCCCTGGCATATTTTATCCACAGATTAC
>CAZBBA010000145.1:0-5767 GCA_964490015.1 uncultured Rikenellaceae bacterium
TATTTGTAAACGAGAAGTTTTGGCCCTTAGATTTTTCGATTACTGATCTATCAGATTTTTTTAGGTTGAAATTTTCTTAACCAAAAATATTTAAGTAAACCTTTAAATTATTGAATTTCTTCATTCATCATTTTACTTTTTACATTAATAAATGCCTTTCCCCCACTACCCCCAACACGATGCCATGGACTGCGGTCCCACCTGCCTGCGCATGGTGGCCCGCCACTACGGGAAGCATTACAATCTGGAAACGCTGCGTGAGCGTAGCCACATAACCCGCGAGGGGGTTAGCATGTTGGGCATTAGCCGGGCTGCCGAGAGCATTGGCTTCCGCACAATGGGTGTAAAGCTTACCTTTGAGCAGCTTCGCGATGAGGCCCCACTGCCCGCCATTGTGCACTGGAACCAGCAGCATTTTGTGGTGGTTTACAGAATTTCAGGAAAAAAAGGTAACGAAACGGTTTACGTGGCCGACCCCGCTGGGGGGCTGCTCAAGTTCCCCCGCGAGGAGTTTCTCCGTTGCTGGTTCTCCACCACCGAGGAGGATGAAAGGCGCGGGATAGCCCTTCTGCTGGAGCCAACGCCCGATTTCTACAGCGCACGCGACGAGAAACCCAACCGTCGCAGCTTTGGCTTCCTGTTCAGCTACCTACGCCCATACCACAGAATGCTGGTGCAGCTATTCCTAGGGCTACTGCTTGGCAGCTTGCTGCAACTGCTTTTCCCATTCCTTACTCAGAGCATTGTTGATCAGGGTATTGGCAATAGGAACATTGGATTTATATACCTTGTGCTTATAGCACAATTGGTGCTAACTCTAAGCCGGGTATCGGTGGAGTTTATCCGTGGGTGGATACTTCTGCACTTGGGTACCCGAATAAACGTGTCGCTAATCTCCGACTTCCTGAGCAAGCTTATGCGCCTGCCCATGCGTTACTTCGACACCAAGATGACCGGCGACCTTATGCAGCGTATCGGCGATCATCGCCGAATAGAAAGTTTCCTCACTGGCACTTCGCTTAGCGTAATTTTCTCATTGGTAAACCTAATAATCTTTGGCGCGGTGCTACTTTTCTATAGCGCACAAATATTTACCGTTTTCTTTATTGGTAGCGCATTGTATGCTGTTTGGGTTTGGCTGTTCCTGAAAAAACGTGCGGAGTTAGACCATAGACGATTCGCCCAGATGTCGGCCAACCAGAGCAACCTTATTCAGCTTATACAAGGTATGCAGGAGATTAAGCTAAGCGGATGTGAGCAGCAGAAGCGGTGGGAGTGGGAGAGCATTCAGGCACGTCTGTTCAGGGTTGGGGTTAAGGGGTTGGCATTGAGCCAGTACCAGCAGAGCGGGGCGGTGCTTCTTAACGAGTTTAAGAATATTGTAATCACCGTGCTAGCTGCAAAAAGCGTGGTGGATGGCAACATGACCCTCGGTATGATGCTTGCCGTTCAGTATATCATCGGGCAGCTCAATAGCCCTATCGACCAGCTTATTAACTTTATAAATGCCACTCAGGATGCAAAGATAAGCCTTGAGAGGCTTGGTGAGGTACACCTTAGGGATGATGAGGAGGATGCTGAGAGTTCAAGAATATCTGATATTCCCAAAGATGTTAGCATTAGCCTACAAGGTTTATCGTTCCGTTACGAGGGACCCGACTCGGAGCTGGTGTTGAGCGATGTTAGCATCACCATCCCCGAGGGAAAGCAAACCGCCATTGTGGGCACATCGGGTAGCGGGAAAACTACCCTGGTGAAACTTTTGCTTGGTTTTTACCCGCCAGTAAGCGGAGAAATACGACTGGGAAACAATAATCTTGATGCTTATAGTCTGCGGAGTTGGCGAGAGGAGTGCGGCGTGGTTATGCAGGATGGCTTCATCTTTTCCGATACCATTGCCCGAAACATCGCCCCGGGTGTTGAGTTCATCGACAAAAGCAAGTTGATTAATGCTGCTCGCATTGCCAACATAGCCGATTTTATTAGCACATTACCCTTGGGGTACAACACTAAGATTGGCAGCGAGGGGCATGGGCTTAGCCAGGGGCAAAAGCAGAGAATTCTCATAGCTCGTGCGGTTTATAAGGACCCAAAGTACATCTTCTTCGATGAGGCTACTAATGCGCTGGATGCTAATAATGAGAAGGTCATTTTAGAAAACTTGCAGGAATTTATTAAGGGAAGAACGTCAGTTGTGGTGGCTCACCGGCTAAGCACCGTTAAAAATGCCGACCAGATAGTGGTGATTGAAAAGGGGAGGGTCGTTGAGGTGGGTACGCATAGGGAACTGAGCGAGAAGAAGGGAGCGTACTATACGCTGGTTAAGAATCAGCTTGAACTTTAGATGGAACGCAGATAAGTGAATATTTGAACACAGATTATGCAGTAATATAATTTTGATGGAACGCAGATGACGCAGATTAAGCGGATAATCACAGATAATAGAGATTGAAAATAGGTTTTAATCCGCATAAATCCGTTGAATCCGTGTAATATGCGTTCCAAAAAAAAGAATAGAACGCAGTCCCGAAGAATCGGGAACGCAGATTTAGCGGATAACCGCAGATTAGAAGGATGCTTAAAGTCCGTGAAAATCTGCTTAATCAGTGTAATCCGCGTTCCAAAATAAAAATTGATGGAAGAAAAAATCAACATAAAATCCGATGAGATAACCGAGATCCTCGGTACACCCCCGCACAGGTTAGTTCGTTGGGGGATAACCGTGATCTTCATTGTAATCGGAGTGGTGTTTATTGGCAGTATATTCTTTAAGTATCCCGATACTGTGTTAGCCCCAGCCGTGATAACGGCAGAGAATCCACCTTCGGTGGTAATTGCCAGAGCCAATGGTAAACCCGCTGCATTGTTTGTTGTCGATGGGAGTGAGGTATCCCGTGGTACAAAGTTAGGAGTTGTTGAAAACCCAGCACAGCACAACGATGTTTTTGAGCTTTCGGAAATTCTGGAGAGTTTTAGTATTGACAATACCGGTAAAATTTTGCAGTTGCTTAGTTACCAGCAGAAAAGCAGGGTTCTAGGTGAGTTACAATCGCCATTCAATGCCTTTTCAAGAGCAGTGAACGACTTACTACACTTTCAAGGACAGAACTTTCACAAAATCAGAGGACAAGCATTGCAGAATGAGTACCAACAGTACCAGCAGTATTTCGCAAGCCTTATCAATCAGCAAAGATATGCTACAAAGGAGTTAGCCCTTGTTAGGCAGCAATTTGCCCGGGATTCATCCCTTTTCGTCAATAATATTATTGCTGCGGTGGAGTTCGAGAAGGCTCAGGCAACACTACTGGCAAAGCAGCAAGCGCTAGAAAATTTCAAGCTAAGCTTATCGAACACAGCCATCACAATGGAGAAGATAAAGCAAAGCATGGTTGACAACCAACTCGATTATGATAGCCAGATGAAGAGGCTAACTGAGGATGTTGTGAATTCACACCGTCATCTTACCAGCAGCGTGGCAGCATGGAAACACACCTATCTACTTGTAGCACCAACCTCTGGTAAACTGAGCTTAATGAATGTGTGGAGCAGTAATCAGGAAATTCGATTGGGAGAGGCTATCTTTGCAATAACCCCCGAAAATATTGGTGAAGTGCAGGCACGATTAGTAATTCCATTTCAGGGAGCTGGCAAAGTGCAAAAGGGGCAGCGGGTGAATATTAAGCTCGATGGTTACTCCTTCATGGAGTTTGGAATGGTTGAAGGGTTTGTCAAAAGCATTTCTAGTGGTTATACCGATGAGGGTTTCCCTGCCGTTGTTGGGCTTCCCAAGGGTGCTGTTACCTACTATGGTCTGAAACTACCCCTTGATAGGGAACTGCACGGTTTAGCAGAAATAACCACCGAGGATTTATCCCTTCTGCAAAGGCTATTCAGCCCCCTAAAGCACCTCTATCATTCGAGGGTTAAAACGAGAGAAAATGGTTAAATCTTTTTTTGATGTGTTACGCTCAATGTTTCGTATAAACCAAATTATTTTTCTAACACAATAGGTAAATCATATTTTCAAGAAAATTAGCAGCTCTCAACGCTACAGGTTTCGATTTTTTCTATCTTGCGCTTAAAACCTGAGCTGCTTTGAAATCAACTATATCAATAATAGCAACTTGCATCCTGGCAATTTCACTGAAAGGGTTGAGTGCTTTTGAGTATAGTGATACTTTTTCCCCTCAAAACCTCGATAGCTTAGCCAAGGTTTACAATAATCAAGGGGTTGACTATTTATTGGAAGGGAATCACGAGTTAGCTAGTGAAATGCTTGTTAAGTCCCTTAGGCTAAGGGAGTCTATCCCGAATTTCCCGAAGGAAAGGCTAGCCAATGGGTACATTAACCTTGCATCGTTGAAGCTTGATATGAGTTTAATCGACACAGCCCTCCTTTACTATAGAAATGCCGAATCAATACTAATGGGTAGTGAGAACCCTCCAAGCAAAACACTTGGCGTTTTATACTTTGCCTACGGAAACTGCTTGCGATACAAGCACGATTATAAATTGGCAATAACCTACATTCAAAAAGGCATAAACCTCCTAAGGTTAGATTCAATAACAAACGCTGCTCAAATAGTTTTTGCATCGCTGAAGTTGACATCGGCATACAGTGAAGCAGGAATGTTGGATGACGCTCTGAAAACTGCTTTAAAAGCAAAAACTCTTTCAGAAAAGCATAACAAGGTTTATTACAGCAATGTCAATAGCGCGCTGGGATTAATTTACCTATCCAGAAAGGATTACGCAAAAGCAGTAGAGTATTTCAAAGTGGTTGAAAAGCTAATTGAAGGAGGTGAAAAATGGCGACTTTCAGATTTATTAGCCTTATACAGTAATCTGGGTTCTACCCATCATCGCCTTGGTTTGTACGAGTTAGCAGATATGTACTTCTCAAAAGGCTTAAAACTAGTAGATTGCACAATCCATAAAAGTCCACAGCTTTTTACTCTGCTTCGAAACTTTGCTCTTTTTAAAAGGGCAATAGGCGATTATGAAGGTTCAGATAGTTTACTGTTTAAATCATTGCATCTAAATGCAAAGCTTGTTGCAGATGATTTACTAAGCCTCTCATTATTCGATTTCTACTCGCCTCTAATTGCCGTTCAGTGTTTTGATGGATTAGGTTCGGTTTACCTTACCCGTTTCGAGAAGAACAATGACATAAGCTTAGCTGAAAAATCATTAGGTTACTATGCCAAAGCTGTGAGTTTTATGGATGAGCAACGGGCAAGCAATTATGATGATGGCGACATGCTCCACATCGATGAAATATATCATTCTCTTTACCTGAATACCATTAAAGCCTGTTTCAGCATTTCCAAACAGATTCCCGAAGCTATAGAACTTGCATTTGGAGTCTCATCGAAAGCCAAAGCTTCAATTTTAAACCAGGCTCTTCGGAAAGAACGTGGGCTCTCTTTTTCAGGTGTTCCTCAAGAGCTAATTGACAGGGAAAGAGACCTTCGACTGGCCATGAGTGCGTTAAACGAACGCTATCACGAGCTGAAACAAAACCGAAACCCTTCATCAAAGCTACTGCAAAGCATCGAAAACAGAATCTTTGACAACCAAAAAGAACATCGTAACCTCTTGAAATACATCGAAAATGAGCACCCAAAGTATTTTGCCTTTAGGTACGATACTACATTTGTTAGGATAAGTGATGTTCAAAAAAAACTTAAACCAACGCAAGTACTGATTGATTTTATTTTAACTGATTCTGTATTTTACAGCTTTGTTCTTTGTAAAGATTGTTTTT
>CAZBBA010000146.1:0-5558 GCA_964490015.1 uncultured Rikenellaceae bacterium
GATGGAGGGATTCGAACCCCCGACCAGCTGATTACAAATCAGCTGCTCTGGCCAGCTGAGCTACATCGGCAGTACGCTTAGAACTTGGATTTTCGGCGCTTTGACCCTTCCGAAATCGGTTGGCAAATGTATAGATATTTTTTTAACCAACCAAAAAAAAAATAATTTTTATGCAAAAAAATAACCCCTTTAATGATATGTTGCAGTAAACCATGTGATTATACCATTAAAGGGGTTCTGTTGTGACTACAATTGTCTTATAAAACCAATGTAGTAACGAGTAATTATAATCCTCGTTGTTTTTCCTTATGTTTGGTTACTTGTCGCTTAAGCACCTCAATGCATTCATCAACCCCCTCCTCAAAGGTTTTGGCCTGACGCTGAACAAACAAGTCGTTTCCTGGAATCAGCAGCTTCACCTCGGCGATCTTGTTGTCTAATTCCTGAGTATTCTCGAGCCTCAGAAATACTTCTGCACCAATAATTGCATCGTAGAAGCGTTGCACTTTACTCATCTTTGCATTGATGAAGTCGATGAGTTTCTTGTCAGCATCAAACTTAATTGATTGAATTTTAACGTCCATAGTATAATCCTCCATCTTTATTGTGTTGGTTATATATAAATCAGGCCCGTGGGTGCGCCTGCTGGTATGCTTTTTTCATCTTCTCAACGCTGGTGTGCGTGTAAACTTGTGTGGTTGAGAGGTCTGCGTGGCCAAGTAGCTCCTTGATGGCATTGATGTCGGCTCCTTGGTTCAACAGGTGTGTAGCAAATGTGTGCCTAAGCACATGGGGGCTCTTCTTCTCCAGCGATGTTACCATCGACAAATACTTGTTCACAATCCGGTAAAGCATTAACGAGTATGGTTTGCCCCCGGAATTAGTAACAATTAAATTGGGCACTTGGTTCGATGGGAAAAATTCTTCTTTTTGCTTGATATACTCGGTAAGAAAAATTTTTAACTCGGGATGGATAGGAATAATCCTCTCCTTTGCCCCTTTCCCAAGCACCTTAAAGGTTGAACTACTCAGGTTGATGTCCTGAACCCGCAATCCGGCTAACTCCGACACGCGAATTCCAGTAAAGTAGAATAACTCTATCACCATCAAATCGCGCAAGCCGTAAAACCCCTCGGGGTACTCAACGTCATCTATTACCCTATTTGACTCTATTGGAGTAAGAAATACGGGCATTTTTCGACTTGTTTTAGGTGGAACAACCTTCGATAATGGGTTAGAGGAAACAAACCCCATTTTTAAAAGGTAACGGTAGTAGCTGCGAAGGGACGACAGTTTACGATTAACCGAGCGAGCGGTATGGTTAGTTTCGAGCAAATGCGCTAACCATGCACGAACCACCCGGTGAGTAACTCCAGATAAGTCCTGTGTTTCGGGCTCTATGCCAGCATATGCAAAAAACTGTCGCAAATCGTCACCGTAAGCACGGATTGTTTGGACAGAATAATTTCGCTCTACCTGAAGATATTTAAGGAATCGTGTCAGCATATTCTATGAATGCAATGTAACGTTTTTTTGGCCGATAACCAAAAAAAATCAGGCAAATTTGCCTGATGCATTCAGAGAATTTTTACTCCTCTTTTTGCTGGAGCTGCTGAATGTAGATGGCCTTTTTGATGGCTTCGCGACGAACGATCGAAGGCTTGGTAAATGCCTGACGTGAACGCAGTTCCTTCATGGTTCCAGTTTTCTCGAACTTACGCTTGAAGCGCTTTAAGGCTCTCTCAATGTTTTCGCCTTCCTTAATGGGTATTATAATCATGTTGTTAATTAATTGGTTTAATTTCAAATGAGCTGCAAAAGTAAAACTTATCCCAGTTTTTTCCAAATAAAACTAATTATTTATTCCACAATTCCTTATTTTGCTGGATTTCTGATCATTAAAGATTCGTTTGGGTTGCATGATTACCTTTAAAACAGCGCAGTAAAACCAATGTGTACTTTGGAATTTTTAACCTCAAAGGACTCACCATAGCCCTGGCCAAGCGCATAGCTAAGCGATACAATACCACCAGTTGTGGCAAGTTGAACTCCTAAGCCTACTCCCCTTGGCCAATAAACTACTTGAGTGTTAGGAATTATTCCTTTCGTTATCGCTTGGTCGATAAAGATGAATAAGTTAAACTGCTGCTGAACTCTCTGTTGAAGTTCAAGGGTAGCTATGCCATACATTGAGGTGTTGATTGATTCCTGATTAAATCCTCTGAGGTTTCCTTGTCCTCCAATTCGATACAGCTCATTCTCCATAAATACAGGTGTGGTACCGCCCATTAAAAACTCCATGGCCTGTCCCTTCAACTGTGCTTTTAGCACAAGCTTAGTAGGAATTACTGGCTGAAATAATGTGGCTAAAATTTTTGCTTCGCCAACCACAGACTGGTTAGATTGGGTATGATCGTGCCTACCAACCCTTCGGGAACCCACACCAACACCAGCGGAAACGTCAAAGGCTTTCTCTGGAAAAATTACGGATGGGGTTGCGCCAAAGTTTACCGTCAAAGTATAGAGAAATGTATTAAAATCCTCAACGCCAATTGCTGAAGAGAGAGATGCAGAGCTACGAAAATCGAATCCAAAACCAATGCTACTTCCTTTGCCAAAGGCAAAAACGGCATCAACCCTCGGGTTGATATTAATGTAGCTTGTGTCGCGACGATAAAAATTGAACTGCGATTGTAACCCAAAGTTTGATCCATTAAGATAGGACCACGATGATGCAATATTCAAGCGCTGTGTGCCTTCGGGAAGTGCTTGCCAACGAATTGAGTTCTGCTCACCTTGCCTAAACACGTTGGCCAAACTCAATTTAATATCTCCTGAAAATCGAATTTTAGGTTTTTCGCTATTGTCGCTGGCAAAACCAATAAGGCCTGAGAATTGATTCGCGTTCTGATTTGACATATAAGTGTAAACCCTCGCCTTTCCGGGAATAAACTCCACCTCACTGGGCCGGACTACTCTTACAAAACTAAGGCTCCTAAGCTTTTGGTCGTAACTTCTTAGAACAGACTCGTTGTATGGTTGCCCTTTAGTATAACCCAGGTATGCCTCGAGAAACTTGCGTGAAAGTTTAATATCACCTTTAATATATAGGGTGTCGAGGGTAATTAGTGGCCCCGAAACAATACTCATATCAAAACTCAAATGAGTATTGGTGATTCTGGAATTGGAGTACTCAACTCGAGCAAAAGGATAGCCAGAATCCTCCAAACTTTTGATCACTTCAAGTGAGAGTTTTCCGAATAATTCGGTATTAACAACACTCCCTTTGTAAGCGTTCCAACTCATATCAACGCTGCTTAGCCAAATGGCAGTGAGGCTATCGGGAGTAATCTGCACCAAATGGTACTGTTGACCTAAATAACCAAAAGCAACAACTTGTGATGAGTCGGTGTTAAATGAATCTACTCGAGCCTCAAGGAAACCAGAATGATGAAACTCGCCCAAGCATCGGGCAAAAAGTGAATGTAAAGTCGATGAATCGGGGCGGTTAATTAAACTAAAACAGCTTACTGGTGTAGGGGAATCGGTAAAGACAAGTGTACCTTGAACCTGGGCAAATGGGGTTAAAGCGAGAAGAAGAGCAAAAAAACTCAGAATTATCCTCTTTATCATCTTATATATCAACTTCAAATTCAAATATCAGCAAAGGTATCAAATAAAAAACACACCTCAAGGTGTTAAGAACCCGGGTGTGTTTTAGGCTAGATATTTAGCTGATTGTTTACATCTCGTGGTTCATAAAACCTTGATCGTGCAGAACTTTTAGTAGAACTTTTGAAAACTCCACATTATCCTTCTTGGAATAACGATTATCGGTGAATATCTGTGCAAGTGTTTCCTTGTTGTTCTCCTCCAGCAACTTTTTGGTAAGGGGCAATGCCTCCTTAGCTGCGTAGGTTTGATCGATATCGCCTTCGGAAAAATCCTGGTAAATTTCTCTGTGTAAAATGGCAGCCAAGGGTAAACGATCAGTTAATCCTGGCGTTTCGTCGGGGTAACCCAGAACAACAGTTGTTACTGGAACTACACCTTTGGGTAACTTCAGCACTTCAATTATTTTATTGGCAGTGTATGTTGTAGTACCCAGGTAACAAATGCCAAGCCCTTTCTCCTCGGCGGCAAGGCAGACGTTTTGCGCTGCTAGCAGCGCATCGATGGCACCGGTAAAGAATGACAAGAAATTATCGTACCCTGGTTTAGCATTCCTTTGCAAACACCATTTGTTGAACCGGTTGTAATCTGCACAAAAGGTCAGGATTACAGGCGCCTGAGTAACCATTGGTTGATTAAAATGGCATGGGGTTAGCTGCTCCTTAATCTCTTGGCTTTTTGTAACAATAATACTATAAACCTGCATGTTACCAGTGGTAGATGCACGTGTGCCTGCATAAAGGATGTCGTTAAGCAACGACTCATCGATGGGCGTGCTTTTATACTTGCGAATGGAGCGATGATTCAAAATGGCATTCATCTGTATATGGTTTAATTAAAAAACGAAAGATATGCTTATCACACACAACACAAACGGCTAATTTTCAACAAATTGTTACTACGGTGAATGCTGAGTGATTAACATAGCAAAGGAACAAGTTTTGGATAAAAATACAACTAGAATGGTGGTGTTATACAACATTAGGGGTCGGTTTACATACTAAACCGTGAGCAGAATTTACTTGTGGAAGCCTTTATTTATTGGGTTGAATAAATAATAAATCATTCTAAATCATTGAGAAATACCAGCAATCGTTGCTTGTTTGTTAGTGGGAAATCTACTTATATAGGCGCCAGAGTTGTTAATTATATGTAACTCCGACGGGACTCTAACTACACTATCCTGGATTCGTGGCATTTGCCACCACGGTATTGTTTGATCTACCACAATTAACCTTGGATTAACAAGTGAAAGCAGGTGGGAAATATTTGGGGTTGTTTTGTCGCAAAGAACAAGGATATCAACATTTAGCGGGGTTTGTGCACTATAGTTTTCAAGTTTTTTCCCTGTGGCAACAAGCACTTTATGTCCATTAAACGAGAACCAATAACCAAGATCATTCCCCTTAGACAATAAGGCATTGGGTAGCAACCCATCGTCAATCTGTTTAAAATAAAAGATTTCTAACTGCTCCCCTACCCCAACATTATTCACGTAACCATCGATTGTGTAGCTGAGGCGTTCCCTCGTTGTTGATATATCAAGGGTATCGGAGGTTACCAAAATCATTCTTTGACCTTGGCGAAATCCAATTACACTAGATTTGGTTTGAGCAAAAACAACCACCTCTCTCTGATGTAACTGATGCATGAAATGGTATGCTCTATCGGCAAAGAATACAATAAGCAAAAACAAAGCAATTTGAGCATAAACCAACATACAATACTCGAGAAGCAATGCAACTAACACAATCGCGAGCGACAAAGTCACTGCCTGAGATGCCGTTATTGTGATTCCTGGAGTAATGGAATGGGGCAAAGCCTCAGTAAACCGTACCAGGTAGTTGAGTATCGAAAGGGCATGATCCAGAGTCCACCCAATTGCA
>CAZBBA010000147.1:0-5480 GCA_964490015.1 uncultured Rikenellaceae bacterium
TCAGTTGGTAGAGCATCAGCTTCCCAAGCTGAGGGTCGCGAGTTCGAGTCTCGTTTCCCGCTCTTGATAAAGAGCCACTTACAACGATTATCGGGGTAGGTGGTTTTTTGTTTGCATACAATTTGCATACAACTTTTCACTTCAATTGGCTGCTGGGAGATGCTTTTACGCCATATATCATATACATATACTGCTCAATAATAAAAGGATATTTTGCAAAAAAAGCAGGGCATTTTACTTTTTGCCCTGCTTTTTCGTCCCTAAAATGGCTACTTTTCGACAAAATTTCTGCTGAAATCGGTCTGTTTGGGTTCCATTACTGCACCCGTTACGATGTCAATCAAACATGATGCTCCACTAAGCCATAAATTAAGCCAATAAACAGGGTCAACCTTTTGGTCAACCTCAATAACAATTGGGCTGTAACCTTCGCTTTTCAGCTCCACCATGCGGTAGTTCCTGTAAGCCCGCTTAACCTTTACCTTTTGGTTGGTTTTTCCAACATGGCTTCCATCCACATATACATCGCCCGTTACGGGTGTGGTGTGAAAGTAGAACCTATCACTCGTGCCACTTAGCAGCGTGGCGCAGCTTGGCAGTAAAACCACCACAGCAATAAACAAAAACATTTTTCTCATGGCATACAATTTTTATTGGTTAATAGTATGCCAGCGATAGTATAAAAAACGCTATGGGGGGTGCAAGTGTTTTGCCAATTATTTTTTGGGGTACGCTGCAAAGTCTTTAGTGATGGACTTTGTGGATTTGAGATTTTTTTTTTTTTTAAAATCACCACTCCTCACCAACTCCATCAATCTCCTTCATCAGCCTATCGGTTTCGGTTAAAGCAACGATAATTTTTTGGTAGTGGAGAATGTCCTCAAAGGTAAGCTCACGACTCTTGCGGTCTTTTAGCCATTTCTGAGCTGGTTGGTAGCCACCAATGTAGAAATCCCAAGCCACCTGTGGCACTCCATCGAAGTATTGCTCTGGGTTAATCCATACCCTGCCATCCTCAAAGCGGGGCTTATCCACAATATTTGACCCTGCCATTGGGTAGGTGGTGATGCGCTTATCCACTTTGGGATGCTCAAGCAGATGTATTTGGCGCAGCTCGCCACCCAGCTTAACCAATTGCCAAAAGGTGTTTTTATCGTTTGGGTAGGGTACTCTCGGAAAATCTATCTTTAGGAACTCCTTGTACCTCTCACGGTAGGTTGGGGAGTGTAAAACGGCATATATGTAGTCGAGAATATCAATCGGGGCAAAGGTGTTTGTGGATGCTGAGACTGTCAAAGTATCCTTCTCGTTGGTAAAGGCTAAACCCAACCCATCAGCAATTTGCTGGACGATTTCGGGGTTTAGGTTGGGTTGGCGATTGCAGTTTCTGTTTATTTCTTGTTGAGTACTTGATTCGGGATAAAGGTAAAGTGGACAGACTATCGGAATGCCTTTGTTGCTATAATGAATACGATTATCAGATAAGTGTTTTGATACCTGCACATGAGTCCAATTAGTTGTTACAGCCTGACGAGGAATAATTAAACAAATATTACTGCTTTTCATGTGCTTCATAACTGAGTACCTGTGCCTAACTACTTTCTTTAGGTCATAGTTAATATACCTAATATCTAATGGTCTATACTCATATTTGTGATTATTTTCGGTAAAAGGCTCAAAAGATACGAGGTTTTTATCATCGTGAGTTTTTATTCCTGTAATATTTGCGTTAAAAAGTTTACCTAAATCAATCCAGTTGAAATATTTTTCTTTTCCCTCAAACCCCTTCTTCACAAAGAAATAGTTAGGCTCATCGGGTTGCAGCACGTTCCACTCGATGCTATCGAGGGAGTTGTTGAGGAGGAAGTTGTACTTATCGTCCCTCTTACCGAAAAGGTCGAAGTGTAAGACTTGGGCTTTTGGTTTAGATTTACTCATATCTATTTCAATAGTTTTCTTTTCTCTGCTTCGCTTAGTATTCTCATTTGCTGTATGGCAATTCTGTTAAGCTTTACTAATCTTTCGGATTGTGGAATATCGTCATCAATAAACACAGCATTTAAGTTTTCCATATTTGCCAGGCAGATTAGCTCGTTAATGGTGGCGTAATCACGGATATTGCCTTTCAAGTCGGGGTTTGCGTCGCGCCATTGCTTGGCAGTAATGCCAAAAAGGGCAACGTTAAGTACGTCGGCTTCGCTTGCATACACGTAGTTTATTTGTTCCTTGGTTAGCTCTGCTGGGATCAGGTTTTGCTTAATGGCATCGGTGTGTATATGGTAATTTATTCGAGCCAACTCACGCTTGGCAGACCATCCGAGGTGCTTTTGTTCTTCCTCCTTGAGACGTTGGAACTCCTTAACCAAGTAGAGTTCAAATTCAACCGACACCCAACTGGCAAACTTAAATGCAATATCTTTTTGGGCAAAAGTGCCTCCACCTGCACCCCTAGTAGTTATAATCCCAACTGCGCCAGTTATTTCGACCCATCTTGTGGGGCTCATAGTAAACGCATTACTTCCTGCCTCTCTCAAAAGGGGGTCGAAATCGACCCCTTTAAATGAGGGATTATTTAATAACTCCCAAAGACCTAAATACTCCAAGGTGTTTTTTAGTCGCATCCAGTTTTTTACCACATCCTTAGGTTCTAAAGGGTTTTTCTGCTTTGCTATATCGGTTATACATATATAATCGGAACCGTTAACTTTTAATGTGCGAACCGAGACTTCTTTAACGTTAATTTTGATAGTTTTTGCCATATATTCTTTGATTTATATATTCACTTAAAGTGGTCAAATTTGACCACTTTAAAGTTTAGGACTTTTTTGCATTTTCACAAATATATTGATGCTCACACCCTGCATAATATCAAAAACATTCTCGTCCTTGCCCCCATCGGGTGCGGTTTCCTTCTTCTTTGAGTTACCGTGTAGGTCGAGAATGTAAATCTTATCGAAGGTCTCCATCAGGCTCTTTCGCATCTGCCTGTGGATAATGCCATCAATAAAGCTGTTGTTGGAGATGTAGGCAAGTATTCCGCTACCATTCTTCTCTATGTAGTGCTGCCCGTAGCGTATAAACTTGATGTAATCATCGGAAAGGGGCTGGATATTCCTCTCGTTCAGATTTTTCTTGTAATCGGCTGTAAGGTTCTCAATCCACTTGCCCTTGTTCGTGCTACTTACGCTGTATGGTGGGTTGCTTGTAACAACCATCACAGGGGTATCCCTTTTGATATGGTCGGCTTCGCTTGCCTCGTTGCTCAACCAACTTGCGAATATCGTTCCCGTATCGGGGTGATGCTCCTCAAGGCTGTTGGTAAGGTAAACCCGCAAACGCTGGTTCCTAGTTGGGGTAAAACCCGTCTCGTCAAGCAGCATCTCCAGCTTAAGGTGTGCCATTGCGTAGCTAGCCATAAGCAGCTCAAAACCGTTAAGACGAGGGATAAGGTGATTTTCCACGTAGCTATTCCATAACCCCTGTTGCCCCTCAAACATCTTGTAGATAAACCTGATGATTTCCACAAGGAAGGTTGCTGTTCCCGTTGCTGGGTCGAGCAATTGCACTTTGTGAACCTCTTGCTCCACCATTTTGCCCTGTACGTTTACCTTAATCTTGGTTTTTGAGGTATCGGCTAAACCTTGCGGGATGTTAAAATCCGTTCTCAGGATATAGTCAATGGCTCTGATAATGAAATTGACAACTGGATGCGGGGTGTACCATACGCCCCTTGCCTTGCGTAGCTTGGGGTCGTACTCGGAGAGGAACGTTTCGTAGAAGTGGATTATGGGGTCGTGCTGCTGGGTTGCCTTGCCAAAGTCCTTTAGGAGCTCAGCCACGTTGGTGGCTCGGAAAATCTCTGCCAGCGCATCCACAATCCATTTAATCCTATCATCTAGGTCGTACCCAGCAATGTACTGGAATAGCTTTCGTAGGAACGGGTTCGATTTGGGTATAAGCTCGGCTGCTTCCTGACGAGAAAAGGTATCAAGCGAATTATCGTGCAGTCGTGCTGCAAACATTCCGTATGCAATGGTTTGGGCGTAAACATCGGCAAATCCACGTGGGGTAATGTCGTGTATCAGAATCTGCTTAAAGGCGTTGAACTGGTCTTTCAATGAGCTATCCTCTTGGCTTATCTCATCGCTGGTAAGCGACTTTTCAATTACATCGGCAAGTAGCTTGGCGTTGCCAGCCATCATCCCTGCCAGCTTCTTGGAGCTCTTGATGGTTTGCCCCGTGTGGGTGCAGAAATCTTGGAGTAGATGGGTAAAGGTATCGAAATTTTGGGGTAAAGGCTTTATCCCTTTGGGCGTTTCCTCGCCAATGGCAATGCTGGTAACCAGCACACCGTTTCGGTATAGGCGAAAGTCGAGGTAGTCGGTAAAGATGATGTTATCCAATGAGGTTTTATACCTATCGAATTGCTCCTTATTGCCCGATGCCTTCTTGCCGTCCAAATCCTTGTCGCTAATATCCTTCGTTTCAATGAAGCCAACTGGAATATCCTTGCGGGTGATGATGTAGTCGGGCGCACCGCACTCCTGCCGTTTGGGTTCGCTGGTTGCCTTAACCTGTGGCACAAGCGTTTCGATTAGCTGCTGCAAATCGCCTCTGAACGTGTGTTCGGTTGCGTTGCCCAGTTTGAAGCGTTGGTTTAGGGTGGTGATGTATTGTTGGAGGGTCATGTTTTTTCACCTGTATTTTCCCAAATATACTGGATAATCATTTGTTTTCCAGTTTTTGTGTCAATATAAGAATTAAGGGCATGAATTATCCCATTATCAACAAATAGTATATTGTAAAAACCTGACCTATGTATATGCTCATCTTCTTTATGGTGATAAAAAAGAGTTCCACTGGAAAGAGTTGTTTTATCAATAATGATGTGTCCTTCTGCTTTGCCAGTATTTTCTGAATTTGACGTATATTTCAGAATATTATTCTCATGGTAGGATAGTGTAACGATATAATTAACTTCATCTCCATTTTTTGATTTTACTCTGTATGTTCCAAAATATGGCTTAAAGTGTTTTTTGAATTTTCTATTAAATCTTAATTTCATTAAGAATAACTTAAACTCTGAAATTACAAAACCAAGAACTGCTCCTAAAATTGCTCCAGTTATTAATGAAAAGCATTCTGAATTAGACATTTCCTTGAATTTTTGAATTAGTACACTTAGCCTTTAAATTAATGATGTAATTTCTTAAATAAAAATGCTTTGATTAGTATTTTTCGGGATAATTAATACCTAACTGCTTGCAAATATTCTTGCAAAGTCTATTGTCTATCTCTTTATGCCTTGGAATAGTGCTTTGGCTCTCGTTGTTCTCTTTTATCCAAATGGAATGATTGCCTCCCTCTCTTAAAAGTCTGCATCCATTTGTTTTAAGGTGTTTTTCAAAATCTGTCCGTTTCATTGTACGAACGTTAGCCTTCGTCTAACTACTCTTCTCTTGGTGTACTCCTTTGTGAGC
>CAZBBA010000148.1:0-5328 GCA_964490015.1 uncultured Rikenellaceae bacterium
TCGTAGAGCAGCTGCCTATCCCTTCCCAAAAGGTAATCGCCCACAATAAGGTGCGCCGACGAATCGACCAGATCCCAGTTATTTACCCTATCGATATTCCTTAAGTAGATATCCACAACTTTCTCCTTCTCCTCCTGGTCCTTACTCTTCTGATACCGCAACACCATGGAGAATAGCGCTGTAAGGCGACGCTCGTGTATGGGCTCACAGAGCAGCTGCTCCAGCTCGTCGAGCGGAATATCCTTATAAAACATCTTGGCCACAGCGCGCTGCTTGGGAACAGATACCCCAATAAACTTATCGCCCTCGCCATATCCGCCTGGGAAAGCCTTGAAGAACTTGTACAACCCGTCAACCCCACGCTTATTGTCAGCGTTTTCGGCAAGGGTATTGGTAACCATTTGAAATACATTCATCGAAAAAAAATTAAGAGAAGGATTATAACAATTTTAAACATCAACTATACTCGGACAAGAAATTATCTATGAGCAACGCCACCTCTCCACCATGCGAGCGCCTATTATCCACCAAATCGATAAACTTGCAACCCTTAATTCCTTTGGATATTTGCAGGGCTTCATCGTGGCTATGGAAACTATCGCTCGATGCACCAATCACCAGGCAAGGTAGATCAATGCCAGCAAGGGAACCCCAAATGCTGAAACTGGCAATGGCCCGAACGGTTGCCCCAAGTTTTTGTGGATCAGCCTGATCGAGATTTCGACAGTTTATCTGGTAAATCTCCATATCCTCATCGGTATTAATCCTAAAGTTACGCATATACCACTTGAGGAACGGTTTTATTACATCGTACAGCGAAACACCATACTTTGCCAGAAACAGCAGCCATTTTGGCCAATTAAAGGTGGCCGAGGGCTCAACAAGAACGGCAAATTTTGGCAACAACTTTTTATCGCCCAAAAGAACAGCCGAGGCCGAAGCGCCAAGCGAATAGCCCACAAGCATATACTGCATATCAGCTAATCCAAGGATTTTGATAACCCCCGGGATATCGGAACCAATATCATTAACCGAGAACCCAACATCAGCAGTAAGCTCCGACGAGCCCTTTTCCCTTGTCTCGATATAGTGAACCCTGTAGCGATAAGTGTGCTCAATCAGCAAATCCTTAAAACTATCTATAACGCCTGCCAGTCCTGGGATTAGGACGATTGGGGGCAAACTGTTTTTTGCAGATGGAAAGAAAGTAATAACACGCAGGCAAACACCTGGATTTGTTCTTACAAATTCGCTTTTATATGTTGCCTGCTGGGCGCAATATCGACTAAAATCATCAACAAAGGCATTATTCTGAAAAGAGTTTGGCAAATCTTTCATTCACAAAAGCTTTACACCGATACGCAAATATATTTAAAAATTGCCAAACCCCTGTGCACTGTTCGGCATAGGCCAGCCTGCAGAAATTGCACTACAACGGAACAATTGCCACCGAGTGTTACTCAACCTGATTCCCTATGCTTAACTAGGAACGCGCAAAATTTTCTCCATCTTTCGGCCTTTGGCCAGCTCATCCACCAGCTTATCCAAATACCTGATTTGTTGGGTAAGGCGATTTTCGATCTGCTCCACCCGATAGCCACAGATTACACCGGTGATAAGATGAGCGTGTGGATTTACTTGAGCATTCCGAAAGAACGCCTCAAAAGTGACTTGTTCTTGGATAAGAGCCAGCAGCTTTTTCTCATCGTAACCGGTTAACCACTCAATTACCTGATGGAGTTCAGCCTTGGCTCTACCCTTCTTCTCCACCTTTACAAGGTAATGTGGATATACCGAGGCAAAAGTCATATTTGCCATTCGCTCATCGTGATTGCTTGTAGTTGCCATAGTTTGTAAATTATTTTTGCGCACAATTTACATCAACTTTTTTAATTGTCTGCCTTGCTACCGCACGATGCTGAGCCGAACACGCCAAAGAACGGCTCGGTTGCATCGTGTGGTTTTAGCGATAGTCAAGCCTCTCCCCAAATGCCCCTATGGCTTAATGGCAAAATATCAGTTTACCTTGCGTCGTATCCACAAAAGAGGACTCGTGCGGTAGCGAGGGCAAATTGAACCGAACGGGGTTACCCAACCTAGTTCAGTCTAGTCACGATTCAACGAGGTTACAAATTAGTCGAATCGATATATTTCTTATTAAATCTAACGGGCGTATATAAAATGTTATAGCCTAAAAAAATTTCATATTTATCTAAAGTTAATCTCTTGGAATTAATTGAGTCTAAAACAAACTTATCTCCTAGTTTGTAGATTAGTGCAGGGGAATAATAACCACTATCACAATCTCTACTATAACCCTCAATATCACTAGAACCGCCAACTTCATAAAAACCATCATCATCTATGTCCCCTAAAATGCTTGCAAATGATGTAAACGTTGAAACAATCCCATCTCGAATATGAATTACTTTATATTTCTCACCAAATAAATTATCAATATCTTTTAACAAAATATAATTATTGCTAGAATTAATGTTCAGAACTTGAATGTTTGAGCACGATATTAGGTATGCATCGTTGTTTGAGAATTTAAATACAATTCTTTTACCAATTATTATTTCGGGAGAATAATAAACACTATCTTCTTTAGTATATCCATCATCAATCTTTAGGTTCTCATTATCCACTTTAACAAATATGGTGTCATTGTTATGTACCCCAACGGCAAATAGCTTTGTACCATTTTCCGAGTAAACGATTGGTTTAAAAAAGTTACCCTTTGGACTATTACAACATATTAGTAAGGACAATGTAGTCGCAAATAAAATAAAAAAAACTGGCTTCTTCATGATATAAAGAGTTAGTATAAGTTGAATTTCAATTTTAGAATATTTTAAAGGTAGTCAAATCTCCACCCCCCGTTCGGCGGCGGTTGTACCGCCGTCGGTGTATTCCTTGCAGGTTAAACCTGCAATTTGCAAACAGCACGAGGTCATAAGTAAGTCTTCCACTTAAAGTCAACCTCAATAACATCGATTACAGATTCCATTCTGGCATAGTTCCTTGCACTCGAGTACAGGTAATCTTCTGGTTTCGCAACTATTCCGCTTCGAACCGGATTGTTATGGATATACTGTACCTTTTGCTCAATAAATTTCTGGCTATAGATATGCTCAGCATGGTTCTCATGTGTCCAAAACTGATGCGTTTGCTTGTTCATAAACTTTGCGTGGTATTTAAACACCATTCTCATCCAATCCCTTCGGCTCTCCTTGCCCGACTCCATTATTCCAACGAATCGTTTACTGGTAAATCTCTTAAAATCGCGGATGAAGCCGCTTAGATCGCCCCCCTCACTTTGGGCCAGCAAATGTATGTGGTTGGACATGATAACAAATGCAAACAGGTTTAGTCCCTTATTTTGCTGGCAGTACTTAAAACTCTCTATTACCACATCACGGTATTCACGGCGCGAAAACAGATCAACCCAACCCACAACCTGAAAGGTTAGGAAATGCGCCCCATCCTTCTCCTGAATTTTGTAACCTGTTGACATTTTATTGCCATTGTATTGTAGCAAAACTAAAAAATATAATCCTAATGTGCTATACTTGATTTAAGTTACTGGTGTACTCTGACGAAGAAGGCTGGTAACCGCAGGCGTAGCCTGCTATTAATTGACCGACTCAGGTGCAACCTGAGCCGAACGGGGGTCAATAACGACATCCCAATCTTTTCCATCGGGGTTAACCAAACATTTCCTTTCTTAAAAAGCCCATACGCCCAGCAAGGATGAAACTTATAAAAAATATGATTATCAATAAAACCCAGTAAAACTTTTCCTTCGCTTCTGAAAGGTGGAAACGATTTAAAATTTTACTTTTCCTATTACCTAAACCAAGGTATGTATTATTCAAAACAATAAAAAGAAGGAGGAAGATTGCAAACCCATGAAATTTATCGAGAAACATAAAATACTTTTCTCTATTAAAATACTCAAGCATCAATAAAGAAATAAATACCCAAATAAATTGTAGCAGTGAAACCCATAAAGAAGGTACAAAAAAAGCACCCAAGCGATCTTTATTGCCCCTTACATAGGCTTTGTATGAAATGAAATAGATAAAATCAATAAACCTCATCGTTTAATCTTTTTAATTATTCATTTTGTTAATGTCATTCTACCAATTTCCCCCGTTCGGCGGCGGTTGCACCGTCGTCGGTGTATTCCTTGCAGGCTCCAGCCTGCAAAACATTTTACCATTGGTAAAACTACCGGACAAAGACAAAGTAAAAGAGAAATACAGCAAGAGCAACAGCAAGAGTGCTGAGGGACAAAACAGAATTGAGCAAGGGCAGCTGAGTTTCCCCAACCTCTTGCTCAATACTCTTGCTCAAAACTGTTTTGTGGAGCTGGAGGGGTTCGAACCCTCGTCCAAACAAGGAACCAACTGGCTTTCTACATGCTTATCCATCCTTGATTTTCGAACTTGGGCAGGTGGAAAGAGACCAACCTAAGCCTTATCCCCAGAATTTTCGCGCGGGAACCGGGGAGCATCCCGCACTAGCCCATTTGGTTTGAAGCCTCAAGCCGGAGTTCCAGTGGGCGAAGCCCTCCGTGAGACTACTCGTCGCACCAACCTAGTTGGCGAGATTAAGCCCGAAGTACCTGGTACTTATTAGGCAGCGAGTGCGTAATTGTTATTGTTGCCGTTTATCGGTCTGAGTTCTGGGATTAACGAGCCAGCTTCCCAACGCTCGACATGCTTACCAATCCATTCTTCTTGCTGTCAAAACCAAAGTCAGCCCCATGGATAAGTGCCGCAAAGATACAACAAAGTTAGAAGACCGAAGACAGAAGTTAGAAGATTATTTCGCGAAGTCATCATAAATGAACTAACCCTAATCATTACAACATAAAACCAGCGAGCCAACTGCTTCTGCAGTTGGCTCGCTTTATAATCTTTAACTTCCGTTTTCTCTTGTCTTCCGTCTTCCCTCGTTAGCCTTTGGCTCCCGAGGCAGGCGTCTTCCGTCTTCTGACTTCTAGATATCGCTATTCATAGTCATAAAGAACTCCTCGTTGGTCTGGGTTTTCACCAGCCTATCGCGCATGAACTCCATGGCCTCCACCGAGGTCATATCGGTTAGGTAGTTACGCAGAATCCATGTTTTATTTAGAGTATCCTTATCAAGCAGCAGGTCGTCGCGACGTGTGCTCGATGCGGTGATGTCCACTGCAGGGTACACCCGCTTGTTCGAAAGCTTACGATCGAGCTGCAATTCCATATTACCTGTACCTTTGAATTCCTCAAAGATAACCTCATCCATCTTACTACCGGTATCGGTTAAAGCCGTGGCCAGGAT
>CAZBBA010000149.1:0-5242 GCA_964490015.1 uncultured Rikenellaceae bacterium
CCCAATAAGCCTAGCGACTATATGCTCCTTCCCTTCAGTCCTCTCGAAATGGGGGCTTACGCCAACAACCATACCCTTTCCGTAGGAGTTGCTCCAGATTGCTGGTGAGCCTACCATCACGCCCACCTCACCCTCTGGGTGAACCAGCTCTTCGTGAAATTTTGCCAACACCCTAAGGTTGGAAGCGCCATTTGGCTCAATACTTTTTATTACTGGCCCATTATGGTAAATAGCTGATATAAGCGTTGTTTCATTTGTAATTCCGCATATCTCTTTACCTTTGCTGGTGAAGCAGATAGAAAGTTCCTTTTCTCCTCTTTTCCAGTGAAGAATATCCTGAATTAAAACTGGGCTTACACCGAGATATTCCTGCTTGTGCGAGGAAATGGCAAAAGCCCCAGCACAAACCCCAAGCAGATTGCCTCCACTTTTTAAATACTGTCTAAGATTTTCCTTCCCCATATCGCCTAAACCAGCACAAATACCCTGACCGCTCCCACCTGGAAGAATAACAAGGTCAAATCCACCTAATTCCTCACGTGTAAAACGATGGCTATACAGAATAGTCAGGTTGCCAATTTCATGGTTCTCGAACAGATTGCACCAAGTTTTTAGGGTTTTCTTTCCAACACCTTTGCCAGAATAGATAGCTATTTTTCTTGCCTGATCGGACACATTTGGCACATGCTGACAGGGCGTTGCCCTAAAAAAATCCTCAATATAATTCTCATCCAAACCGTTTTCTCTCATGCCATTGGCAACAATTTCAAGGTATTCCTTGCTAGGATAAAAGGCTGTGGTAATGAATGTTGGAGATGCCTTATAGGCAAACGCTTTTATCGTGATTCCTTCGTCAGATAGAACGTTTACAGGAATACGCTGGTAATGGTTTGGATGACCCTCCTTTCCATCAAGAATTGATAGCGTGTTTGCATCAACCTCAAGGACCGCTCCCAAAACCTTTGCACATTCCTTTTCCTCGATATTCAGCACCCCACATCCTCTGTTTTGAGAGTAGAAACTCCAAGCCAAGGTATATCCTGCAAGGGTTGCGTTACAGATTTTTTTCATGTTGGTAGGGCCCAGCCCTTTGCGAGTGCAGTATTCCTGTAAGTCCTTGCAGTTGAGGTTTGAACCGTAGGCAAAAATCATTTGCTTTTTCATGCTTCCTGCTTAAAGTTGCCAAAAACGGACTCAAAGGTTTCGAGAAGACATTTTAACGAGGCGTAGTAAAGTGCGTCCTCACCCGTGAGCAGCTTAATGTTAACATATAATGTAATTACATTTGCTCCAGTTAGCTTGTGGATGGTTTTCCCTATCCATTCATCCTCAAAATTTCCTATACCATGCGTCTCGATAGTGAATGAAAAACGCTCCTCCTTTTGTGAACTCTTTTTAACATGAACGTCATTTGCCTTGGTTCTCAATGTCTCCTCTAATTGCTTTAGCTTTTCAGCATCGGTAAATGTTGATACGCCCAATTCAATGCTATCCTCTCCCTTTTTGTTGCCGTACTCCAAAACAAAATCGCTTCGACCGCTTGCCCCAGAGCATACCACAATCACACAATCATCATGCCCAATCAGTTTTAAATCCTCCATAAAATGTATAAACTCCTTGGGCTGTAAATGTCTATTAGCCTCATACTTGGAGTAATGAATGCTCTTGTTAGTCCCAATTACTGCACCCTGAGTTGTTTCCATGGACACTTCTCGTGACAGGAAGTTATACCCCAAGTTATCGATAATTGTATAGGTAAAGTGGCTGATACACCTTTCGGATTTGCCCATTGGGTTTATCAGGAACACATTGGATTTCTCGTTCACCACCTTACAGCCGTAATCGGTATTCCTTACAAAATGCTCAATCAGTTTAGTGTCATTGTACTTCACCTCTTCGCTCGATTTCATTGCCCTAAGACGTAAATTTTCTGAATTTCGGATACACTCAAGTATTTCGGCATTCGAAAGCAGAAATCTACTTTCAATATTCTCAAATGTTGAGAACCTATCGTAAGCCCTTCTGCCATCGAGGATTGTTTTCTGCTTGTAACTCTTTTTAAAATATTTTAGAATTTGGTTTACCCTCGATTTTATTTCCTCTTCTTTCTTCCTGTCGCCAATCTCATCAACAAATCCCGATGCGATAATCCCCGCAGGAAGGGCAAAAATTGCTATGCCCAGAATTCCATTTAGTGTGCCTAAAAACTTACCAGCTGTTGTTACTGGGTCGTACAAGCCATACCCCGCAATATTTTGTATAAATTTTGCTACAGACCACAGGAATGCTTGCGAAATGCTGCTAAAAGGTGAGTTCACAACCCTCGATTCAGCATAATATAATCCGATGGATAGCAGTATGGCGGTAATGAATATTGCCTGCAATGAGATAAACAGCTCGCTCTTCTTGTGGCTGATTGCCCGTTGAAGCAACTCGACCGAGGGCAGGAACCGCATAATCTTGAGTATCCTCAAAACCCTTATGGCCTTAAGGTACAGCAACATCTCAAAGCCTACCAGGCCCATCAGAAAGGGGAGAACAGCCAGAATATCAACCAATGTGTAGAACTGGAAGGTAAACCTAATCTTACCCACAAATCCCTTATGCGCCTCGTTTATATGACCAGCAACAATATACCTTAGTATTACCTCCACCAAAAAGATTACGCTTGTTAGGATATATACAGTATCGAAGAGCCACTGCAATTGCGAAAGCGATGGCTCGGTTTGGAGGATGATTTCGAGGGTGCTGATGATAATCAGCGAAATAATTATCATGTTCACCCGATAGCTAAGCTTGCTCGAGTAGATGTTGTCGCTGAAGATATCGCTTAATGTGTTGATAAACATAAACCAAGTTTTTTAAAATAAATACCTGAATATTAGCACAATCAAATAGATGACAAAAATATATATGAAGATGGTCAATGCCCATTCGCCTATCAGGCGGATGTGACTCTTGAAGCTCATCGATTCCTCGAAGCTGGTTTGGAATTGCTTCTTGTAAAACCTTGCTAATCTTTTATCTCCCACATAGCCTAACTTTTCAATTCCAACATTTGCCTTGCTCTTGATTGCATCCTGAAGCCTATAGTTTTCTTCGGCTCTGAATAGCACCAGCAGGTCTTCTAACGAATTGCAAATGCTGTTCTGATCGTTCCCGAATTTAAACGACTTAATCTTTGCAACGGTTTCCTGATGCTTTTTGTCCTTATACAGTTTCTTTTCAAATTCAAGGTGTGGATCCTCCTTAGTGGATGAACTGCTCGAACGGGTTGCCGTTCTCACCTCGGCTTCAAGATCCTCCAGCTCCTTCTTCTGCCGTCGCGAAGCCCTCGACGAGCTGGTTTTAAGCTCCCCATCAAGGATATGGCGGCGGGGGGTAGCCCAACCGGTATTACCAAACACCTTATTACTTACCCATTTGCCAGTATTGGCACCTGTCTCCCTCCAAAAACTACTCCAGTAGCTACTTTTTCTCTTTGCCATTTTTACTACGATTTATCAAATTTTGGGATAAATATTTAATCTAGTGAAACACAAAATGCTTACCACCTTTCTGGTTGTTGTATTGTTTATGCTATTTACTTACTGATTTCTGCTTTTCCAAATAGTACTCGGCGCAAAGCCTGCCATACTCCTCCATTTTTTCGAAGGCGTTGGGTAAATCCCTGCGGGGAAAGGAGTGGGCAATGCCAGCATCGAATACCTTTCCATTCCATTTAAGCCTAATAAACGTAAAGGATAGTCTATTCTTAGTAATCCCCTCGAACTTTTGCTCGGGACTGATATAGTCAATAATCCTGTTTACGCTACTATCGTATCGCTGGAAAAGGGTATCGAAAACCCGACTGCCAAATAGCACGTACTTGCGTGGGTGAAGCACTATAAAATCAAATAGCTTTTCGATATACGGGGTGATAAGCTCAGGATGTTTTCTAAAAATATCATCGAGTAAATGGGTTGAAATGGTGTTTGAGCCGTAGGGGAACAGCTCGAGCTGCAGCTTCTGGTCGATTACATTTATTGAGTTGATTCGTTGGGTGTCATGGTCGTAACCATCCTGTAGTTCAATGCCACTATCGGGCCATTGCTTGAGGAAGCAGGCCTGCTTAAAGTCGAAGTTGTCCCGCTCCTTCTTTTCGCCAAATCGTTTGCGGGCATACCATTCGCTTTCGTATTTGTACATCTCAACCACCTGATCTAATGTTGCATTTGCTGGGAGGCTATGCTCAGCAAAAAATTTCTCCTTATCCCATTTCTGCGAAAGAAAGTTCTCCATCGAGCTGGTGTCACCAAGCCCAGTGCCCGGGTTAAGGTGAACAAAAGCTGTTTTGGCATCGAGGTTATGGGTGGGATAATGGGGCCATTTTATATGGCTAAAGTAGAATGGCTTGCCCAGGGTTTGCGAGTAGTCGCGGGTAAGCTGCATAGCACGGTTTATACGCCCTGTGCTTAGCAGGTCGCTTAAATCGGCGTATAGCTCGGGTACAATTTTCTTTAAATCGTTCATGTCCTTTTATTTTACTGTTTCCGCCTACTCTCTCCCAGCTTTTCGGCTTGCGCTGTGTTAAAAAAAATTGCCTACTCCCTTTATGGCGTTTCGGCGGCCTCCGTTGATTTAATATGATTACATGGCTAGTAAAACTATCCGTTTTGTAAGTAGTCTGCAATTGCTTCTATTGCTGGTGTAGCCCCCTTGGCTTGAACCTTTTTGTTGTACTCGGAAATTGAAACATTATTGTCCTCATCAAGAGAACGATATTTTCTGCCATTTAAAACATGCATTATTTCACACTTCACACCAAATGATTCTTCGTAACGTTTTTCGAATGTGCCAACATGTAAATTACCATTAATGGACATATCTTCGGCATTTTTCTTTAGCCTAATGGATGCATGGGTCGATTTTCCGTTACATTGCTTACCGTCTTTATCATAAAAACGGATATACAAGTAAGGAAACTTTTCCACAAAATCTTTGTTAATGCTTTTTAGCATCTTGTTACCTGTAAAAGTTAAATCTGCCATACCTTTAAATTTAAATTTTTTTGCCTACTCTCTCCCAGCTTTTCGGCTTGCGCTGTGTTTGTTTGTTGCCCTCGCACACCCTTTAATTCCACTTCGACTGGCTCAGTGCATCGCCTGAAGGGAGCCACCCGCATTTAAGTTCGGGTTGGATTGCCCACTACTTGGTATAAGGGGTGCGCTGGCTAGGCAACTTTTTAAATGCCTACTCCCTT
>CAZBBA010000150.1:0-5135 GCA_964490015.1 uncultured Rikenellaceae bacterium
CCTTATCGGTAAGGATAATATTCATATCATCACCCAGGTTCTTAAGCTCGGTAAGGGCCATGGTAATGCTACCCGCCATATCGGACTTAAGGGTAATGGGCACAACCACCTTTTCGCTTAGTAGCGATTGGGGTAGCGTGTTAACCGCGGCCATGGCATCGGCCACAGGGGCGTAAATTTGTGGGTACGCGCCGCTGCCCAGCTTCTTGCGGGTATCGAAGCGATCCATGCCCTCGGTAGCCTCGCTGTGGAAGTAGATCACCATCTCATCGCTGTAGCCGCTGCGCTGTGCCTGCAGGCGGATAAGCGGATTCTCGCTGGTCGATTTCTTATTTACCACGTTGGCGCTATGTACCTGTGCGGCGTTATTTACAGCAAGAGAAACATTATCGGCAGCGTAAACCCAGAAAGCCTGAGTTGGGGCAATAACCCCCTCATCTGTTCCTACAGTACTTTCCCAGTTTGTTGATGCTTCGGGCGTTTCGTGGTTAAAGGTTGCAAAGTTCGAAGCTCCGGGAGCATCGGCGGTGTTAATCCAAATTACAGGATCAATATCTTCACCTCTAGTCCAACCTGCATCAGCATCCCAGTTGATAGCCGAGGGGTAGGGGTTACCCACCAGGTTAAAGCCAGTGGCACTATTTACAAGACCAATGGATTGCTCTCCGCTATAAAAACCAGTACCGCTAAAGGTAACCGTTTGGTTGCTGTTGGCAATAAAGGCGTAACCTTGCATGGCTACAATTGGCGTTGCACCATTGGTAATGGCTGCTGACCAGCTATCGGATGTAACATCAAAGGCAAATAGTCCGTTACCTGCTGCCGAGTTTTCGCCTAGTGTACCAAAAACGCTAGCGGTTTGGCCTGCAACTGGCGACGATACATACTCAAAAGCACCATTGGGCATATAGCGTTGGTACTCCACGGTATTTACCGTTAGCGTGCCGTTATTAATTAGGCTAGCGGCCTTGCGGGTTGCATCGGTTTTAAGAATAATTTTATCAACAGTTAGTGTGTTATCATTATTAAATGTCACCCTACCAGATGCCTCAATAATTAAATTTTGATTAATAACATCAGCACCTTTTAAAGATGACTCCAAAGTAACATTCTCATTTATGATAAGGTTGCTTTTAACTGTTAACGGATTTGTAGAATTAAAGATGTATGTTCTATTACCATCTGTACCTGATAGAACTAAATTGCCGTAGGTCCTTGCCGCTGTTGAAATAGTAACATTAGCGAATTCTTTAGGAATATCAAACTCAAAAATTCCAGATTCAGTCCCTGCTACAGTAGAAAGTTTTGCAACAATTTCAGCGGCATGTGCTCTTGGATTATTGTGTATATAGTGACCACCATTGTTAATTCTAATCAATGCGCCAGTAGCTGTTAATACAATACCACTTCCACTTAATGCACCTGTGGAATTCATTAATACACCTCCTTCATTAATTACAAGAGCATCTCCTGAACCATTTATTCTAATTCCAGGATTTGCAGTATTTAATTTTGGAATGTTTAATGTAATGAATTTCTCAGAACTTGGCGTTATGGTTAATGTGTATACATCAAATACAGTAGATCCACTTGGTAAATTCACAGTATAGTTGTCAGTAATAATAGAGTTGTCTAAAATAACAGGATCAGCAGATGTAGGAACACCCACTGGACTCCAGTTGTCAGCATCAGCCCAGTCGCCAGCTGCACCTAAACCACTCCATTTACGGGTAACGGGGAAGGTGTAGGTTGCACTGGACACATTACTATTGTCCATGTCCGTTTTGGTGGCGTAAGCCCAAATGGTTGTGGTTTCTGTTACCGAAATTGCAGTAGTGTATTCAGTCCATGGACCAGTTTCCGATACTAAGCTGTAGTATACAGTTGCCCCTTCGGTTGATGTAGAAATGGTAACATCTGTAGGTTCGGTATAAGTACCAGCCACTGGATTAAAGGCAGGAGAGTTTACTTGGTTACCAGCAGGTTCTTCGTATTTATATAGTAATAATTTTTGTTGGCTGGTTGTATAACAAGCAAATCTCGGTGAACTTGCATTGTATTGAAGCATTCTTGTTGTAAGTGCTGCATTAGATGCTGTGAAGACATTAGAACCATAAGTGAATGTCCATCTTTGATTATCGCTAGTCACTTCATCAACTGCGTATGCAGCATTAGAAGATCCAGTGTATGAAACATACTTAGATGTTTCCTCATTAAACAATGACCAGCTAGCCCCACTCGTTTCAATTTTCCAAACAATACTTACTGAAGGGTTTGTTATTACATTGGAAGAAGGTGTAACAGCAGTGTGTGCAAAAAAAGTTCCAGCGTTTGTATTGTTCATTGCAAACGCATCTCCACTATTTACGATAACATAATAGCCAGGGACTAAATCTTCTATACTAGTAATTTTATTAAAAGTTCCAGTACCTGAATATTGTCCCCACCCCACGCTACCAAAGAGCATCAGGGTTGTGGCCAGTAGGGCTGTTCTGAGTAGAATTTTTCTTTTCATAGTTTTTGTGTTTGGTTTGTATTAAGAGTCAAAAGTTAAGAGTCAAGATTTTAGAGTTTAAGGTTTAGAGTTTAGGGTTTAGAGTTTAGGGTTTAAGGTTAAGAATTTAAAGTTTATAAAATATATGCTGTTGGCAATTAGGCGTGGTTTAAGAGTTTGTTAAGTTTTTGTTTTGGTTACGCGTAAATATAGTAGGGCAAGATATGGAAAAGTTTTTTTGTTGGCAATGGGTTGGGGGATTTTTTTTGGGGAAAGATTAAAGTCTGAAAGTTGGAAGACAGAAGTTGGAAGACAGAAGACAGAAGTCAGAAGACACCTGTCTCAGCTTGTCTCGGGAATCGCTGTTCTTTTGCGGTTAACGAGAGGATGCGAAGCATAACGAGAGAAGACAGAAGACAGAAGACAGAAGACAGAAGACAGAAGACAGAAGACAGAAGACACCTGTCTCAGCTTGTCTCGGGAATCGCTGTTCTTTTGCGGTTAACGAGAGGATGCGAAGCATAACGAGAGAAGACAGAAGTCAGAAGAGGGTTAACCTTAGTGAAACTTAGTGCCCTTAGTGCCTTAGTGGTGAAAATGCCAAGGGCAAGAGAGAATGTCGAACATCGAATATCGAATAACGATTTGCGATTTAGGGGCTGTGTAATTATTTGTGTGCTTTGTGAAATTCTTTGTGGGTTTTGTGGTGAAAAGGCGAAGAGCGGAATATCGAATAATGAATAATGAATAACGAATTTTGAAGTCGGAAGTCAGAAGAGGGTTAACCTTAGTGCAACTTAGTGCCCTTAGTGGCTTAGTGGTAAAACAAGTCAGAAGTCGGAAGACGGAAGTCAGAAGAAAGTCACCCGTCACTTGTCACTTGTCACCAAAGATCACCCGTCACCTTCCCGTCGAGTTTGATCTTATGGGCTTTGCCTACTATTTTGTTTAAACAGGCACAGCCTTAGCCGAATAGGAGACCACAGGAATACCGTTAATGCTGGTCTTCAGAATAGCTGCGCACGAAATTAAAATCCCTGCGCAGGGAATTGCCCATTTGCTGCCGTGGAAATTTTTTTTCCTGCGGTGAAAAAAAAATTTCCTGCTGTGGAAATGTGACACGGCACAGCAGGAAATTAGCAATTCCTAGTATGAAAATTTTCTTTCCTGTGCAGCAAATCGCCGATCAGCAGTTCAGGGCGGTTCCTTTTGCTTCAGGAAGCCCGCTATGCTTTGGTAAACTTGGCGGTGGCCAGCATCTCCTTGATGCGGCTACCCGGGGTAAAGATTACATTGGCGCTGCGGATAGCCGAGGCGCTCACCTCTGCCTCCGTGGCTTTGCCCTCGGAGCTGATGCTGGGGCGCAGGCTGCCCAGCTCGCCCAGCCGCACGATGGAGCCCTTGGTGAGGCTATCGACTGTAGTCTCTACCAGTGCGTAGAGCACTGCCCGGATATCGGCGCCACTCACGGTCGATGACTTCTCGATCAACCGGGTGAGATCGTCGAGGGTTACCTCCCCCTCCAGCACGGGGGTGGCGTAGAACTTCTTGTCGCCGCCGCCAACTACTCCCGGTTGGCCCTTGGCGACTACCTTGTACTTAATTGCCATGGTTAATTGTTTTTTTTGGGTTTATACATTGGTTTCAAGATGCTGAGCAAGTTCCTAAAATCTGGCTTCCAGCGAGTTAAAATTATGGCGACATTTAGCCAAAGTCAAGTTTTTTGGCATCTTTTTTTGTTGATGAAATGCGGATGCTTCGGAAAGCAGCACAGGAAACGCGGGTTAAGCTGATTTTCGGGGAAATGGTTTGGAGGACAAGGTTTAGAGAGTGACTAGAGTGACAAGTGACTAGAGTGACTAGAGTGACAAGTGACTTAGTGACAAGTGACAAGTGATTCACCGTCACCTGCTTTCAGCCGGCAGGCTCGTCACCTTTAAGTCATCCGCCATTCTATCGCCCCGTAACTTATCGCTATTTGTATGAACTTGTTGCATTGCGGTGATTAAATGCAACAAACACCGCATTCATGCGGTGAATAATTCGTATATTTACCGCAAAATAGGGTAGGGAAATGACAAAATATATCTACGAGCATAGTGGCTGGACAAATTTTTCGTGGCACGATAGGGCCATTAATGCCATATTTGGTGAGGTGCGGCTGATGCAAGGGAAAATAATTGGCCAGATGAACGCGCTGGGCTTCTCGGCCAAAGCCGAGGCCACACTTACCGCCCTAACCCTCGATGTAGTAAAATCGTCGGAGATAGAGGGCGAACGGCTCAACTACGAGCAGGTACGCTCGTCCATAGCCCGACGTTTGGGCATAAACACGGGAGGTCTTGTACCCAGCAGTCGTCATATCGAGGGCGTTGTGGAGATGATGCTTGACGCCACCCAGCGATATGCCCAACCCTTAACCGAGAATCGGCTTTTCTGTTGGCACGCCGCCCTATTCCCAACAGGGTATAGCGGGCTCACTAAAATTGAGGTAGGTCAATATCGAACGGGCGAGATGCAGGTGGTATCGGGCGCAATGGGCAACGAGAAAGTACACTACCAAGCTGTAAAACCCGAGATGGTGAGAGGGGAGATGGACAAGTTTCTGGATTGGTTCAACAACGAGCACCACCTTGATCCG
>CAZBBA010000151.1:0-4873 GCA_964490015.1 uncultured Rikenellaceae bacterium
TTGCCGCCGATCGAAGAATTCCACTTTTCTCTATTACCGGATCAACGGCAGTAGGTAAGAGGTTGGGAGCCATTATTGGGGAACGTTTAGGCCGAATAATACTTGAACTTGGTGGTAATAACGCTGTGATTATTGCTGAGAGTGCAAACCTGGAAATGGCAATAAAATCGGTTGTGTTTGGTTCAGTTGGCACTGCGGGGCAACGTTGCACTTCAACCCGAAGGTTAATTGTTCACGAAAGTGTATATCAAAAAGTTATTGATAAGCTGCTAATAGCCTATAGAAGCGTTAACCAACATATTGGAAACCCACTGGAAAAGGGAGTGTTGGTTGGCCCATTAATCGATAGTGCTGCTGTTAGGGCTTTTACCAATGCCATTGAAAAGGTTAAGCTTGAGGGAGGGAAACTTCTTTTTGGCGGTGAGGTTCTGAGTGGCGACAAATACAGCTCAGGAAACTATGTGATACCTGCACTTGTTGAGGCCGAAAACCATTATGCCATTGTGCAGGAGGAGACCTTTGCCCCAATTCTCTACATTATGAAGTTCAAAACGATAGAAGAGGCAATAGATCTTAACAATAATGTACCACAGGGCTTATCGTCGTCAATATTTTCGCTAAACCTCAGGGAAGCTGAGCTATTCCTTTCGGAGGGTGGTTCCGATTGTGGAATTGCCAATGTGAACATCGGAACTTCTGGAGCTGAAATAGGTGGAGCCTTTGGCGGAGAAAAGGGTACCGGAGGAGGTCGTGAATCGGGCTCCGATGCTTGGAAGCATTATATGCGTAGGCAAACAAATACCATCAACTATAGCAACGACTTACCCCTAGCACAGGGTATTCATTTTGGTTTTTAGGTAGACAATTCGATATAGTTTTTGTTTCAACGCTAGCCAACTCTTTGGCTAGCGTTTTTTTATAATAATACCTGATTATTAATAATTTTTGCAATAAAATTTGTAAACATAACAAAGTATCAAAATAAAGAGTACTTTTGCACCCGTATTATAAACCAATAATTTTAATTGTTATCTAATGAACATTTTTTGTGGAAGTCTTCCTTTTCGACTACAGGAGTCTGAGTTAAAGGAGTTTTTTGAAGAGTACGGCGAAGTATCAGCGGCACGCATTATTACCGACAAGTTCTCCGGAAGAAGTAAAGGTTTTGGGTTTGTAGAGATGCCCAACGATGATCAAGCCAAACAGGCAATCGAAGAGCTTAACGGCGCTGAGGTTGATGGCCGTACAATTGTGGTGAATCAGGCAGAAGAGAAGAAAGAACGTACCGGCGGTAACTTCAGAGGCGGAAACCAACGCGGTGGCGATCGCAGAGGTGGTGGCTTCAACCGCAACGGTGGCGACCGTAGTAGAGGTTCGAGATACTAGACCTGTGATATTTATTTGGTAAAAAGCGAATAAAGCAGCTTACCATTTGTGTGGATATAGTTCGCTTTTTGAGCGAGTAGTTTAGAGGCCAATTTTGAATAAAAGTTGGCCTTTCGTATTTTTACAGTGTGGCAGCTAATCTGTGATATGGAAAATTCTCTGCTATACACTTCATTCGATCCTACCTTACAATTCCCCATCGCATTTAATGGGTGGAAGCACCACCTTAGGTTTTTAGTAAATGCATCGATTGCCGCCAGGCAACAAAATATGTGCTCTTCATTTGTAAAGCATTTAAAAAATTTTGGCGGAACTGTTCTTGATGTCTATACGGGATTGCTCTCATGCAAAGGAATTGCAGACGAATTAGTAGACTATTTATGTAATTTGGGAATATTAACGCATAAACAGTTTACTGCATGGTTAAAGTGCGATGGTGAAACTTTTAAGCAAGTTGAACTAAGTGACGGCTCGGTATGGACCATAACATACGGGCGATTTCCACAACGATTTGTTCATATCCATCCTTCAAGGTTATCTCCCAATACGTTAAGGGTAAAGCCAAGCACTCTAAAAACCGCTATTGCCTACCATTGTTTCTATGGATGTTGTTGTACACCAAACGATTTAGAAAAGGTTAACGATTTAAGAGTATCTCAGTTCGAACTATCGCCTGTTAATCGAATAACAATTAACGGCCCACTTTTTAGGTTAACAAAAATAATTAACGATTTAAGTTAATTATATCGCTGGCTTTTGCCCATGAATACTTACGTTTGGACAAAGGTGTTCTAAATCACCATTTCTAGCGATTGTGGTTTGAAACATTATTACTTATTTCGCGTTCTATAAAGTGAAAGGTAACCTGAGTGGTTTGGTTTTAGGGTTTAAAGTTGGTTTCAGGTTTTTTGCTTTTAGGTTAATTTTTTAGGGTGTGGAACCGGGTCTGATTTCTCAGGCCCGGTTCTTTTTTTACCCCTAACAAATTTATTATCTTCCCTTGTAATCAAACCCCAATTTTGTTTCTTTGTATTATGGTAAAGTTGAATGCAGCACTGATTATCATCATTCCTTTGCTCTCGCTTATCTCATGTTCAGGGTCGAGGGAGGTGAAGGATTCGATGGTTTTTAGATACAACGAGAGTAAAGGGGTAACTACTCTCGATCCTGCATTTGCCCGCAGCTTACCTTTAATCCAACCGGTTAGTCAAATCTTTAACGGCTTGGTTCAGCTTAGCGATTCCCTTACCGTTGAGCCATGCATTGCAAAGAGTTGGAGCATCTCACCCGATGGAAAAGTTTACACTTTTGATCTCCGGACTGATGTTCTATTTCACAATTCACCCGCCTTTTTTCAGGGTGTTGGTCGCAGAGTTACTGCGCATGATTTTGTTTACAGCTTTGGCCGAATCATCAACCCAAAAGTTGCTTCGCCCGGTGCATGGGTGTTTGGTTCGTTGGATACCGAAAGTACTTTATCTCCCGGAGGTTGTTTAGCGGTTAACGATTCAACCCTTCAGATTTTTCTTAAAAAGCCATTCCCAGCATTTTTAGGAATTCTTTCAATGCCCTACGCATTTGTAGTTCCACACGAGGCAGTTGACTATTTCGGTAAGGATTTTCGGAACAATCCCGTAGGAACGGGACCCTTTGCCTTAAAGTACTGGAAGGAAGGGGAGAAGCTAATTTTAAGGCGTAACCTAAGCTACTTCGAGAAGGATATCCAAGGAAATCAATTGCCCTACATCGAAGCTGTATCCATTTCGTTTATTGCCGATAAGCAGTCGGAGTTTCTCGAGTTCCTTAAGGGAAATATCGATTTTCTGTCGGGAGTGCACGCTGCGTCAAAGGATGAGTTGCTTACCCGTTCGGGTAACCTTAACCCTCGATACGCTGATAGGGTAAAGATGTTGACAGGACCATATCTAAATACAGAATATCTTGGTATACTAGTCGATACAACTATTGACATCGTTAAAAAAAGTCCCCTTCGATACCCCGAAATACGAAAAGCCATTGCTTACGGTTTCGACCGACAGAAAATGATGACTTACCTGCGAAGCAACATGGGGTATCCTGCCCACGCAGGCTTTGTACCAGTTGGAATGCCAGGTTTTTACAAGAATACAAACGGATATAGCTTTAATCCCGAATTATCGAGGCAGCTCCTTCAGCAAGCAGGATTTCCGAATGGGAAAGGGTTACAACCCATAACAATATGCACAACCGATGATTACGTTGATATTTGCGAATTTATTCAGCATCAGCTAGGAGAACTTGGTATTCCAATTGTTGTTGAAGTTTTTCCGGGTGCAGCCTACCGCGAGATGATGGCAAACTCAAAAATGATGTTTTTCCGGGCTAGCTGGGTCGCCGATTATGCAGATGCGGAGAATTACCTGTCGCTTTTCTATAGTAAGAACTTTAGCCCTGGCGGCCCAAATTATACTCACTTCTCAAACCCAAGATTTGATAATTTATACCTAAAGGCTTTAATGCTGTCTAATGATAATGAGCGCTTTGTAACGTACAGGGAGATGGATGATCTGGTAAAGGAATCGGTACCCGTAATACCACTTTACTACGATAAGGTTGTTCGATTTACCCGAAAAGAAGTCATTGGTCTTGGTACAAATCCGATGAATCTTATGGTTTTGAAGAGAGTAAAAAAAGCGAATGATTCAGTAAATCAAAAAAGCGAATGATTTTAATTGCAGATAGCGGTTCAACCAAAACCCACTGGAGACTCGTTCTCTCGGGGGTGGATGATATTGAATTCACATCACTGGGTCTGAACCCTTTCTTTGCCGATTCAAAAAATTTTAGGGAGGTATTGCACCACAGTTTTTCTAATGCACTTGATCCTGAACAAGTTTCCAAACTTTTTTTCTACGGATCGGGTTGTGCATCAATCGATATGGCCAAAGAGGTTAAAAGTCGACTCGAAATTTTTTTTCCTAGAGCCGAAGTTAATGTTTACTCCGATATTCTTGGGGCAGCCCGTTCGCTATTCGCGAAAAATAAAGGGTTGGTGGTTATTCTTGGAACAGGAATGAGTACGGGTTTTTTTAATGGTGAAACCGTTGAACGAAAAACGCCATCGCTGGGTTATGTGCTTGGCGATGAAGGTAGCGGAGCTTATCTGGGCAAAAAATTGCTGCGGCACTGGCAGTATGGAGAACTTCCTAAGGATTTGAACGATGAACTAAATGTGAAATATCCACTCTCGCAGAGTGAGATACTGAACCGGTTGTACAACGAACCGTTCCCTAACCGTTTCTTGGCAGAATTTGTTCCTTTTTTAGCAGAACATTCATCTCACTTTTACGTTAAAACTATGGTTGAAAAATCGTTCTGCAAATTGGTTGAGCGGCATCTGGCAAAGTATTCGTGCTTTACCGAAATACCTGTGGGTGTAGTTGGTTCAGTTGGCATGGCTTTTAGCGATATTCTCAGTTCATCTATTGAGAGCAGGGGGGGGCGATTG
>CAZBBA010000152.1:0-4529 GCA_964490015.1 uncultured Rikenellaceae bacterium
AAGTCCAATTAGTCCAAGTATAAGTGGAAGCATAAAGTATGCATTCCTGGCCGGGTGATTAAGCATCTCGCTGGTTAGCTTGTCCTGATTACCTAATCTTATCGCATCAATGGGCTTAATTCCGGTTATCCAGTTGCCATTAAGAATATCTCCATGTCCTTGAGTATCGTTCTGTCGACCAGCAAAGTTCCACATAAAATATCGCCAATACATGTGTCCTAGCTGGTAGCTGAACATAAATCTAAGATTTTCACCAAAGGTTGGAACACGTCGCACCTCCTGCTCGCCCGATCCTGTGCTCACCCTGATGGGCTTTCCAGTAACGTTACCCCACTTTTTATACTCTTCCACATGATCGTTGCGCCAGCTCCACATCCTAGGGAAAAAGGACTGGAATCGCTCGTCGAACTCGTAAATAGTTTTCAGATAGGTTTTTTCGTAACGGCCATTTTTTCGAATATAGGTATGCTTGTCGTAGCTGTTTACCACAGGCGCATTGTAATGCTGACCGGAAATCAGTGGTCGATCCCCATACTGCTCGCGGTTTAGGTAATGAAGCAGCGCGAATACAGATGAGGGGTTATTCTGATTCATTGGTGGATTAGCCTCGGCCCTGATAACTAAAAGCACATACGACGAGTATCCAATGGAAATAACGGCAACACCTAAAATTAGCATATGAAGCAGAACCTTCCTTTTCTTCAAGGTTATCCACAACCCATAGGCGATTAAAGAGGCAAAAGTTGCAATAAAAATAAAAACGCCACTATTGTATGGTAGTCTAAACACATTCACAAACAACAGTTCGAACTTTGATGCAAGCGATACAATTCCCGGAATAATTACATACATTATTGAGCCCAGAATGGCTAATGACGCCCCAAGCGCACCCACGAAGCCCCACCGGGTTACCTTATAGTTTCGGAAGTAGTATATAAAAACAATTGCTGGAATGGTTAGCAAATTAAGTAGATGGACACCTATGGATAAACCCATTATATAGGCAATAAGAATTAACCATCGGTTTGCAAAGGGTTTATCTGCAACATTCTCCCATTTAAGTATTGCCCAAAAAACTAGCGCAGTAAATAGAGATGAGGTTGCATAGGCTTCGGCCTCAACGGCAATAAACCAAAAACTATCGGTAAAGGTAAAAGCAAGCGCACCAATGGCACCGCTCCCAACAATAGCAATGGTTTGTGCAAATGTTGGCTCATCGCCATTCATCACAACAATACGTCGTGCGAGGTGGGTAATTGACCAAAAAAGGAACAAAACGGTAAACGCAGCAGCTAATGCCGACATGGTGTTAACCATTACAGAAACCATTGTAACGTTACCACCGGCAAAGGTTGTAAAGAAATTCCCCAATAGCATAAAAAAGGGCGCTCCGGGAGGATGTGGCACCTCCAGCTTATATGCTGCAACAATACGTTCGCTGCAATCCCAAAAACTTGCAGAGGACTCCATTGTCATTAGGTACACACTCGCTGCAATGGCAAATACCAGCCAGCCGACGGTTAGGTTCAGTTGCTTAAAACTCTTCATTCAGATAAAGTTAGGTTATAGTGTGGTTTGATTGCTAGACAAAAATTAACGAAGCTAAATTAATTTTTTTTGCTCTTTTATTGCCTGTTTTGGTGTATTTTAGCTCTGAGGGCATTTTCACTCACAGTTTTCACTTCCTTTTCACATTAATCACAGAGTAACTATCCTAATAAACTGGAAGGTATTTGGGTAAATTCAAAAACAAAATTTAGAAACCAAAACAGCTCTTGTAACATTAACCCTCACTTAGTCGTCATTTATATCAGTATTTGATCCTTTAAAACAAGTTACAATGATAAAAACTAAAGAATTAACCAAAGTGTTTCGTACCGATGAGGTAGAAACCACCGCACTTAATAAAGTTTCTTTCGAGGTTGCCAAAGGCGAATTTGTGGCCATCATGGGCCCATCGGGATGTGGAAAATCGACATTACTTAATATTATTGGGCTACTCGACAACCCCTCTGGTGGGGAGTTCTACTTCGATGGGCTCGAGGTGTCGAAGTACAAAGAGAAACATCGAACCAATCTGCGTAAGGCAAATATCGGATTCGTATTCCAAAGCTTTAACCTAATCGACGAACTAACCGTTTACGAAAACGTGGAACTACCGCTGCTTTACCTAAACATCAACTCCTCGGAGAGGAAAAAAAGGGTTGAAGCGGTTTTAGAACGAATGAAAATAATGCACCGCAAAAAGCATTTCCCGCAGCAGCTTTCGGGGGGACAGCAGCAGCGCGTGGCCATTGCACGGGCGGTAGTAGCCAACCCAAAGCTAATTCTTGCCGATGAGCCCACCGGAAATCTCGATTCGGCCAACGGCGAGGAAGTAATGAACCTGCTTACTGAGCTCAACAAAGAGGGAACCACGATTGTAATGGTTACACACTCACCCAGTGATGCCGAAAAAGCCCATCGAATTATACAACTTTTCGACGGGCATATTGTAACCGAGAATATCAAAAAACTTCTGTAAAGTACTTTACTATGCTTTTTAAAAATTACCTAGTAAGCGCTTACCGCAATATTACCCGAAACAGCTTCTTTTCCATCATCAACATTCTGGGGTTAACCATTGGTATCGTTTCGGCAATCCTTGTTTTACTATTTGTGGGCGAGGAGAGCGCTTACGATAAGCATCACACTAAACACAAAAGGATCTATCGGATTATTTCGAACTTTCATGTCAACAACAAGCAGGATCTCTTCGCGGTTTCATCAGTTCCCATTGGCCCTACGCTTAAAGAGGAGTTTGCCGAAATTGAGGAGTTTGTGCGTTTTGCCAATGTCGATAACTTCTTTTTCCGCTACAATGGCGTTGAGTACAACGAGGAGGAGTTCTACTTTACCGACTCAACCATGTTTAAAGTATTCGATCATAAATTCATTGTTGGAGATCCATTGACCTCACTGAGCAGACCGGGTTCTATTGTTCTTACTAAAACCTTGGCCAAACAACTTTTTGGCGACGAGAACCCCATAGGAAAAGTTTTGCTTGGGGAAAGAAACGATGCATTTACAGTAACAGGAGTTATTGATGAGGTTCCACGTACTTCGCACTTCCGATTCCGTGCCCTTGTCTCGCTTAACACAATTATTGAAAACGTGGGTGCCGAAAGGTTTAACGACAACAGCTCAGGTTCGTTTTGGAATGTAAATGTGTATACTTATCTGCTTTTTAAGGAGGGAACAAACCCCGAAACGATAGTTCAGAACTACGAACCTTTCAACGAGAAGTACATTGTTCCGGTGGGTAAGATTGTAAATGGCACATTTGCTCCCATTTTTCAACCCCTTCTCGAAACCCATTTCCCAAAAACCGACAACCTGCAGGGCGACTTGCCCGTGGGTAATCGCTCTAACCTGTACATTTTCTCGCTGGTTTCTTTCTTTATTCTGATTATAGCCTGTATCAATTACATGAACATGGCAACAGCCCGTTCGGCAAGTCGTGCTCGCGAAGTGGGAATCAGAAAAGTTGTTGGTGCGGGTAAGGGCCGACTGGTTCAACAGTTTATTAGCGAGTCGATGCTTTTGGCCATTATTTCGGGAGCGCTGGCTTACACTATTACTGCAGTTGTTCTACCGTGGTTCAATAACCTGGCCGATAAAGAAATTGGTCTTATGGAACTGCTCAACCCAAGTTTTATTGGAGGTGCTGTTCTTATTGTGATTTTTGTAGGTTTAATTGCAGGCAGCTATCCCGCTTTTTTCCTTTCCTCCTTTTCGCCCGTTAAAGTGCTCAAGGGCACAATTGATAAGGCTAGAGGTAAAGTTGGACTGCGCAAGATTCTTGTGGTTTTCCAGTTCACGGTATCGATTGTCATGATTCTTGCCACAATTGTGGTTAGTAACCAGCAACGATTTATTCGGGAGAAGGATATGGGATTCGACAAGAAAAACTTACTGGTGGTTAGCGATCTCGACACGGTAATTAGTCGCAGGATTGACCCCATCAAGGAGGAGCTTCTTCGAAATCCTTCAATTATTGGGGTGGCCGGTTCGCAGCAGGTTCTGGGTATTAGCAACAGCAAAATTGTAAGCCGAATGGATCAAAACGGCGAAATGAAGGAGATTGCCGTTAACCTAATCTCGTGCGATTTCGACTATCTACAGGTGCTAGGCGTACAAATAGATCAGGGACGATTCTTCGACCCCACCCTCAGAACCGACTCGACACAAGCATTTATAATTAATAAAACCGCCGAAAGGGTTTATGGTTGGGCCGATCAGCCAATCGGAAAACGCATTCAGTTTGGAATTAGAATGGATGGTTCGGCAAATCGCGATGGTGGCGTGGTTGGCGTGGTTAATGATTTTCATTACACTTCTATTCACAATCCCATTGAACCGTTTATGTTTTTTATCTCCGGTGGTGTTCCCAACGTGCTCAGCATAAGAATTAAACCGGGCGAAACGGAAAGAGCCGTGGAGTTTATTAAGCAAAAATTTGACGAGTTTGGTGCAACCCGCGAAATGAA
>CAZBBA010000153.1:0-4299 GCA_964490015.1 uncultured Rikenellaceae bacterium
ATTGACTGGTAGTCGCCGGTCTAAGGATGTGGAGCATAACTAGAGAAGACACAAGCGTAGAACTAAGGGCATAGAGTTCTTGTCATCCTGCCAAAAGACACTAAACCATGAACGTAAAACGTAAAATCTCGTTATCCAGCCAAAAAACGGCTTTCTCCCGAGACACAGCACTGAACGCAGAACGCAGAATCTCGACAACCTCCAAAAAAAGTCGGTTTCCGAGACACGCAGCTAATAGCCAAAAGCCTAAATATTTTCAGCCACAATCTATCTCTCAACAACAAGACACTTTACTCTTTTTAGTATTTTTGCGTTAATTTGTGGTTCAATTTGAAGATATTGTAAATCTGCACACAATCATCCAATCAATGAAACAAACTTCACTTCTACTAATACTGCTACTGCATAGCATCTCACTATCTGCCCAAAGCCAAACCGAAAGGGTAAATGCCGATATCACTCTCTTTTCGACCCTGGGAGCCATTAAGGATCAGAGTTTTTGGCTTACCCATAACCGCTATGGAATATTCGACGACAAAAGCGCCAATGCCCTAGCATTAATCTCGGGTAGACTTAATATGCGACAGGAAAAACTGTTTGATATCGGGGGTGGAGTGAGTCTGCTTGGACGAGCCTCACAAAGTTCAACGGCATACTTCCATCAGGCATACATCGAGGCAAAAGTGGGTTTCTTTAATGTTGAGGCTGGACGGAAGGAAACCATCTATGGTATCCCGCTAGGAGAATTATCATCGGGTTCGGTTGGCATAAGCCCTAATGTAATGCCAGTTCCAAGAGTTACTGCTATTATGCCCGATTTTTTCCCAGTACCCTTCACCTTTGGTTGGCTCGAGATTAAAGGACACTTTTCACACGGATGGCTTAACGATGAACGATACGCCGTAAATTCATTTCTGCACGATAAGTCGGCGCATGTCCAAACAGGAGGAAACACTGGCCTCAAGATTTACTGGGGTATAGTGCACTCGGCCATTTGGGGAGGAGAATCGCCAGACCATGGAAAGTTGCCCTCCTCTTTTTCTGATTTTCTAAGGGTTGTAATCGCCAAGGAGGGTGCATCCGGTTCCCCCAGCAACGAGATTAATGCGCTGGGCTTCCATACAGGGTTATGGGACTGGGGAATAAAAGTAGATATTGGTAGGATTAAAGTTCATGCTTACTATCAGCATATATTCACCGATGGTTCAGGAATGAGGTATAGAAATAAGCTAGATGGTCTATGGGGCATTAGGGTACAGGACCCCTTCCCTGCCAAATGGGTTAACCAGCTAACCTACGAGGTGCTATACACAAAGAATCAGAGCGGCATGGGTGTTTCCGATAAGGGGTATGGCGATATATCCCCATACTGCGATGTTCCAAACTGCGGATTTAGCTATGGGGGGCGCGACAACTACTATAATAATAGCATATACCGTTCGGGGTACTCCTACTACGGCATGAGCATGGGAAACCCATTCTTCCTGACAAACAATACCCTTAGGAAATTCCATCCCGATGCAAAAACATTTGACACACGGTTTTTCATTAGCACCCGCAATATTGCTCATCACCTGGGGATTGGCGGTGAAATAAAAGAAAATCTATCTTATAGATTTTTGGGATCCTTTGTAAAATACTATGGATCGTATGCTGGGCTTAACCTGGGGGAAACCTGGGGATTCTTTAATCCCGATAAGGATCCAGAGGAGTACTTTTTTAACCCAGCTATTACGCAATGGTACTTTATGCTCGAAACCCAATGGAAAGTTAGGAAGGTTAATCAGTTGAGTTTTACAACTGCCTTGGCTCTGGATTTTGGCGACATGTTTAATAGCAGTAGTTTAATGCTTGGAGTAAAATGGGATCTATTGAATAAACACTGAGATTTGTGTCAGTGTTGTCATAGGCGATTAGACAATATTCTCCTTGAATAGCTCATAACCCCCATTTTTTAAAAAAAATCCTAGAATTCCCCAAAGCCTCTCCAATAGATTTGTCAAGCCTAAAGTGTTAATTGGTACAAAATTTGTTTAGCACACTTTGCTTTCATAATTTTGCACCCTTCATAAATTTTTACGGGTCGGGCTGTTAATTATTTGTTGAAAACTATTAGATTTGTAATAGCAAACCAAACTTGCAACTATATGGGCCTTATAAAAATCAAGGATTCCTGGCTAAAAGAGATAGTTAAGCAGTATTCACATAGGTTTGTACCCAGCTGGTACATTTTCACATTCGATGTTTTGGTTGTCTTTTTCGCCTACTACATTGCCTACGCCATACGCCTGAACTTTAGCATAACCCAATTCGATTTTCCTAGCATCACGGTTCAGGCCGTTGTAGTTACCTATATATACTCCATTTGCTTTGTGGTATTCCGTTCCTACTCCGGGATTATTCGGCATACAGGATTTACCGATGCGCTAAAAACCCTGCAAGCTCATGGTGCAGCCTTTACTTTTGTGCTGGCTATTGCATTTGGGTTTAAGCTCTTCAAAATCAGCATTGGCAAGGAGATCTCTGCTGGCGCCTTGGTTATCCATTTCCTACTTGCATACTTTGTGCTAATGGGTGCAAGAATTGTGGTAAAAACAGCATATCATAAAATTGCTGGGTCAAGGAAAAAGGAGAGTAAAACTGTTCTTATTTACGGAGCAGGTGCATCGGGTATTCTTACCAGGAATGCACTGCTACAAGACGTGTATACATCATACCATATTGATGCTTTTATAGATGAGAACCCCGGAAAAGTAGGAAAAATGCTTGAGGGTGTTAAAATTCTGCCCCCCAGCGTTGCGCTTACAAAGGAGTATGTTAACAAGATAGAGGCCGATCAGCTAATCATCTCGATTCAGTGCCTCGACATTGAGAAGCAGAAGGCAATAGTTGAGGAAGCCCTTGAACTTAACCTGGAGGTAAAGGTGGTTCCCGCCATCGACAAGTGGATTAATGGCCAGCTTAGCTCCGAACAGATCCGAAAGGTTAAAATCGAGGAGCTCCTGCAGCGTGAACCCATCAAGATGGATAGTGGCAATGTAGCACGGTATCTGTTTGGTAAATCGGTACTGATTACTGGAGCCGCTGGCTCTATTGGCTCTGGACTGGTTAGACAGGTACTAACCTATCGACCTGCAAAGCTTATTCTGCTTGATCAGGCCGAATCGGCCATTTACGATTTACAAACAGAGATTAATAACTCCGATGAGCTTCAAAAGCATAGCCACATAGCTGAATATGTAATTGCCAGTGTTAAGGATCGTTTTAGATTACAGCAGGTTTTTGAGCTTTACAAACCCGATATCATTTTCCATGCGGCTGCATACAAGCATGTGCCGTTGATGGAGAATAACCCGTATGAGGCTTTACTGGTGAATGTTTTTGGTACCAGAACCCTTGCCGACCTTGCCGTAAAGTATAAGGTCAAAAAGTTTGTGATGATTTCGACCGATAAGGCCGTAAACCCAACAAACGTAATGGGTGCTTCTAAACGGATTGCCGAAATTTACACACAGGCCATGAGCAATGGCTCCACTCAGTTTATCACCACTCGCTTTGGAAACGTTCTCGACTCAAATGGTTCGGTTGTTCCGTTATTCCGTAAGCAAATCGAGAAGGGTGGCCCTATTACCGTTACGCATCGCGATATAACCCGGTACTTTATGACCATCCCCGAGGCTTGCAGCCTGGTGCTTGAAGCTGGTGCCATGGGTAATGGTGGAGAGATCTTTGTATTCGACATGGGTAAACCCGTAAAAATATACGACCTCGCCTGTAAAATGATAAAACTATCTGGGCTCGAAATTGGTAAGGATATTATGATAAAGGAGATTGGCCTTCGCCCTGGTGAAAAGCTATACGAGGAACTCCTTAACAATGAGGAGAACACCCTACCCACTTACCACCCAAAAATCCTAAGGGCAAAGGTTCGTGAGTACGACAAGGAGTTTATCCAGAAGAATTTTGATGAGCTAACCCATCTGATTATCGAGGCCAACGTTTTTGAGTTGGTGGCTAAAATGAAGGAGATTGTTCCCGAGTATATAAGCAATAACTCTATTTACGATGTGCTCGACAAGCAAAAGGTTAGTGGGTAACCGTTGAAAAAATATTTTTCATTTCACTTAGGGGCAATAGCCCCTTTTTTTATTCCTTAAGGGAATATGTATAGCCATACTACCGTAACAATAAATATCAAATTTTAACATGTACGGCATTTGCTTAAATAATCTCTGAGGTATTCCTATAAAAAAGCAGCATACGCTTTGCCAATTAGATAAGTATTTATATTTTTAGCAA
>CAZBBA010000154.1:0-4184 GCA_964490015.1 uncultured Rikenellaceae bacterium
AATTGAATTCAGACGATTTTCTGGGACATTTTCTGGGACATTTTCTGTTTTCTGCTTAGTGTACCTTATTTTTACCAAATACCCACCCGAATTTTCTTCAAAATGGAAATACATTGTTGGGTAGTCTGCTATGTATTCCCTTATTCTTCGGTATCCGCTGCCGTATTTTTCTATTAGTTTTTCCTCTTTGGAGGCAATTTTATGGTTTAAAAATTTTATGCCAACTCGTAACTAATACCCGCAACTTTGTCAATATGAGATGATGCTTGCAATATTTCAATACCAACAACATTGCCGTTAGAGTCGTAGTCAATTATTACGCTCTGCTTCTCCTGTTTGCTTTCAAACACCTTGTTGTCTGATAGTTGTATATAGACTGCGTCCGCTTCCTTATCATACTTTATTTTCATACTTGCTAAGTTTTGATGTTCTATATGCTGTTACCACAAGATTTGGTTCTTTGGTTTTATTAACGAAAACCCTCTAAAGATAGTTCCTATTTTCTTCGTGTATGGTCTTTTGATAAACCCATAAACTATCTTCCACAACTACGCTGTCGGGGTGATTAATTATTGCATCAACTTGAGAAGCATCAATTCCTCTTCTCTCTAGTTGTTCCTTGGCGTGTTTTGAAAGGATATACTTTTTGTCCACTGATTATTAGTTTTGCGTTTTACGTTTAGCGTTCGCCTCATCGCCTCATCGTTCCTTGTTTCGTGTTTATTTGAATTTTGTGCCTCGGAAGTTTGATTATTATGTCCACGAATTAGCAGTTCTTTTTGTCCACGAATTTCACAAATTCCCTCAAATTAAATAATGTCCACGAATTAGCGATTGTTATGGTCCACAAATTTCTCAAATTTTCTCAAATTTCTTATTGTAATAACTTGCCACGTTTGGATTTGTGTGAATTTGTGTAATTTGTGTAATTTGGCTACGCCGAGCTCACCGCCTCCTATTCTGGTGTTTAATGGGTTGGCGGTTCGGTTGTGGATAATATTGGGAGATGTTTTTTGGGGATTATATGGGTTTGGTTACTTGCCCGTGGTAACGGGGGTTATACTTTCCCAAATTTTCCCTCCATAATTCCCATTACCGATAGATCCTCATCGAGATCGGGCCAATGGAGCCCTGTGCCACCACAGATTAACTCAACGTTTTCGAGTTGTTCTCTTGTTGCATTTCTAAGTTTATCATTTAAGTAAACAGGAAACCTAACCTCTCGATTATCGGTAAGTTCTATGCAAATCATATTATTATCGCACCACACCCGTTTGGCTGTAAAGTGCAATTCAGCTACTGTGTACCTCATCCCATTTCATTATTATTAGTTCCTTATTCTCTGAAATTAGTTCCTCAGCAGTTTTCAGGTCTTGAATTTTCATGCCTTGTGCATAGTCAAGCTCTACTGGCTCGATCCAAAACTTGGCAAAGCCACCTGCTTTTCTTACGTGAATATGGATTGGTTCGCTTCCCTCGTTGGAATAAAAGAAGAAAACAAAACCTAACTTTCTAAAAACCTCTGGCATTTTTATCGTATTTTTTTCGCATACTCCTTGCGAAAGGTAGTAAATGTAAAAGATATCGAATTGTTTGGAAATTTATCTTAATTCTATATAAATGGGAATAGATAAAAGGAGTGAAAAGAGGGTGTTTTTGTCTACAGATTGGGTTATCTTTTTGTCCACAAATTTTCACGAATTTCCTCAAATTTCTTATTGTGATAACTTGCCTGCTGGCAAGCAGGTTTGTGTAATTTGGTTACATTGAGTACTCTCGTCATTTCTGATGAGAGTACTCACCGAGGTTAAATTTTGACATATAACAATCTGAATCTATGGAGACTCGTAACGGAGCCTACCCAAAGAACCGTCTAAAGAAGCCGGTTACCTTGCTGTCGTTCTCCTCGTCGGTGTAGTAGCCCTGGCCATACTTGTTGCCATCGGTGTAGCCGTATCCGTAGCTGTAGGCATAGCCATAGCCATAGTTGTAACCGTAGCCATATCCTCTTGGTCGCTTAAAGTCGTTGAGCAGCAGGGCCATGTTCTTAATGGTTTTTGATTTGGACAGATCGTCGACCAACTCCAGCACATTGCGGGCAGTGTAACGATGGCGCAGCACAAAGAGCGTGGTGTCGCAAAGACGACTAATTAGCACGGCATCGGTTACAATGGCAACGGGGGGCGAGTCGATAATCACCATATCGTAGCTAGAGCGAAGCTGGGCAACAAGTTGCTCGAGCCGATCACCAGCCACCAGCTCGGCAGGATTGGGCGGTATTGGCCCCGAAGGGATAATGCTAAGATTTGGAATATTGGTACCAACAAGAATGGCCTCCAAGGTATCGCGACCAATTAGGTAGGTACTCATTCCCTTGGAATTATCTACCCCAAAAAGACTGTGAACCTTAGGTTTGCGTAGGTCGAGGCCAAGTATTATGGTTTTCTTTCCCAGCATGGCCATGCTGATGGCCAGGTTGGAGGCCACAAACGATTTGCCCTCGCCGCTAATGGTTGATGATACCAGCACCACCTTTCCTTGGCTATCGCCTAGCATAAACTCGAGGTTTGTTCGCAGGGCACGGAACGATTCCGAAAATGATGATTTGGGCTTGTCGTAAACCGGAAGAAAACTCTCGTATGGATTATGCCCAATGGTTCCCATTAGGGGAACTCTTGTTTTCTGACTAATGTGAGAAGTATCCTGAATTGAGTTGTTGAGCTGATCGAAAAGCAAAATAAGACCAACCGGAATAATAAACCCAATAATAAAGCCCATAATGTAGTTCATCTTCCTATTGGGCTTGATAACGGTGGCCATATCGGCACGGGCCTCGTCGATAATCCGGTTGTCGGATACGCTCGAAGCCTTGGCAATACCCGCCTCGATGCGCTTCTCCATAAGGTAAGTGTAAAACTTCTCGTGGATATTGAACATCCTCTCCATGTTAATAAGCTCGCGTTCGGTTACGGGAAGAAGGCGCAGCTGTTGCTCCTGCTCTTTTACTCTACGATCGATCTCCCTAATCCTAATGCTATTCACCTGTCGCATTCCATCGAGTTTCTCGAAGAGCAGGGTAATAAGACTGGTAATATTCTGATCGATGGTGGTAACCCTGATATTATCGGGGCGCACTGACATCAGCAAACCATCTCGTTCGAGGGTAAGGCGGTTAAGGTCGTTCACAATGGACGAAATACTTGCATCGTCTATTCCTATGGAGGCTGGGGCCACCAGGCCTTTGAGGTCTTTCTTCTCCTTTAGGTACCCCTCGAGATACTTAAAGTACTCAATCTGCAGGGTGAGCATATTCTTCTCGGCGTGAAGGCGCTCGAGCCGCTCCAGCAGTGCGCGGCCTTCGGTGCTAATATCGATAATACCCTTGCCCGTGCGAAAGTTCTGCAGCAGCATCTCGGCCTTGCGCAGCGAATCGGAGATTCCCTTTATCTGACCCTCAACAAACTCTATGGTGTTCTCGGCGGTTTGCGATTTATCCTGCAGATCCTTACGGATATACACCTCCATCAGCTTATTGATAAAATCGGCCTCCTGCTGCGCCACAAATCCTTGCGATGAGAGGGTAAGCAAACTCCCCTGCTTGTCGTTGAGCTCGAGGCCAATCTTTCGCATGTAGGCAATGGCCTGTGAATGTGGATTGTTAATGGTAAAGTAGTACTTATTGCTCTGGCGACTCAGCTCAAAGGAGCTGGAATCGCGAAGAGTTAGGGTAAATGAGAATCTATTATCGGTGAAAGGCTCGCCAAATCGACGCGTAATCTCGGCCTTATCGTCACCAAAGCTGATCTCGTAGTGAGTTTTAGAGATTATATTGATATAAACAGGGTAACCTGTGATATTATTCTGGGAGGTGTCGATTCTCACCTCAAACGGAGCTCGATTATAAAGCTTACTCTCGGCAATACCACGGCGACCAACATTAACGTAGGTGATATTGAAGTCGGGCAGCTCGTCGATGGCTAAACGGGACATGGAATAGGACTTTAGGATTCCCATCTCGTTCTCGATTCGCTTCTTGTCCTGCATAATATTCATCTCGCGCATAAGCATCTGAACGTTGGGGCCAACTCGCCGGCCATCGGCATTGCCAATAAGCAACGAGGCCTTAACGGAGTACACCTGCTCGGAGTAGCGGTTTACCAGGTAAGACACAAACAGGCCTGCAA
>CAZBBA010000155.1:0-4006 GCA_964490015.1 uncultured Rikenellaceae bacterium
GGTTAGAACAGGAATGGGAGCTGCCCGCGAAGATGTTAACGTAAGCTGCGAAGGTGGTACAAGAGTTGAGATTAAAGGGGTATCCCACAACAAATGGATTCCTGAACTTTCTCACAACGAAGCGTTTAGACAGTGGGCACTTCTCAATATCCGAAAAATTCTTAACGAGCGTATTCCAAAACCAAGCTCATGGAAACTTTCTTGGAAAGAGATTGAACCGAAAAAAATTGGGCTCGACACCAAAGCTGTTCTACTTAACGCCAACAATGGCAATAAAACAATCGCAATCAATCTGCCTGGCTTTCAGGGAATAGTTTCCCATTTCACACAGCCCAATATGTGCTTTGCCAATGAAATAGCCGATAGGCTAAAGGTTATTGCATGTATCGAAAAACCAAATATGGCTTGCAACGAGGATATCAACAACCCATTGAGCAAAGCCGATACTGAGAAGCTTGCATCATTACTTCAGGCTTCAAGCAACGACTGTATTCTGGTAATTTGGGGGCCTGAGGCCGATATTCCAACAGCAATTGAAACCATTGAGGAAAGATGCCTAATGGCATTTGAAGGCGTTCCCCGCGAAACCCGAAAATCGTTCCCTAACGGTACAACAATTTTTGAACGTGTACTTCCTGGTGCCGATCGCATGTACCCCGATACCGACTCGCCGCCAATACCTTTACACGAAAACTATATCGAAAAGCTTAGACAAAACGTTCCGCCTGATATTGCCCAAAGATACTCACAGCTAAAACAGTGGAACATTCCTGCCGATACTTACAATTTTATATTACGCAGAAACCTTGTCCCTATTATCGAACAGCTTGTTGAGATAGATATTTCAGGCCGATTTGCCGGAACTTTCTTGGGGCATACCCTAAAAAACATCGAGGGTACCATAATCATGCACAAAGACTTTTCGTACAGCAAAATTGTTGATCTTTTCAAATTCTTAAAAGATGAAAAGCTGGATGTGTCGCTTGCTCGAACTTTGCTCCCAATAGCATACCAGCATCCAAATATGGACTTAAAATCAGCTTTAACTAGCATAGGCTTCAAGAAAAGAACGAAAGACGAGCTTACCGCTCCAATCGGCTACCTTATCGAAAAGTTCAAGGAGATCAAGGTGTCAAAAAGCGATGAAAAGGATATTGTTGCAAGTTGGGTGATGGGACAACTAAACAAGCAAGCCGTCGGAAATATCAACCTAAAAGATTTAAGAAAGATAGTTGATAAAAAGTTGGCCTAGCTGACATTTTCTTAATGTAAAAGTTAAACAAATAACAATCCTAGCATAATGGAAGATTTTTTTCAAGGGTATAAAGGTCGTGCACTCGATGTACTAAAAAAATACAACGTTCGGGTGTGGGGTAAAGTAACTATTAACACTACTCGCGGGGAGTTTAAAGGAACCATTTTGCCTCGGGCAGAGAATGATGACGACAAGCATATCGTTATAAAAATCGATACTGGTTATAACGTTGGCATCGACATATTTACCATAAACAACATGAAAGAAACGGGATACTTTAAAGCCACGTACAAGATTCCGGAAAAAGAGTTCCCTTTCACGCCAAACCTTCCCAAAGTTAAACTTTTTGGGACTGGAGGCACTATTGCTTCGCGACTCGACTATAGAACTGGGGCGGTAATTCCTGCTTTTTCACCGGGTGAACTCTACGGAGCAGTTCCCGAATTGGCCGATATCTGTAACCTAACCACCGAAAAACTTTTTGCTGTATTTAGCGAAAACATGGGCCCCGAGCAGTACAAAGCACTTGTCATTGCCATTGGCAAAGCGATTGAGAATGGTGTTGATGGCATAATTATCGGCCATGGAACCGACACACTTAGCCACACAGCGGCCGCTCTAACGTTTATGGTGCAAAACCCTCCGGTGCCTATAGTTCTGGTTGGCTCGCAACGAAGTTCCGATAGGCCAAGCAGCGATGCTGCTTTGAACCTTATGCACGCATGCCTTACCGCCGGCCATTCCGATATTGCAGAAGTTATGGTGTGCATGTTTGGCCCCACCTCCGATGAGTATGGATTTCTTCATCGTGGTACCCGCGTTCGAAAGATGCACTCATCATACAGAAGCACATTCAGAACAATTGGCGACACACCTGTTGCAACAGTTAGCAGAACAAAAGGTGTTACTCCGATTAAGGATGAGTACAACCATAGACGCAAGGATAGAAAAGTAAAAATATTGCCATACTTTGAGGAGAAGGTTACCATACTTTACTACTACCCAAATATGCAACCCGAGATTATTGATATGCTTGTTGATAATGGCTATAAGGGTATAGTAATTGCAGGAACAGGTTTAGGACACGTAAATAAACCACTCTATCCAGCAATTGAGAGAGCAACAAAAAAAGGGGTTCATATCTATATGACAGTACAAACCCTTTGGGGTTATGTGCACATGTTTGTTTACGATACAGGTCGCGATATGATGGCCAAGGGGGTGATTCCTGCCGAGAATATGCTTCCTGAAACAGCCTATATTAAACTAGGCTGGGCTTTAGGTCAAACTAAGGACCCCGAAGAAGTTAGGAAAATAATGCTTACTCCAATTAATAGCGAGATTACTCCAAAGGAGCCATACAACGGCTATCTAATCTACCAAGGTGGTGTTGATGAAGTAGAAACATTTATCAAGCAATTTAGAAAGTAATCAACAAAATTGCATCTTAAGTGTTACTCGTTGTAATACTTCCTTTTATGAATGACTATGCTAAAGTTGTAAGCACCATTGAAAATAGGCTTAAAACCCAACTACCAGGGCTAACGGCACAACTTAGGATGGCGCTATCGTTTAGAGGCGACTTTAGCCCTTACCCTAATGCTGTTACCAGAAACAGCGCTGTGCTTATTATTATTTACTCAAACAACGGTAAGGCTGAAAGCATATTGATAAAAAGAACAACTTACAATGGAGCCCACAGCGGACAAATAAGTTTTCCCGGAGGGAAACAAGATGATTATGACAAATCCTTAACCGATACTGCTATCAGAGAGGCATACGAGGAGATTGGAATAAACCCTGATGACGTAAAAATTCTGGGTTCATTAACCCCACTCTACATACCGGTAAGCAACCACATGGTTCTTCCTGTTTTAGGCACAATAACAGAGTTGGGTAAACTCAAAACCAATAGTAAAGAAGTTGAGTACGCAATAAAATTTCCTCTCGAAGTTTTAACAAACCCTAAAACAGTATCTGTAAAAACGCTTTACATAAATGGGAAAGAGATAGTTGCTCCCTACTTCAACATTCAAAACGAAATGGTTTGGGGGGCAACAGCAATGATAATTTCTGAATTGGCAGAAATCATAAAGGACTAGGTTTAGGCTATTCAGCAGGGAGAATATTTCGATAATGCTTATATCTCTGCATAATTTGGTTAACATAGTTGTAGGTTTCAACACCCCTAAAATTACCATGCTTAACCGTTGTATCGCAGTAATATTCCGGATTTGATTTATTTAAAATAAAGAAATCAACATTGTTATCCCAAACATTTGGGTTCTTCCCATGCTTTCGAGCTAAATTTCGTGCATCAATTACGTGTCCTAGCCCTGCATTATACGATGCTAAAATAAACTTTACCCGCTGCTCTGGATCTGTAACACTATCATAAAATCTTCGTTCTATCCACTTTAAATACCTTGCTCCAGCATTTATTTGGGTGTATGGGTCGGTCATATGGCTTACGCCAAAAAAATCAGCTGTCGAAGGCATAAATTGCATCAAACCAAATGCTCCCCTATGCGATTGCACATTATGCCGAAACCTACTCTCTTGGTAAACCAAAGATGCAAAAAGCCTCCAATCCCAATCAATGTTTGCGCTTGCATACCTAAAACTTGCATCGTAAATAGACACCTGCCCCTTTCTCAAACTTGTATTCTCGGCAATTACTCTTTTAGCACGAAAAGGGTTTTCAAAGTATTTCCCTTTTATTATTCTGTACTCTGCTGTTTTAGTAAACTC
>CAZBBA010000156.1:0-3979 GCA_964490015.1 uncultured Rikenellaceae bacterium
GACAACCGACAACCGACAACCGACAACCGACAACCGACAACCGACAACCGACAACTGACAACCGACAACCGACAACAAATGATCTCTATAAACAACATAAGCAAATCCTACGGAAAAATATCCGCACTCAAAGATGTTAGTTTTAAGGCTAACGAGGGTGAAATATTCGGTATTATCGGCCCCGATGGTGCCGGGAAAACAACCCTTTTTCGAATTCTCACTACTCTAATCTTGCCTGATGAGGGAATTGCAACCGTAGATGGTTTTGATGTGGTAAAGGATTACAAGGAGATTCGGAAACGCGTGGGCTACATGCCCGGCCGTTTCTCACTGTATCAGGATTTAACGGTGGAGGAAAATCTCAACTTCTTTGCAACGGTTTTCAATACAACTATTGAGGAGAATTATCATCTTATTAAGGATATATACATCCAGATTGAGCCATTTAAAACTCGAAAAGCAGGCAAACTTTCGGGTGGTATGAAGCAAAAGCTGGCGCTTAGCTGCGCATTAGTGCACAAACCCACCGTACTATTTCTCGACGAGCCCACAACGGGCGTTGATGCCGTTTCGCGAAAAGAGTTTTGGGAGATGCTCCAGAATTTGAAAAGGCAGGGAATTACCATCTTGGTATCAACGCCATATATGGATGAGGCTAGCCTTTGCGATAGAATTGCGCTTATACAGAATGGGCGTTTCCTTACAATTGATACTCCGGGAAATATCGTTAGTCAGTTTGGGAAAACCATTTGGACGGTAAAAAGCGCCAACATGTCGAAATTACTAAAGGATTTGAGGAGTATAAATGGCGTTGAGCACTGTTTTGCCTTTGGCGATAGTCATCACACCATTGTCGACAATGCGCAGCTAAACATTGAGAGCCTTATATCTCAGCTCGAAGGCTTATCGCATCGAAATGTTGAGGTCGCTAAAACGTTGCCCACAATTGAGGACTGCTTTATGGATTTAAGTGCCTCTCAAAAAGTGCATAAAGACTAATACGAATAAATGGAAAAAGTCATTGTAGCCGATAAGCTAGCCAAGAGATTCGGGCATTTCGTTGCGGTCGATAACATCTCGTTCGAGGTGGAACAGGGCGAGATTTTCGGTTTTCTTGGTGCCAATGGAGCCGGTAAAACCACCGCAATGCGCATGCTTTGCGGGTTAAGCAAACCTACGTCGGGTAAAGGTTTTGTGGCTGGTTACAATATTCATCACCAGTCGGAGATGGTGAAACGGAATATTGGCTACATGAGCCAAAAGTTTGCCCTCTACGACGACCTTACAGTGGCCGAGAATATTTGGGTTTTTGGGGGAATTTATGGTGTTTCGAGCAGCGAAATTACCAGGCGAACCGACGATTTGCTTCAAAGGCTCGGCTTTGAAGCGGAGCGAAACACGTTGGTAAAATCGCTACCGCTGGGTTGGAAGCAAAAGTTGGCCTTTTCAGTGGCCATCTTTCACAGGCCAAAGATTGTTTTTTTAGATGAGCCAACGGGTGGCGTTGACCCCGTTACACGTCGCCAGTTCTGGGAGATGATTTACGATGCTGCCGACCAAGGAATAACTACATTTGTTACAACTCACTATATGGACGAGGCCGAGTACTGCAACCGTGTTTCGATTATGGTTGATGGAAGAATTGAGGCGCTGGACACTCCCCAAAATCTTAAGTTAAGGTACAACACACAAAATATGGACGGCGTTTTTCAGCAGCTGGCGCGCAGCGCAACCCGTAAAGCCGATTGATATGAAGCAGTTTTTCTCATTTGTTACTAAGGAGTTCCACCATATTTTTAGGGATAGAACCACTATGGCTATCCTTCTTCTGTTACCTATTCTGATGCTAATACTTTTTGGCTACGCCATAAATACTGAGGTTAGGAATACTCGCATCGCAATTTACGACCCCTCCAACGATGAGGCTACAAAAGCCATTGCCGAAAAGTTGAATGCAAGCGAATACTTCACAGTTGTCGATTTTATTGATCATCCCAACGAGGTTGAAAAGCTATTTCTAAACGGGTCGGTTCAAATGGTGGTGCTATTTAGCCAGAACTTTTATGAGAGCATGACTCGCACTGGCGATGCTCAAATTTCTCTTATTACCGATAGTACCGATCCCAACTCAGCCAAAACTATTGTGACCTACGTAACCAGCATCCTCGGGCAGTATCAGTTGGAGAAATTAAAGATTGTCACGGTACCATTTCATATTGATGCGCATCTAAAGTTGCTGTATAATCCGCAAATGAAAGGCGCTTATAACTTTGTTCCCGGCGTAATGGGCATGATCTTAATGCTTATTTGTGCCATGATGACCTCCATTTCCATTGCCCGCGAGAAGGAGATGGGCACAATGGAGATTCTACTAGTTTCGCCCGTGAAGCCGTTGAGTATGATTATTGCCAAAACCATTCCCTACTTTTTCCTCTCGCTTGTAAATCTTACTACCATACTATTACTTTCGGTTTTTTTACTGGGGGTTCCCATTGCTGGTAGCCTATTTTGGCTAATCATCCTCTCGTTAGTTTACCTTTTTGTGAACCTATCGTTGGGTTTGGTGATCTCGTCGTTTGCCCAGTCGCAGCTTGTTGCCCTGCTTATGTCGGGGATGGTTTTAATGATCCCCGTTATTATGCTATCGGGACTAATGTTCCCCGTGGAGAATATGCCAAAATTTTTTCAGGCTCTCTCGCAGATCATTCCTGCCAAATGGTACATAGTGGGCGTTAAGAAGCTTATGATTAAAGGACTTAGCTTTTCGGCAGTAAAATTCGAGCTAGGTGTATTGCTTGCCATGGCTGCGCTGTTTATCACCATTAGTTTTAAGAAATTTAAGTACAGATTGGAGTAACTGTATGATTAAGTCGTTGCAAAATAATCGATTAGGGTTTCATAGCATAAAGTATCTGCTAAAAAAGGAATTTTTGCAGATGAAGCGTAACAAGTTTATTCCCAAGGTAACAATAGTGTTACCCTTTGTTGCGCTCGCCCTTTTCCCAATGGTTGCCAATTTCGATATCAAGGATGTAAGATTAGCTGTGGTCGATAGTAACCGCAGTCCCTACTCAACTCGGTTTATCAATAAGGTCAGCTCATCGGGATATTTCAATTTAGTTGATATCCCATCCGATTATTCAAAAGCCCTTTGGCTTGTGGAGCAAGATATTGCAGATATAATCCTTGAGATTCCCCCGCGCTTTGAGGAGGACTTAGTTTCTACCCAAAGGGCTAGTGTGCAAATATCAACAAACACCGTGAACGGGATGAAGGGTGGCCTTAGCGGCGCGTACCTTATGGGCATTACCAACGATTTTGCAGCAGATATTCGTAACGAATGGATTCAATCCAATTCACGGTTTAACGCTCCATCTTTCCAAATAATCCCTCGATACAATTTCAACCCATTGCTAGAGTATAAGTACACCATGATTCCCGCCATCATGATGATGATGCTTGCTTTGATTACAGGTTTTTTGCCAGCGTTAAATATTGTAGGCGAAAAAGAGAAGGGTACAATTGAGCAGATGAACGTTACACCTGTTAGCAGAATCGCACTTATACTGGCCAAACTAATTCCCTACTGGATTATTGGATTTGTTGTGTTAACTATTTGTTTCTTTGTGGCATGGCTATTCTATGGAATGATTTCGTTGGGTAGCTATGGCCTACTTTACCTTTTTGCCGCCGTTTTTACCCTCGCATTTTCGGGATTTGGATTAATGATTTCGAACTACGCATCGAGCGTACAGCAGGGAATGTTCATCATGTTTTTCTTTGTAATTACTTTTATTTTCCTGAGTGGACTTTACACGCCCGTGAGCAGCATGCCCACGTGGACACAGACCGTGAGCCTTTTTAGCCCATTGAGGCACATGGTAGAGGCGCTGCGTTTTATTTTCCTTAAAGGCAGCTGTTTCTCCGACCTAAAATGGCACTTTGCAGCCCTTTGTGGCTATGCCATATTCTTTAATGG
>CAZBBA010000157.1:0-1284 GCA_964490015.1 uncultured Rikenellaceae bacterium
GGTTGGTATTATCGGAGGCATTTATCCGGCCTTCTACATCTCAAGGTTTAGCCCACTTTCCATACTGCGCGGAATCACCAGCACAGGTAAGCAGAGCTCCTTTGTCAAATCTACTCTTATTGTATTCCAGTTTGGCATGGCATCAATTCTTATATTTGGATTACTGGTTATCAACAATCAGATTCAGTTTATGAAAAAGAAAGATCTAGGATTTGATCACAGTAACGTTGTGCTTTTTATGGGGCTAAGCGAAAGCCTTATCGAATCCTATGGTGCATTAATAAACGATCTGAAATCGATACCAAACATAGCTTCAATTTCCGCAGCGCAAAGCTATCCAAGCGCATCTTTAAGCGGCATGAATCTGGCTCTTGAGGGAGTCGATCCGTCTAAAGCCTTCAGCGTAAAGGAGCACCGTGTGCAGGATAACTACATTGAAACGATGCGTATGCAAATAGTTAAGGGGCGCGACTTTAACCCCGAATCTCGTGCCGATGACGATGGTTTTATTATTAACGAAACGGCTGCCCGTATGCTGGGCTTGGAAAACCCCATTGATGCCCGGGTGATGATGTGGAAACGGCCAGGAAAAATTATAGGGGTGATAAAGGATTACCATTTCGCTTCGTTGAGGAACAATGTTGAGCCCCTTGTAATCTCTAGGTACAACCCCCGCATGAGTATTTTAACCGTGAGAATCGAAGATTTTAATCAGTCACAAACCATTAAAAACATCGCCGAAACCCTTAAAAGATACGACCCAAACCACAAACCGTCATACAAATACCTAAGCGATTTGTTGCAAGCTCAATACGGATCGGAAGAGCGAACCAATAAGCTCATCTTCTCGGCATCGCTTATCGCGCTTATTCTTTCGATGGTTGGTCTTTACGCTTTATCGGCATACTCGCTGGCTAATCGTACAAAAGAGCTTGGCGTTCGAAAAATACTTGGTGCTTCGATTCAAAACTTGATGAAACTACTCTTCACCGATTCTACCAAATGGGTTATAGTTGCAAACATCATCGCACTCCCTGTGGGATGGTATTTTTCAAAGGAGTGGCTGAGCGATTTTGCGTTTCGCATCAGGATATCTCCCTGGATATTTTTTACAGCCGTGCTAATCACCTATTTAATTGCCGTAATTACAGTTGCTTGGCAGGTATATAGAGCGGCGAGAACAAACCCCGTGGAGGCATTGAGGTACGAGTAAGCAGTTGTCGGTTATCGGTTGTCAGTTGAACAGCCTACCTTTAACCGACAACCGACAACCGACAACCGACA
>CAZBBA010000157.1:1294-3875 GCA_964490015.1 uncultured Rikenellaceae bacterium
TTAATGCTTTTTCCCCGAGAACTAATTTTTTTTATCGGCGAATATCTGCTTAATCACTTTAATCAGCGTTCTTCAAAAATAAACCATCATGTTTAAAAATCACATCATCACTGCGGTAAGAAATCTTAAAAGACATAAAGCCTTTTCGGCTATCAACATCCTAGGGCTTGCAGGAAGCATGGCCGTTTTCATTATGATTACTCTGTACGTTAGGCTGATTGCTGGAACGGATAAGTTTCATGAGAACCATGCACGAATTTTCCGGATAGAGCGGGAGCAGATTCACAATATGGCTGCGCCAATAGGGCCGTATTTAAAGGAGCAGTTTCCTGAGGTTGAGGAATACATTAGGGCATCAAAAACCAAATTCAGCAGCGGGCTATACACCTATAGCGACAAAACCATTAAGCTCGAGAATGTTTGGCTTGTAGATTCATCTTTTTTCAAGGTGTTTTCTTTTCCGCTCTTGGTAGGCAGTCCCCATCGGGTTTTAACAAAACCCGATGAGATTGTCCTTTCAGAATCAGCAGCAAAGCGAATTTTTGGGGATAAAAATCCTATCGGATTGTCGTTAACCACAAGCTCCCGCTTAACCCTTGAGGTTACAGGGATAATGAAGGATTTTCCTTTAAATTCAAGCATTCAGGCTGATGCCATAATCCCTTTCGAATTTTATAGGATCATGCGAAACGACCCCAAAGCGCTCGATAACTTTTACCAGTGGAACTACAACACTTTGCTGTTGCTAAAGCCAGGGATAGACATTGAATCCTTTAAGAATAAAATGAATAACGATCTTAACGTGTTTATCCGAAAGAATATCCAGCTACCCAAGGACGAAAAAATAGAGTTTTTACTTACCCCATATACAGATATCTACTTTAATACCTACAAAAATGACGATGATTTTTTGCATGGTAGCCGATCGAATATAACCATCGCAATCGGGGTGTCGCTAATTATTCTATTGCTGGCGATTATTAACTTTACCAACCTAAGCTCATCCCAGGCAAGCTACAGAACCCGAGAAATTGGAATCAGAAAAACAGTGGGCGCAAGCAAGGCCAAGCTTATTGTGCAGCATCTAACCGAAAGCATAATAACAGCTTACATATCAATTCTTATCGCTGTAATTCTTGTTGAACAGCTCCTTCATCTGTTCTCGTCAATGGTTAACGTAACCCTAAGTTTTAGCATTTTCGATAAGTTTAACCTATTAATAATACTTTTAGGCCCCTTGGTGATGGGAATACTCGCTGGTAGCTACCCCGCTTTTTATGTCAGTTCGTTTTCTCCAAAAGTTATCCTGTCGGGCGGGAGCAATAATACTCAAACGGGAGTTGGATTTAGAAAGTTTTTAACCACGTTTCAGTTCTTTGCATCCATTGTACTAGTTGTATTTACACTTCATGTAAACAAGCAGGTGAAGTACCTTAATAACCGCGATTTGGGCATTAGCAAGGAGAATAGAATATTTGTTGAAACATCACCAGGCATTACCAAAAACCGCGAGGTTTTTACCAACGAGCTGCAATCGAACCCCATAATCCTTTCGACATCATTCCATGCTTCACCAATCGGAAACTTTAATGAAGGTTGGAATATGGCCTATGAAGGGAAAGATGTTAACTTTAGGGTTCAGCTTGCCGATTCGAGCTACTTTAAAACTCTAGACATAAAGATTCTAATGGGTAGAACCTTTAAGAATCATGAACCATCGGACTCGGTTTACGAGGTTATTATAAACAAGCATGCTGTTGATTTATACGGACTTGACGAACCGCTGGGCATCACACTAAATTTTTTGCAGAATACAACACTAAGAGTTGTGGGCGTAATGGAGGATTTTCACTTCGAGTCGCTTCACAAGCCCATTGGTCCGCTTATGATAGTTAACAGGGTATTTACCAATTTAATAACGATAAACCACATACCAGGTAAAACCCAGGAAACCATTCAGTATATTGAGAAGCTTTGGCTGAAATACTCGCCAAATACTCCGCTTACCTACAGTATCCTGTCCGATGACATTTCCAAACTTTACGCCGAGGAGGCAAGGCTGAAAAGTTTGTTTCAAGGCTTTACGGCGGTGGCAATCTTTATAGCTTGTATAGGACTTTTTGGCTTGGCAACCTTTAGTATAGGAAAACGAGTAAAGGAAATTGGCATCAGAAAAGTTCTTGGCTCATCAACTAAAGGAGTGGTTGTCTATCTGGTATGGCAATTCCTTAGGATAATTCTGATTTCAATGCTAATTTCATTCCCTGTTTCGTTGTGGCTAATCACCAAATGGCTTCAGAATTTTATCACACCCGCAGGACACTCTGTTTGGTTGTACATTGGCTCGGGAACATTGGTTATGGCAATAGCTTTGGCAACGGTTATTTACCACTCCATTAAGGCGGCCAACACAAATCCTGCAAGCGTTTTAAAGTACGAATAAATTGCAACAGCTATGCTTAAAAATTACATCATAACCGCTGTAAGGTTTTTTGTTAGAAATAAGGCTTTCACCGCAATAAACCTACTGGGTCTTTCGGTTGGGCTGGCCTGTGTAATTCTAATAACTGCTTGGGTTTCG
>CAZBBA010000158.1:0-3781 GCA_964490015.1 uncultured Rikenellaceae bacterium
GCCACAATCGATCTCTCAACAACATGATTCTTTACTCTTTTAGTATTTTTGCGTTAATTTGTGGTTCAATTTGAAGTAATTGTAAAATCAGCACTCAATCATCCAATCAATGAAACAATCTTCACTCCTATTAATACTGCTACTCCTTAGCATCTCACTCACTGCTCAGAACATAAACGAAAGGATAAATGCCGATATCACTCTCCTTTCGACCCTGGGAGCAAGCAAGGATCAGAGTTTCTGGCTTACCCATAACCGCTATGGCCTGTTCGACGATAGGAGTGCCAATGCACTAACCCTAATTTCGGGTAGACTTAATATACGACAGGAAAAACTGTTTGATATAGGGGGTGGCGTGAGTCTGCTTGGTCGAGCCTCGCAAAGTTCAACGGCCTACCTCCACCAGGCATATCTAGAGGGAAAGGCGGGTTTCTTTAATGTTGAAGTTGGACGTAAGGAGACTATTTACGGGATTCCGCTAGGAGAGCTATCATCGGGATCGGTGGGTATAAGCTCAAATGCAATGCCAGTTCCTAGGGTAACAGTAATTATGCACGATTTTTTTCCTGTCCCCTTTACCTATGGATGGCTCGAGATTAAGGGTCATTTCTCGCACGGATGGCTTAACGATGAGCGTTACGCCATGAATTCTTTCCTACACGATAAGTCGGCTCATGTACAAACCGGGGGCGATACAGGCATAAAGATCTACTGGGGGATTGTTCACTCGGCAATTTGGGGAGGCGAATCACCAGTTCACGGGAAACTCCCCTCCTCGTTTTCCGATTTTCTACGTGTTGTTATCGCCAAGGAGGGTGCAACGGGTTCTCCTGATAACGAAATAAATGCCTTGGGATTTCATACCGGTCTATGGGACTGGGGAATTAAAGTCAATATTGGACGAGTTAAGGCTCACGCCTACTATCAACATATCTTCACCGATGGATCGGGTATGCGGTATAGAAATAAGTTGGATGGTTTATGGGGGTTAAGGGTGCAGGATCCCTTCCCTGTAAAATGGGTAAATCAGTTTACTTACGAGCTGCTATATACCAAAAATCAAAGCGGAATGGGTGTTTCCGACAAGGGCTATGGCGATATATCCCCATACTGCGATGTTCCAAACTGCGGATTTAGCTATGGAGGGCGCGATAACTACTATAATAATAGCATATATCGTTCGGGACACTCATACTACGGGATGAGCATGGGAAGTCCATTCTTCCTAACAAACAATACTCTTCGAAAATTCCATCCCGATGCAAAAACGTTTGACACACGATTTTTTATTAGCACCCGCAACGTTGCTCATCATCTGGGAGTAGGTGGTATAATAATGGAGAATTTATCCTATAGGTTTTTAGGTTCATTTGTAGAATACTATGGATCTTATGCTGGACTAAACCTTGGGGAAACTTGGGGTTTCTTTAATCCCGATAAAGATCCTGAGGAGTACTTTTTCAACCCCGCTAAAAAGCAGTGGTACCTGATGCTCGAAGCCCAATGGCAAGTCAAAAACGTTGATCGCTTAAGATTAACAACTACGTTTGCTACAGATTTTGGTGATATGTTTAATAGCACTGGTTTTATGCTTGGTGCAGCATGGGAGTTTAGAGCTAAAAATTGAAATTAGCATATATTTTGACACCGACTATAAGATTTCATTCTCTTTGCATCCCTTTAAATCTCCTATTTTCACTGGCTAATCTTATTAAATCACTCAAAGGCTTACCGTCAGTTCCACTTATCCGCAACTGTTAATTGGTACAAAATTTGTTTAGCACACATTGCTTTTGTAATCTCGTACCCTTTATTAATTTTTACAGGTCGAGGTGTTAATTATTTGTTGAAAACTATTAGATTTGTAATAGCAAACCAAAATTGCAACTATATGGGCCTTTTTAAAATCAAGGATTCCTGGCTAAAAGAGATAGTTAAGCAGTATTCCCATAGGTTTGTACCCAGCTGGTACATTTTCACATTCGATGTTTTGGTTGTCTTCTTTGCCTACTACGTTGCCTACGCCATCCGCCTAAACTTTAGTATAACCCAATTCGATTTCCCTAGCATCACGGTTCAAGCCGTTGTAGTTACCTATATATACTCCATTTGCTTTGTTGTATTCCGCTCCTACTCAGGCATTATTCGACATACAGGATTTACCGATGCGCTAAAAACACTACAGGCTCATGGAACTGCCTTTATATTTGTGCTCGCTATTGCTTTTGGCTTTAAAATATTCAAGTTAAACATAGGCAACGAGATATCTGCTGGTGCACTAGTTATCCATTTCCTTTTAGCATACTTTGTGCTAATGGGTGCGCGAATTGTGGTTAAAACAGCATATCACAAAATAGCTGGCTCACGAAAAAAGGAGAGCAAAACGGTTCTAATATATGGCGCTGGAGCATCAGGGATTCTCACACGAAATGCTTTGCTTCAGGATGTGTATACCTCTTATCACATTAATGCATTTATTGATGAGAACCCTGGAAAAGTAGGTAAAATGCTAGAGGGAGTAAAAATCCTTTCGCCTGATATTTTACTCACAAAGGAATACGTTAATAAAATCGAGGCCGACCAGCTGATAATATCTATTCAAAACCTCGATATCGAAAAGCAAAAGGCAATTGTTGAGCAAGCGCTTGAGCTTAACCTGGAGGTAAAAGTGGTTCCCGCTATCGACAAGTGGATAAATGGTCAACTTAGCTCCGAACAGATCCGTAAAGTAAAAATTGAGGAGCTCCTGCAGCGCGAACCCATAAAAATGGATAGCAGTAATGTAGCACGCTATATTTTTGGCAAATCGGTACTAATTACTGGAGCCGCTGGCTCCATTGGCTCCGGAATTGTTCGGCAGGTGCTTACATACCGGCCAGCAAAGCTAATTCTACTCGACCAAGCCGAATCCGCCATCTACGATATTCAAACCGAAATTAACAACTCGGGTGAGTTACAGAAACACAGCCACTTGGCTGAATATGTAATTGCCAGCGTTAAGGATAGGTTTAGACTGCAGCAGGTTTTTGAACTCTACAAACCCGATATTATTTTCCACGCGGCAGCATACAAGCACGTGCCATTGATGGAGAATAATCCATACGAGGCTTTACTCGTGAACGTATTTGGCACAAGAACCCTTGCCGACCTTGCCGTTAAGCACAAGGTAAAAAAGTTCGTAATGATATCGACCGACAAGGCCGTAAACCCCACAAACGTAATGGGTGCATCTAAACGGATTGCCGAAATTTACACACAGGCCATGAGCAATGGCTCCACCCAGTTTATCACCACTCGCTTTGGAAACGTTCTCGACTCAAATGGTTCGGTTGTTCCGTTATTCCGTAAGCAAATTGAGAAGGGAGGCCCTATTACCGTTACGCATCGTGACATAACCCGGTACTTTATGACCATCCCCGAGGCTTGCAGCTTGGTACTTGAAGCAGGCGCCATGGGTAATGGGGGCGAGATTTTTGTATTCGACATGGGAAAACCCGTGAAGATATACGACCTTGCCTGCAAAATGATTAAACTTTCTGGTCTCGAAATCGGAAAGGATATTGTGATAAAGGAGATTGGACTACGTCCTGGCGAAAAACTCTACGAGGAGCTTCTTAACAGCGAGGAGAACACTCTCCCCACCTATCACCCCAAAATCTTAAGAGCCAAGGTTCGCGAGTACGACAAGGAGTTTATCCAGAAGAATTTTGATGAGCTAACCCACCTGATTATTGAGGCCAACGTGTTTGAACTAGTGGCCAAAATGAAGGAGATTGTACCC
>CAZBBA010000159.1:0-3343 GCA_964490015.1 uncultured Rikenellaceae bacterium
GTTATTGCTGGTTACATACGCACGCAGGTAATCCTCGGCCTCAGGATAGTCACTATGAACTGATAATGATCCCGCTTCGTGGAGAATTTGCTCCTCAAACAGCGACTTTAGCACCACAGCTGCAGCACCGTTCAGTTCAAGTTTTATAATTGAATCAATATTCGATGTTAGCCCTGAGCTGCTAACTATTATTGGGTTTTTAAGATTTAACCCAAGGTAAGATGTCTGTAAGTTTGCCATTTGGTTTACTTTTATGATTGTAAAACGCTTGGAAAAATAGCTATTTTTTTAGTTTGTACCATAAATGCGCTCGCCAAAAATATTGCTACCAATTCGCACCATGGTGCTCCCTTGCTCCACCGCAATATGATAATCGCCTGACATACCGATAGATAACACCTTGAAATGTGATGTATCTGCAAAAAACTTATTTTTGATTTCATTAAAAAAATTTGCGATACCCATAAACTCGTCCCTAACTTGACTCATATCATCGGTAAAAGTGGCCATACCCATTAGGCCTACCACCCTGGCGTTGCTAATTGATTTAAAATCGTTTGATGAAAGGAGTTCGACCATCTCATTGGCCGAAAGGCCAAACTTTGTTTCTTCCTTAGCAATATGCATTTGCAAAAGACAATCGATTACCCTGCCATTTTTATTCGCTGCCTTATCAATCTCCTTCAATAGTTTTAGGCTGTCAACTGAATGAATAAGCCCTACAAACGGGGCGATATACTTAACTTTATTTGTTTGCAAATGCCCCACCATGTGCCATTCAATATCCTTTGGAAGCTTCTCATGCTTATCGACAAGCTCCTGCACCTTATTTTCACCAAAAACTTTATGCCCGGTTTGGTATGCCTCCATAATATAGGAAGGCGGATGAGTTTTGGATATAGCCACCAAGGTTACATGACTAGGCAATTCATTTATTATGCTTTGGATATTTTTTGCAATGCTCATGCGTTCACCTTTTCCACAAAGGTAAGGTTCAATTGAAAAATAAGCAAGGGTATCAAAAAATTGATGGCAATTATCAGGGAATTTGCCAATGGGTTAAAAAACTAAATCGGGCAGTTTTTGACTACCCGATTCAGCATTATTTACATATTTTTGTTTACTCAAGTGAATGAATTACCAGTCCACTGCGTAATTTTGGTTCAAACCAGGTTGTTTTGGGAGGCATAATATTGCCGGTATCGGCAATGTCGATTAACTGTTTCATTGACACAGGGTAAAGGGCAAATGCAGCTGCCATCTCACCGCTATCGACACGTTTTTTAAGCTCGCCTAACCCGCGAATTCCACCAACAAAATCGATGCGTTTTGATGTTCTCAAATCCTTAATGTCTAGTATCTCATCGAGTACTATATTTGACAGAACAGTTACATCGAGCACTCCAATTGGGTCGTTATCGTTGTAGGTTCCAGGCTTAGCTGTAAGCGAGTACCACTTCCCATCGAGGTACATGCTAAAGTTGTGCAACTTACTGGGGGTGTAAACCTCTGCTCCCTTTTCTACTACCTCAAAATTCTCTTTAAGCTTATCAATTAACTGACTTGGAGTGAGGCCATTTAAATCTTTAACCACCCGGTTATAGTCAATAATTGTAAGCTGATTATCGGGGAAAATCACCGAAAGAAAATAGTTGTACTCCTCGTTTCCGGAATGTTTTGGGTTTTGGCTTTTCTTCTCAAGTCCAACCCTGGCAGCAGCGGCAGTTCTGTGATGGCCATCAGCAACGTAAAGGGCGGGTTGCTGCGCAAATATTTCGGTAATGCGCTTTATGGTTGTATCATTGTCAATAGTCCAAAGGTGATGCCCAAAGCCATCGGCTGCAGTAAAATCGTACTCTGGATTTTTGCTCTTAACAACAGAGGCTACAATTTCGTCAATCTCAGGAATTGCTGGGTATGCAAAAAATACAGGCTCAATATTCGCATTCTGAATACGAACGTGTATCATTCTATCGTCCTCTTTATCGGGGCGGGTAAGCTCATGCTTTTTGATCTTGCCTTCCATGTAATCTTCATAATGGCAAGCAACGGCAAGCCCATACTGGGTTTTACCGTTCATGGTTTGGGCGTAAACATAGTAAAGTTCCTTATCATCTTGAACCAACCATCCTTTTTGCTGCCATTTCTTAAAGTTTTCAACCGCTTTATCGTATGCCTCTTGCGAATGCTCATCAATTATTGGGTCGAAATCTATTTCGGGCTTAATGATGTGTAAAAGCGACTTCTCACCTGCCTCTGCTTTTGCCTCTAGTGAGTTAAGCACATCGTACGGACGCGATGCTACTTCTTTAGCAAGCTCCTTGGGAGGGCGTATGCCCTTGAAAGGTTTTATTTTTACCATTTGTCTAATTTTTAGATTTCAGATTTTTTAATCATAATTCCTGCCTCCGTTAATTTGAAATATTATTGAAAGCAGGAATTATTTGTGCTAATTGATTTTTCTACTTATTTACCTGATATGTACGATCGCCATTCTTCAGGAAGTTTACAATTTGCTGAGCTGATGCTAAACCTGCATTGATGTTTGCTTCGGCAGTTTGAGCTCCCATCTTCTTAAGCGTAGCGTACACTCTATTGCCAAACTTTTCGGCTAACGCTGCTTGGGTATCAGCTGCAATGTCGGATGCGTACTTTAGGTCGGTACGGGCCTCAAGGGCCTTCATCAATCCTTCCTCGTCAATAACCTCTTTGCGAGCTGTATTAATAAGGGTTCCGCCTTTGGGCATTTTGGTTAGCAGTTCAAATCCTATGGATTTTTTTGTTTTATCGTTGGCAGGAATGTGTAGCGACAAGTAATCGCTAACCGAGTAAAGCTCTTCAACTGAAGCTACTACCTTTACTCCATCCTTTTCAATATCCTCCTTCTTAACAAACGGGTCGAATGCATAAACTTCCATACCAAACCCCTTGGCGTGAGAGGCTACAAGCTTACCAACGTTACCATAAGCGTGAATTCCAAGACGTTTACCCATAATCTCCGATCCAGTTGTTGGGTTAAACTGGTCGCGAGCCATAAAAATCATCATACCTATTGCCAACTCGGCCACAGCGTTTGAATTTTGACCAGGGGTGTTCATTGCCACTACTCCCTTTGCAGTGCAAGCTGCGAGATCGAGGTTATCGTATCCAGCACCCGCACGAACAACAATTTTCAGGTTCTTTGCAGCCTCAACCACATCGGCAGAGATGATGTCGCTTCGTACGATAATAGCGTCCACATCGGCCACAGCCTTTAGCAGGTCGGCTTTATCGGTATACTTCTCAAGTAGGGCCAGTTCGAAACCTGCACCCTCAACAATTTTTCTTATGCCTTCAACGGCCA
>CAZBBA010000160.1:0-3304 GCA_964490015.1 uncultured Rikenellaceae bacterium
TTCCAGGTGGTTAGCTCACTTTACGTAAATGGCCCCGGTTACATCAAAACAATTCTATCCGATATTAATTCGTGGATGGATAAGAAAGGCTATACTTCGATTAATGAGTTTAAAGGAAAGCTTGCCCGCAAAAACCTAACCGATCCTTTTGCCTACAGGCGCTCGCAGTATGTTGACATTATTATGAAATCGGAACAATACCTTAAAAGAAAGACTTTGCCCTAGTTTGAATGGTCGATAAGCAAAGAGTTATAACCCCAAAGCAGGGTGAATTCAAAAGAAAAGGCCCGGTTGTATACTGGATGTCGCGCGATCAGCGTGCCAGCGACAACTGGGCACTGCTTTTTGCAGCCCAACAGGCCAATGAGCATCATTTACCGCTGCAAGTTGTTTTCACACTTTCACCATCTTTCCCGGGTGCAAATTGGAGGCATTACTCGTTTATGATTGATGGGCTAAAAAGCCTTGAGGAGAAGCTACAAGCGTTGGGTATTGGTTTTGAATTGCTTATGGGCGAACCGGGGAGGACTCTACCAGAGTTCTTAAATACTGCCAATGCAAGCCTGCTAGTATCCGATTTTAACCCAATTCGCACTAATCGCCAGTGGAAAAATGATGTAAATCGAAGAATTGCAATACCACACCACGAGGTTGATGCGCACAATATTGTTCCTTGCTGGGTGGCTTCACCGAAGGCAGAATTTGGCGCTTATACCCTTAGGCCTAAGATCAGTAGGCTCCTATCGACATTCTTAACCGATTTCCCAGGTGTGCCAAGCATAATAAATCCACTCAAATCTGATGCGGTGGAGTGGACGGTAGTAGTAAATTGGCTAAATGCCGACACAAGCGTTGCTCCGATTAGCTGGTTACAATCTGGAGAGAAACATGCGTTATATTGTTTAGACGATTTCGTTAAGCATAGGCTAAGCGGGTACAATTATCGGCGTAACAACCCCCTGGCCGATGGTCAGTCGAACCTCTCTCCATACCTTCATTTTGGTCAACTTTCGGCTCAGAGAGTTGCCATAGACATATCTAAGGCAAATGCTCCAACCGACGATAAAGCAGCCTTTTTGGAGGAGTTGATAGTGCGACGGGAACTATCCGACAATTTCTGCTTTTATAATCAGGATTACGATAAGATTGCCGGATTTCACGCATGGGCTTTGGCCTCGCACCAAATCCACCGGAATGACGAAAGGGAATACATATACTCCCTAGCCGATTTTGAAAGTGCACTAACCCACGACCCGCTCTGGAATGCCGCCCAAAAGGAGATGGTTATCACTGGTAAAATGCATGGCTATATGCGTATGTACTGGGCTAAAAAGATACTGGAGTGGAGCACTTCGCCTGAGCAGGCCATGGAGTATGCAACCTATCTCAACGATAAGTATAGCATCGATGGACGAGATCCCAATGGATATGCTGGGATTGCCTGGAGTATCGGGGGCGTTCACGATAGGGCCTGGTCACAGCGGCCAGTTTTTGGCAAAATCCGTTACATGAACTATAATGGCTGCAAAAGGAAATTTGATGTGGATGGGTACATCAGCCTAGTGGCTAAAAAATAGCAATGGGGCAATCGGCCCCTTTGCTATTTTAAAGATCATTGCTGCTAGAAAGCAAACCCAAGGGCGAAGCCAAAACGAGTTCTGAACCCTTCAAAAATTTCACTATTAAACGAGTCGCCTTCAACCTCGGCAGACGCTTTCCCTAAAGCATAATGCCCGCCAAAGAAAATATCCATAGTGAAACCCGACTTGGTTATCCACTGCCTTCCCAAGGAGACCTCTCCGCCATAGTTAGTGTATCCAACATTGTCGTTACTCTCATTAAGTTTGACGTTGAAATTCTGATAGCGTAAATATGGCCCTATGTAAAACCCATCAATTGCATCCTGTTTTGCATAAATTCTTATTTCAGGTGTAAGGATTAGCCCTGAAAACCTTGTTTCGCTAAACTTGTAGTTTAAGTAGGCTAAACCAAGCTGAGCTGAGGCAAGGTCACTGATCTTCCTCTCATAAAAAATTGAACCAGTGCCGACAATTAGGCTTAAGGTGTTTACTTTTAGTACATTTTTTTCTTCAGAAGGCTCTGGTTTCTCAGCAAATAATGGAATTGAAATAATCAATGTCATAAAAATCGTAATTACTTTTTTCATTGTATTGTAGTTGATTTGGTTAGGAAACCGGGTATTTCAAATAATATGCCAATATTTTTGGATTGAATTTATATTTACATCAATTTCAAATCCATTTTGATTGTGCACATTCCAAAACAGTACCTAAAGGCATTATGATCAATTTTTTGATTAATTTTGTTAGGTTATAAATAAAACCTTTAGCATAGAACCGAATCAATTACTCAAATGCTTAATAAAACCAAAACAAACAATACAACTAAATATGAAACTTACTACTTCACTAACTTCAAGAATATTTCTTTCGTTTTTACTGTTTACTACAATTGGATTTGCCAGTGGCTGCAAACCTGGCTCGGAAGGGGAAGACGCACAGTACGTTGTTATCCTATCGCTCGATGCATTTCGCTGGGATTACCCAATGTTGGCGAACACCCCTAACCTGAATAGCATCGCACAGGATGGGGTAACAGCCCAAGCGCTTATTCCGTGCTATCCAACTAAAACTTTTCCAAATCACTACTCCATGGCCACCGGACTGCATCCAAATAACCACGGTTTGGTTTGTAATCGGTTTTGGGATTCGGAATTGGGTTTCTACTCTATAGGAGATAGAAATGCCGTGGAGAATCCCGAATTTTATGGTGGAGAACCTTTCTGGTTAACCGCCGAGAAGCAGGGGGTAAAAGCGGCAACCTACTACTGGGTTGGATCTGAGGCGCCAATTGGAGGCCAATACCCTTCATTCTGGAAAAAGTATGATCAGAAGGTTCCCTTTGCCCAAAGAATAGATACCGTGATTCACTGGTTGAATTTGCCCATTGAGCAGCGACCAAGGTTAATTGCCTGGTACTACCACGAGCCCGATTTGACCGCTCACCGCGATGGTGCAACAGGCAGCAAAACTATGGCGCTTGTAGAGGAGATAGACAGCTTGATCGGAATCTATCTTCAGAAAATTGCAGCCTTGCCACATGCCAATAAGATTAACCTAATGATTGTATCCGATCACGGAATGGCCGATATTTCTCCCGATAGGTACATCAACCTGAACGATTATGTAAGCCGCGATTGGTTTGAACTAATAACTGGTGGAAGTCCTGTGTATAGTTTACAGCCAAAGGAGGAGTTTTACGAGCATGCCATTGCATCGCTTAA
>CAZBBA010000161.1:0-3288 GCA_964490015.1 uncultured Rikenellaceae bacterium
CCATAAAAGGTCCCCCTTGAGCTTATAACCTCAAAGTTATTGCTTACAAGAGTGCCTACCGAAGCACCCACTTTAAGCTCAACATCAATTTTATTAATCGTATTGTGCATCGAGATCATAAGGGGAATCTCCAAATGGTAAAAACTCTGCTTGAGCGCAGCAGTTGACATGGATGCTGTTTTGAGAATATCTTTTGGTGCACTCGATAAATTATTGGCATTGGCAATTCCTATACGCGAGCTCTCGAGGTTTACCTGACCATAGGTTGTGGTTGCAAATAGGTACTCAAAACTTCGGCTTACAGCTCCATTCTGCAAAAGCACCAAATCTCGTATATACTGACCTGTTGGGTTAAGGGAGATACCTGAAATCAAAGAAAAACTATTGTTGAATTTCTTTCGTACCTGAACCTCCCCTGCCCACATCCAGCGGCCATCCTCCCTAGGATAAGTTGTTTTTCCCAATGCTGCTGATGTATGATACGAGAATGATGGGTTTAGGTAAGCCGTTACACCCCAAGAATCCGAAATCCGCGGTGTATGTTTTGGCTTAGTTAAACTAATTACTGGATTGTCTGCTGTATTTGGATCTGGTTTCCTGTTGGAAATATTACTAGTTCTATCCATAATAGGAACGCTACTTACGGCTATGGTTTGAATCGGCTTTATTGATTCACTTATACTTGTTATTTCTTGGATTATTGGCGACGAGTCTTGCCCCTGTTTGGTAGCTGATATTGGCTGAAAATTCTCTTGGGGTATACTTTGATATTCAGTTAAACTTGCAAATATTACAACTGTAGGTGCAGCTGGAATCGAAATCGGAGGAATGCTAGCCGCTGGGGTATTATCGATTTGATTAATTACCGAGTACGAAACGCTAAAGCTTATAAGAAGTAAAATGCTTGCGGCCGATGCAATTCGCCAACGCAATGCCACTCGTTTTCGCTTTCGAGCATCCAATTCGCCGGCAATTCCCGTCCAAACCTCAGGTATTGGCCTAATGCTGATGGTCGAGAGTTTCCCCACAAATTCCTCATATGGCCCTGGCTCGTATAACTGCATAAGCTTCTTGTTTTTCTATATGGCTTACCTTTTCTCTTAGAATTGCCCTGGCACGGCTATAGTTCGACTTGCTGGTAGATTCCGAGATACTTAGCATCGATCCAATCTCGGCATGTGAGTACCCCTCGATGGCATACAGGTTAAAAACCATTCGGTACTGCTGCGGAAGCTTGGCAATAATGGCAAGTAGGGTATTGTAGTCGGCATCAAGATAATCCAACTCCTCAGCCCCAAAATATTCACCACTGATTTCCACCACCTTGCCATCCGTTTTTTTTCGATGGTACTCCAAAGCGGTATTTACCATAATCTTCCGCATCCACCCCTCAAAAGACCCCTCAAACCTGAAAGACGCAATATTTTCAAAAACCTTAACAAATCCATCCTGCAGGATATCGCGAGCAATATCTGCGTTGGGATAGTACCTCAGGCAAATACCGTACATCGTAGGTGCATAGATGGTGTACAGTGCCTGCTGCGCCTTACGATCCGACTCACAACAGCGTTCTAGTATATTTCGGCTTATCTCCAAGTTGATACTATATTTACGTTGTTCACTAGCAAATATAGTAATCAAATGGTTACATGCAGTATAGATGGGGAAAAAAGTTTTGGGGTTGCGTGGGAAAAGCGATTTCTAATATTAATACTGATACATTAGTCAAAGGTATTCAACACAAAAGGTACACTTTTATTCTTTGGAGTTTTTGTGCATATTAATGAAATTAAAAACAAAATATTTCAATAAAATATCCACATAATACATTGTAATAACACTGATATATAATAGCTGTTGATAGTCCGAATTTTAATTATATTTCTCAAATAGAGCGAATCTTTTAAAAATAATAAATGGTGGGTACACCATCGTGATACCCACCATTCAAAGATTAAACAAAAAAATTATTGGAGGCCTCCACCAGCCCACCATAGTTTTTGCCTGTGGGTGTCTTCACCCATACGCGAAACGGCTGCTTCAACGTTAGTTTTGTTAAGAGTGTATTCTGAGCTAGGATACTTAAAGCGAGCTACAACATCGGCGCCTGATTCACTACCAGGAACGGGAGTAAATATTATATTATCAGTACCAATAACTACAGTAACTTCTCCTGGTTTAACTAAAGATTTTGGATAGCCTGTTCTACGGTATTCCGCCCAAGCTTCATGAGGTTGAGTGAAAAGATGAATGTACTTTTGAGTGATAACCATCTCCTTTTTCATCTCGGTTGTGGTTGCTGGATCGTTAAATTTTGCCATGACAGCAGTAACATATGCAGGATCCGTAGCTCCCCACCTCTCTAGCGATGCCTCTATACCATTTTGAAACCAAGTGGCATCCCATCCATTAACCTCTGATGCCATAAAACAAACGGTTGGATAATCAAGGAATGTAGAAGGGTAATCGGCTCTAACAAAAAGAGGGTTAGTACCGTAAACATTAAACCTGCGAGATGAAACAGCCCACCATGCTTGGGTTCCCCCATCCGACATGCCATAAGGCACACCAAAACGAGCAGTAGATGTCTCGGGATTGTAGGTTGTGAAAACTTTGTAACGAGGGTCTACAATACCATTAAAAGGATTCGTAAAGGTAAGGTGGTTATTGCCTCTAAGTAACTCGATGAAACGATAAGTGAAAGTAAAGTCGTTTCGACCACTAACATACAAACCGTTATACCAAGGAGCTTCGTTAGGTGTGCCAGATGTACTAAAAGACACCCTTGCATTATCCTCATTGCCTTCCATTACACCATCAGCAATTGCATCTAGGGCTTCAACAAGATAGGCTGGATCAGCATTCGATGCCCTCAAAGCAATGCGTAAACGAAGCGAATTGGCAAATTTAATCCACTGATCCAAGTCTCCATTGAAAAACAGATCACCAGTTGCAAAACCGTCTGTTGTTGAGTTCTCAAGGGCTGTTTGCGCAGCATTAAGCGTAGCTATCATCCCATCATACACCTGCTTTTGTGTATCATAGATAGGCTGAGGATACTGTTCAAGTTTCATTGCCTGTGAGTAGGGAATATCACCAAAGTAATCGGTAAGTAGTTGAAAAACCCAGCACTTAACAATCTCAGCAATAGCAATCTGCATGTTATTGTCACCATAAAGAGTTGCATACTTATCCTTAGTTGCTGGATTGGTGTTGTAATTAATAATTTGCTGAAGGTTATTCATCCAAATATAGTTATTCCTAAAGAAACCATCAGTTACGTTAACC
>CAZBBA010000162.1:0-3229 GCA_964490015.1 uncultured Rikenellaceae bacterium
CTGGTAAAGAGTTGGACAGGAAGCAAACCCGCAACCATTTCAAAACTCTCTACAGCGATCTTTTTTCGATGGTTGATAACTCCTTCACGCAGCTGAGCGAGTTCACCAAGTAGATAGTTCCTTGCATATTTTTTACCGAAGGTTCTCAGTATTTGGGTGATGCTCAAATATGGGAACCTTTGTGTTTTTGATATAATCCTAAATTCCTACAGATTGCTTAACCCTAGAAGAATTTTTTCCCACCATGAACCTCATCCCCCCCCAAACTGTTGCACTATTCGCCCTTTTTTTCTTTATGGTTTATGCAGGTTTGTATGCCCAGGAATCGGTAACCAGCGCTTCTAAAGAAGAGCCAAATACTATTTTCCGGTTAGGTTTGCTTGCGCCAGGAATACTGGTGGAGCAGAAGATTAGCCCAAAATCATCAATTATTGTAAAGTTCATCACGGGTTTCTCATTTTACTATGTAAATGTTAACGGACAATCCGATTCCGATTTTAAGCTTTACCCTGCTCTGGCCATTGAGCCTAGGTACTATACTACTCTTGATAAACGCCGCGCTGCGAATAAGCGAACCGATTACCTGTCGAGCGGTTACGTGGGTTTTCCCATAAATATTGGTTTAACCAACTCGAGTTTCTCCCTTGGTCCGGTTTATGGTTTTCAGAAAACGTTGGGGCAGAAAGGCTACTGGCACATAAGTATCGGGCTTGGATACTCTAAAACTGTGGAAAAGGAGGGCATAAGCCCAATTGGTGATTTTAGCATTGGATTTATATTAAACTAGATAACCATGAAGTACGATTTCTCAACCATTATTCCCCGTGAGAACACATCGGCCATCAAACTCGAGAAGCGCGAAGCGCTATTTGGCGATGCCAATGTGCTGCCCATGTGGGTTGCCGACATGGATTTTGCAACGCCGCCCTTTATCATCGAGCGGCTTAAAGAGCGTCTTCAGCATCCAATTCTGGGGTATACCCTTCAGGATGATGATTACAACAGCGCAATTGTTGGCTGGTTGCAGAACCGTTTTGGCTGGACAATCGAAAAGAGTTGGTTATCGTTTTGTCCGGGCATTGTAGCAGGGTTAAACCATGCTGTGCAGGCTTACACAAAACCTGGCGACAAGGTTTTAATCCAGTCTCCGGTTTATCACCCGTTTTTCTATGCCGTAAGGCAGAATGGGCGTGAGCTTGTTACCAATTCCCTTGTTTTAGAGGAGGGAAACTATGCCATCAACTTTGATGATTTTGAAGCCAAGGTGAAACAGGGGGTTAAGCTTTTTATCCTCTGCTCTCCGCATAATCCAGTTGGAAGGGTTTGGACCCGTGACGAGCTGACTAGAATGGCCAATATTTGTATAGACAATAAAGTTCTGGTGGTTTCCGACGAGATTCATGCCGATTTGGCTTTTAAACCATGTAAGCACACCCCTTTGGCATCTATATCGACTGCAATAGCAGAGAACACAATTACCTTTGGATCGGCCAGTAAAACTTTTAATATTGCAGGTTTGGCTACCGCGTGGATTGCCACCTCAAAACCTCAACTTTTAAAACGATATAATCTGCAAGCCGAGCGGAACGGCACTTGGCATGGCAATATCTTTGGCTTTGAGGCAACAAAAGCCGCGTATAGTCCCGATGGCGAGGAGTGGTTAAACCAGCTACTTGACTACATTAGTAGTAATATTCAACTCGTACGAGAGGTTTTAGCCACTCAGATTCCAAAAATTAAGCTAATCGAACCTCAAGGAACATACTTACTTTGGCTCGATTTTAGAGCAGTTGGACTCTCCGATGAGGCTCTAAGCAAAGTGCTTGTAGAGAAAGCCGGTCTCGGTTTAAATCCTGGGGCCATGTTTGGAGCAGAGGGGGTAGGCTTCCAACGAATGAATGTGGCATGCCCAAACGAAACAGTGGTAACTGCATTAACCAAGCTTAAAGACGCTTTCGCTGATTTGTAGTATTTGTAGACATTTGCTCAGTTTCTTTGCTCTAAATGTAAAACAAATTGAACAATTGTTGAGGTTTTGTAGTTTCTTATGATGAAAAAGCTTATACGTTTTCGATATTATGTATAACTTTATATGAGCTTAAGTTACCAGTTACACTACCATGAGAAACCACAGGGCAATATTCATGGCTTTTGCAGTAGTAACTCTTCTTTTATTCGGAATAAGAGTTAAGGCTCAGCGCGCGCCTATGGTTCTCTTTTCACCCGACTCTATCAGCAATCTTAATGATGATATTAGAAACGATAAGTACGGCAAAATTTCAAGTCTTATTATTTACTACAAGAACCGAATTGTTTACGAGTCGTACTATGGGTTTGCTCAGGCTACCACATTACACCCAATCAGCTCGGTAACCAAGAGTATCACATCATTGGCGGTGGGTATTTGTCTGGACAAGGGCATTATTCCCTCACTCGATGTTAAACTTGCTGATTATCTTCCCGAGTATAAGGCCATATTTAATAGCAATCAACAGAAAGAGGCAATAACGCTTCGGCATCTTTTAGCCCAAACAAGTGGTTTTAAGTGGGACGAGTGGACAATTCACTACTCTTACGCAGGTAATCCACTTATCGAGCTCAGTCATCAAAATCAGAACTGGCTGCCCCTAATTCTTAACCTACCCATGGTGGCAAGTCCCGGTGAGGTATTCAATTACAACAGTGCCTGTTCCGATCTGATCAAGCAAATAGTTGAACGGGCTTCGGGTAAGTCTTTTAAGAACTTTGTAGAGGAGTACATCTTTCGTGAGCTCAATATCTCGTCGTACCATTGGGATAGCTACCCCGAAAATGGTGAACCCGCCTGGGGAGGGCTTTCCCTCACAACCCGCGATATGGCAAAAATTGGTGTTCTTGTGCACAGCAGGGGGCGTTGGGGAAGTAAAAGCATTGTATCCGAAAAGTGGATCAATGAATCGATCTCAGAGAAAATCCATACCGATAGCATTGGGTATGGCTATCATTGGTGGATAAAGGCACAACCCGATGGCCAACCATTAATATTTGCTGCCGGGTATGGCGATCAGTACGTGTTTGTGGCTCCTGATAAGAAACTGGTTGTAGCTATAAATGCGAAAAACTTTACCGATCATAAGTGGGATCGTGACCATAACGATCTTATCAACAGAATTCTTCGTGCCTACTCCAATCCCGAACTTGCAGTGAGGGAGTAGGCTGTTCGCCTGTTTACTAACTAAAAACTCTATAG
>CAZBBA010000163.1:0-3099 GCA_964490015.1 uncultured Rikenellaceae bacterium
TACAAGTATACCTACGAGTACTTCTAGAACCGTTTCCAAAATCTTACCCTGCTTCCTTGCGCTTATGGCGCAAATGGTTCCCATAAATTTTTATTTAATTACATGCAATGAACCAGCTAACTGGATTTTCGAAAATTGATGTTTACTCCTTGGCGGAGAATGTGTTCGATATGCTAAATGTTGAATGGATGCTTATTTCTGCTGGTAATGAAGCTAGTTACAATACAATGACGGCTGCATGGGGTGGGTTTGGTATACTTTGGCGCAAGCCCGTGGCAACCGTTTTTATCCGCCCACAACGCTATACATACCAGTTTGTTGAGAAACACGAAGTATTTACACTTTCTTTTTTAGGACACGATTACAGGAAAGAGCTTAATTTTTGCGGATCAAAGTCGGGGAGGGATTACGATAAAGCGAAAGAAACAGGCCTCACACCAGCCATTACTCCACTAGGTAATGTTGCCTTTCAGGAGTCGCGCTTAGTATTCGAATGCAAAAAGCTATATTCCGATGATATCAAACCCGAACGTTTTATCGATAAGCAGCTGGATGGTAGCATTTACCCAACAAAGGACTACCATCGGTTTTACATCGGAGAAATTGTTGGGTGTTATGGAGCTGTAATATAGCGAGATAAGTTACTACTCGTCGTCCCAATCATCAAATGCTAAATCTTTGGCACTATCGAGCAAGCGCCTTTCTTTTTTGGTAGGTCTTCCCGTGCCCCTTTCTCGTATCCCTTGGAAAGCCAGAAAACCTGGTTCGAGTTTCTGGAGTTCATCTTCGGGTGTGATATTTTCTATAAAATCGAGGAGCAATTTGGCACCAACTCTATTTTTAGGGATTCCTTTAACGGTGAAGCTATAGTTAACAGGAGGTTTGCGAACTGTTACCAAATCGCCCACTTTTACTTCTTTTGATGCTTTTGCTTCGGTTTGATTAATGGTTACACGACCCTTTTTGCAGGTTTCGGCTGCAATGGTTCGGGTTTTGAAGATTCTAACCGTCCATAACCATTTATCGATTCTTGACTCCGACATACAAGTTTTTACTTGTTATTGTAAAGATTCATCGATCGTTCCAAACCAATTGTGCCAACGCTCAGGATTATTTCGGAGGCTTTTGCTATTCGTTCTTCAAGTGCTTTCTTTTCACCTGAAGTCCACTCACCTAACACGTAATCAACCTGATAGCCCTTTGGGAAGTTATCGCCAATACCAAACCGAAGTCTGGCATATTCCTGCGTTCCAAGCATCTCGATAATGCTCCTAAGTCCATTGTGCCCTCCATCACTACCCCGTGGTCTTAAGCGAAGGGTTCCAAGAGGAAGGGCAACATCATCTGTAACAACCAGTAAATTTTCAATAGGAATCTTTTCCTTTTTAAGCCAGTAACTAACTGCTCTACCGCTCAGGTTCATGTATGTTGAAGGCTTTAGCAGGATAAAAATTCGGGACTTATGCTTGAGTTCAGCCACTGAACCGTAGCGGCTTGAGCTAAAAATGGCATTGGACGCATTAGCTAATGCGTCCAACACCATAAATCCTATATTGTGGCGGGTATTGGAATACTCCATTCCAATGTTTCCGAGCCCGGCAATCAAGTATTTCAAGATTGCTGATTTTTAATTTTTGTTTTACTTACTTTCTGGAGCGGCTTCAGTAGCAGACTGAGCTCCACGAGCAGCTCTTGTTAACTTAACAGTTGCAATAACGGTTGTTTTGGGATCAGTGATCTTTATTTTTTCAAGGCTGATATCGCTCACCAGCTTGCTCTTGCCAAGGTCTAGATCTGAAATGTCGATGTTGATGGTGTCTGGAAGATCCTTTGGGAATGCAGATACCTTAAGCTTACGGGTTATCAGGGTGAGTTTACCACCTTGTCTTACCCCTTCGGATGAGCCTGTAAGTTCAACAGGAATCCCTAAGGTTACCTTCTTGTCATCAAATAGTTGAAGAAAATCGATGTGAAGAATCTTATCAGAAACTGGATGGAACTGGATATCCTTAATGATAGCATCATACTTTTTGTTACCAATCTTAATGTTAACGATGTAAACATTAGGAGTGTAAATAAGATTACGAAGATCGCTTTCGTTGAGAGTAAGCATAACGTTTTCTTTACCACCGTAAATAATGGCGGGAATTAACTCCTGCTTTCTCATCTTGTTTGTAAACTTCTTGCCTTTCTCGGTCCTCAGCGAACCGTTAATTTCAAATGATTTCATTGTGTTTAAAAATGTTTTGTTAATAATTGGACGCTACTCAGGGCTGCCCCTCACTTTTTTAGCCAGCCCCCCATTGCGCCATTACCTTTAGCTGAGGGGAAATTTGGGCTGCAAATATAGCAACAGTTTGCTATAACTTCAAAACAAAATGGTTAAATAATAAATTTAGCGCTAATCGACTCGAAGTTATAAACTTTGTGGATAACATCAGCAAACAGTTCGGCAACGGTTAGAACTTTAATTTTGCTGGTATCTTCGCCTTTTCTAAGTGGTATTGTATCGGACACAACCAGTTCGGTGATAGCCGATTTAGCTATGCGATCGTATGCAGGTCCCGAGAGTACAGGGTGTGTAGCAAATGCCCTAACACTAAGGGCTCCCTCGTTCATCATCATATCGGCTGCCATTGTAAGTGTTCCGGCAGTATCAATCATATCGTCGAGAATAACCACATTTTTGTCCTTAACATCGCCTATGGCAGTTATGGTTCCTACCTGATTCGCTTTTTCCCTGTTTTTGTAGCAAATAATGAGCGACGATTCCATGAAACGAGCGTAAGCATTTGCCCGCTTTGCGCCACCCATATCGGGAGCGGCTATGGCTATGTTGTCGAGGTTAAGGCTTTTGATGTACGGAACAAAAATTGACGAGGCGTAAAGGTGATCGACGGGAACGTCGAAAAATCCTTGTATTTGATCGGCGTGAAGGTCCATGGTCATCACTCGATCAACACCTGCAGCGCTGAGCAAGTTGGCAACTAACTTTGCGCCAATTGAAACACGAGGCTTGTCCTTTCTGTCCTGGCGAGCCCACCCGAAGTAAGGCATAACAGCTACAACCTTGTAAGCTGATGCTCTGTGGGCAGCATC
>CAZBBA010000164.1:0-1248 GCA_964490015.1 uncultured Rikenellaceae bacterium
TATGGCCCATAGGGGCCACCCTCTACCACACCCTCATCAATCTGAATCCCGCTCCACCTAAGCGACTCGTTAATATACTCCTCGGCACCAGGAACAAATCGCTGCGAGTCAGTATCCTCTATGCGGAGTATAAAGGTTCCCCCATGCTGACGAGCAAAAAAGTAGTTGAAAAGCGCGGTGCGCACACCGCCAATATGTAGTGGCCCAGTGGGGCTTGGGGCAAATCGTACCCTAACGTTTTGTTGCGACATAGCTTTGTTGTTTTTGGAGGGCAAAGATAGGGATTATCTATGAATTCTAAATTTTGCGTACAGCCTGAGTGTGTCTAAGAAACTGTTTATATTTTAACCAAGCTCAGAATTTTTAATTTCCACGGGCTTTAGCCTTCCTTTGTCGGCAGACAGGCCAAACAGTTATTGACTATTTTTTTGGCTAAAGCCCAGCACTCTTCTTGTGCATAAACCCACGGGCTAAAGCCCGTGGCAATTAATAAGTGTAATATCTAATTGATTATTAAATTTAAACCGTTTCGAAATTTGCATAATATCGGTACGCCCACTTTCCCATCACTTTTACGCGATTAAACTAAACCATTAAACTGTAATCGCATCAAACAAATGCACAAAAAAAAATCACCATGAAAAAATTACCCTTACTCCTACTAGCCCTAATCCTTGTTAGCATCACAAATGCTCAGGACAGAGTAACTGGGCACAACTTTGCCACTCGCTCGGAGGTGATTGCCCAAAATGGCATGGCGGCCACCAGCCATCCACTGGCCACGCAGGTAGCCATCGATATTCTGAAAGCAGGCGGAACGGCTATTGATGCCGCCATTGCTGCCAACGCGATACTAGGACTAATGGAGCCAACTGGCTGCGGTATTGGAGGCGATCTGTTCGCCATAGTTTGGGATGCAAAATCAAAAAAACTCCATGGGTTAAATGCCAGCGGACGCTCTCCTAAAAATCTAACTCTAGATTACTTTAGAGAGAATAATCTCACTAAAATTCCCTCGTACGGGGCATTGCCAGTCACTGTTCCCGGTGCGGTTGATGGTTGGTTTGAGCTACACAAGAAGTTTGGCAAGCTACCCATGAAAAAAATATTAGACCCTGCAATTGGGTATGCTCGTAATGGCTTCCCCGTTACCGAACTTATTGCCTACTATATGGAGCGTTCGGTTAGGGTTCTGGGACAGTACCCCAACTTTAAGGAGACCTATATGCCTAACGGCAAGATGCCCGC
>CAZBBA010000164.1:1348-3068 GCA_964490015.1 uncultured Rikenellaceae bacterium
ATGGGCTTTGGTAGCGCCGAGTACCTTCATCACTTTATCGAGGCCAAAAAGATTGCCTACGAGGATAGGGCGCACCACTACGCCGATATGCAGGTAGTCAACGTTCCGCTGGAACGTTTAATCTCCAAGGAGTATGCTGCTGAACGTAGACAACTACTAAATCCCAACCGCGCAGCGCGTAGCTACGAGCCCGGCAGCATGGATACGCCAAGCACAATATACCTTACCGTAGCCGACAAGGATGGCAATATGGTTTCGCTTATCCAGAGCAACTACAGGGGCATGGGCTCAGGAATGACGCCATGGGGTCTGGGCTTTGTGCTACAGGATCGTGGTGAGGGATTTAACCTTGAGGAGGGATTCTTAAACTCCTATGCACCTAACAAGCGTCCATTCCACACCATTATCCCAGGATTTATCACCAAGGATGGCAAACCCTACATAAGTTTTGGTGTGATGGGTGGTGGCATGCAGCCTCAGGGGCACGTGCAGATTGTGGTTAACATGATCGATTTTGGCATGAACCTTCAGGAGGCCGGCGATGCGCCAAGAGTTCAGCACATTGGCTCATCGGAACCAACGGGCGAAAAGATGAGGGATGGTGGAACGGTACTGCTTGAGTCGGGAATAAGCTGGGAAACCATTCGCACACTTATTAGCAAAGGGCATAAAATACAGTGGGATTTAGGCGGTTACGGCGGATATCAAGCCATTATGTGGGACGAGGCCAATGGCGTTTACTATGGCGCCTCGGAATCGCGTAAAGACGGCCATGCTGCCGGATGGTAATCATCCCTACTTTGAAATAAAAAAGGCTTGGTTTTTGAGATAAGAGTTGAGCGTTAAACCTTTATTTAAAATATTTTGTTGGTTGTTTATAAACTGTAAATATATTTTTTATCGCAGGTAATTTATATCTATTCTTAATTCGATATTGCTATATTTGCCAGTGAAACTCTCAACAATTTATTTGTTTACCAAACTTGCCTTTGTATGAAAAATGTATTTTTTCTTATTAGTCTGATGCTGTTAGCATTTGGGCTAACAGCCCAGGAGACCATGGAGCCTGAGCTGATATTCGAGGGTAACGCTCGAATTGTGTTTAACGATGGAACGGAACGTGAGGGCACCGCAGTATACTCTTGCGTAACCGTTAATCGTCTTAGCTTTACCAACGGAGATTCCCGACCCGAAAGCATTCGCATGAGGGATGTAAAGGAGTTTTACATCAACAACATGCACTTTGTGAAAATAGTACCTCCAGGCATAGCCCTCGGTTCAGGCGATGTGATTGCCCGAAGGCTTAACCCTGCGGGTTACAAAATCTCCCTGTACGAGGTTGTCTCACAGAGTGCCATAGGCACTGGAGACGGGAATGGAAACATAGTTCACAGAACCGATAGAACGGTTTACGCGGAATTTCCGGGCATGAAATCGCCCAGAGCCATTCAAGACCTTAGCTTCTCCCCCTTCCATAAGAAGGTGAGCAAGCTGGTAGGCGACTGCAAGCCGCTAAGTGGCAACATCGCTGGTAAAAAGGATGGGTACAAGATCACCATGATTACCACGCCCGAGCAGAAGCTCGATATCTTTCAGCGTATAGCCGAGGAGTATCAGAACTGTATGTAACCTTTACTCACTGCAAAGGGGCGACCATTTTGCCCAGGCAAAATGGTCGCCCCTTTGCTATTTCCCCATTTCTTGCTAGATTTACTTCGCT
>CAZBBA010000165.1:0-2853 GCA_964490015.1 uncultured Rikenellaceae bacterium
GCTTGGTATTTTTAAGAATGAGTACATTATTGAAGAACTCATCCTAAAACAGGGTTGGTTGAATCTTTACATGGACAGCAACGGCAAAGGGAACTTCGAGATAATAGATGAAGGGGGTAGTGGTAAAACCACTTGGGAGTTGGATTTGGACTTGCTAAAGCTTGATAATGTTAACCTTAGTTATATCGACCTACAAACAGGGTGGGTTTTTAAGAGTTTTGTTGAAGATGCTGTTCTTAAGGGCAATTTTACAGCCGAGCAAATGCATTTAGCCCTAAAAGGTAAAGGTGCCGTGGGAAGCCTTAAGCAAGGGAATTTTTACTATATCCGCAATGAGAAGGTTGCCATAAATACCACCATGCACATTACCGATTCGGCCATCGACATAAAACGTAGTGATGCAACCCTTGGAGACACAAGAGTGGGGCTTGAAGGCAATATTGGCTTGGTGGATTCGACCTTGGTATACATAAATGTATGGGGCAAGGATCTTGGTGTCGAAACCCTGCTCTCCCTGCTTTCGCAGTATAACGTTACCATGCCAAGCGGAGCTAAATCGAAGGGAAAAATTGCCTTTAACCTAAATGTTAGCGGGCTGGTTGGGGTTGAGTCGCCATTTGTTGTAAACCTCGATTTTGGCTCGGATAGATTCGATTTGAACCTACGTAACAAACCCCTGCTAACGCTTAAGAATATTAGAGGGAAATTTACCAATGGTGACAGTGGTACACCAGAAACCTCAGAGGTAACACTTACCAGCATGAGGCTCGAATCGGGCAACTCGGCCATTAACGGAACGCTTAGGCTTAAAAATATTGAATCACCAATATATCAGCTAAAGACCGAAAGCGTAATCTCTATCAGAGATGTTCTTGCGTGGGGCATTGACATTCCAGTTACCTCGGGTGATTTTAGCGGAAAATTTGAGGCATTGGGAATATTAGATGGATTGGATAACATCTCCTTAAGCTCATTTGAGAATTCAAAGTTTCATGCAAACATTACAGCAAAAGATATTTGCTTAAAAAAGGTTGGTGGTATCCCCGATATTCAAAAGATTTCGGGAAGTTTTAATCTGGTAAATCAGGATATTACCAGCGCAAGTATAAAAGGGCTGCTTCATGGCTCGGCTTTTAGCGCAGAGATTCAGGCCAAAAATGCAACGGCAATTGTTTTTGGAAAAAACAAAACAACGGTAAATACAAGCATTACAATCGATTCGTTGAATACTAGATGGCTGCTGGTTGATGATAGCACAGATGAAAAGTCTGATAATGGAGACTCAACCTGGGATAGAATTCGGTTTATTTCGGGCGATATTTTTATCGATAACTTTTACCATAACAAGTTCAAATCTCAACCACTAAGCGCCAACTTTTACCTAAAAGATAATCAGCTTATTTGCAACAGCTTCCTAAGCCGTTCCTGCGGTGGTATGTTTACCGGTAGGGTTAACGCCGAGGAGAAAACGGATGGATACTACCAGATTACCGCCGATGTTGATATAGATGGGGTAAATGTAACACAGCTCTTTGAGTCGTTCGACAATTTTGATCAGGACATAATTTCTAGCTCAAATGTATCGGGTAGGCTCGATGGAACCTTGGCTCTTTCAATGCCAATTATCAATGGAGAGGTTGATGAAAATGGCATAAACGCATTAGCAAATCTGAAGCTAACCGACGGCAGGCTATCAAATGTAATGCAACTCGAAAGCTTGTCGCGTTTTATATCGCTCGAAGATCTAAAGGATATTAAGTTTAGCAAGCTTGAAAACAGTATTAGGGTAAGCAACCGAACAGTTGTAATTCCACAGATGGATATCAACTCATCGGCGCTAAACCTATCCATGTCGGGTACACACACATTCGATAATGTTTTTCAGTACCGTTTTCAAGTGCTTTTATCGGATGTGCTGTATAGCAAGGCATCGCGCAATAAACCCGAGAACAACTCATTTGGCGAGGTTGAGCGCGATGGCTCCGGAAGAACAAAACTTTACCTAATACTAGAGGGCAATGCCGATGACTTTAACGTATCGTACGATAGGTCAACAGCAAGGGAGGCTTTTAAGCAAAACCTTAGGCAGGAGAGGGAGAGCCTAAAAAACATGATGCGTGAGGAGTTTAAGTTTTTCCGCAAATCGGCACAAACGGATAGCCTAGAGGTGGAAAATGCGAATCAAACTCAAACCGAGGATAAGTCAAAAGATACAAAACCTAAGCCCAAGTTTACCATTGAGTGGGACGATGAATAAAATTTAATATCCACAAAATACTACACCCCATCTTTTTTCGTTTACAGTTCAGTAAAATAAAATTACCTTGGAAGTTTACATTGCAAAGCAACGTTGGAAGTTAATTCTGCTTATTGTAGCCATACTTATTGGCTTTGCATCCCTTTTTATAACCGATAGCCTGGTGAAGGAATTATCGCAGGAGGAGCGTAAAAAGATTGAACTTTGGGCAGAGGCCATAAGAGAGTTAACACAGGCCACCGACTTTAACGATACCACACAGAACTTTACAATAATATTTGAGGTATTACAGAACAACACAACCGTTCCGGTAATTCTTGCCGATGAGGAGGACAATATCCTCTCGTACCGTAACATATCACCATCCCGTTTCGAGAAGCTAGCCGATTCACAGGATTTGATAAGGCAGATGAAGGCTGCAAAGGAGCCCATAGAAGTTTTACTGCTCGATGGAACAAAGAACTTTGTTTACTATAAGGATAGTACCACCTTGGTGCGCCTTACCTATTACCCATACATACAGCTGGCCATTATCATTCTGTTTATTTTGGCATCGTACTACGCATTTAGCCATTCGCGAAAGGCCGAGCAGAATA
>CAZBBA010000166.1:0-2743 GCA_964490015.1 uncultured Rikenellaceae bacterium
AACCACCTTCAAAAGATTTTGATTACACCAAGCTTAGGCTTAAAGGGAAAACCATACTTGTTGCCGAAGATGTATTAAGCAACTACCAACTTATCAGCGCTTTCCTATCCAGCTCCGACGCAAACGTAATATGGGCTCAAAACGGAGTTGAAGCCGTGGATATTTTCACAAAAAATCCTGATATCGACATTATTCTCATGGATATTCAGATGCCGATAATGGATGGGCTTATCGCGCTGGAAAAAATTCGCAAAATGGATGAGAAGGTGCCAGTAATTGTTAACACCGCATTCTATCTTAACGACGAAAAGGAAAGGAGTTACGCTGCCGGTTGCTCCGATTACATGACCAAACCCCTTAAGAAAGAAGATTTACTCCGTAAACTCTCCGTGTACTTTAGCTGACACCTATTCTCTCTTCCCCTTTACCAGCGTTTTGTCCTTAACGTAAACCTGCCTCTCGAATGCCTGATCGAGAGAGATAAACGTTTCGGTGTTCATCACGCCGGGGATGTTCTGGATGGTGTTAACCAGCACTTCCATAAGATGCTCGTTATCGCGGCAAAATATTTTAAGCAGAAGGGCAAATTGTCCTGTGATAAAATGGCACTCAACAACTTCCTGCATCATTCGTAATGCTTCAACAACCCCCTCGTACTGGTTGGCAGCCGAAAACTGAACGCCAACAAAAGCGCAAACATCGTAGCCTAAAGCCTTGGGTTTAACAATCATCCGCGATCCATCGATGATGCCAGCCTCCTCCATTTTCTTCACCCGCTGGTGAATGGCTGCTCCCGAAATACCGCACTCCCTGGCGATCTCCAGAAAGGGCATTCGGGCATTCTTAACCAAGTACGATAATATTTTTTGATCGACCTCATCAACCTGATACTTCTCTGCCATTGTCTTACGATTTAGTACAAATTAGGCAATAAAAATAATAAATCGTAACGAAAATGATGCTTTTTTGTGATACTTTTTTTGTAGATTTTAAACAAAGGGCTGCCCGATATGAGCAGCCTTATAATAATATGTTAAAAAAGAGTTTCTGCTAATAGTTTTTCTCGGGGTACAGCTCCTTCCACCAAGCATCTTCACCCTTAAGATACATCGTAAACCACGCCAAAATTGAGTTTGTCCACTGCACTCTACGGCTGTACTTGAGGATAAAGTGATCCTCGCCATCAAACTGTATCAGCTCCACTGGCTTGCCCAGAAGCTTAAGGGCGGTAAACATCTGAATGCTCTCGCCAACCGGCACGTTGGTATCGTCGGAACCATGAAGGAGCAGCAGGGGTGTTACCACCTTATCGGCGCTAAAAAGAGGGCTCTGGTTTATGTACAAATCCTTATTGTTCCAAGGGAAGCTATTTGCGCTTGCTTCGGCGCTGTATGCATATCCCCAAAAACCTTCGCCCCAGTAGCTCGAAATGGAGCTGATTCCGGCGTGAGAAATTGCGGCAGCAAAAATATCGGTTTGGGTGAGCAGGTACTGAGTCATAAATCCACCGTACGAGGCACCAATACATCCAATTTTTTGTGAATCGACAAAGGAGTGCTCGGCAGCAAACTTTTTGGTGCCTTCAATAATTTCTTCAGCAGTTTTTATGCCCCAGGCATTCACATGATCGGCCGAGAATTCCTGGCCAAATCCTATGGCACCACTGGGCTGAAGGACCAGAACAACAAACCCATGCGCAGCATATAATTCCTTTGGATATCGTCCGCCAAAATCTCGTCCAACTGGAGTAGTTCCGCCGTAGTAGTAAACAATGGTTGGGTACTTTCTACTTGGATCGAAATTATACGGAAGGTAGTAACGGCCGGCAACCCTAACCCCTTGGCTTGATGTGAAGTTCCAGTCCTTAGTTGGCTCAAATTTTACTGTGTTATAGGTTGAGCGTTCAGAGTCATCAAGCAGGGTTGATTTGCTTGTTTTAAGATCAAGCAGATACGCTTTGCTCCACGAGTTCATCCCCGAACCCCGGTAAACGGCAACCTGCTTGCCACGGGCAAAGTTTATGCTGGAAATAATCTCTTCATTTAGCGTCAACTTGCTATATTTTTTGGTTTTGGTGTTGTAGATGTACACATTCTGCTTATCCTCATCAACAGTGTTAAAATAGATGTTGTTGGTAATAGGACACCACCAAGTTTCGCTGATTGATGGATTGAAATCGCGAGTAATTGGCTCCACGTTGCCGCTTGCAATATCGTAGATATACGCCTGGGTATCGTATCCATTGGGGATTTTACCATCGCTAACATTTACTCCCACTTCGCCAAAGGCAAGGGGAGCGCCCGTTGCGAGCAACTTTTTGCCATCGGGAGAATACGATACGCCAACAGCGAAAAGTTTATCAGCCCAAAGGGTATCGGTAACTCTCGTGGTTAAATCCATGCGGAGCAACGTTTGCCTGTTGAAAGGCCGTTCCGAGTAATCCTCGCGGCTAATGCTGAAGAGAATGTTCTTGGAATCGGGACTAATATCCTGTAGCCAGGTGGAACGATTTCCCCAGGTTAGCCTTTCGTGAATGCCAGATGGAAGATGAGCCATGTAGAGAAAACTTCGGTTACGCCAATACCCCTGCCTATCGGCCATATTTAAAATTCGCTTTACATCGCCCTTCTTGCTGTCGTCCTTCTCCTGAACACTGTAGATAATAAACTTTTCGTTGGGACTCCATGTATAATCCGAAATCTCATTAAGTCCCTTTAGAACTTCTGTTTCTGTGGATTTATCC